>CAUUAW010000005.1:0-117025 GCA_963543315.1 uncultured Porphyromonas sp.
GCGGTAATGAAAGCTATCAACAGTATGAGCACCGCGATTGAGACCAAGCTAGCTCTCATAGAGGCTGCTATCAAGGCGCAGACCCTCTCGCTCGAGGGTAAGCTCGCTCTATTAGAGACCGCTATTAAAAATCAAACCATCAAGCAAGAGGAGATGGCAGGCAAGCTCATCGCTGCGATAGAAAGTCTGCAAGGCAGTATGGAGCAGAAGCTCGAAGCGGTAATGAAAGCTATCAACAGTATGAGCACCGCGATTGAGACCAAGCTAGCTCTCATAGAGGCTGCTATCAAGGCGCAAACGCTCTCGCTCGAGGGTAAGCTCGCCCTCTTGGAGGCTGCCATTAAGGCTTTGCCCGACTACAGCTCACAGCTTGCAGCTATCAAGACGGCTATTGAAAACCTGCCCGACTACGGAGACAAGCTCTCTGCCATCGAAGCTGCCATTAAGGCGATACCGAACTACAGCGACAAGTTCGACGCTGTAGTTGCTGCCCTCAAGACTCTGAAAGCAGAGATCCAATACCTCGGTGTGGGGCAGAGCAACATCGTTGAAGCCATCAGCAACACAACAGTCGCCATCAACGCCCTTGTGGCTTCCGTAAACAAAGGTAAGGCCGACGCTGCTGTAGCCCTCTCAGACATCATACAGAAGCTCGAGGAGCTGAAGGAGAAAATCAAAAACGGTGGTGGTGGAGGCGCTGTCTCTACGATGGAGTCTGTAGACCTCGGTCTACCCAGCGGACTAAAATGGGCAAAATGTAACCTCGGAGCATCCTCTCCCTCTAAGTCTGGCAACTACTATGCTTGGGGTGAGATAGATACTAAGAGGACTTACTCGAGCGATACCTACAAGTGGAGTAACGACATAGGTATGGAGAAGTACAACGAAACTGACGGCAAGATCGTCCTCGATCCGGAAGATGATGTCGCCACCCAGAAACTCGGCAACCCCTGGCACATACCGACTATGGCAGATTTTCAGGAGCTGATCGATAAATGTACCTGGTTCTGGACCACTCTGGACGGCATAAATGGCTATGAGGTTAAAGGTCCAAACGGCAACTCCATCTTCTTGCCTGCCGCCGGATTGAGGCGCCGCAGGTCCCTCATGTATGACGTAATGTCCGTGAAGCTGTGGGCAAATCAACTCTACTTTTCCCCCGACTACAACCAAATAATGAATATTTTCGGTACAATCTTCGATGCGACTCGCTGGGATCATCAAATCTCCTCTGCAGACCGTGAAGAAGGGCTCCCAGTTCGGCCCGTCCGCCCATAAGCGGACTTTTATCCTCGTAGGTATAACGCGATAAGATAACAGCAATCTCCCTCCCCCCACTATCAATGGTGGGGGGAGGGTAAGCAACAAACAGATTAGATACCGCCGGGGGTACTCTCTGACAACGGCAAGGAATCACCCTCGCCACCAGTTATAAACGCAATGAAAATCGCCTACCAAAACCCCGCTCCAGTAAACGGTTTTGGGAGGGTGCCCTAAACGGTATACCTTTTGTTTCGACAGCCTACAGAGCCTATCTAAAAAGGTAATATTATTTAGTCCGTAGAGCAATATGTTTAATTCCTAAGGGCTATTCCTTTTACTACGTATAGACTATCGGTTTCGCTTTCACAACCATAGAGTTAATTAGCTCAGAGGGCGTACCCTACCAGCTATAGCCCTAATCCTAAGGCATAAACAAACCCAGGGGCAGCAAGGAATCTCCCTACTGCCCCTGGGGGGTAAATATAAAGAGTGATCTAAGCTCTCCAGCTATCGATCAAGCTCTCCGAGCATTACTCGATGATCTGAATCTTATCAGCATTCTTTCGGCAAGAGCCTACATACTTATTGAGCGGCTCATACTTAGAGGGTAAGCCCGTCTTATCGTCGACCACCTCGTAGTGATCTCTTACCGTGCAGTGTTTGATAACCTTATCGTCACCCTCTACAACGTCACCGATGAAGACACCTAGGTCTTTCTGACCGGAGTAATTTGTCCTTAAGTGGATGTAGTCTACTGTACAATCCTCGATGGTATACTTGCCCTGGCATGAGCCGATAAGCCCACCCTGCTGGCTACCACGCACGTGGATGTCCTCGGCGTAGCAATCCTTGATGACAAAAGGACCACCCTGAGTGTAGCCAATGAGACCACCAATGTTTTGTCTCGAAAATGACGCCAATGACTTGATGAAGACATGCTTGACAGTGACATTGGTCATATTGCCCGTGAAGTAACCTACAACGCCACCAGTGAACCATGTGCTGGTCTGCGGGTGCTCAGGAGTACCGTCCATACCGTTGATGGTGACATTCTCGATGACCACATCCTTGATATCACCGTACCAAACGCCGAAGACACCCACCTGATTATACTTAGTAATCCAAGACCCAGATTCCCATAGCCACTTGTTGATGTTGAAGTTTCTCATCGTATGACCTTGCCCATCGAACGTCCCCTGAGGACCTCCGAAGCCACCATCGCGTTTACCGATTGGCATCCACTCGACACCCTCCATATCGATATCGGCATAGAGTCTGAAGATAGCATTCTCATTTTCGATCTCCGGATGCTCAGCGATATACATCAACTCCTCTGGTGTCCTAATCTCATAGACAGTCTTAACGCCGTCCTCCATATGTGTATTAGGCTTGACGGGAGCGTAGCCCAATGGGACGAACCAACCCTTCATATCGTTGTACTCATCGATGAAGTGCTCGTCGATGGAGATATTGACCTCGATATTACGTGTCAGCATATTGCCCAGGAGCGTCGTAAGGTAATTGCGCTGGATGGGGACGTTGGTCTTGAAGTCATAAGAGGTGATGAGGTTCGTACCATCAAGTGCTTCGAACTTGAAGTGGATAGGCGTCTGCTCCGTCTTATCGGTCATCAGATAGTCCACCACAAGTGTCCTATTAGCAGGAGTAGCATCATAACCTAGATCGTAGTACTTAACATCCTTGTCAATCGCAATGCTCCCGGTGTAAACCTGTGGATTCGAAGCTAGATCACCAAGAGTCTCAAAGGCAGACTCCTTAGAGACAGCATTGTAGTTATTGAATCTCTTAGCACCGTAATAAGTTACCTTAAAGTTGTCAGGCATATCGTTGTGAATACCACCAGCATTCCAATCGGTCGTGACGACTCTGATCTTAGCAAATGGCCTCCTCAGCACGAGGTTGATCACCTTGTTATCATTTCCAAGGCTAACGTCCTCAGAGATGGTGAAGGCGTCACGACTCTCGTCGTTGATCTGTGCTGTGGGAGCATCCTTGCAGGTGATGTTTGTCAAGTCAGCCGTATTATAGTGCAGATCTTCCGTCTCACCCTGCTTAACGAAGTCAGCCCACACGACAAACTTGTAAGTCCTGTTTGGATTAAGGCGGAGGTTCATCGAGATTGGCTGATAGGTATCAAGCACCTTCGTAATCTTAGGTATGATGACCCGAGTACCGTCTGCACTCATTACGGTGATGATATACCTTAGATCATACTGAGTAAGATCCACATTGGTAATACCGCCCTTCGCACTCGTCCTTTCTGGAAGGAATGCATTCTTTAAGTTTACACCAGCCAAATCTTCCAGCCCAAGTCTCAGCTCATATATGCCATTGCCCTCGCCTGGCATATCATCATTAAACTTCTCTTGCTGGCAAGATGAGAATAATCCCAAGGCTATCAATGTAGCCAGTCCTAGTTTGAGTAGTTTCATCTTCATATGTTATTTAATTAGTTAGTTATTTGCGTGTACAAAGCATTCAGGATCGTAGAAATCCCTGTCAATAGATAGACTCACCGCGGCGTGTACAGTAAGCAGATTACCCAGCAATGTGGTAAGATAGTTGCGCTGTAAGGGCACATTTATATCGAAATCATAAACGCTCAGCTGCATCGGACCTTGCGGAGACGTGAACTCCTTGCTTAGAGACTCAAACCTCAAGTGGATGGGCGTTTGCTCCGCCTTATCAGTCATGAGGTAATCTACGACAAGAGTCCTATTGGTAGGGGTTGCATCATAACCTAGATCATAGTATTTCATCTCTTTAGAGAAGGCGATATCCCCCGTATAAACTGTGGTTGCATGATCTAGGTCCGGCAACATCTCGCTATTAGATTCCTCTGTAATGGCATTGTAGTTGTTAAACCTCTTAGAGCCATAGTAGGTAATTCTAAAGCTGTCAGGGCTTACATTGTCTATCCCATTAGTAGTATCCCAGTCTGTCGTAACGATGCGAAGCTTAGCGAACGGCCTCCTCAAGATGAGATTGATGCTCTTATTATCCTCTCCGAGGGTCTCATCCTTTGAGATAGTATAAGCGTCACGACTCTCATCATTGATTTGCGCATTATCCGGATCCTTACAAGTGATATTTGTCAAGTCAGACGTGTCATAGTGTAAGTCTTCTTTCTCTCCTGGCTTTACAAAGTCAGCCCATACGACAAACTTATAGTCCCTATTAGGTCTGAGCTTAAAACTAAATGTAACAGGCTCGTAAGAGTCTACCGTCTTAACGAGAGGCTCGACAATCACTTTCGTCCCAGTCTTATCATAAACAGAGATAATATACCTCAGGTCATAGTCGACAAAATCAACGTTAGTGATAGCACCCTTCGCACTCGTTCTCGACGGGATATATGCATTTTTAAAGGGGACACCGACCAAGTCTTCCACGCCAACCGTTACTCGGTAAACGGCATCCTCACTGCCGGAGATTGCACTCTCGATAGCATCCCTCTGACATGAGCTCAGCCCAATCAATAAAAGTCCGATAAGGGTAGATTTAAAAAACTTCATCATACACTCCTCTTCCAATCAATTAGTATTTCGATTTACACCTTCGCTCCTATCCCATTAGTTGATTATGACCTATGCTAGTCACCAACGTTCACGATGTACTCCCCATCGAATCCCTCATCGATAGACACTCCGTTGTCCCCACCCTTATATTCTTTCGTTAGGAACATACCCTTTAATATAGTCTCGTGATTACGCTTTAGGGGGACACTCACATTTCTAATCCGGTTGACCGTCTTACCATTAGAGTCTACAATGTCAAAGTCTATCATCACACTATCCTCACCAGCCGGATTGGAGAAGAGATAATCCATGAAAATAGTCTTCTCCTTTTCTTCTCCCCCTCGCCTTGTGTTCAGTGCTGGCGCGACCCGTAGAGGCTGAGATCTTGTGATATATCCTTTAGAAAAGTCGTTAGGCATATCTGAAAACGCATTGAACCCAATAGCTACAAACTGCTTATACGCAAGTACTGTTTGTATTTTTACCTCCCCAGCCACAGATTTGGAGAAAATATCATAGTCAGTCGCGACGATCTTGATCCGGGTAACAGGATGACTAACATCGACCTTCACCTGTCTGGATTCGAGTGTGCCCGGCTTAGCTCCACGACCGGGATCTTGATTGGGGAATCCATCTTCAGAAAGATTAAAGTCTATACTAAAAGGTGTCCTCCCGGCACCGCAACTCTTGATATAGTTGTTCGAAAAAATAGTCTTGTAGTTAGATTTGATTTGACTAATCAAATCTGTATTGTAAGCCTGCTCAGGATTGGAAGAGAGATAGTCGGCAAAGACAGCAACGATGTAATTACCATCATTCAAAACGGTATGTATCGTATCGATGGTTTCGTCTCCAAACTTTTCCGTATACTTGATTCTTCTCTCGACAAGGTCACCCGTATGCCCGTCTTGAGTACGTTTCCTTATCTCATAAGTGACTCTAAGCCTCCACCCCTTATCAGGATTGAAAACCTCAGAGGGGCGACTCGGCAACTCTTTGACAGTATACTTGCCCTCATCATCAAAGTCTATCTCCTTATAGTCATAAGGTCCTGTATGATCAATGTCTGCTTTGATGACAATTTCCGCTTTCAGTGATTTTGGATATTCATGAATCGTCGCATCACATGAGACAAACAGGGATGCGAGCAAGGGTGCTACCCCCAGCACCTTTAAGATATTTATAGTCCTACCTAGCGTCATATTACCTACGATTCCTCGGCTTATACCATTTATATCCAATAGAGATATTAAATCGGGTCAAGCCCCAATAATCCTTTTTCAGATGAGACTCATAGCGCGGACTGACGTCTGGACCTCCAGACCAGTTACGGTACTTGTCATATATGATGTTTGCATAACCGACGCCTAGTCCGCAGTCTAGGTAAAAGTGCTTGCCTTTGCCAAAACTCCACGCATAGCCTGCTCCAAGTCCTACTCCCCAGAGAGCTCTATTAGGATCTTGATATCTCGTCTGGTCATCCAGAGCAACATTAAATCCAAAGACGTGTCCATGCAGACCCACGTAGGCTCCGTCTCCCGCCCTTTCGCCAGTCCAATACCTCAGTTCGGGCTGTATACCCAGCAATCTAATCTTTCTGGTAGGCTTCTTTATGTCATATGGTGAATACCAAAACGGTAAGTCCAGCGACCACTTAGGCCAAAGCTCTGCTTCGAATCCTATATTTGCGCACGCAGCTGCCAGAAATGCGACATTCGTCTTCACGGCGTAGAAACGCATATACTCAAATGGCTCGACGGGTATCTGAGGTAGATCTGCAAAGATCGGAGTTCTATCTACGTTTGCCAAACGGATTTGCCCAATTGGGATGGGAGGCAAAAGGGTATAATAGTCGATCTTCACCCTCGCATTTCTCAATGGAGGGAAGATTTCACGAATGAGTCTGGACCAGATCTTGCCGTTCTCTATCTTCTTAATTAGCACCTTCCTCTGCTCCTTGTTAGGTTCATTCGAGACAATCGAGAGGATAGAATCTCTATACGGGAAGCTTGGATGGGTTTCGAGAGAGTCGACCATCCCTCTCCACTCCTCGGCAAGCCCCTCGTATTTTATCATCTGCGGGTCTATGGCTGTATGCTCAGTCAGATAGTTGACAAGAGCCTTTGCTCTACTTTCCCCCAAGAAGACATTCCATAACCACGGACCTTCAGGCGACGCGCTACCAAAAATCTGCACACTCGTAAGCTTTAGGTGTGGAGTGGCTAGGATATAATTAATAGCCTCTCCCAAGGTATCGACCTTACCATATGGAGGCACGATATGATACTTATTGACCTTGTAGACATAGGGGATCGTTATCGTATCGCTCAGTAGTTTAGGTTTAATTATCGAGTCCTGAAAATTTTCAGGAGGATAATCAGACGTAAAGCTGAAGGATGATGCTGAAATGTTTGACACCATCAGCAACATGATGGCGAGTAATACAAGTTTTTTCATACATCTACTCTATAAAATCCCGAAAGAGCCCAAAGCATTTTGGATTCCTCCTTTACTGCAAAGCAATTTGAACCAATCGACATACCCAAACAATGTGCGAACATCAAACCCTTGATCTGTCATATACTGCGGATAGCTTACCCCATTCATAAACCAGAGATATACACGCCACATGGTATAAATACACCTACCCCGGAGACTAAACATCCCTCATTTGTGTCTGCTGTAAGACAGAGACTCGTGCCCCGTAGTCACACACCATGCAAAACTCATGCACGTCACGGCCAAGAGTGTAGCAAGCATTAGCCCGGGGAGACCTACCGTCAGATCTCTAGATTTCTGTATTTCTCTTCTCATCTCTATAAGTCCTCCAGACCTTACCGTAGCTAAAGACCCCTCTCTTATACTGCAAAGGTACAAACACTTCCACCTCCACTCTTATCATTTTCGTTATTTTTCCTTACCATTCTCGACCGTTTGAGGATAACTCTCTAACCATGTGGTGGCGGACTTAGGGTATTTATCTCCACCTCAAAAGGATTTGTATCTCCCTTACTCCTAGCACAAAAGATAACCTATACACCAACTCTAAGCCCACTCTCTCTATATCGTCTCAGAGCTACACATCAAAAACTGAGAGCACCTTATGACTCTGCCAAAGACGATTATTGCACTCGGTAAAAAGTCTGACTTAAAAAATCAGGAATAACTCCGGAATAGCCATCTGCCTATTCCGGGATAGTCAGTCAGTCATTCCCGAATAGTCGATTGGGAATACCGGGATAAATTGCACCTCATTACGGCACAATGTGTCAAATCCTCACAACTACTGAGCCCATAAGACTGCTTCTTGTACACATGCCCTGCGTAAGTCAAGGTCATAGGAATCAGCAAGAGCCCCCTACTCCAAGAGACAATGATTTTGCACCCCAGAGATATTACCTCAGATCTCTACGATACAATAGCCTCAATGACTAGTCGCTATCATAGAAATCCGTAACTTTGTCAAACTGAGTTTCACTCTCCACATCGATAGGAGAGTGTGAGAGATTACGTACATACGCAGATTACATAACTTAACAAGCACGATAAACTATGCAACAACCCCAGGACTGGAAGTCCTATTATCAATCACATTTGACTAGCCCCTTAGAGGCCTTGCAGAGTACGCTCCGCGAGGGGTGCAACATCGTCATAGGGCATGCAGCGACCACGCCCGACACCATCCTCAAGTGTATGATGGAGCATGTCTCTATGCTTCCCAAGGGAAACCTCTTTCATGTCCTGTATTATGGCGCTGGATACCAGTTTACGCCAGAGATGGCTCACCACTTTAACCTCAAGATCAACTTCCTAGAGAGCAATGCTCGCAAGGCTTGTCGTGCAGGGCTTGTAGACTTCTTCCCGTGTCACTTTCATGAGGTGCCGGGGCTCTTTACCGATGGCTTTTACCCGGTTGACGTAGCTATCGTACAGGTTACTCCTCCTAATGAGGAGGGATACTGCTCTTTCAGTCTATCTTGCGACTACACAATGCCTGCGACAAGAGCGGCTCGTGTGGTCATTGCTGAGGTTAATGATCAACTTCCATTCCTCGGTGGGGATAATCTAATCCATGTTTCTGACCTGGATCACATCATCGAGGTGAGCAGTGCTGTACCTGAAGTACCACCCGCTATCCCCGGCGAGGTAGAGCGCAAGATTGGAGAGATCTGCGCATCAATGATACACGACGGTGACACTTTACAACTAGGCATCGGTGCCATACCCGATGCCGTCTTGAGTAATTTAAGAGACCGTAAGGATCTAGGTATACACTCTGAAATGATTACAGACGGTGTCATGCACTTGATGCGAGAAGGCGTAATCACGGGCAAGCGTAAGACTCGCAATCCAAACAAAGTGGTTACGGCATTTATCATGGGGTCCAAGGAGCTTTATGACTTCGTCGACCACAATGAGGACATGGAGCTATATCCTGTAAGCTATACAAATGATCCATACGTTGTCGCCGATATTGACAATATGGTCTCTATAAACTCGTGCCTGGAGATAGATCTCTTAGGCCAGGTCAACGCAGAGAGCATCGGCTATGGCATGCTCAGTGGCTCGGGAGGACAAGTAGACTTCATGCGCGGAGCCAGACGCTCTAAGGGAGGACGCAGTATACTCGCATTCGCTTCGACTGCCAAGGGAGGGGAGATCAGCCGTATCGTCCCAACACTTGCTGAGGGTGCTGCCGTTACGACGGGGCGTAACGATGTAGACTATGTAGTCACGGAGTTTGGCATGGTGCGTCTGCGAGGTAAGACGGCGCGTGAGCGTGCCGAGGCGCTCATCAGTATAGCACACCCTAAGTTTAGGGAGATGCTTCGAGAAGCTATGGTAAGACGCTTCGGCAACTAGCTATACCCCTAGCTAAATATAAATGAGCGAGTCCTCTCCAATAGCGTCAGATAGTCGTTGCTAGAGGGGATTCGCTCTCTTTATTGTCCTAGTATAATATTTGTAGTGTATGTATGGATGTCCGTATAGAGCCTAGCTGGCAGAGGGTGCTAAAGGGGGAGTTCGAGAAATTTTACTTTGAGAGCTTGACGACATTTATTCGCTCTGAGTACCGGCAGAGGAAGATCTATCCCCCTGGGGGGAAGATTTTCTGCGCATTCGACCTATGCCCCTTCGATCAGGTGCGGGTTGTCATCTTAGGTCAAGACCCTTATCATGGAGAGGGACAAGCAGAGGGACTGGCATTTTCTGTGCCGGAAGGCGTAGAGGTCCCCCCAAGCCTGCGCAACATATTGACTGAGATAGCCTCCGACTTAGGGCATCCATCTCAGATTATTGGGGGACATCTGACTCCATGGTGTACACAAGGTGTCCTCTTGCTAAACGCAACCCTCACCGTTGTAGCGCATAAAGCAGGATCACATCAGGGGCGAGGCTGGGAGACTTTTACCGATCAAGTCATCTCGCTACTGAGTAATCAGCGAGAGCATCTTGTATTTATGCTATGGGGCTCCTACGCTCGACATAAGCGAGCTTTGATAGATCCACACAAACATCTCGTACTCGAAGCTCCACATCCTAGCCCATTGTCAGCCCACCGAGGCTTTTTCGGCTGCCGACATTTCTCAAAGGCTAATGCATATTTAACTCGTTATGGTTATAAACCTATCGATTGGTAGACGCTCTCAAAGAAGGCAATTGCCAGACCTAGAGAGTGTGCTCTGTAAAGCATGAGGGCACACTAGATAAATAAGGAGGGGGTAGCTATTGCACGTACTAGTGTATAGCTCCCCCCTTGAGAAATATATAAATTTTAGGCTACAGCATAGTCACTCTAAGAGTAGGCTATGCTGCTCGCCATATACCCGTGTTTAGCAAACACCTTGACCGATCATTGCTTTAGCAACCTTCATAAAGCCGGCAATATTAGCACCCTTGACATAGTTGATATAGCCGTCTGGCTCCTTACCATACTCTACACACTGAGTGTGGATGTCCTTCATAATCTGATGGAGACGCTCGTCAACCTCAGCCTCTGACCAGTAGATGTGGGCTGCGTTTTGAGACATCTCTAGGCAAGAGCAAGAGACACCTCCACAGTTAACTGCCTTACCTGGAGCGAAGATGACACGCTTCTCAACGAAGAACTCGGCAGCCTCTGCCGTACAGCCCATGTTAGAGACCTCAGCAACTATAGTAACGCCATTAGCCACTAGCTTTTTAGCGTCATCGCCATTGAGCTCGTTTTGGATGGCACATGGGAGTGCAATATCGACCTTATGCTCCCAAGGCTTCTTACCTGCGAAGAATTGTGCCCCAAACTTCTTAGCATATGGCTCTACGACATCGTTACCACTATTACGGAGCTCACACATATAGTCAAACTTCTCCTGTGTATTGATCCCGTTTGCATCGTAGATATATCCATCGGGACCTGAGATGCAGACAACCTTAGCTCCTAGCTCGGTTGCCTTCATCGTAGCACCCCATGCGACATTTCCAAATCCTGAGACAGCAACCGTCTTACCCTTGAAGTCAATATTGTGCTGCTTGCAGATATCATTGACCATATAAATTGCCCCATATCCAGTAGACTCTGGACGGAGACGAGAGCCTCCGAACTCCTGCCCCTTACCGGTGAATGTACCTGTGCACTCTCGTGTGAGCTTCTTATACATTCCATACATAAAGCCCACCTCACGGCCGCCGACACCTACGTCACCAGCGGGGATATCCATGTCCGGCCCAATGTACTTATACAGCTCTGTTACGTAAGCCTGGCAGAAGCGCATGATCTCGCGCTCACTCTTGCCCTTTGGAGAGAAGTCAGAGCCGCCCTTGCCACCTCCCATTGGAAGTGTAGAGAGCGCATTCTTGAAGGTTTGCTCGAATCCGAGGAACTTGAGGGTAGATAGGTTCACCGTATGGTGGAAACGTGTACCACCCTTGTACGGACCTATAGCGTTGTTAAACTGTACGCGGTAACCGAGATTGATCTGTACCTCACCCTTGTCATCGACCCAGGGTATACGGAACGTAAAGATACGGTCGGGCTCAACGAGACGCTCGACGATCTTGTTTTGCTCAAACTCTGGGTGCTGGTTGTAGATATCCTCGATAGAAAGGAGTACCTCACGAACAGCCTGGATGAACTCCGGCTCACCTGGATGCTTTGCCTCTAGCTGGGCAATGATCTCACTTGTCTTCATTTGAATAATAAGATTAGGATTATCTGATATGATACGACAAAGTTACACCTTATTTCCCAATGAAACAAATCCTCTATCGCAAAGATCTTGTGGCAGTATTCATGGCTCCATCCCTTAAGGTGTCGCAGAGTAGTCAGATTTATCCCGGAATCCCCAATCACTTACTCCATAATCCTCGATTGACAATCCCCGAATAATCAATTGCTGGCTCCGGAATAACCAAATGATAATACCCGAGTTGATCCTCTATAGTTCTAGGAAAATTCGTAAGCAGCCCAGAGAGTGTATGTCGATGACCTTGAAGATCGGTACGCTGTACATTCACGAGAGTTTTGTATTTTTGGGACAGAGAGTCGCGATGACCTCCCATAAGATTCATTAGCAAAAACCCATAAATCATGAAAAAGACTACTCTTATCTTATTACTACTTCTGACTGCAATAGTCAGTCTCTCAGCTCAGACCTATACCCATAATACGTCTGTAAAAGCGGATCCTCCCATAGCTCGTCCAGATCTCCCAATAGACTACGTGGCGCGGTATAATCTTGCTGAGGGCGGCAACTCGTTTGTCTCTGAAAAAACACATCGCAGAGTGGCTACTTTTCCCATGCAGATGCTAACAAACAGTTCGCGCATTACACCATCGATGGCGTAGATTATCACCTACCCTCTACTGCTGAGTGGACCGGATTACTCTCATCTTACTACGAAGACGGTGTCAACTTCACCAAAGAGGGCTTACTCCAAGGGATCATCGAGTCGATCAGCTTCGGAGACGTAAGATACAGCTTTGCTAATGATTACTATAATACCGGCAACGGGCTTAGCTATGCTTTGCGCCTTTGCAAGACTTCGGAGTCGTATGACGAGGCATATCCCGCAGCTACGGACAATAAATATCGCTGCGCTTATAGGTATGAGCGTGTAGAGATGACAGAATCCGAGCAAACGCCTCCTCTAGATGCTTACATTAAGGTGTCGGTATGCTATCTAGGGGATGACTTCACGGGTGGTGTCTCTGACCTAACCAATGAGGGGTGGTGGCAGGATAGACAAAATCAAATCGAGGAGTGCATCATACCGGCTCTCGGCATTAAGGTAGGGGGGAAACTATATAACTATGCGTCCGGGGCCTTTTACTGGGCTACGGACAAGGCGCACTACACGACAATATACTATAGCGGTATATCGACTAGTCAGTATCCCGATAAGTCTAATCTCTGCAATGTGCGCTTATTTAGAGATAAGAAGGGCAACAATACTCCCCAAAAGCCAACCATTACAGTGACTCCAAGCTCCTTCCGTATCAAGGAGGGTAGTGAGCTAGTCCTGGGTAAGGACTATCATGTCGACATAACGCCTCAAATATATGCCACTAAATACACCGTGACCTCCAGTGATCCGATGGTAGTAAATTACAACTCGATGACTAAAACTCTAAAGGGTCTTGACGCTGGCGAGGCTGTGATAACCTTCCAGATCAGTGACTCCGATGTTAGACAACAAGTAAGCATCACGGTCATCCCACAGGCAGAGCCGATAGAGATCGCCCACTCTACGCTATCAGATGCACGGGACTTTCCCGATCTCTCCCTACTCACGGGGAGCGTAGATACAAACCAAATCAAGGAGTATGAAGGCTCTCTCGGCTTGCGCACCTTCGAGTCCACACGATGGGATGCCTATGCGCACCTATATGTAACCCCTCAAGACAATCTCGCCAAGACGAACTTTTATCGAGTTAACTACTACCATAATCCCCAGGATGGTGGGAGGCCTTACATTACGGGGCAGATAAACTGTGTAGGCTCTCTCGCAGAGGCTAAGACCTCAACAGACTTTGCTCTATGGCTCAAGACGAATGGCTTTGAGGAGCCCCTCCGTCCTTTTTCACTAGAGGACGGATCTAGAGCTCTCATCACGACGACTAAAGAACTATCGCTAAAGTGCTGGATAGAGAAGAAAGTCTTCTTTATCATTATCGAGCCTAGAGGTATTGGGGATAACATTGCAACAACGGAGACGAACGATTCGTATAGCATCAGTCCAATCCCTGCAAAAGATTATATCCATCTATCTGGGCTACAGACCGGATCCTCGGTAGTTCTCTACACCTTAGACGGAGCTTTAGTCTATCAGTCAGTACGTGGAGGGGAAGAAACACTCTCTATCCCTACAAGCTCGCTTGCTGAGGGGACTTATCTACTATTGATTGATGGAGAGCCTCACCGAATCATCGTAGCTCGATAACACTAATCCCCTATTGCCGAGAAGGAGCAATATGTCTCAGCAATCTGTAAGAAAAGTGTATAAGCTCCCGAAGTCTACTTTTGAGCAGTGCCAAGAGAAGGGCATAGACGACTGAGATGTTTATACGCATTTCCGGTAGTGCTCGGCTTACATTTCCTTGGTTCTGTAATCACCTCTGAGACGATCTCAAAGCAGCTCTTCCCGATCGTCTCCCAAATTATTCCGGAATAGTTACTCCCCCCTTCTGGAGTAGTCATTTGAGATTTCGGGAATCCTCGCTCCAGCATTCCGAACCCCCTGACGGATGACACCGTTAGGGATCTCTTATAGTCCCGAGAGCTCTTAGCTACGGACTATTTGCAATATCTTGAGAAAGGTGTCAAAAAGCACCATCTTTGTCAGTACATTCCCCCGTACCTCTCGTATAGCCTCCTCGACCAAACGATAGCTCCCGCCCATTATCTTGTTATTGACGCGAAGCTCCCCGGCAGCAGTCTCTCCAGCTAGAGTACGACGCCATTGCAGACCTATGTTGTGGAGCAGCAACTTGAGTAGTGCTACGGTCCCCTCTCGCCCTGTTTTGTCTATCTCCTCGCTAAGGGCTTTGAGCTCTACGACGTCTGCACTCAACGTCGCCTTGTACCAACGAGTAGCAAACTCCTGCAACTTGCCCTGCATTGTCGAGCTCTGTAAGAGAGCTATCGCCTCTGTGAGATTACCATCTACGAGTGGTAGGAGCTTCTCTACAGCATCCGGTGTCAGCTGTGAGAAGATCTGCTGCAACGCTTCGGTCATCTCCACATCAGACATCGGGGGAAGTTCGAAGCGCTGTACACGGCTCAAGATGGTATCTAGGAGCCTCTCCGAATGTGCAGACACCAAGATAAAAAGGGTATGGGGTGGGGGCTCTTCAAGAGACTTGAGTAGCTTGTTGGCGGCAGGCTCGTTCATCCGCTCGGGTTGGTAAATAATGATTGTACGCCACCCACCCTCAGCAGTCGTAAGAGAGAGTCGCGAGAGCAAACTATTGATCTCATTGACATAGATCATGGGCTGACTATTGCCCGCATCCAGAGCCTCTAGCCAATCTTGATCTGTAATATAAGGAGATTGCCCTAAGAAGCTCCGCCACTCATCAAAGTATCGCTCCGTAGGGATCTCGTCTTGCGCAGCCTTGACTACAGGATAAACATAGATAACATCTGGATGAGCTATGGCAGCAACCTTCTTGCACGATGCGCATACACCGCAAGAGTCTGTCTCGGTACGTGCCTGACAATGGATATACTGTACCCAGGCCCAAGCTAGGTGGAGCCCAGGATAACCCTCTTGTATCTCTAAGAGCACCGCATGGGGCATTTGTCCCGAATTGGTCATATGCACCAATTGTTGCTTCAAGGGTGTGTATCCATAGATCTCGTCAAACTTCATGATTCCTATATTGTTTAGATAAAAAGGAAAGATCACTCCCTCTTGGGACTATAACTAGGGGAGTACAACCCTCTGACCGCTACACACTGCTAATGCTTTGCGTACCTCTTGCCACATAGAGATCTCTCGGAGCAAAGGGTCATAGAGGGTAAAGTCGGCATTGGGATTGCTCTTTTGCAACTCTTGGATCTGCAAGGATATTCGTTTGCAGCGCTGCTCGACGTAATCCAATTTGTAGGTGTAGATCGTCTTGAACGTCATATCCATTATCCAATCATCCGGCCACACCTCCTCTTCCCCATCAGGCATTTGTAGCTCTTCACGAGCTTTTCGAGATAGTTTATAAGGCGTAGCGTAGAGATCAATTGCGAGAGCAGAGACCTGAGGGACCTCAGAGTTGCATAGGTAAGAGCCGCATGTGCGCAGAGGTTTATCCCCAGTTGCACTGAGTTGATCCAGAAGCATCTTATTGCAGTCCGCAAGTATACGCCTCAAAAGTGGATGCTCTATAACAATATCGTCTTGTTGTAGCTCTTGGTATACGAAGTTTGCCACAGAGACCTGTATCACCGCAGGATCAGCCCCCCCGACATTCTCGGGGTCGTCAACCTTGATTTCTAACATTCGCTCCCCGTAGCGCACCACAAGCCGTATTAGATCCAGAGCTACATTACTCAAAGGTGTATCCAGAGGAGAGAGCTCCTCGGGAGCTTCTACAGTGTCACGATCTTTTATAGCCTCTGAGGCTGCCTGAGCCGCATACTGATAAATGCGCCCGCGACTAAACCGCTCCTGTTTGATTTGCCCCAAGAGTAGCCCCTCAGAGATCCCGTATAGCTGAGACATCTGCTGTACATAGACAACTCGCTCAAGGCTATCGGGTATTGCAGCAATACTTTGCAACATATCGTGCATAAGCTGTGTCTTGAGTTGTGGATCCCGAGACATCCTAGGAGCATATAGTTGGGCCTTGAATGAGAGAAAGTCCTGCTCATGCGAGACAAAGTACTCCTCCACCTCACTACGACTACGCTTAGAAACAAATTCGTCTGGATCCTCACCATCGGGTAAGATAAGCAACTTGATCTGCATACCCTCTGCCAGAAGCATATCGACAGAGCGTAGCGCAGCTTTCACGCCAGCCTCATCACCGTCAAAGAGTACCAACACATTGCGAGAAAAGCGTCTCAGCAGCTGTATTTGGCTTTCTGTCAAGGCTGTTCCAGAGGTTGCCACCACATTTTCTATACCGATCTGATGCATAGCTATGACATCTAGATAGCCCTCAACGATAATGCTTTGGTCCAATCGTGCTATAGCCTGTTTCGCTTGATACAAGCCATACAACTCTCTACTCTTATCGTAGATCGCACTCTCTGGAGAGTTAATGTACTTGGCTAGTTTATCACCCTTGCGCATCGTACGACCGCCAAACCCGACAATACGCCCACCCACATTGCGTATAGGGAAGATCACACGCTCATGGTACCTATCGGCACGCTCATGACCCTCTGTAGGAGGATAAAGCAATCCCGTCCGCACGAAACTCTCTGGGTCATACCCGTGAGTCTCGACATACTCCACCAGTGCACGACGATCACTCGGCGAGTAACCTAAGCCGAAAGTCTTGATTGCTTCAGACCTAACTCCTCTTTGGGTGAAGTAAGGGAGCGCAATGTCTAGTCCCTCCTCACTGCTCAGCAACTGCTCTGTAAAAAATCCAGCCGCTACCTCATTAGCCAGATAGAGAGCCTCTCTCTCTGTTTGCTGTTTCTGCTCCTCCTCGGTCAGCTCTCGCTCTGGGATCGGGATGCCATACTTCTTAGCTAGGTAACGCAGAGCGTCTATGAAAGAGAGGTTCTGGATCTTCATGACAAATGAGACCGCAGTTCCTCCCGCACCACAAGCGAAGCATTTACAAATATTCTTGGATGGTGTGACGATAAAGGAGGGATGCCGATCCTTATGAAAGGGGCAAAGCCCTACATAACTAGAGCCTTTACGCCGCAATTGCACAAAGTCTGCCACAACCTCCTCAATGCGAGCTGTATCTATGATAAGTTGCTTCGTCTGCTCGTCGATCATCTGTCTATACAATGCTCCACTAGCTGGTGCTACAAATGTACGCAATTCGACTCAAAGGAGCTTATCATCCATCGATGACTAGAGCATTGCAAGCAGATATTTACGGGATAATCGAGCGACAATTACGGTATAGCCAAACGGCAATTACGGAGTAACAGATTTGTGGTTACGGAGTAAACAAATCATGGTCACGGAATAGATAGATCACAAAGCAAGATCCTCTAAAAGGGACTCACAGCAAAAGTCAGCAGCCTATATAAAAACTTTTTGGTACCTTTGCTGCAGACTCTTAGGGGTGCCACGATGCTGGAGCATAGTGGCTGAGATAAGACCCTCGACCTGATCCAGATAATACTGGCGTAGGCAAAGAGACCTTCGGGACTCTAAGACAAGCACAGCTCGTCCGATCCTCGACTATCTAGCAGTCACTGCAACACCCAAACTTTTGACATCACGTAAGAGTCTTACATCCCATCACGGTGGTATGTATGGCTCTTTTTTATCGCTTGGCTTATGCGTGTAACGATCAATAAAATTCCTCACGACATGCCTATTGGCACAACACTCCTAGATGCGGCTTTACTAGCTGTTAGCTCCGTAGATCACACCGCTCTAGCAATCAATCATCGCGTCATACCTCGGGATGCTTGGGGTAGTCAACTGCTCAAAGAAGGGGATGTAGTCACGATCATTACGGCAGCCATGGGGGGATAGAAGGGTTCATACTCATCAATGCTTCCCAATCTCCTTTACAACCCACTTAATCTCTTTACTTTATGAAGCAAAAAGATCAAACCGACAAGCTAAACATTTCCCAAGGACCTCTCCCCGGCTCTACAAAAATATATACTACTGGATCTCGTCCAGACTTGCGTGTCCCAATGAGACGCATTGATCTCTCTGACACAATTGATGAGGATGGCGTGCGACACAGCAATGGGTCGGTGATCGTGTATGATACCTCTGGTCCCTATACAGATCCTGATTATCAAGTCGATCCACACCAAGGTCTTCCTAAGATCCGCCAGCAATGGATAGCAGAGCGTGGCGATACGATTAGACTGCCAGAGCAAAGCTCAGAGTATGGGCGCAAGCGGAGACAAGACAGCTCGCTAGACTATCTACGCTTTGCCCATCTAAATGATCAACCTTTGGTGGGGACAAAGGTACATCCTGTGACACAACTATACTATGCACGCCAGGGCATCATAACACCAGAGATGGAGTATGTCTCCATCCGTGAGAACCAACTCATAGATCAAATCATAGAGCAGTACCCCCAGCATGCTGGGGAGAGCTTTGGGGCAAACATACCCCTTAAGATCACACCCGAGTTCGTTCGAGATGAAATTGCGGCAGGTCGTGCTATATTACCTTGTAATATCAACCACCCCGAGTGTGAGCCGATGATTATCGGTCGCAACTTCCTCGTTAAGATCAATGCCAATATTGGGAATTCCCCTATTACATCCTCTATCCAAGAAGAGGTCGAGAAGGCTGTCTGGGCTATACGCTGGGGTGCAGATACTATCATGGATCTCTCCACTGGCCGCAATATCCATGAGACCAGAGAGTGGATAATCCGCAACTCTCCCGTACCAGTCGGCACAGTGCCCCTATACCAAGCTCTCGAAAAGGTGCGAGGTAAGGCCGAACAGTTGTCTTGGGAATTATATCGTGATACACTGATCGAGCAGGCGGAGCAAGGTGTTGACTATTTCACAATTCATGCAGGGCTGCGATGGCAATTCATCCCACTCACAATAAACCGCCTTACAGGCATCGTGTCCCGTGGGGGAGCCATTATGGCAAACTGGTGTACGACACACAAACGTGAGAGCTTCCTCTATGAGCACTTTGAGGAGATTTGCGAGATATGTGCACGCTATGATGTGGGCATTAGCATTGGAGATGGGTTACGTCCGGGATCTATTGCTGATGCCAACGACGAGGCGCAGTTTGCAGAGCTGCGCACTCTAGGCGAGCTATCGCGTATCGCCGACAAGCACTCTGTACAAGTTCTTATCGAGGGTCCAGGTCACGTCCCAATGCAACTCATTAAAGAGAATATGGATTTACAGCTGGACCTGTGCAATGAAGCACCTTTCTACACCCTTGGTCCGCTGGTTTCAGACATTGCCCCGGGATACGATCATATAACTAGTGCTATCGGTGGCGCAATGATCGCATGGCGTGGGACGGCCATGCTCTGCTACGTAACACGCAAGGAGCACTTGGGGCTCCCCAATAAGGATGATGTCAAGGAAGGCGTCGTGACATTTAAGCTAGCGGCTCACGCAGCAGATCTTGCTAAAGGGCACCCGGGGGCTTACTTTCGAGACTATGCCATGAGTAAAGCACGGTATGAGTTCCGCTGGAAAGATCAGTTTCACCTAGCACTAGATAGTGAGACCGCACTACAATATCACGATGAAACGCTCCCAGCAGAGGGTCACAAGGAGGCTCACTTTTGCTCTATGTGCGGTGAGCACTTCTGCTCAATGCGAGCGAGCCGTCAGCTACAGAAGCACGTAGAGAAGCACTGACTAAGCAAAATATCCTCCCATGATTATCATTACTCCGCCCGACTTACAACAACTAGAGAGAGCCCTCAATGACTCCATCATAGAGTCTTCACTAGTCACAGGAGTACACCGTCTACACCTACGCCTACCTGGAGCCTCACAAAATGAGTACAAGCAAATACTAGATCGTATCGCACCTCGCTATCATAGACAAATAATACTCTGTGATCACTACGACTTGCTGAAACACTATGACCTAGGAGGTATCTATCTTCCTTACCGTCGAGTCTCCGAGTGGAGGGAGATTACATTGGCACCTAACCAGACCGTCGCAGTAGGGGCTCATAGTATCCGAGAGCTAGAAAGCCTCCCCCAGATACCTAACTATGCCTTGCTTAGTCCGCTTTTTGACAGTATCAGCAAGCATGGCTATAAGGGCAATACATCCTTACGGTCTTGTCGTCAGGAGTTGAGAGAACTACCCTATCCCGTTTACGCTTTAGGGGGTATTACTCCCAACAAGCAAGAAGAAGTAACACAAGCTGGGTATGCGGGCATTGCCGTGTTAGGAGACATTTGGTCGAAATCTCCAGAACTACAGTTAGACCAATTGGATCAGTACAACGCCCCTGCAATTCTCTCCATAGCGGGACATGATCCTACATCAGGAGCTGGAATCAGTGTGGACACTCGTATCGCAAACAGCCTAAGCGTACAATGCTATAGTGTCATCTCTGCACTAACAGTACAGAGCCTCAAGCGTTTTATTTCTGCGACACCAACTCCTCTGAGAATGTTAGAAGAGTCTTTGGCAACACTCCTAGGAGACCATCCCGTTACAGTGAGTAAAATTGGTATGGTACAAGACTTACAGCAGCTCTTGCAGATACTCTCTCTACTCACTACTCTAGGAGGGGCCAAGCGTATTATCTGGGATCCGATCTTGCAACCGACAGCAGCAGGAAAGACTCAACCTAATCTTTGGCAAAGGAGTCAGGAATTGTCAACTATATTAACTCAAGTAGATCTCATAACTCCGAACCATCCGGAAGCCTTAGCCCTCTTCGGCACAACCGATCTCGGGGAGTTACAGCGCATCATACAGAATACGAGAGCATCTATCCTCCTAAAAGGCGGGCATGACTCCTCTTCCCCACACATTGTTGTCAGTTATCTGATCACAAAAGACGGTATTTATCCATTATATTCTCATCGCTATGACAAGTCTATCCATGGAACGGGGTGCATGCTTTCTACAGCCATCGCCTGTTATTGGGCTATGGAATATAATATCTTGGGAGCTGTGAAGCGAGCTTGTCACTATCTTTCATTGATATTTGCAGGGCAACCCAACATTCAAGGGCAACAGCTTCTTTCGCTCAAAGAGACCTCCCAGAGAAAGAGGCAGGCACATTGCAAGCAACACTTCGCCCTACAATATGTAACAAACGAGTCCTCGTCGACACTCCTATACAATAAGGTATCTCAATATTTAGAAGCTGGGGGACGCTGGGTACAATTACGTCTTAAAAACTCTTCGACCGAGAGACGCATTGAGATAGGCTTATGCTTACGCTCTCTAACCAATCGTTTTGGAGCCTGTCTAATCATCGACGATGACATTTTGGCTACGATTGCTGTAGGTGCTGATGGAGTCCATTTAGGCAAGTCGGATTGTCCACCGCAGGAAGCTCGAAGAGTACTAGGGGATAACTACATTATCGGATACACCGTCAATAGTCTTGCCGACCTACCTAGAGCATTAGCAGCTGATGTTGACTACATTGGCGTGGGACCCTATAGGAAAACTAAAACTAAAACACTCCTAGCTCCAATATTGGGCCCCGAGGGGATTACTCAGATCAACTCACGAGTAAGATCATTAAAGCGGAGTCACAAGCCTCTTCTTGTAGCAATTGGGGGGATATTACCCAAAGACGCCAGAGAGTTATTCGAAGATTGCCTTATTTCTGGCATCGCTATGAGTGGAGCCATAGAGGACTCTCCAGAGATAGCCACAACCGTAAAGCAAATCCTTAAGGCACTGCCCCATTCGACCAAACAACATACATTCTAATTACTATACAAATGCAGCTCAAGTCATTGAAAATTGGAGATCACGAATTCACCTCGCGCCTCTTCATTGGAACAGGCAAATTTGCCAACAATCAACTCATGTCAGAGGCTCTCGAGACCTCTAAAAGTGAGCTTATCACCGTTGCTCTTCGTCGAGTAGAGGCCTCTGCAGGACTCCATGACACCCTAATTGAGAGCATATCGCGTCCAAACGTCATTATCTTACCAAATACATCTGGAGCCCGGACAGCTCAAGAAGCAATTTATGCAGCTCAGTTAGCTCGCGAAGCATTACAAACCAACTGGATCAAGTTAGAGATACACCCCGATCCTAAGTATCTCCTTCCCGATCCTATGGAGACCCTATATGCCACAGAGCATCTGGTCAAGGAGGGCTTCATTGTCATGCCTTACATACAAGCTGATCCTGTACTATGCAAACGTCTAGAGGAAGTCGGGGCTCCTTGCGTCATGCCCCTCGGAGCTCCTATCGGGAGTAATATGGGACTAACGACAAGAGACATGCTACGTATTATTATTGCCGAGAGTACCGTCCCCGTAGTTGTTGACGCTGGTATCGGTCGACCTTCCCATGCCACTGAAGCTATGGAGCTGGGAGCAGACGCTGTCCTAGTCAATACTGCTATATCTACAGCCTCGGATCCTATTGCTATGGCTGAGGCTTTCAGGAAGGCTGTCGAGGCTGGTCGAGCAGCTTACGAGATGGGACTCCATCAACCTGTGACAGATATGACCGCAACCGCTACTTCTCCTCTTCAAGGCTTCTTTGACTAATGACATTTTACGACTATAAGCTACAGTACAACTGGGAGCAGGAGTGTGCTGAGTTCAATACCTTTACTGCTCAAGACGTAGAGCACGCTATCACAACTAGTAGACCTACACTACGAGACTTCAAAGCTCTTATTTCTCCTGCTGGAGATGCTTATCTGGACGCTATGGCGACCAAGGCTCAGCAACTCAGTATAGAGAGATTCGGGCGAACGATACGTATGTACGAGCCTCTTTATCTTTCTAACTATTGTCATAACCACTGTGTGTACTGTGGATTCAATCATGAGAATAAGATTATTCGCAAGATCCTAACACTTGAAGAGGTAAAAGCAGAGGCTCAAGCTATTGCTGATATGGGCTTCGCTCATATCCTCCTCGTCGCTGGAGAGTCGCCTAAACATGCTGGCGTAGAGTACTATCGCCAAGTGATCGAGCTGATACGCCCTCTGTTTGCTCAAATATCTATCGAGGTGCAACCTATGTCTGTCGAGGATTACAAAATCCTTGTCGAGGCTGGAGCTCACTATGTATGTGTATACCAAGAGACATACAACGAGGCAAGCTATCCTCGCTTCCACCCCAAAGGGCTAAAGGCTAACTATCGCTTTCGTCTTGAGACCCCAGATAGAGCTGCGGAGGCAGGTTTTAGAAAAATCGGGATTGGCGCCCTCCTGGGGCTGGATAACTGGCGCACGGATGCTTTTTATACGGCATTACATCTCGACTATCTAGAGAAGTACCACTGGCAGACGAAATACTCAATCTCCCTCCCCCGATTGCGTCCTCACGTAGGATCCTTTATGCCTGCAGACCCTATCAATGATCGGCAAATGGTACAACTCATCTGTGCTTATCGCATTTTCGACCCAGAGGTTGAAATATCATTATCCACTAGAGAGAGCAGTGCTTTTAGAGATATGGCAATACGTATTGGAGCAAACTCAATGAGTGCGGGGAGTAGCACGCAGCCGGGTGGATATGTAGACCCTAATCCCGAACTAGAGCAATTCTCTATCAACGATTCTCGCTCAACCAAAGAGGTGGTTGCAGCGATCAAAGCTCAAGGGTATGATGTGATTTGGAAGGACTGGGATCAGTGGATGTAATAAACCGTATTGCTACTGGTGAGCGGTATCAACGCCAGCTACAGCTACCGGAGATTGGACCCGAAGGGCAACGACGACTCTCTCAGTCGAGTGTCGCAGTCATTGGTGCGGGGGGACTAGGGGCTCCTCTCCTTTACTACCTCACAGCAACGGGGGTGGGGAATATTGCTATCGTCGATAACGATGTGGTATCCCCATCGAACTTACAGCGGCAGATACTGTACCAAGAATCCGATTTGGGCTCCTGTAAAGCGACAATAGCGAAACAACGGCTGAAAGCTCTTAACAGTGAACCTCATATCATAGCAATCACGAAGCGACTGCAAGAGAATAATATAGAGAGTCTTCTAGCTGATTATCAAATCATCATAGATGCTACAGACAACTATCCTACGCGCTATCTGCTAGACGACTACACACTCTCCACAGCAAAAGCACTTGTGCATGGAGCTATCGAGGGATGGTCTGGGCAAAGCTCCGTTTTTACCCCTTTCAGTAACCTACGTTACCGAGACATCTACAGCAAGCGAGCAGACACAAGCTGCGGAGTTGCTCCAGGAGTTATCGGAGTTACTGCTGGGGTCATTGGGAGCATCCAGGCAAGTCAAGCAATACAGCTATGCTTAGGACAGCAACCATCTTTATTTGGTAAACTGCTCTCCGTAGATCTGTGGAGAGGCGAGTGGATCATACTCGACCTATAAATCTGATGCTTTAGGGGAGATATGCTTTGTGTCCGCCGTCTCCTTAGCATGTAGATCTTCTGGTCTCCTAGCCGGTTCTGGCGTAGACGATGTCGGATCTTCGCCCTTAGCCTGCCCCTTAAGGACGGTCCACTCATTTCGCAGTTTGATAAGCTCATCTCGTTGCTCCGAGGTGAGCTTATTTAGTTTCAGCCACTCCAGAAGAGCGCGCACAGCAAGTCCTATTGTAATTACTGTGATAGCCCCAATAGCTCCCAGCCAAGAGATAGAAACAGATGGTAGGTCTTCCGTAGGCGTTTGCCACCCAAAGAGAGCCTTGCAGATAATAGGCATAAAAAGTGCTATAGCTGCAATAACAAGTACAAAAGCCACATATCCACCAAAAAGGCGACGACGCATCATTGCCCCAGCCACATAATAGTAATTTAGGTAAAAGGTCAAGATGAGGAATAGATCCAACATCCATGTCGAGAGATAGTGCGATGGGGTCTCCCAAAAAGGTGTTGCAGTTGTAGTACTCTGACCGATCAATATCGACTGTATGAGCACGAGGACAAGCCAAGCTATCAGATAGATAAGCCAGGAGTAGGAGTTAGAGGGGAGCTTTTTCATAGTATTTCTAAGTCTGAACGGTTAATTACTCGACAACAAATATACTACAGAGATTTGAAATGATCCATAAGTGGTAGAGAGGGAGTCCGTCTCATCGGTGTGGGAACTATTTGCTACCTTCGTGGCAATAGAGGACAAGAAGTCACTTAAAGAGCCAATCTCATGAATAGATTATTCAAAAAACTTATCCCCTTAAGTCTCCTTACACTAAGTGTGGGGTATAACTTACTGAATGCACAAGTAGTCGTTGTCAAAGGAGAACACGAGAAACCCCTCCCCAAGACGCAAAATGAAATCCGGCTAAACCTCTTTACTCCCGTACTCTACAAAGCGATCTCCCTAGAATACGAGCGCATCATACTCAAAGATCTAAGTGCCGGGACCTCAGTGAATGCATCTCTTGAGGGGGTTACAAACTTGAATATGGGACTATTCCCGACTCTAGGAGCCATGCCTTATGTACGCTGGTACTTCGGTGGGAGTACCCTCTCCCTGACAAGAGCTAATGCGGGCTTCTTTATTGAGGCAAATACTGGCATCAGCTACAATACATTACTAAGTGGGCACCATAACTCTGATACAAAAGGATGGATATCTGAGAGTAAAGGCAGGCTCATTTGGGGCATCGGGCTCGGTGGTGGCTGGAAGTTTGTCTCTCGAAGCAACTGGAGTGGAGAGATCAGTGTACGCATGGGGCGTAGTAACCTATTACTAAACTCTGAGAAAGATCTACCCTACATATATCCAAACATCTCCGTAGGTTATCGATTCTAGGAGAGCTACCGAACGAAGTAAGGATTCCCGCTCTAGTCACATTGGGGGCTGAACCACCCGAAGCTGAAACAGAGAGATCTGATGTCCTTGGCTTTTGCTCGAGCAGGAGCTTAATGCCATAGGCGACATTGCGACTCATCATCACGCAACAATTCTCGCAGGGAGGGTGCAGATCCGATACTCTCCCTCTCTTTTTTCCACATCTGCAACACTCTGTCTGTCCAGAGGATTCTATTGCAGGGAAGCCCCCCTTCTAGGGAGACAAGACCAATGACAACGAGGACCTGGGAGCTCTCCTATAAATACAACAAATAGAGCGACAGTTGCCGCTCTATCAGTCACTAGAATATGTCGTGATCGAGTTGGGATTCGAACCCAAGACCTACTGCTTAGAAGGCAGTTGCTCTATCCAGCTGAGCTACTCGACCAGCTCTAATTGCGCTATGGATGCAGAGGGTTGCAAAGGGAAAACTTACAGCGACACTACTAAGTCTCACAGGACTAAAGATCCTATCTACAACTTGACAAAGTTAGCAACTATAATCGAAATGAGCAAATAGGCCTGTAGCACGGATATTACAAAAAGTTGATTTTCAGATAATCATCTAAGATGCTTCCCTTATGTCTCAGCTTTCACACATAGATCTATACAGATAATTAGTGTCTCTTAATGTTGACACCTCGGAAGGTCGTGGCAAGGCAAGACCTCCATCACACGCTAATCTAGATTATTTACTCCTAAATTGGCATTTGATGACTCGGGAAAAATCTTTTGACCTCTCCGGAAATGACGTTTGACTATTCTGGAATCATATCTTGTTTATTCCGTAATCGTCCGGCAGTTTATCCTGTAGCTATATGATGATCACATCATAGAGGATCAGGAGCAATCCTATTGTGCAGCCTGTCGCGACAAGCGAGAGCCCCAGTAGCACGTCAAATAAAGAAGACCAATTTTTTATACTACCTTTGCGCTACACTAGTCTAATACATTGATATGTCGATAGCCTTCGATCCTTATGCTGACTATAGTCTATATCTACACCATCCGATCTTCTCGATTGTAGGGCGTGTGGCTGATCGCCTTGGGCTGGAGACATATGTGGTAGGTGGGTGGGTGCGTGATCTCTTCCTGAAAAGACAGAGCGATGATATAGACATCGTCTGCGTGGGAAGCGGCATTACGCTAGCTAAAGCTGTCGCTAGAGAGATCGGACCTAAGACACACGTTAGTATCTTTGCCAACTTTGGGACGGCACAGCTACGCTATAAAGGCATTGAGGTCGAGTTCGTCGGCGCCCGTCGTGAGAGTTACCAGCGAGATAGTCGCAAGCCCATTGTAGAGGATGGGACGCTAGAAGATGATCAAGAGCGCCGAGACTTCACAATAAATGCGATGGCGATATCTCTAAATGAGCAGACTTATGGCGAATTGGTGGACCCGTTTTATGGACTAGAAGATCTGCGAGACTACTTGATCCGTACACCTGTGGATCCTCAAATTACCTTCGACGATGACCCGTTACGTATGATGCGCGCGATACGCTTTGCTTCGCAGCTGGGATTTATCATCGATGACTCAGTCTTTAATGCTATAGTACAGCTCAAAGAGCGTATTAAAATCGTTTCAGCAGAGCGTATCATCGTAGAGCTTAATAAGATCATGCTCTCACCCCGCCCAAGTGTAGGGCTCTCGCTGATGGAGCAAACAGGACTCTTGAATATCATCCTGCCAGAGGTACAACTACTAAGAGGCACGGAGACGATGATTGGAGTCGGTCATAAGGATAACTTGGCCCACACCTATCAAGTCGTAGATCAATTGGCAGCAAAGAGTGACAAGCTTTATCTCCGCTGGGCTGCCCTGCTCCATGATATTGCAAAGCCGAAAACGAAACGATGGGATGCTCAGCTGGGATGGACCTTTCACAACCATAATTATATAGGTGCCAAGATGGTACCTCGCATATTTCGTCGTCTAAAACTCCCTCTAGATAGTCACATGCAGTATGTTGCCAAGTTGGTCGATTTGCACATGCGCCCATCGGCTCTCGTTGATGAGGGTGTGACCGACTCAGCGATTCGTCGCTTGCTCTTTGACGCAGGAGACGATATCGAGGACCTAATGACGCTGGTAGAGAGTGATGTGACGAGCAAGAACCCCAAACGTGTGCAGGAAGTCCTGAACAATTACCAGACAATACGACACAAACTACAAGAAGTGGAGGAGAAGGATCGCATCCGCAACTTTGCTCCCCCTATCGATGGAGCCGAGATAATGGCTCTTTTTGCTATCCCACCCTCGCAGATGGTAGGGACTCTTAAGGAGAGAGTCAAGAATGCAATCCTAGATGGTGAGATACCTAATGAATATACTGCTGCTCGTAAGCTACTCATAGAGGAGGCAACGAAACGTGGTCTAAAGGTACAAGGACATGATTAACACCCATTAGTTACAGACACTATGACAGAGCAAATCGACATCGCTGGGGAGATTGCAGAGCCGCATCACTTCGGTTCTCATAATATTTATATGCCACAAGCTCCCATTGGGCGAGTGTTGCCGTACTATCCTTGGCGCACACTCTATGAGCAGTTACACTTTGAGACTCCCTACCCCCAGCTATTATATACAAATGCTCAGGCGGATGCGCTCTTTGAGGCTCTCTCACTACGTCTTGCAGCATTGGTTGCTGATGAAGCTTTTTCGATAGAGGCTTCCTTGCAGTATCCTGAAGCTGTATCCATAGAGTCTGTCCGCGAAGGATATTTAACCGTCATCATTACAGATCCTATTCTAGAGGAGCGGCTGAAAGATCTACCGATCGCAATCTCTCGAGAGCTTTGGCTAGACATGCTTACCATGAGTTTACTCCAATATATCTTACAAACAGAAATGGGTGAGCAGGAGCAACTGCATGTAGCACTCGTAGAGATGCCTCAAGGAGAGAGAGAAAAAGGCAATACGGACCTACGTCCTGAGTGGGTCAAGCAGTGGGAGCGTACACAAAAAATGCTACAGGATAGCGATGGTACTTACCGCTATCGCTATGGCTTTAGGTTAACTCTTGAGGATTAAGTCTACGCAAGTAATCTAGCCTATACTAGGTGCTTTAGATAGTTTCGGGTTTTCTCAAGCGAGACCTTGAGGGAAGTGGAGTGTTTATAGTGAGACTTTTGTATATTTGCTCCCCGACAATACGGGCAATTTGTCGTGAACATATAGACCAACAACGGGGTGATCTTATCAGCGCGCGAGATAATGTCACAAAGGTCATTTGCTAAGCATACTCTACACAACACTTGTATATTATATTATGAGAAAGCATCTACGCATTATTCACCGGGTCTCACAGATCCTCTTATACCTTATCTTCATGCTGGGCTTTATGGAGTCCCTCTCTGCCCAGGAAAGCACCATCAAGTTGACCACACACATGAAGCCCGACGATCGCTTTAATGTATCCATTAAATGCGATGGGAATCTCAAAGCTATCGGAGCTAAGGGTATAGAGACTGGAGGGTCTCCAATGTGGAATGGTACCGTCAACTACCAACTCTCCGTACAGCAACCTGAGGTCACCTTTACGGGGACTAACATAACCATCCTAGAGATGGGACAAGACAGTATATATACCATTGATATTACAGGCTGTCCTAGTCTCGAAGACCTAACCTGTCCAGGGAACTACCTCACGGAAATAGACCTTAGCCACTCCCCCAACCTCAAGACCCTTATTTGCTACAACAATGACCTTAGTAGTCTAGATGTCAGCGCTTGTACACAGCTTGAGCAAATTGATTGCAACGCTAATCCCATATCCCTTCTAGATCTGAAAACAAACACTTCTCTTGCTTTCCTTACCTGCGGGAGTACGAATATACAGACCCTTGATCTCTCGAAGTGCTCTAAGCTAGAGGAGTTACTCTGCCCTAGAACATCTGTAACAAAGATTGATCTCAGTGGACTCACCCTACTAACAAAGGTCAATTGCAACGAGAATCCCCAACTCAAAGAAATAAATTTGACCGGGACCTCAGCCCTAAATATGCTCGAAGCAAGCTCCTGCGACCTGGAGCAACTTGACATATCACAGTCTACGGCATTGACATACTTGATACTTAGCAATAATCATATCTCGAACTTCTCCGCATCCAATCCTCAACTTGAGACGATCGACCTGCAAAGTAATCGATTGGGGACCCTGGATCTTTCGGGCTGCCAAAGGCTACAAACCATAACTCTCTATAATAATCTTCTAAAGGGAGAGGCTACTACCGCGTTCATCCGATCACTTCCTCAGAAAGAAAATTCTACTTGGGCTCCCCCTCGCATCGAGATGATCGCTACTGATAGCCCAAACGAACGCAACATATGTCTCATTTCAGATGTCGAGATTGCCAAATCGCGAGGATGGCAAGTCTATGGCAATGAGGAGGCAACGGCTACCGTAACTCCGTACTCTGGGTCTGCTCTCTACCCCGTGACCATGCGTGTATCAAAGTATGGTCGAGCCCAGCTCACGGGGGCAGATGATCTATCTGCGGTGCCAGAGCGCACAGAGCTAACATTGACTGTAACACCCGATGAAAACTATGTAATTGACAGGATTCTTTGCAATCAAAAAGATATTAAGCCCGAGGAGGGTCCTATGACAATTGTCGTAAGAGACAAAACACTAATCGAGGTCTCCTTTAAAGATCCTAATGGACTCCCAATACTAGGAGCAGACCCTTGTCTAACTATATACCCGACGCCTGCTACTCAGCAAATCTTCGTGAGCGGATTAAAGTCTAATGAAATTATATCTCTCTACACAACCACGGGGGATTGCCTGGTGAGCATCCAGGCTGATGATCTAGGTAGTGCACGGATTGACGTCTCCAGCTATCCAGATGGTAATTACTTACTTGGTCATCAAGATGGCCTAGTTCGAGTGATTGTCAAACATTAGTTGGATGCGAGCCATGAAGCAATCTTTAGTCTTCCGCTGTGTGATCCTTATTTTGCTGTCCAGCACCACGCACTGTAGGATAGCTCGAGCACAGCAAAAACCATACTCTGGAGAGGCACATATCACACTATCCACCAGTCTGACTGCAGGTCAGCGGCTGACGGTCTACATAGAGTCTCCAAAAGATGCTGAGAACGCCTGGATCGATCTAAACCGTAATGGCATTTGCGATGCTGGGGAGAGCTATAAATATACCAAATACAAGCCCAATCAGTTTACCCTCTCCGCGAATGAGAAAATTACCATACACGGAGAGATGACCTACCTGCAGCTATCAAACAATGCTCTGACTTTGCTAGACCTAAGTACTGTCAGTGAATCCCTGGAGCAACTCTTTGCCCCAGACAACCAACTCTCATCTATCGATCTCACAAACCTCAAAAATCTGCGGAATCTATCTATTAGCAATAACAAGTTATCCAAGATAGATGCGAGGAATAACGAAAAGCTCTTTATGCTTTACGCATCAGACAATGAGATCCAGTCCGTAAGTCTCCCAACCTCTCCGTCTACCAAGATCAATCGTATCTACTTATACAACAATCGCGTGTCACAAGATGCGATGCACGATCTAATCCAGCAACTACCACAACGTGCTGTTGCCGACAAAGCTCGCATTTACCTGCTTGATACCACGAGTCCGTTAGAGCAAAATCAGTGCGCTCCGGCGGATGTCCCTCTAGCTACTCTGCGAGCTTGGAGCCTATATGATTGGCATGGTGGTGAAAACGAAGGGCGAAATCCCTACGGAGGGAGCAATGTTGGGACATTGCCCCCCTCTGGTGATGAGGACTTGCCTCTAATTTACATTACTCACGAGAGCATCCAACTCTCTCGGGTTGCTCCGAACAGTTTCATCGAGCTCCTGTCATCTACTGGGATCTCTCTGAGAGCGACTTGGAGTAATGAGTCTGGGATTGCAGAGATAGAGAGAGCCGGTCTACCACAAGGTACATATATATTGTGTGGGGCTCGTCTCGTGAAGAGCTTGCTCCTTTGAGCCTTTCCTAACTAAAATCTATGGGGGTGTGTCAAAGCTTTTGCTTTGTCACACCCTTCACTTATTTTGCAGGTTGCTTTAACAGACCACGAGGAGCAACAAAATTATTCTCTTCACTCTAGGCAAGACGGGGCTACCATTTTGTTGCCCCCTTGTGACAACCCCAGGAGTGCAAAAAAAGATCTCGGAATGGTCAAATGAGAGCTCCGGGATGCCCCATTCTTTATTCGCGAATAGTCGATCGGGTATTCGGGAGTAAAAGTTCTTTTACTCCGGATCTATTTTTTATCCATCCGGTAAGGATGGGTAACACCTCTCGTAGCTCTCAAACAATTTTATATTTAATTCAATTCAGCCAGTTCCTATTCTATTATTCTGTACCCTCGGAGATAGATCCAAAAGTGGCATAGCATCCACCTCAATACGACAGTATTGCTCGATGAGCCACTTTTGTCCAAATACTACTATCTTTGTAGCAGGTTACTTACACTCCGGTTTATATGATTGCTTACTTACGAGGTCCGATAGATACACTCACGCCGACGACTGTTTACATCGACTGCTGTGGCGTGGGCTATGATATCAATATCTCGCTCTCAACTTACGATATGCTACGCGAGCTCTCGTCTGATGCTCCTGTACGACTTTGGATTACAGAGGTGATGCGTCAAGGAGAGGTCTGTGATCTGTACGGCTTCTACACGAGAGAGGAGCAGAATCTCTTCGCTAGGTTGATCACAGTCTCCGGAGTGGGAGCGGCTACGGCTAGAGTTATACTCTCTAGTTTATCACCACAGGAACTGGCGGGAGCAATCGAAAGTGGCGACGACAAGCGCCTGAAGATGGTCAAGGGGATTGGGCTTAAGACGGCACAGCGTATCATTGTAGATCTAAAGGGCAAGCTCCCCGAAGCTCTGACTAACCAAGATGACGTGACTACAGGGATAGGCTCTCGGACTGCTCGCGAAGTAGCAGAGGAAGCAATCGCTGCACTAAAGATGCTCGGCTTTACAGAGTCTAATGTATGCAAAGTGGTCAAACAGATTATGACCGTTACGCCAGACATACCAGTAGAGCGTGTGATCAAGCAAGCATTAGCTCTGCTCTAGGCACATCCCAGGAGTAAATCTTACGTCCAGCACCAGACTTGACTCTTGGTATGGATCGTGAATGCGGATCAAGTATCCTGTAGATTGCTCATGGTACAACAAAAGGGTGATACATGCGTTGTATAACTGACCTGGATACAGAATAGGTAACAGATGATCCCTAGGCGTAGAATACTACTCGCATGGCTGGCTTTGCTCTGCGCGTCGGTTGGTGTGGTGAGACTATTCGCTACACCCTACTCGTCGTTACCTATAGCAATACTAAAGGTATCTACAGTCCCCCCTCCACAAGATAGCCTGCGCTACCCGGTGCAAACGACTAGCCCTGAGTCATACCAGTGGCTCGAGCACCAATCGGCTATAGACTTACGTACACCGAGTGTGGTGACCCATGAGTTCGTTTACAACTCCATTACAGGACTCTACCTATTGGTCTCAAAGGTCGGGGGGAAGCAGATTGGGACCCCAATACCGTATACCCTAGAGCAATACATCGCCTATATCAATCGCAATGGCGTACATAACTACTTTTTAGAGCAAGCTAGACTAGACGATAAGGCACAGCAGGGGAAGAGCTTTAACCCCTTTGACTTTGGTTTTGAGCTGGGTCCTGCAGAGAAAATATTCGGACCTGGTGGCGTCCGAGTCCGAACCCAGGGATCTGCCGAGGTCTCAATGGGTGTCAAGAGTAATGCCACGGACAATCCCTCCATACCTATTCGTTCTCGAAGACACACATTCTTTGATTTTGACCAGAAGATCCAAGCAAATGTACAAGCATCTGTAGGCACAAAGCTGAACTTTAACCTCAACTACAATACGCAAGCAACCTTTGACTTTGATAGTAAAAAGCTCAAGCTAGCGTACGAGGGTGAGGAAGATGATATTATCAAGGTGCTAGAAGTGGGAAATGTTTCTCTACAGCCTAAGAATTCACTGATACAAGGTGGTGCTTCACTCTTTGGACTACACAGTAAGCTACAGTTTGGCAAGCTTGATGTCGATCTGGTGGCGAGTCAGCAGGAAGCGGAAACAAAGCGAGTCTCCACAGATCGAGGTGCGCAGACTAAGACCTTTGAGTTTTCAGCTAATCAGTACGATGCTAATCGACACTTTTATCTAGGGCACTATTTTCGGGAGCATTACGATGGTGCGATAGAGACACTCCCTTTTATCTCTTCGGGGGTTAAGATCAATCGCATTGAAGTGTGGGTGACAAACAAACGAGGGAACTTTGATGAGGCTCGCAATATTGTTGCCTTTACTGACCTAGGAGAGGCGAAGCGCGTCGTTGCAAATGGTGTTACAACCAATGGATCCACTCAAGGACTTCCAGCTAATCAGGCTAACTCACTCTATAATTGGTTACTTGGACAGCCCTCTTTGCGTCAAGTAGATCAAGTGAGTCAGATACTGGAAAATCAGATGCGAGGTGGGCTAGACTATGCTAAAATAGAGAGTGCTCGCAGATTGAACACTAATGAATACCGCCTTAACGATCAACTGGGGACTCTATCATTACAAGTGCGACTCCAACCAGATGAAGTGGTGGGCGTAGCCTTTGAATATACATACCAGGGTAAAGTATATCAGGTTGGGGAGTTTAGCTCCGATAGGTCGGATCGCACAGCAGACAACCTCTTTGTCAAGCTACTCAAAGGTGCCTCGATGACGCCCACAGCTCCCTACTGGAGCTTTATGATGCGCAATGTGTATAGTCTCGGGAATAGTGTGTACAATCTTAAGTCCGAGCATTTCAAACTGGACGTTTTCTATCGCAATGATAGTACTGGGACCGCACTACCATATATTAATGAGGGGAAAATAGCAGGAAAACTCCTCACTCGTGTACTGGGAATGGACCGTCTAGACACACGAAATGAGCCTTATCCTGATGGCATATTCGACTTCGTCCCCGGGTTTACTGTCGATGCTGAGCGAGGGTTAGTCATATTTACCTCGACAGAGCCATTTGGCAGTTATCTAGCTAAGCAAATTGACAATCCCGCTATTGCCGAGCGCTATGTGTATCGTGAGATATATGATACGACAATGGTCGCTGCCCAGCAGGTCGCGGAGCGAGATAAGTTTATCCTACAAGGGGAATATCAGGCTGCAAATAGTGGTGAAATATCTCTCGGTGCCATGAACGTAACCCGAGGATCTGTACGAGTGACTGCAGGAGGTGCCACTCTCGTGGAGAATGTAGACTACACCGTCAACTATGCGATGGGGACCGTCACAATCCTCAATGAGTCTATATTAAATAGCGGGACACGGGTCGACGTATCGCTAGAGAATAAGGGATTTCTCAATCTACAGCGTAAGACTGTACTAGGTTTGGACATGAACTATCATTTCACTCCTAACCTGACACTCGGAGGGACCCTTATGTACCTCAGCGAAATGCCCCTTACGGCTAAACCAGCTATGGGACGAGAGTCTATGCAGAATGTCCTATGGGGACTGAATCTCTCTTGGCGCTCGGAGTCTCAGTGGTTAACACATGTGCTAGACTATATTCCATTGCTAGACTTAACGAAGCCCTCGGAGATTGCACTGAATATGGAATTTGCCCATTTGATTCCTGGGCACTATGAGGGTCGTTATACCAAGGGACATAGTTATATAGACGACTTTGAGACTTCTCAGAGTAGCATCGACCTTCTCAATCCTTATGCATGGATGCTGAGCTCAACCCCTTGGCATGATGCTGCAGATGGCGTTGCAGATCTCTTCCCAGAGGCTCGGACTGTCAATGATATACGATATGGTAATCACCGAGCTCTACTCAACTGGTTTCACATCGATCCAATGCTTAACCGTTCCGGCTCCTCACTAACACCAGCCTACCTGCGCAACAATCCTAACATGCTCTCAAATCACTACTCTAGAGAAGTGCGGACTTCGGAGCTTTTCCCGTACAGAGACGAGAACTTTGCCCAGCAGTCTTACCTGCAAACACTCTGTCTCGCTTATTACCCTGACGAGCGTGGTCCGTACAATCTAAATAGTGAGCAAATGGGGAGTGATGGGAAACTCTTGAATCCGCAAGAGAATTGGGGTGGCATAATGCGCAAGATAGACCAAAGCGACTTCGAAGCCGCCAACATAGAATACCTGGAGTTCTGGATGATGGATCCCTTTATCTATCTAGAGGCAGCTCCGACAAGTGGTAAACTATACTTCAACCTTGGCGAAATCTCTGAAGAGGTTCTAAAGGACGAGAAAAAGTTCTTTGAGAATGGAATGCCTCTTAATGAGGATCCGACAGCTACAGTTGAGACCGTATGGGGGCGTGTTCCCATACGACGGACGGCTGGGTATTCCTTTGACAATGCGGCAGGAGCACGAGTTAAGCAAGACGTGGGATTCAATGGACTGAGTTCTGAAGAAGAGAAAAACTTCCCTGCTTATGCAAATTATATCTCAGCTATACGCAGTAAAGTGAATGGGACAGTCTTGGAGCAGTGGCAAGGAGACACAATGAGTCCACTCAATGATCCTGCAGGGGATAACTTTCGGCACTATCGAGATGAACTGTACGACCAGCTGCAATCATCCATCCTAGGGCGATACAAATACTACAACGGTATAGAGGGTAACAGTGCTGAAGCGACTAATGAGACAGGAGCTTATAGTGTTGCTAGCCGTGTTGTACCCGACGTGGAGGATATTAACCAAGACAATACGCTCAATGAGCAGGAGCGTTACTTTGAGTACGAGTTATCCCTATCACCAGCGAAGATGCAAGTAGGGCATAACTATATCGTTGACGAGCGGTCCGTCAATGTAAAGCTAGCCAATGGTAAGCAAGAGACGATCAAGTGGTATCAGTTTAAGATCCCCGTACGAGAGCCAACGCGTAGAGTCGGGGGCATCGCAGATCTCAAGAGTATTCGCTTCATGCGTCTATATCTCACGCAATGGGATAAGCCCGTAGTGCTACGCTTTGGCACTTTTAAGATGGTGCGTGGTGAGTGGAGACAGTATGATCGCCCACTACACGCGCCTTCTGTAAATCCTATCTCCAATGGGACTATAGAGGTTAATACCGTCAACATTGAGGAAAATGGAGATCGTAAACCAATCAATTATATCCTCCCTCCAGGCGTATCTCGTAGCGTCAGTCCCAGTCAAGCCCAGGCCATTCGCCAGAATGAGCAGTCACTTAGTCTACGTATTAAGCAGCTAGCACCAGGTGATGCTCGAGCCGTCTACAAAAATACAGGACTAGACTTACGCCGCTACAAGCGTATTGAGCTCTTTATCCATGCCGAGGAACTTCAAGAGGAGGGGACACCAACGAGAGATGGCGAGATGACAGCCTTCCTACGGCTAGGCTCGGACTACACCAACAACTACTATGAGTACAGTGTACCACTAGAACTGACGCCCTTTGGCACTTACAGTGATAACGCTAAGGATAGAGAGTTAGTCTGGCCCGAGAGTAATAAGGTGGACTTTCGTTTCGATCGACTTACGGGGCTCAAAATGCGACGTAATACAGCTCAAGCTAATGGAGAGACTGATCTATACACCCCCTACTCCATCCCTGATGCTGAGCGACCACGCAACACAATCACCGTGATGGGTAATCCATCTCTTAGTAATGTCAAAACCATCATGATTGGAGTGCGTAATAGTGCCGGGCAAATTAAGAGTGCCGAGATTTGGCTCAATGAGTTGCGCTTGAGCGAATATCAGGAGCATGGAGGATGGGCAACCAACGCCGATCTACAGGTACAGCTAAGTGATTTAGGCTCATTCAATGCTCGAGGATCTTATCGCACGGCAGGGTTCGGAGCTTTAGACCAATCATTATCTCAGAGACAACTAGAGGACACGGGCTTTCTCAACCTATCTACACAGGTGGAGTTAGGGAAGTTTTTCCCTGAGAGAGCCAAGGTACACATCCCTCTTTACTACAGTTATCAAGACGAGGTCATACGACCTCAGTATAATCCTCTAGATCAAGACTTGCTCCTCAAAGAGTCTCTTGCGAAAGCGCCGACAGATGCAGTGAGAGACTCTATCCAGACAATGTCTCTCACACGTACTCAGGCTCACGCACTATCTTTGTCTAATGTGGGAGTCAACATACAGAGTAAGAATCCGATGCCTTATGATCCTGCCAACTTTACTCTGGGCTACTCCATGTCCTGGGATGAGAAGAATAGTCCAGGAGTCGTCTATGATCGCAACTCTACATGGCAAGCCTCGGCTCAGTATCAGTATACCCCAGTAGCAATCCCATGGAAGCCTTTTGCCGGAGTACCGCAAGGCAAAGAGACGACTGATGTAATCCGTACTGTCACCTCGACACTGCGTAGCTACCAAATCAACTACCTCCCATCACGTCTCGTCTTTAACAGTTCAATCCTTCGCAATTATAGTGAGCATCAAGTACGTAACTTTATACCAGGAGAGAGAACTATAGCAAACTGGTCACTACCTGCGACCTTTGTGCAGAACTTTGTATGGCAGCGCGGAGCCAACATTGTTTGGAATCCCACCACAAACCTTAAGCTATCCTTTAACTCAGGGACCAATGCGCGCATTGTAGAGCCTCACGTACAGGTCAATCGTCAGCTAGCTCCCGATGACTATATCTTATGGCGAGACTCCGTATGGCAGAGCATACGTGACTGGGGGCTTCCAATGCAATACAACCAAACGACCAATGTGACCTACACACTCCCATTAGCACTAATCCCACTCATGGACTTTGTCTCTGCGACTACAACCTACATCGCTTCGTACAATTGGGATCGCGGAGCTACGACACAGAGAGGCATCTCTATGGGTAATGTAGCTCGCAATCAGATGAAGCTAGACGGGCGAGTCAACCTCCTTTTCCAGACTCTTTATAAGAAGTTTGACTGGTATAAGGAGTATGAGAAACGGCGTAGTAAGAGTAATCGTAATAATAGTGGTAGGACTCGCAATACCTCTAAGAGTCCCACTAGAAACAGTGAAGAGCTCCAAGCCCCGCGCTCCAAGTCAACACCACTCCGCTTTACTAAAGAGGTGATCTTACGCCCTGACACAACCATTACGATTACGCACCAGCTAGGCTCCTCCAAACCAGAAGTAACGGCAAAGGACACGCTAGGGCTCAACTATCCTATCAAGTATACGGTCGTCAATCCCAATAGCATCTCGGTCACAGGGACGGACTCTGTCACAATTAGAGTCAATATCTACGCTGCCGATAAAGCCCGAGAGATGCGCATGGAGCAGTTTTACCCATACATAGATGCCAGTATCTCCTTTCTCACCCTAGTACGTGACCTCTCGATTTCCTATACCCGCACCACCTCTCTCCACCTACCAGGTTTCCTCCCTGACATCAAGGGCGCTGGAGGGCAAGGGTATCCCACTCCGGGGGTAATGTCTCCAGGGCTTGCTTTTGCCTTTGGTTTTGCAGACAATGAGTTCGTACATCAAGCGGCTGAACGGGGGTGGCTCATCAAGCAGTCCGAAAACATCAATCCGGCTATGTACTCCATTACCGAAGATGCTACCGCAAGGCTAAATCTAGAGCCTATGAAAGATCTCAAAATGACACTTACCTGGGATTACCATACGAATAGATCTATTCAGACCCAATATATGTTTGAGGGGGCTCCAGAGACCTATAGTGGCACTTTTAGCGCAGGGACAATCGGGCTCAAAGGCTTCTTCGCTCGTGCTAACGCAAGCGACGGCTACAAGGCTAGTACCTTTGATAACCTTCTTAGCTATCAACAAGAAATGGTACAGCGCCTGACTGATCAGTACAATACTCTTGCTGGGGCTGACGCCCCAGAGGTCCGCCCCAACAGCCCCGACGTACTGATCCCAGCCTTCCTCGCAGCCTATACCGCTCGTGGACTAGAGGGGGCCTCACCTTTTCATAGTATCTGGCGTACACTACCAAACTGGAGCATCACTTATACCGGTTTATCTCAGGTGCCGGTACTGACAGAGCTCTTCCGCAACTTCTCTATTAGTCATACTTATCGCAATAGTTACAGTGTGGCAAACTTTAATTCCTTTATCTCTTGGCATCCAATATCGACCCAGCAAAAGCTAGGTTATATAGAGATGCCCGCCGAAGATAAGACTGGCGGTAGTACAGAGATGCGACGTGTCGCCTCCTCGCCGTACGATATCTCACAAGTATCCATCCGAGAGTCTTTCACTCCGCTAGTTGGCATTGAGATGACCCTAAAGAGTGGTCTCGGGCTTAACATGCGCTGGAATAAGTCGAGAGATCTGATGCTCAACCTAACCTCGTTTCAAGTAATCGAGAATAGTCGCAATGAGATTTCCCTAGGTCTCAACTACAAGATAGACGATTTTAGCAAGCTCATAGGCATTAAGCGCAGAGCTCCTCAGCGGGAGACAACACAAACCAATAACAAAGCAGGGAGTGCTCTCTTTACATCTGGGGGTGCGATGACCGTACGTTGCGAGTACTCGTACAATCACTCCTCGATGCTCATTCGCAAGATACAAGAGGCCTTCACGCAGGCGACCAATGGCAATGTAGCACACGTCATCAAGCTCAGTGCCGACTACGCCCTCAGCCGTATGCTTACGATACGAGGATACTTTGACTGGAATATGAATCACCCTCTGGTAAGTACTGCTTCCTTCCCTGTAAACAACACAGCCTTTGGCGTCGCCCTTCGCATTAGTCTCACACAGTAGTAAGACTCGGCTCCTGATCTCACGGTACGATAATCAGGGAATTAAATAACAATTACCACGGAGTACTCTGCTCTTAATTCCAGGATACCAAAGTAATTATTACGGAATAGGCATTTAAGTATTCCGGTATTAGCAATTAATTATCTAGGGATACTTTCCTTTAGGACCTCTGTCTATTCCTTTAGATGGCATAAAGAGATGTTCAGATGTGTCTAAGCTCTATTTTGTATCTTTGTCCATTATAACCTCAGATTACTGTAGAGATAACTGATTTATCTGCTTAAATTAACAATGAAACGAGTACGATTACACCGCGAGGGATTGGGACTTTTGGTTTCTTTTTTCTTAATGCTTACGACAGCATGCTGGGCGACGTTTGTCTTTGTCCCGTTTAAGGGCGTATTTATACTTACTCTCCTCATCTCTATAACCATTATGGGGCTTGCGTTAAACTTCTTTCGTTTCCCAAAGCGTAGTAACAACGAGGCAAGTAATCGTCAAGTAATCGTAGCCCCTGCAGATGGTAAGCTCGTAGTTATGGAGGAGGTTGATGAGCCGGAGCTCCTAGGGCGCCGGTGTCTCAAACTCTCGATCTTTATGTCGCTCTACAATGTACATGCTAACTGGGTTGCCTGCAATGGTACGATAATGCATGTGGAGCATCAGAGTGGAGCCTATTATAAGGCCTTCCTACCTAAGAGCAGTGTACTCAACGAACGGTCGGCCGTGATCATCAAGACGGATGACGGGCATGAAGTGCTGGAGCGACAGATCGCTGGAGCTGTGGCGAGACGTGTCGTCACCTATCCCAAGGTTGGCGACAATGTGGGGGTGCATGATTTCTTGGGCTTTATAAAATTCGGATCACGCATCGACTTATACTTGCCTCTGGGTACACAAATCTCTGTACAACTCGGGGATGAAGTGCAGGGGGGCACGACAACACTGGGTTACCTCCCTGATAGGCACACTTCTTGCTAGAGGTGAGGTATAGATAGTACTAACTGTAAGAATGGTAATGCGACGACTGATCCCCAATCTCCTCACCCTATGCAATCTACTCTCGGGTGCGATAGCTATCATATCGATATTGCATTATAAAGAGTATGAGCTGGGAGCTACATGGATTATGATAGGAGCTCTCTTTGACCTACTAGACGGTATGGTAGCTCGGCTCTTGAACGCCTCCTCCCCTATTGGGGCAGATCTAGACTCGCTTGCGGATGTCGTAACCTTTGGTCTAGCCCCAAGTTTCCTAGCAATGCACTCGATGGAGTCTAGGCTATTGGCAAGTGGATATGGGGAGTCTACGGCGCTGTTATTGTCATTGCCATTTCTACTTATCCTGCCTTTTGCGGCTTATCGGCTTGCACTCTTTAATAATGATACGGGTACGAGTAATTACTTCCGAGGTCTGCCCGTACCAGCCAATGCCCTCCTATGGATAGGCATCTCGTTAGCGCCATGTGCTTGTGTCGTAGATACGCTTACATTGGTCGCCTACTATACGCTCGTACTCCTATCTTCCATACTAATGATAAGTCGCAACCCGATGCTCTCATTAAAGCATCTAAAAGCACAGATCTGCGCCCCTAAGGGTATTATCATACTGATTGCCTGGAGTGTCATACTGATATTGCCTTGTGCTGTCTATCTATGGCTGGGATCTGCGACAGGAGCGCTGCGTATAGCTATGCTTCTCTACATCTTAGTCTCTCTCTTACTCAGCAAGAAGATTGTGAGCATCTCAGACGCCATCGACACATCCCTTAAATAACTCCCCTTAAGCAGACGACAACCATGGATTTCTTACTCGGTCTGATCATCTTCGTAGTACTTATATACTTACTGCTTAGACACCTTGGGCCTCGGCTATTACAATGGATGGTAAGACGTTACCTAAGACAAGCAGATCCAAATGCCCAGTCTCGTCATGCTTCGCGTCAAGGATGGTCTCAACAGGACTCCTCACATGGTCAGCCATCTAAAGGGCAAACGGAGCAGAGTAAACTGAATATGAAGGACATTGCCAAGAAGAAATTTGAGAAGGATCAAGGAGAGTATATAGACTTTGAGGAGGATATACACTCATAGTCCCCTTGGCATGAGGCTACCCGCAAGAGGGGATAATCAAATCATCTCTATACGATACAATCGATCTGGTTGCTACGCTAGAGCTGTAGTTTGTATCGTCCATCCGGTTGTAACGATACAGACTGTCGGCTCTCCAAGAGGAAGAGCTGGTAGTTTATGTCATCGATTCCCATCAATGTCTGATCGCAAATGGCATCAATAGTCAACCCCTCGGGTGTAGCTACGAGAAGGTCCAACAGAGGCCGTGCTTCCGGTTCTATGGATGTACGGAGAGCATTGAGCCTACTCTCGTATGATAAGCCCTGAGAAGACTCTTCACCGGATTCATTTGGCTCATTCCACTCCAGATCCAGACAGAGTTGCTTAGCAGAGGATATAAGCTTTGCAACATTATTATAGATAAGATTATTGCATCCCTCACTCTCACGGTCTGAGAGGCGACCAGGTAGGGCGTAGACAGAGCGGTCGTAGTCAAATGCCTGGTGAGCTGTAATAAGTGATCCGCCACGCTCGGCAGACTGACCAATGAGTGTAGCTTGGCTGACCCCTGCTATGATACGATTACGCATGACAAAGTAGTGTCTTTGAGGTTTTACCCCAGCAGGATATTCCGAGATAAGTGCACCTCCATGAGCGATAATCGTACGGGCTAGATTACGATGGCTGCTCGGATAGATCATATGCAGTCCATGAGCTAATACGGCAACTGTAGGTAAGCCGGCTTGAACTGCAGACTTATGCGCGATAGCATCAAGACCTAGAGCAAGCCCACTGACGATCGTTACCCTATCTGTCACGTGGGGCAATCGAGTTATAATGGATTGCAGATCCTCGATCCCATGCTGGGAAGGCCTACGAGTACCAACTATGCTTAGAGTCTGCTCGGCATGAAGTGGGGATAAATCCCCTAAATAGAAGAGTAGTAAGGGTGCATCAATACAATTACTCAGTAGTGGCGGATAATCAGCATCGTAAATGCTGACCATCCGGATACCCATATCACAGCTTTTCTGTAGGAGAGACTTTGCCTCTTCTAGTTTACTATAATTCTTTAGGAGTGGATACAGATGTGCATAGACATGTCCATTGAGACGAGATAACTCTCTAGGATTCTCCCATAATGCTGTAGCCGAACCCGCAAAGTCTATCAGATTACGAGCAAGTTGCACAGACACACCCTTGAGCTGCGTTAGGGCGTAAATGCAGAGATGCTCATGACGTAGCTCTAGCATACGCTAAGATAGATTACCTCAATCGCCATATCTCTAGATTTTCTACTGCTTTGCAATCCACTCCAATCCGCTGCGGAAGAGTAGTATCCATGGAGAAACCTGGTCCTTCATACGTCGTTCCTCTGGATAATAACCACATTGCCATGTGAGGATTGCGCGTTCAGGGTGAGGCATCATAGCTAGATGTCGACCATTCGTACTACATAGTGCTGCGATATTACGCTCCGAGCCATTAGGATTACCCGGATAGCCGTCATAATGATAGCGAGCTGCAATCTGATCATCAGGGATTGTCGGGCAGACAAAGCGTCCCTCACCATGAGCGACCCAGATACCTAATTGACAACCCTCCAGTCCTTGTGTAAGTATAGACCCTGTACCCATAATGTCTACGGTTAGGAAACTCGACTCAAACTTTTGAGATGTGTTATGCTCTAATTTAAACAAGCTCTGCCCTTTTTCGTCCTTACCCAATAAACCCAACTGTGCCATCAACTGACAACCGTTACATACCCCCAAGGAGAGTGTGTCTGGGCGCTCGTAAAATGCTTCAATAGCTTTTCTAGCACGCTCATTGTACAAAATACCTGCAGCCCAACCTTTAGCTGAGCCTAAGACATCAGAGTGCGAGAATCCACCACAATAAACGAGCATATGTACGTCAGTCAGATCTGTACGCCCCTCTATAAGGTCCGTTAAGTGGACATCCATGACATCAAATCCCGCTAAATGTAATGCGTAAGCCATCTCACGCTCACCATTTGTCCCGTTATCTCTCAAGATTGCAGCCTTAATACCAGATGGTTTCACCCGGTGAGGGTCAAGTCCTAGCCCAATGTAGCTACCAGCAAAGGAGTATGGGAATCGCCACAGTACAGGATGCTTGCCCAGATTATCGTAACGAGAGGTAGCACATTCCTCACCACTTTGGAAGCGGTCCAAGAGATAAGATTTATGCCCCCAGCGACGGCGTGATTCGTCTATGTCTATTTCGCAAATCTTACCGTTAAGAGTGATTGTCATCTGACGAGTTTCTGTAGGCACTCCTAGGTCAGCATAGGCAATCTCATACTCATTGAGGATACTCTTGACTCGCTCTATCTGTGACACCTGCAAGATAACCCCAGGGTTTTCACTGTAGAGAGCTGTCACAATATCCACCCCAGCAAGATCATCAAGACAGATCTCTAGCCCGCCCTTTGTGTTGGCGAAACACATTTCCAAGAGCGTTATCACCAAACCTCCTGCTGATATATCATGCCCCGCTAAGACAAGACCTCTGTGAATTAGGTCTTGTACAGCCTCGAATGCCGTAGCAAAATAATCAGGATCCCCTACTGTCGGATAGCTATCTCCCAACTGCCCTAGTGCTTGTGCTAATGCAGAGCCACCAAGAGCCATAGGAGCAAAACTAAAGTCCACGTAAAGGAGACGACTTTGCTTGACAGATTTGATCTCTGGAGTGATAATAGATCTAATATCATTCACTGGAGCTGCAGCAGTGATAATCAATGTCCCTGGACTCATCACCTGCTTCCCATCAGGATACTTCTGAGTCATGGAGAGAGAATCCTTGCCAGTAGGGATATTGATCCCAAGGGCTATTGCAAACTCACTACAGGCTTGTACAGCTTGGTAGAGGCGTGCATCCTCACCTTTATTACGACAAGGCCACATCCAGTTAGCGCTTAGAGACACACTGCGTAGACCTCCCTCAATAGGGGCAAAGACTATATTGGTCAAAGCCTCCGCAATAGCCATTCGAGATCCTGCTCCTGCATCTATCAGAGCTACCTGAGGCGCATGCCCTACAGCCGTTGCCATACCACTTTTATCGTCGAAGTCTAAAGCCATGGCTCCTAGATCGGAGATAGGGAGCTGCAATGATCCTACACACTGTTGCCGTGCTACACGTCCCGTTACTGAGCGATCAACCTTATTCGTTAACCAATCCTTTGAAGCGACAGACTCCAGAGTTAGAACCTTGTTTAGATACTGTCTCCACTGATCATTATCATAAGAGACCGAAGAGAAATGGTGGGGAGCCGTCACATCCTCCATAATAGTCTTCGGAGATTGTCCCAACAAATCAGAGACAGCTAAGTCAATCGCGGCACGCCCCTCCCGTTTCGTATAAAATAGGAGTCTCTCATCATTTGTTGTCTCTCCCACTTTATATATAGGACTTCCCTCTCGTGCTGCGATTTGTTTCATCTGAGCATAGTGCTCATTTCTTATAAGGAGTCCTACGCGCTCTTGGCTTTCATTACCGATGATCTCTCTAACCGAAAGAGTCGGATCCCCTACGGGAAGGGCGTCGACATTGATACGCCCTCCTGTATCTTCGATTAATTCAGTCAGACAATTCAGGTGTCCTCCGGCTCCATGGTCATGAATGCTCACGATCGGATTATTACCCTGCTCGCTTACTGCTCGGACGACATTAAGGACACGCTTCTGCATCTCCGGATTGGCACGCTGTACGGCATTTAGCTCAATACCACTGCTATACTCACCCGTAGCCACTGAACTAACAGCTCCTCCCCCCATCCCGATACGATAATTATCTCCGCCAAGCAGCACCACCGCCTCTCCAGATTGTGGGGTCTCCTTCTTAGCGTCTTCCAGAGGTGCATATCCCATACCACCAGCTAGCATGATTACCTTATCATATCCATACAACGTACTTGTAGGGGTCTCTTGATGCTCAAAGGTAAGCAGCGAACCGTTAATCAACGGCTGCCCAAACTTATTTCCAAAGTCACTTGCCCCGTCACTAGCCTTGGTGAGTATCTCCTGCGGAGATTGGTAAAGCCATGGGCGTGGATCCAACTTGGCCGGGCTCAACTCCGGGTCTTGCTCTAGTCGTGGATATGAAGTTATGTAGACGGCACTCCCCGAGAGTGGCAGAGATCCCTTACCTCCACACATACGATCTCGTATCTCCCCCCCGGAACCTGTGGCAGCCCCGTTGAACGGTTCGACAGTTGTGGGGAAATTGTGCGTCTCAGCTTTGAGCGCTAAGACTGTATCCCGCTCTCGTAGTGTAAAGAGCGATGGTCTCGTTGCATCCATTGGCGCGAACTGACGTATACGAGGTCCCTTGATAAAGGCTACATTATCCTTGTAGGCTGAGACGATACCGTTGGGATTCTCCTCAGAAGTTCGCTTGATAAGAGAAAAGAGCGAATCGTTTTGTCTCATACCATCAATGACAAAAGTGCCATTAAAGATCTTATGACGGCAATGCTCCGAGTTAACTTGAGAGAAGCCAAAAACCTCGGAGTCCGTCAAAGGGCGCCCTATACGAGCAGATACCCCCTTGAGATACTCTATCTCCTCCTCACTGAGCGCAAGCCCCTCTTCCTCATTATACGCCTCTAGGTCCGTAACCTCACGAATTGATTGAGGCTCTATTGCCGTAGCAAAGCTCTCTTGATCCAGTCCTTTGTAAACAGCCTGCAGCATCGGATCATAATGTGGTGACGTCTCGCTTGTCCGAGTTAGTTGCTCAATGCGATCAATGCCCTTAATGCGCATATTTTGCGTTATCTCTACGGCATTGGTACTCCATGGAGTCACCTGAGTAGGGCGTGGTCCAATAAAAGTACCAACTAGGCAACTTTCTTGTGAACGTATCGCGCCCCCGAAAAGCCAAGAGAGTTGCTCACAAGTCTCCTCTCTGAGGGCTTCATCATGTGAGACAGCATAAATCGTATCACCAAGTACAAAGTAACTGATCATAATGGTCTGAATATAGGGTCTGAGAATCGGTTCGATGCTACAAATGTACGCAATTTAAAGCTTAGCAAGTATTGCTCTCACTACGACAAAGCCCCTCATCGCAACGCTTACCTCTCCCGACTATATCTCCTCCTATAGTACTTACAAAAAGCAAAGAGCTGTCGTCTCTGATTATACATCACGTCATCTTGATGATCATATGCCTCTTGTTCGAACGAGATACGACGGTAAGCCCTATAGCTATCCCCGCAAGCAAGCAATCGCACCAACCACTCTATAATATATATGAGGTAAAAGGGGATAATCAAGAGCTCCACCATCTGCTGCATGTGGATCCGTTCATGTCGTAGGAGTATATCTCTTGTGGGAGACTCCTCGAGGTACTCTCTTGGCAAGTCTTTACGAATAAAAATAAACCCCACGAGGTTTATAGCCATAAAACCCCTGACAGGGATCCATCTATTGTATACAACCTTCATCTTGCGTCTTAGCAAGTATGTATCATACTTCTCAACACCACCTCGGAGATCTTACCGTTTCCCAGGCAAGGTAAGGTGGGTAAGACGTGTATCTGTCCTGGCATCTGGTATCGAGGGAGCTCAGTGGATAGCTGTGCACACATAGACTCCTCTGATAGAGTACTCTCAGCCGCTACGGTAACAAATATGGCTAACCGAGAGCCAAACTCCAGATCTGGATAGGCTATCACTGCCACATCTTGCACTCCAGTCAAAGATGCGACAGCCTCTCTCAACACCTCTGGATAGACATTCTCTCCTCCCGACACAATCATTGAGTCAGCCCTCCCCTTAAGGAATAGGACTCCGGCTCCATCCTCGACGGCTAAATCTCCCGTTTCCTGCCAACTCCCCTTACAATCATCCATCGCCCAGCCACTCTTCACGACCAGCCTACCGATACCTTGCTCGTCTGGATCTACGACCTTACACCGCACACCACGGATCGTCTTTCCTAAAGCTAGGGGATTATAATGCAGTACCTCTGGCGTCGCTAATACGAAAAATCCCGCCTCGCTCGTCCCATAAAGATTAAAGAGTACCAGTCCCCAAAGCTGCTCCACAGCTCGTACTAAGGAGACATCTAGCGGAGCTGCTCCCGAGAGTATCCGTTGTATCGATGTGACATGCCTCGGAAAGGTCGCCATCAGTCGTCTCAGCATCAAAGGCACTGCTATGAGGACCTCGACACGCTCTTTTGAGATGAGCTGTATCGCATCCTCTGGATCAAATCGCTGGCGCAGATAAACCGTTTTTCCCATGACGATAGCCACGATCAGTGATGCTAGTCCAAAGCCGTGATAGAGAGGAGGTGCTATGTAAACAGACTGGCACTCGTCAAGACGGATCTCCCTGAGTAATGCAAAGAACGGATTCAGAAAGGAGGTAACACTTGGTTTTCGTGGAGCCACCTTATAGTGACCTGACGATCCACCCGTCAAGACAATAATACGACCCTTACCTCCTCTAGGGATCCGCTTATCGGCTCCCTCTCCCTCATAACCACTAAGCTCCTCTAGTAACCACCGGGGGAGAGTATCCAAGAGACGGTCGGCATACTCTTGCTGTACTAGAGCCATCTCTATGTGTCTCTCTTGACAAAACTCCTCCACTTGCTTCTTACAAAGATCAGTACTCATGTAATATATATGCACTCCTAAGCGAGATAACGCGAGAGAGGCTATAACTAGCTCCGAAGTATTACGACCTAGCAAAGCACAGCGCATACCAGGTCTCACACCACGATCATAGAGTAGGGAGACCCATTCCGAAGCTTTAGCATGCAATGATCGGTAAGTATAGCAATTCTTTTCATCAGCCACTGCTAGCACTGAGGGATAATAACGCTCGGCAAAGCGTGTCAGAGACATCAAATTCACACCTTCGTGTCTTAGCGCACAGAGGAAGCGAAAAAGCCCCCTCGGCGTGAGTAGATGGAGCCGGAAGAGTTTGCAAAAAAGGGATCTGCTCATAAATCCTTACCGTACGGTATACGCTGCATGATAATGCGCGACAATGGCAAAAAAGGTCTTGCTAATCGGAGCCACCAAGGTATAAAAGCGTGCCGCTTACTGCACAGGAGGCTCACGATGCGCTCTGCAGCCTCCGCAGGCATAAGTGCGGGCATTGCCTGGTACCTCTCGGTAGGAGCTATCATCCTCGTGCGCACGAGCGGATAGTAAAGCACGGAGAGAGACACGCCCCTATGCTGTAACTCCGGGCGAATGGCACAGAGGTAGCTATGCATAGCTGTCTTAGAGGCTTGATAAGCAGACCAGCCTACGGGAGATGGCATAAGGGTACTTGCCGCATTGGATACGACGATCTGCCCTCCTCCTGTCGGGAAGAGCGGTATCAATCCCATCATCAATTGCACGCAGCTCATGTAGTTTGTACTAATAGTCCTAGTCACATCTTGATATCGGTCCAGAGACTGATAAAACGACCTATGTATCGACTTCCCAGCATTGAGTACCAAACAATCGATCTGTCTGTAATGCTCCTTGACCCAATCTATCAAATCCGCGACCTCCTCCTCACATCTTAGATCCACACTCCGCCACTGCACAGAGGCTGCACTCGTAGATAATACTGCAGCTAACTGCTCCAATCTATCAGCCGTACGAGCTACTAGGATCAGGTGAGCCCCAGCAGACGCCACGCGATGTGCCAATGCCTCTCCGATACCATACGATGCTCCTGTGATCAGGAGCACCGTACCCTGTACTTCCTTTGTCAAGGTCTCCGCAGAGACACGCCTTGGAGGGAACAAAATCTTGTGTAGTAAGGAGGTCATGGTGTCGAGATGGTTTTTCTGAGACTAGTTGGTAGCAGCACTCTCTGTGCGAAGATACTCTTTTTTCTCACTACCCTTAAGTCCTATTGACAGAGAGCATACTCAATCACTCCGGAATACTTGATTGCCGACTCCGTAATAATCACTCGGCTATCCCGTAATAACCATTTGGACATCCCGGTAAAAATGATGAGCCATCACCGAGTAATCAAACAGAGACCGCCATACACTAAGTGACCGCCGTGTAGGAGTTTACTTTATCTAAACACAAATCAAAGAGACAGCCGGGGTATATACCCCGGCTGTCTCTCCCTAATACCCCAGCAGTTATCCGTGTTACTCAGACCCAACTCTAAAGCATCGTATAAACGCAGGCTCTTATGTGATCTTTTTTATCTCACCGTCTGCAACTCGCAGGAGGTGCGATAGTAGCCAGGCTTATTGTACAGCTCATCGGGAGTACCACTATCTGCGACAGAGCCGTTTGTGAGGACCACTATATGATCTGCCTTGCGGATGGTACGCATGCGGTGGGCGATGATCAGTACCGTCTTGTCAGCTGTAAGCTGAGAGAGAGCTCGCTGTATCTGCGTCTCGTTCTCGGCATCTTGACTAGCTGTTGCCTCATCGAGGATAATAATGGGGGCATCCTTGAGGATAGCACGAGCTATGGAGATACGCTGACGCTCTCCTCCGGAGAGACGACTTCCATTCTCCCCGATCTCCGTCTGGTAGCCATGAGGCAGTCTCTGGACGAACTCATCACACTGTGCTAACTGAGCAGCTCGTAAGACCTCCTCGTCGGTCGCCTCCTTACGCCCGATACGAATATTCTCTAAGATCGTATTATTAAAAAGTACGACATCCTGAAAAACTATCGCATAGTACCTAAGCAACGTCTCGGGGTCTATCTCTGTTAGATCTCGACCACCTAGAGAGACAACCCCCTGCTGACAGTCCCAAAAGCGGGAGGCAAGCCGTGCGCATGTACTCTTACCGCCACCACTTGGGCCAACCAGTGCCGTCACTTCACCCTGCTTAGCCGTAAAGCTAACATGGTCTAGCACTCGCGTGTCGTCATTATAAGCAAATGATACCTGATCAAAGGTCAGGTCAAAGTGTGAGGGAGAAAACTCTTTCGTCCCATCTTGTATCGGCATATTGTAGATTTCATTCATACGATTGACCTTCACTGAGGCAAAGAGCGTAATCAAAGCATTTGTCATCAGGGTAGTCAGCGGACTATAGATCGATACCGAGATAAGAAGGAAGAAGAGAAAGACGCCAAGAGATACCCCCCCATTTAGATAAAGCCCACTCCCTACAATGACTAAGGTAGGGATCGCTAGTTGCATCAAGGTGCGTAGTCCATTGATCAGCACAAAGCCCAGCAGCTCGATCTCAAAGCTTCTGCGCTCATGACTCTGTAAAACAGCATCTAGCTCTGCCTTGTACTGAGCTTCACCTCCATACGCCTTGATTGTTTGATGTAGTTGTAACCCCTCCTCGATCTTTTCACTAACAGCTAGTTGAGACTTAGAAATCTTGATAAAGCCCCGCTTTTGCCACTTCAAACAGCCCCACAAGATCAATAGCGACACCGGAGCTGCCCAAAAGAGAGACAAGGCTAATCGCCAGTCTAAGAAGGCAAGCCCACATCCCGCTAAGATAACCACGATAAATGATGCCACCATCTGTGGAAGCATGTGCGAGTAGGCTTTTTCCAAAAATGAGACATCCGACATCACACGACTCGTCAGATCGCTCGCATCATGACGATCGAAAAAAGAGAGCGGAAGCCGCCTTAGCTTCTCCGCTAACCGTATGCGCATAGATGCACTCTCGCTATAAACAGCTAGATAAGTACTGTCATACTGCTTAAGAGTTACTAAATACATGCATAGTAAAGACGCCACAGACATCCACACTAGACGCCATAAAGACAAGGTGGTTTCCTCTCCAAATAGACCCTCCACCAGCAGATAAACTAGCATCACGGGGAGCACAAAGGAGATATTTTGTACCCCCGTCCAGAGACATGCAAAGATAAAGTTCTTAGCCCCTTGATTTGACAGAGCCATCTTGCGCTCCATCCAGTTAATTATTTTCATAGCTTATATAGTCCATTCGATAGATTCTTGATACTCTTGCCACATTGATGCGTATAGTCCATCAGAGTGAGCGAGTAGCTCTGTGTGAGTCCCCTGCTCCACAATATGTCCTGCCTGCATAACGACGATTAAATCAGCATCTATTACAGACGATAGACGATGTGCAATCATCAGAACCGTCTTATGCTCCATCAGGTGATGAAGGGCCTCTTGGATTGCATGCTCACTCTCAGGGTCGGCAAAAGAAGTTGCCTCATCTAGGAGTAATATCGGAGCATCCTTGAGGAAAGCTCTAGCCAAAGCTATACGTTGCTGCTCACCTCCACTTAAATACACCCCCTTTGAGCCGATTTCTGTCTCCAAACCATGCGGCAGACTACGTACCAAATCCAAGCACTGTGCCTTATCTAGAGCCTCATAGATCTGCTCTTCAGTTGCGAGAGGCGAACCATAGGTTACGTTTTCGCGAATAGACTTCTTGAAGAGACGCTCACTCTGAAAGACAAACGAGATCTGTCGTAACACTTCCTCGGCAGCGACTTGACTTATATCTACTCCACCGATTGTGATCTGTCCAGATTCTACATCCCAAAAACGAGCTACCAGACGCGCCAAAGTTGTCTTGCCACTACCGCTAGCCCCTACCAGAGCAACCCGCTTACCCGCGGGGATTGAGAGAGTCACATTATCCACCGCTAGCGGATCATCGGGTTTGTATCTAAAGGAGACTCCGTCTAGCTTAATCGTACAGTCAGACAATGAGAGCTTACCCGGCTTCTCCGTCTCACAGGCTGGAGTGCAGAGCGCATCTAGTCTGTCCAGAGCCTGCATAGCCTCTCGTTTGCCACTGACCACATACATTAGTCGCATCGTACACTCACCAATGAACGGTGTTACGAGGATAAAGAAGATCAAGCTACTCACCACCTCCACCAACGACTCTCCACGAGTCAGGAGATAAAAAGCAAATGGGACCAAAATAAAAGCGTACCCAAACGAAGCCACCGTATAGATGCTAAACACCCTGCGACAGCTCTTCGTATAGATTTTCGCCCACTTGGCATAGTCAAGGATAGTCTGGTGAAAGGCATTAAACGAGTAGATTGACTGTTGAAACACTTTTACAACAGGCATGCCCCGGACATACTCCACCGCCTCGCTACTCATGCGTTGCAGGTGATTCATATAGGCACCCATAGTCTCTTTGTATGTCTTGTTAGACATCATCGACCCCATTGCTAGTAACTGTATCAAGACTGGGATAAGGCATAAGGAGGCCATCCGCCAGTCTAGTAGAAACATCACGACGCATAGTACCACGAAGCAGACAAACGTACCGACTAGATCGGGCAACTGATGTGCACAGAAGGTGTGAACCAGACTAGCATTATCATCGATTACATTCTTTAGCTTGCCCATATCTTGCTTGTCAAAGAATCCTAGAGGCATCTCAAGCATATGCCCCATTGCAGACCCACGCAAAGATCTTTCTATACGAAATGCTGCCACATGCGTCAGCATCAGAGCCATCCAGTAGAGGAGTATATATAGGATCCCGGTACCTACAGCCCACCAAGCCCAACGATTGATAGCGATTGAGTCTATGTCACTACTGAGCAACTCACGTAATATGAGCCAGATAAAAATAAATGGTGCCAACGCCACCACATGAGCCAGACCTGAGCAGACCAATCCAAGGTAAACCAGTGGTTGCTTGCTCCCCATATAGTGCCCCAGGCGGTTCAGAGGTCCATGCAATTGATTATTTGATTGTTTCATATCTATATATTATTGTATATTCAGACAAAGGCTCGACATGCCAACAGCTCTTCGTAAGATCGTTCAGATACGAGGTAGGCCACCCCTAATCTCCTCGCCCATATGTGGCGCAAAGGTAGATATAAAAATGTGGTAGACCAATACCCAAACATAGGTAAATCAACTAGTAATCAGCAATGTATGAACAAAAACACACATCCGTTCAATATGGTTATACCAAAGTCCTGCACGAGAGTCCCCACCTTTAGTGTATAATGCGGAGGAAGCTCTAAAATCTCAAGATAGCATATGACTGGGTCTGATATTGGAGATATTTCTTTGCCAGACGGGATGCATAGCACAAGGACACGACCATGCACGAGGTCGATTAGATACTAGAGGGTTAGGATTTAATGTAGATCATGGGCACAGCAGATCAAAAGGGGGCACCCCAGCTCAACAATAAGGTCTCTATGTCGAGGAGGTTGTGAGGAGGCTAATTCATAAAAGCGATCTTCGTACAGGTATAGTACTTTTACCTATCTTCTCATCTCCTTACAGAGGATTACGGTATCACTAAACCATAATTACGGAGTACTCGATTAATTATCCCCAAATAGGCAAATCAGAATTACGGAATAAATGAACGATGATTCCCGAAGAAACGACTCGATACATCTACTAACATCCTCGGGATCACTTGAGAGATCTCTACTTTTTTGTATCTTCGTAGACGCAATGGAGGGGACCCTTCCATTGACTGGTCTCTATGCTCTTAGCTTTTCAGATCCTAAAACATCTATGAATAAGCACGATATATCCCTGCCCCATTTCTCGGCAACCATCGGTGAGATTTCGCTCTATGAGAGCATCCACAGGTGGGGTCGAGGCATACTCATAGGAGGTACTATAGCCTCTGTCGTAGCTGCGAATACCTTAGCTCTCCTGCATTGGCTACGACGCAAGCGGACCAAGAGTTACAGATATGCGACAAAGAGTCTTACAGCTCTAGAGATAGGCTCCGGCGTTGAGCTACACATACGTTTTGATGCTACTGCTTACACCTCTCTTAAGGTTACATACCCCAATGCCCTCAAGCATCGCGTGAGAGTACGTGCTGCGGGTAACACGCTTTCGATACACCGACTCCCTTATCGCAATCGGTGGGTGGACGACCGGGTCGTTGCAGAGTTGACACTAGCATCCATCAGTCAGCTGCAGATGGTCGGGGATGCTAATGTGACGGCGACAGGATGCAATAAACTAGACACCCCCTTTGATCTGCTACAGATCGGTGGGCAGATCAAAAGCTTAACCGTCGAAGCTCCCCACATAGAGATGCAACTACGAGGCAATGCTAAGACAGATTTATGCCTAGTAAGTGATCAAATAGCCATAGGTTACAGCGGTGCTCCCGAACTGCGAGCTATCCTACAGTCCGAGGGTCAGTCTCATGTGACGGCTACTGGCTCTGGTCGTACACTGCTCCTGGGGCATAGCAACCAACTCTCACTATATGCATCTGATCATAGCGTGATCCAAGCGAGGGCGATGACAGTAACACAAGCAACTCTACTACTATCCGATCAATCTTACTGTCAGCTAAATGTGACCGACAAGCTCTCCTACACGCTGAGTGGGAACTCTAAGCTGCTCTTGTCTAGACACCCCAAGCAACTACTCCAAGCGGAGGTTCATGACTCGGCAACACTAGAGATACTCGACTCGAAGCGGTAAAAATCAGCTAGATTTACTTTCAGACTACCATAAATAACGAACTTAATAATCTCGACTTAATTATGACAACTCCCCCTCCCTACGAACCAGCTAATAATTACTCTACACCTCAAGAGCATTCTTATGCGACAGCTCCCCTTGTTAGCAAGGTCATGCGCAAAACCTTTGGTTGGATGACTATGTGCCTCCTCATTACAGCGCTGACTGCTCTGGGGGTAGTAAATACACCTTTTTTCTACCAACTGATCTCTACTGGGACCTTTTGGATACTGCTTGTTGCCGAGCTAATACTGGTTTTCGTCCTCTCTGCTAGAGTGCACAAGATGAGCCTTGCGACAGCTACTACCCTGCTGATTATCTACTCCATACTCAACGGTGCTACACTGTCTATAATCTTTTGGGCATACAGCATAGGGTCCATCGCAAAAGCTTTCTTTATTACTACGGGGATGTTTGCCGTGATGGCTTTCATTGGGGCAACGACCCGCCGAGATCTCACTAAGATGGGCTCTTTCTTACTGATGGCTCTCATCGGTCTAATCATAGCGACCCTAGTTAATATCTTCCTACACTCTAGCGGGCTAGATTGGATTATCAGCATTGTTGGAGTGCTTCTCTTCACCGGATTAACGGCCTACGACGTGCAACGGGTAAAACGCCTAGCGCTGGAAAACGATCTATATGATGATACGCAGATGGGACGCCTTGCTGTAATAAGTGCTCTATCACTTTATCTAGACTTTATCAACCTTTTTCTATATCTGCTTAGATTCTTCAATCGCAAGTGAAGATTGATCGAGAGTTTTATCAATAGGATGTCTATGCTTCGTACACCCCGGAGGAATATCCTACTCCTACTCTTATCTTTACCTCTTTACACTCTCTTGAGAGGTCAGGAGGTGCACACCTTTGGCTTCCTGCTACAGCCACCCTCTGCTCAGTCTCTAGCAATGGGCGGGAAGGTCATCTCATATATAGATGCCAATCCAGGATTGGCATTAGACAACCCGGCTCTCTATGGGCATGAGGTAGCGGGGAGGCTATATCTCTCTTACTTTAACTATCTGCGCGGATCCCACAGTGCAAATGTCCTCTATGGCCTACCCCTCGGAGAGCGTGGCGCATGGGCTGTATCTCTGCGTAGCACCTATTATGGTAAGATGCCCGGATATGATGTAAACGGAAAAGCGACGGCGCCTTTTCAAGCGATGGAGATGGCTTTGTCTGGTCTGTATAGCTATGATCTGACAGATAAGCTACGAGGTGGGCTAGCTCTGAAGATGCTCTATGGACAAATAGAGCGTTACTCTGCATATGCTCTGGTGGCTGATGCCGGATTGAGCTACTACCGCTATGATTGGGGAACAGCTATAGGAGTAACGATTTCCAATGTAGGCGGTATGCTCAAGAGCTATGGGTACTCACGCCGCATGCCTCAATGGGACATCCGACTCGGACTATCACAGCAATTAGCACACGCGCCTATACGCTTTCACTTGACTCTACATGGATTGACTCCTTATAACATACAAAGCTGGGGCTCTGGACACAAGACTTGGGTTCGTGTTGCTAGCCACCTTGCGGGAGGAGTTGAGTTCATCCCGTCAGAGCAATTTTGGGTAGGTATTGGTTACAATACAAAACAAGCAGTCGATCTCTCCGATCGTGGAGCAAAAAGTCTGAGTGGACTCTCTGCAGGTGTAGGCTTTAATCAAAAGCATTACAGGCTAGCTCTGGGAGCAACCTACTACCATCCTCAGATGTTGGGACTAATGTTTTCCATCTCCACCTCCTTTGGCAATGATAAGTATGTCTACTAAACAGAAGAAACAGATACAAATAGCAATAGACGGCTACAGTGCTTGCGGCAAGAGTACTCTAGCACGTGCCCTCGCCAAAGAGCTTGGTTACACCTATGTAGACAGTGGTGCTATGTACCGGGCTGTAGCTCTCTACGCTATACAAGACAAAATCTGGGATGGGCAGCAATTTGACATTGAGCGGTTGCGCAAGGATATTGATAGTATAAAGGTGACATTCGACACTCGGACTGGACATACACTCCTCAACGGATCTGATGTAGAGCAATCAATACGAACGCTTGAAGTAGCTCGTCCTGCTAGCATCGTTGCTAGTTATGACTTCGTTCGGAGCATGCTTGTAGCGCAACAACGCGAATTGGGACGAAAGGGCGGAATTGTAATGGATGGGCGAGACATCGGGACAGTCGTATTCCCTCAAGCAGAGCTTAAGATATTTCTCACCGCTACTCCTGAGATCAGAGTCAAGAGACGCTATGAAGAGATGAGGAGCAGGGGGGAGTCAGAGATAACGATAGAGATGGTGCGCTCTGATCTTGCCGAGAGGGACTACAGAGACTCCCATCGGGCAATCAATCCACTACGACAAGCTGAGGATGCAGTCGTGATAGACAATAGCTCTCTAACCATAGATGAGCAGACAAATGTCGCACTAGAGCTAGCTCGACAAAGAGAGCAAGCATAGGATATCGTGAATGAAAAAGATTGTATAGGACGTGTCGAGATAGACCCAAGCTCGGGCTTTTGCTTTGGTGTCATCAAGGCGATCTCTCGTGCAGAGGAAATCTTGAGACAAAATAGAGGACAACGTCTTTACTGTTTAGGTGACATCGTACACAATCGTGCTCAAGTAGATCGACTGGAATCACTGGGAATGTGTACAATAGATCATACACAGTTTCTCGAGCTGAGCAATGCACGTGTGCTATATCGGGCCCATGGAGAGCCTCCTTCGTCTTATAGTTACGCAGCACAACATGGGATAGAAATTGTAGATGCGACTTGTCCTGTAGTGCTTAAACTACAACAGAAAGTGCGGCAAGCATATCTCCATCACACAAAGGAGGAGAGACAAATCGTTATCTTTGGTAAGCCTGGTCATGCAGAAGTAAATGGTTTGGTCGGACAAACAAATGGAGAGGCAATTGTGGTATGGGAGTCTAGCGACTTAGATCAGATAGACTTCTCACGCTCTATCGAGCTCTTTTCGCAAACGACCATGCAAGAGGAGCAATTTGAGGCGATTCTCACCCTTATAAAAGGACGTCTTAATCCTCCTGCCACACTTGTCTATCACAAGACCATCTGTCAGCAAGTATCCCGTCGTATACCTCATATCCGAGAGTTTGCCAAGAAACATGACCGTATATTCTTCGTCTCGGATCGAAAGAGCTCCAATGGACGGGTACTATATCAGAATTGTTTAGAGGTCAATCCTAACACTACATTTATCACATACCCCTCCGAACTGACCTATGACTTAGTACCGTCAGACAAAGAGGTCATCGGCGTATGTGGTGCTACCAGTACCTCTCGAGAGCAACTACAGGAAATAGCCCTAATAATCGAGCAATGGATGCTTAGGCGACGAGAGCTTGCACAACCCATTTAACCCTCATCCTATAGACTTAATACGATAGACATGGTACGTCTACTTCATATCTTTATACCCTTAGCTCTATATTTTGGCTGTGCTATCCTACTCGTATCCTGTCACAATAGAGGGAAGATACAAATAACGATAGAGAGTGGCAAAGCTGACAATACAGGCTATACGGTGCTACTCTACACACTACAGAGTAGAGGGCTACAGGTCGATACTCTTTCTTTTACTGCAGCTCAGGAAGAATTTAGCTACACCTTTGACGCCGACTCCCTCTATGGAGGGTATATTGTTGTAGGCAATTTCGAGCAATACTATCCCTTAGATCTTCACAATCGTAGTAAGATTCGCTTCCATATTGAGGTTGCTTCCCCGCACAATTCCTATGATTTATATAAGGCTAAGAAGACTGGATACGGACGTTTCTTGAAAGAGAATGCTGCACTCCTCCGTTCTTATGACAAAGCTCTAGCCGAGCAAGACACTGATAAAGCTAATAAAGATGCTAAGTTAGTGTCGCAGCAGTTCGTATCCTTTGCCTCTAGCTTGACAAACAGAGATTGCTCCCACTACTTAGCTCAGATGGACTGGGGGATAGAGATCATGTCTCTTTACGAAGATGGATTAGATCAGTTACGCAAAGCTCTCTCTAATGGGTCCATAGACTCTACCATCTTCTCGCCCAAAGTCTATGAGATCATCCTCTCTCCCCTTACGACTACAGGAGCTATGAGTCGGGAATACCCTGTACTACAAGCTCTCAATAGGCATGACACCATCTCATGGCGAGCGAAAAGTTATCCACGAGGGTCCATTATTTTCGGCAACGATCTAGATTGGCGCAACATCAGACTACCAAAAGCCTCCAGCGAGTCAATCAATCTACTTCTCCCTTTGGGCTCAATAGACTCCCTCGCACAAATAGCTAATCGCTTAGGAGCTTATAGTTATATCGTAGACGCTCCTGAGCCGCTATGCGTACGACTCTATCAAGCTCTGTCTCTAAGTAGACAGTCTGGGATCATCTGTTATAGTACAGGTGATGACCAACGACTAGTTATAGACTCTATCGGTTATATCCAATACAATGAGTAAGCTCGTCAAGACCTATTCCTCCGCCTTAGTAAGCTTAGATGCTCTTTTAGTAACTGTCGAGCTAAGCGTATCCAAGGGATTTAACATTAGCATGGTGGGGTTACCCGATACAGCAGTCCGCGAAAGCCTTTCTAGGGTTTACACTGCATGTCATTCATGTGAAGCTCATCCGAGTAGCTTCAAGACAGTTATCAATCTCAGCCCCGGAGATATCCGCAAAGAGGGAACAGTCTTTGATCTTCCCATCGCTGTCGCTCTGCTTGCGGCCAATGAAATTATCCCCGAGGGACCCTTAGCAAACTATGTGATGGCCGGTGAGCTATCTCTGGACGGCACGCTACAACCGGTTAAGGGGATATTACCTATGGCTATCATGGCTCGCAAGGAAGGGTTCCAAGGAGTTATCGTTCCCAAGAGCAATGCTCGTGAAGCCGCCGTAGTAAGTGATCTAAAGGTATATGGCGTGGAGTCGTTAAGAGAGGTGATAAATTTCTTAGCCGGGCGGCTTTCTCTAGAACCTATAGAGGTCAATACCCGTGAAGAGTTTGCTCAGCAACAATGTACATCCTCCTTGGACTTCAGTGAGGTCAAAGGGCAACCAGCCCTCATTCGAGCCCTGGAAGTTGCCGCGGCAGGAGGGCACAATGTCATCATGATCGGGTCCCCAGGATCAGGAAAATCTATGGCCGCCAAGCGTATCCCATCTATATTACCTCCCCTGACTCTGCATGAAGCTTTAGAGACGACGAAAATATACTCTGTGGCGGGAGCTTTAAAGGGGGACGTATCACTAATGAAAAGTCGCCCCTTCCGTGCCCCTCATCATACGATTTCCAATGTTGCGCTCGTCGGAGGTGGCTCAACACCCCGTCCCGGTGAGGTAAGCTTAGCTCACAATGGAGTCCTTTTCCTTGATGAATTGGCTGAGTTCAACCGCGTGGCTCTCGAGCTACTACGCCAGCCCCTTGAGGATCGCACGATCACCATTTCTCGTGCTAAAGCGACCTATAATTATCCAGCATCCTTTATGCTAGTCGCGGCGATGAACCCGTGTCCCTGTGGTTATTACAATGATCCCAATCGTGAGTGTACCTGTCCTGCAGGAGCACCCGCTAAATACCTGCAAAAGCTATCGGGACCACTCCTCGATCGTATCGATATACAGGTAGAAACTCGCCCTGTAACATTCGACGCCCTCTCAGATCATCGACCCTCTGAGAGTAGTATCGTGATTCGAGAACGCGTAATCAAAGCTCGTGATATACAGCTTCGGCGCTTTGTTCACTATCCTGGCATCCATTGCAATGCCCAGATGACTCCCCTCTTGATGAAACAGTACGCCTCTATCGAGGGAGATGCTATGCAAATACTCCGCCATGCAGTGATACAGCGAGACCTATCCGCTAGGGCTTATGATCGCATACTCAAGGTGGCACGTACCATTGCTGATCTAGATGAGTCGGAGCAAATCACCCTCAAGCACATCAGCGAGGCGATCAACTATCGTAATCTAGATCGGTCCTCATGGGGTATCGTATCTGTCTAGTACCACCATATTACTTATGGGACACAATAAACGCCCCACACATGCCGTTAATTCAGTAAAAACACCAAAACAAATCTGATGAAACTTCACCATTTACTTATAACATCACTCCTAATCCTCGGCTTCGGACTCTTTGCTTCACAGCTTATAGCACAAGAGGTGAGCCAAGATAGGCAGTTCAATCCCGTACTAACTTCCGTACCTTCTCTCAATATCAATCCTAGTGCTCGCGCAGCTGGATTAGGCGATATGGGGGTTTCCACTACACCTGATGTACAAGCACAGTACTTCAACCCTGCTAAATATGCCTTCCTAAGTAACAAAGCTGGCGTGAGTATGTCTTACACACCATGGCTGGCTAAGTTGGTCAAAGACATCAAACTCATGGAGCTCGTCGGGTACTACAAGATAGGTCGTGAGAGCAATCAGGCACTCAGTGCCTCTGTACGCTACTTCTCCTTTGGTGCTATCGAGCAGTTTGATGCTATGTCCAAATCACTTGGAGAGGCACATCCCAACGAGTTTGCCGTAGACTTTGGATATGGATTACAACTCTCTGATAGTTACTCCATGGCTGTAGCTTTACGCTACATCCGAGCTGACAACAATCTCGCCACTGGGGAGAAGAGTGCTGGCAATGCTTTTGCAGCTGACATCTCGGGCTTTTACAATCGTTACTTCGATCTAGGATCAGCAGAAAGCCTATGGACCTTTGGGTTCAACCTTAAGAACATCGGGACTAAGATCTCGTACGACAATGGAGCTACGAGTATGTTTATCCCGACCAACCTGTCTCTCGGGACTGGGGTACTCTACCCATTTGACGAGTACAATGCTTTATCCGTCAACGCCGAAGCTGCCAAACTACTCGTCCCGACACCTCCGGTAAAAGATCAAGCCAACCCCGATGCTTACGATGTAGCGCGCCAGAAGTACCTCAACACGTCATCCATTGCAGGTATCTTCACCTCTTGGGCAGATGCTCCGGGAGGATTCAAAGAAGAGCTACAGGAGGTCTCGCTCAAGCTCGGCGCTGAGTACAGTTACAACAACAGCTTTTTCCTACGTGCCGGTTACCACTATTTACACCCATACAAAGGCAATCTGCAGTACTTCACAGCAGGGGCGGGCTTTAAGATGAATGTCTTTAGCATTGATGCATCCTACCTTATCTCTACTGTACAGAGTAATCCTCTAGACCAGACCCTACGCTTTACGATCTCCTTTGACTTCGATGGCATCCGTGAGCTACTCAAGTAGTAGGAGTTTATGTCTTGCAACTTCCGCATAGGGTCAGGTTACGACATTCATCGGACCACCACTGATCGCCCTCTCATCCTCTGTGGTGTACAGATACCTAGCCCTTTGGGGCTCCTGGGGCACTCCGATGCTGATGTCGCTCTACACGCCTTGATGGATGCCCTCTTAGGAGCCATCGGTCAGCGTGACATTGGCTATCACTTCCCAGATACTGACGAGCAGTACCGAGGAGCTGACAGTACACGACTCCTTGCCACCGTGATGGATATGGTTATAGGGACCGGTTATCAAGTAATCAACGCAGATCTCACCATCATCGCCCAGCAGCCGAAGCTATCGTCTTACATCCCCACGATGATCTCACGCCTTGAGGAGCTCTTAGGTACTTCTCATATCAATGTCAAAGCGACAACACACGAACATTTAGGTCCTCTAGGTAATAGCGAAGGGATTGCAGCCCAAGCAGTAGTCCTGCTAGCTATGAGATGAGATTGCCCGGTATGGCACAGTGATATTCTTTTACAATGAGGCGGCAAAGCTGTAGTCCTAGTGTCACGGCACTGTCTCTATGTTTATCTTGCAGGAGAGGGAGCAAAGCTCTGCTAGTGTCACTAGTCCGGATTATCCCGTAATTGTCGATTGATTATTCCGTAATTACCGACTGTCAACTCCGGAATACTCAATTGACTGCTCCGTGATTGTCATTAAAAAATTCCGTAATTATTGCTGATTAGCGACGAGACCACCCTCGATCAAATTAAAGGCTAAATATATGGATATTAGGATCATGAGAATGATTATGGATAGGCAACTTGTCCTTAATCATTGTAAATGTGGTTCAGGTTATCTATATTTGCACCCCCAAAGGAGGAGATTTCACCCGAGACTCCAGGCTTGACGCAATACTTGACTTACAGAGCCGTTTGTCCGACGAGAACTCCTTAATGTAATCTAGACAAACATATTAAACACAATCCCATGTACTGGACATTAGAATTAGCCTCTAAGCTAGAGGATGCCCCCTGGCCTGCAACTAAAGAGGAGCTAATAGACTATGCTCAACGCTCAGGTGCTCCCATCGAAGTGATCGAAAACCTACAAGAGATTGAGGACGAGGGCGAGGAGTATGACACCATAGAGGATATATGGCCTGACTATCCCAGCAAGGAGGATTTCTTTTTCAACGAGGAGGAGTACTAAGCTATCCTACGGTCTCTTCTCACAGGGAGTGAAAAAACAGCCCGAAGAGCATAAAGAGCATCTAGTGTCAGGGAAAAGTCTCATGCCCCGATCTTTAATCCAAATGGTACAACTCGTGCAGACGAGACACTCTGAGGGGAGGGCTCGTAGGGTGTGTCTAGGATTATACATATGGGGGAGACTTGTAGCTCGCACTTGCCCTCTATTCCTACTAATGCTATGTCTGCAGTCAGAGTATTCGTTGGCGCAGACCGATCCTCTCTTTTCTGATTACCGACGGTTACAGAGTTATTACAACCCCGCAGCTATCGGACTTCAGCGAGATCTCCTCTTGACGGCCTCTTATCACCAGCAGTGGGTCGGAATACAAGGAGCACCAGTCAATATTCTTGTATCAGCACATACAGAGCAGCAGTGGGGTAAGAGCTATCATGGAGTAGGACTCGTAGCAATAGCTCAGCGTGCAGGTCTGTTTACTCGTACAGAGGCTCAGGCAGAGTATGCCTTCCAATTACGCTGGAAAGGAGACAAGATACTATCTATCGGTACAGGACTAGGGATGATTAACCTAGTCTACGATGGCACTAAAGCATATATCCCAGATGGGGGCTCTATGACACCCAATGACCCCTCCCTACCTCAAACCTCTGTATCGGGGAGTACATTTGACCTCGCAGCAGGGTTACTTTGGCAAACACCCAAGTATTTTGTAGGGGTGTCAGGAAGGCACCTCTCCGTACCCCGCATTACTCTAAACAATCTCTACTATCAGCAGGTCCCGATACACATCAATGCAATATGCGGATACAATATTATGCCTCCAGGAGCGTTATTGACGTGGCACCCCTCACTCTTTGCCTCGACAAACTTACTGTCGTGGCGTGTCGATGCCAACCTAGATCTACTACTAGCTAGGCGATGGGAGGTTGGCGTTATGTACAGACCTCTACGGGCTGCAGGGCTGAGACTGGGGGCGCTCTTTGGCAAGTGTCATATAGGATATCTCTTTGAAATGCCTACAAGTCAACTAGCAAGGGGAAACTGGGGGAGTCATGAACTCGTGGTAACCTACTCTCTCCCGATGAATATCCACAAGAGAGGCTCGAATAGTTATAAAAGTATCCGACTACTCTAGCGAACACTTTATCCATGGATACAATAGATCGAAGCAAACGACAAAGCTATGAAAGACGCTTTACAGACGTATAGTACACTCGACCATACGCATGACTCAAGAAGATCTGTCATTATACATTCTGTAGAGGATCTATATCTGAAGATGAGAAAGAGACCTTTGTCTCTGGCTGCAACTCTACTAGTAGTCCTATTATTGGTAACCCTTGGGTGTGCGCCTCGGAAGGTTGCTGGGGTCAGCTCCGAGTTGGTGGGAGTAAGTCTTGCCTCTTGGAGCGAACCTGCCCCTTATGGCATGGTACAGATACCACAAGGGCACATTGTACTAGGGGAGCGTGAAGCTGATACCGTGTGGGGGACACCTGCCGAGAGCAAGGCTATCTCGGTTGATGCCTTTTGGATGGATCAGACGGAAGTGACAAATGCTCAGTGGAGACAGTTCGTTTACTATGTACGTGACTCAATAGTTCGCGAGCGCCTTGCAGACCCTCTGTACGGAGGGAACCCTTTATACAAGATAACAACTGATAGATATGGCGACCCCATCAAGCCATACCTAGACTGGTCTCAGCCATTACCTAGCCCAAAGCATGCTCTAGAGCAAGAATTACAGGCGGTAGAAAGTGTCTACTACACCAATCCCGTGACTGGGGAGCGCAAGCTAGATCCCAAACAAATGCTCTATAAATATGAGGTATATGACTACCATGCAGCAGCTCTCTATCGTAACAGCCTGCAAGCAGAGGTACGTGCAAGTAAAAACATTCAAGAGCCAGTGGTTATATCTAAGGACACAGCCTATGTCAATGACAGAGGAGAGGTCATCCGTGCTACATTGACCCGCCCTCTGACGAGTGAATATGATTTCCTCAATACCTACATAGTCGCAATCTATCCTGACGAAACGGTATGGGTTAACGACTATCCGAACTCGACAAATCAGATATATACCCGCACATACTTTAATCATCCACGCTATGATAACCATCCTGTCGTAGGGATCTCTTGGGAGCAAGCGACAGCATTCTGTAACTGGCGTACGGAAAACTACCGTAAGGGACTCGGCATACCTGCTGGGACCGTCATCCCTGAGTTTAGATTACCCACAGAAGCTGAGTGGGAATATGCAGCTCGTGCGGGAAGATCCAATACGAAGTACCCATGGAATAGTGACGATCTAGAGACAAATGAGGAGTGCTTTTTGGCAAACTTTAAACCTTTTGAGGGAGACTATGCTGCCGATGGACACGTAATCACCTCGGAGGTGAGTTCTTTCTCGCCCAATGATTACGGACTCTTTGACATGGCAGGCAATGTGGCTGAGTGGACTAGCTCGAGCTACTTCGTCTCTAGCTACGAGATGATGGATGATGTCAACCCACAAATGCAATACATCGCGGCACGTGAAGATAACCAGATGCTCCAAAGAAAAGTTGCTAAGGGCGGATCATGGAAGGATGTCCTCCGTTTCATCAAGTCTACTCGACGGACCTATGCCCCTCAAAATGAAGCGCACTCTTACATCGGATTCCGCTGTGTACGTAGCATTATCAGTAATAAGAAATAATAAGCAAGAGAGGATACCCCCCACATAGATAGACTCATGACAAAGAAATATAGAAATTACAAGAACAGTTTGGAGATGTATCTCTCCAGCAAGAAAGGGCGTAGAGTACTTAACTTCGCCTACAGTTGGGGCGCTGCAGTGGTAATCCTGGGAGCTCTTTTCAAGCTTCTCCACCTATCCTTTGGGAATGAGATGCTTTTTATCGGTATGATCACCGAGTTCTTTGTCTTCTTCATCTCTGGTTTTGAACAACCCGAGGAGCAGTACCGGTGGGAGCAAGTATTCCCTGAGCTCGACTCTAGAAATCCGATGGACAGACAGGAGATGGAAGCCCGCCGAAAGTACCTTCTTTGCAAGGCTCAAGAAGCTGCAACCATGACAGCTTCGACAGGGGCTGTCACACCTAATATCTCCGTTTCACACATATCTACAGCTCATGTAGAAGGAGATTTTAGGACTCCAACTCCCGAACTGCAAGTAGAGCGACTCTCCTCAGCTATTGATCAATTAGCCATTGCGGCTTCACAACTCGGACGTCTCGGAGAGTTATCCCAGCAGATGACTGATCAATGGAGCAGTCTGCAAAGTGATGGACGCTCTCTAGGGCAGAGTGCCATCGAGTATCAAACTCAAATGGACTCCATGTCTTCTCATTTAGCTCGTCTTAATGAAATCTACGAATCGCAGCTAACTAGTATAACAGGGCAGGTAGCCACCATTGATCAGATCAATCAAGGACTGGAGCATATCAAGAATATGTACCAAGACTCTGCCATTGATAGCTCTGCTTTCCGTAGTCAGAATGAACGATTGACCCTACAGCTATCAGAGCTTAACCACGTCTACGCTCGTATTCTTGACGCCCTAACAGTTAATATGGGAGCTCCAGGGATGGTGGGGCGCTCCTATCAAAGCGCTAATAGTTATGACCATAATTATTATGCACCCAGACAAGAATATCCATCCTCTCGCTCAGATTATTTCACACCTCCGTCTCATCATGCACCCCATACGAGTAAATCTCGTGAGCAGCACAACTAACCCCCTCTAGGCTCTTTGTGGTAAGCAGCTATTCATCCTTTATATACTAGGCAATATGGCAGCAGGCAGTAGTGGAAATCGCAATAGACAAAAGATGATCAATCTGATGTATCTTGTCTTTATCGCCATGGTAGCTCTCAATGTTTCTTCGGAGGTTTTATCAGGTTTTGTACTGGTAGAGCGCAGCTTGACACACACCATCGATGGGACACAACGAAATAATGACAACATCATCCAGAGCCTTGCGACTGCCTATGAGAATAATCCAAGCAAGACAGAGCCATGGTATCGTAAGGGTCTCGAAATAAGTGCTCATGCAGACTCTCTCTACAACCACATAGACCAGTTACGACTCCAGATAGCTCAAGAAGCCGACGGGAAAGATGCCAATCCAAATGACGTGGCACGAAAGGATGATATGAATGCCCCGACGACAGTGATGCTTAATCCACTCTCTCGCCGTGGGGCTAAATTACGAGAAGAGATCGAGACCTTTCGCTCATACACGACACAGCTTGTACAGAGTAATAGCAGGCGTGCACATATCAAGGAAATACTTGCTACCGAGAGTTTAGGTGGACTTAGTTGGGAGCAGCAGCTCTTTGAGGATATCCCCACCATCGCTTCACTCACCATACTTACCAAGCTACAGAGTGACATCCGCTCCGTCGAGGGAGAGGTGCTAAATGATCTAGTGCAAAATATCGATCGCGGAGACCTACGTGTCAATAAGATTGCTGCACAAGTGATACCTCGTAGCCAACTCGTCATGCAGGGTAGCCAGTACGAGGCAAACATAGTACTCTCTAGCTATGATTCAACTCGCATACCCAAGATAGTAGTTAATGGGACTACGCTACCTGAGAGTGCCGAGGGAGTCTATCGTACTACAGCAACTAAAGCAGGGACCTACCCTATCTCTGGATATATAGAGACAAAACTACCAGATGGGACGACAGTGCAGCATCCCTTTAAGTCTGAGTACTACGTCTCAGAACCCTTTGCAACCGTTGCTCCAACTATGATGAACGTCCTCTATGCCGGGATCAATAATCCCATTAGCATTGCGGTGCCTGGAGTTTCTTCGCAAAACGTCACCGCCACGATGACGAATGGGTCATTAATTCGGCAGGGCAGTGGCTGGATTGCCAAGCCATCCAAGGTTGGGACTCCAGCCGTCATTACCGTCCTTGCCAAGCAAGCAGATGGGCGCACGACTAAAATGGCTGAGACGTCTCTCCGTGTACGGGCTTTACCTGACCCACTCCCCTATATCCAATACACCGATAGCAATGGAGTGACAAAACGCTTTAAGGGAGGGCGCATAGCGAAGCGTGATCTGCTAACTGCCAGCGGCATTGGTGCGGCTATCGATGACGACCTGCTAGATGTGCCATATCAAGTAGTACGATTTCAACTTCTCTTTTTCGATTCTATGGGAGGTGTCATACCAGAGGTCTCTAGCGAAGGCTCCTTTTCCACACGTCAGCGAGAGAAGATTCGTAATCTAGCCAAGGGTAAGCGTTTTTTCGTCAGCGAGGTTATCGCTCGAGGTCCTGATGGCATTGAGAGACAGATACCAGCCATTGAAGTAATCGTCCGCTAATTACTCTCCTTATAGACTCCCTTTTATTATGCAACGCATTCAGATCCTACTCATAGTTTTTCTGACCCTCGCACTCTCAGTCAGAGCGCAAAACTTTGATCCTCTAGCCACCAACGCTGCCCTCGATACCATCCAGAGCGTCCCATCGACACCTCTCCAGCAAACTACTGCACGCCAACGCCGAGCTCAGCAAGAGAAAATGCAAGAAACTTCTAAAGGAGGAGTCTCTACACGCGCTAAGAATTACGCAGACCAGCAGGTCAAAGACACAGATACAGCCCCCTGGCGTAGGGTCGTTTATAGACAACTCCCCATTGATAGTATCTCCAATGCGCCTATTTTTCATCCACTTCGCCCATCTGGAGATCTACAAAGTCTTTTCTCTCTGCTCTTCAAGCTGTTTAACTATGGGGATGTCGCTGTATATGAATACGAAGATCTTGGGTATGAGAACCTAACCTCAGAGAGAGCTCTGCGGTTTGAAGAGTTTCTAGATCGTTTTGGGATCGTCTACGATAAGGATCCTAATGGGGTGGGCAACAAAGCCTTTAGGATCCTCCCTGTAGATATCCCAACACAATCGATACGAAACTACTATATCAAGGAGGAGTATTACTATGACTCTAGGACTAGCAATGTAAATCGCCGAGTAGTAGCGCTATGTCCCGTAATGGATGATGAGATATCAACGGAGGGTAGTGTACGAATACCACTTTTTTGGATCAAATATTCAGACCTACAGCCCTACCTCTCCCAGCAGCCGGTTATGTTATCGCCGAGGAACAATGCCAAGACAGCGACCATGGATGACTTCTTCAGCCTTAACCTCTATCGAGGACTCATAGCAATGACACTGGGAGGTGAGACTGCGCAGCTCAACAGCGAAATGAGTGACTCCACGGCGACAGCAGCCCGCATCGCGTTCCACAATCAGATCACTGGAGAGTTACAGCAATTTGAAGAGAGTCTATACGGCACCGAATACCAAACCTCAGCGGTGATTAGCGATGAGGCACAAACGGTTGACACTAGTGATGAGCCCAAGCTTAACACGGCTCGTGCGAGACGCTCTCAAGAGCTGCATGAGGAGAAAAGCGGTCTACACAAAGCGACTAAAACGACTAAAACGACCAAGAAAAGTAAGCGCACAAAAAAAGCTCCCAAGAGTGAGCCGTCGAAACAAACGAAAAGCCCCTCGAAACGCTCCGTGCGCAACCGATTTTAAGGGGATATTTTCATCCTCTCGAGAGAGACAATTTAGATTTCCTGTAGGTGTATAGCTCAATGTATTGCTACGTCATTTATTATGCTTACATTTGCACCCAGCAAATGGCGGATTACATCAACGGCTATGACACATATTAAGACTTTGGGTAGTCATCCCTTCTTGCTCGCTATCTAGTGACGACAAGTCTCTATATAAGGTAGACAGCAGTCTGGTAGAAAATCGGATAGCTTAAGATCTGTATCACAATCGAGGTGTCTCACTCCCCATTGAAGTTTCACTAATTATTTTCTTTTTCCCCTTTTCCTATTTATGACCTTATATTTAGGCAATTTGAGCTACCGAGTACGTGAGAACGACTTGGAGCAGTTACTCAGTGCGTACGGAGAGGTCTCCAACGCCCGTGTTGTCATGGATCGTACCACAGGGCGCTCGCGAGGCTTCGGTTTTGCTGATATGGCAGACGAGGATGCTCGTCGCGCCATTGAGGCACTCTCTGAACAGGAGTTCGAGGGTCGTCGATTGCTCATCCGCGAAGCTGAGGATCGTCCACGTCGTGAGAGGCACATCTAACTCAAGCTCTCTGTAACTTACTCGTAGCTGCGAGACAGATGAAAAAGAGAGGAGCTATTGCCACAGCAGGCGATAGCTCCTCTCTTAGTATTTGTAAAAGACCAGACTAGCGGATAGATGCCTGATAGACATCGTCTACAGACTTATCAATCGTAGTGTTAAACTCAGCATCCGTTTGCTGTGCTGTAAGCCCCTCGGCCAGAGCTCGAGAGAACGAAGCTATAATGCCCTTGTTGCGTGCTAGCAGCTCATTGGCATGCTCACGACTATATCCTCCAGAGAGGGCTACGACACGAAGCATATTAGGATGCTCGATGACCTCTTTGTAGAAGTTGTCTTCCGTAGGCAGCGTTATCTTAAGCATGACGGGGCGATCCATCTGGTCTAGATGAGCTAGCAGTTCACGCTTGAGGATCCTCTCAGCTCCCACCTTGTCAGGGCAGTGTATATCCACCTCAGGCTCTAGGATAGGCATCAGATCATGAGCGAGAATTTCCTTACCCCACTCGAACTGCTGATCGACGATTGCCTTAATACCCTTTTCATTAGCCTCCTTGATGACACTGCGCATCTTCGTTCCGAAGACATGATACTGGGTAGCCTCTATGAGTAGATCGTTGAGTGCGGGGAATGGCTTCATCAATTGCACTCCGTCTTGTAGCTCTTGCAGTCCTTTATCCACCTTGAGGAATGGAACGATCCCCAGGCGATCCCACAGATAGTCCGGTGTCTTCATCCCATCGATCTCACTGCGCATTGTGCGCTCGAAGAGGATTACACCGATGATCTTGCCCGTCGCAAATGCAGGACTCTTGATCATACGCGTACGCATCTGATGAATGAGATCAAACATCTCCTCCTCATCCTTCCAAGCCTCCTCAGTGAGCCCATAAGCCCTCAGAGCCTTGGGTGTTGACCCACCACTCTGGTCAAGAGCCCCGATGAAGCCCCGACCGCATCTCATCTGTTCCAATTGTTTCTGGTTCATGTTATATAAATTTTTAGATTATCCTCTCAGCGGTAGACAGTAGCTATAGATGCACCATGATTGTATCCGCTCTAGACCCCTCAAAGGTACTCAAAATAAGTTACATGCCCTAATAAGGGCCAAAGCATAGTGACTCTCTAAGCTCTTTATCCTCCGGTAATCTCGATTTGGCTCTGGGAGAGAGATCCTTTTACTCCCTAACCATCATCCGGTTATTCCCAAATACTCTATGAAGCATTCACTAATTGTCGATTGCGAATTCCGTAATTATCGATCTTTATTTACCGAGCCATTTTTTATTTAACTCCGGGATAATGTCCTTTAGATAGCGGGTTATTACTTCTCAACACACAAGTCTGCAACCCGTGGCTATGGGAAATGCTATCTCTGGAGGGCTAAATATCATGAGGTCTAATGGTCACTATTTAGTATCTTTGCACTGATCTCAAACGAATATGCTGTAACACCTCTTCAATATCATACAGTACAACTATGACCGATACGCGATATATCTTTGTAACAGGGGGCGTGGTCTCCTCACTCGGAAAGGGCATTGTGGCTGCTAGTCTAGGCAAACTGCTCCAAGCTCGTGGATATAAGGTTACGATACAAAAGTTTGATCCTTACATCAATATAGATCCCGGGACTCTCAATCCCTATGAGCATGGAGAGTGTTATGTAACTGAAGATGGTCACGAGGCTGATCTAGATCTGGGGCACTACGAGCGCTTTCTCAATATCCGTACTTCACGAGAGAATAATATCACGACCGGTCGCATTTACCAGAGTGTAATCAATAAGGAGCGTCACGGAGATTATCTGGGCAAGACAGTACAAGTCATCCCGCACATTACAGACGAAATCAAGCGAAGTGTACGTCGTCTAGGTCTAAAGCATCACTACGACTTTGTCATCACAGAGATAGGAGGTGTCGTAGGAGATATTGAGTCTCTCCCCTTTCTAGAAAGTGTCCGCCAGCTAAAGTGGGAACTAAAGAGCGATTGTCTCTGTATCCACCTCACCTATGTCCCATTTATCGCAGCAGCCAAAGAGTACAAGACAAAACCGACACAGCACTCGGTCAAGCAGCTACAAGAGGAGGGCATCCAGCCTGATATCTTAGTCCTCCGCACGGAGCACAAGCTAAGTGAAGATATATTAGACAAGGTAGCCCTCTTTTGCAACGTATCCAAAGAGAGTGTATTCCAAAGTATCGATATGCCCTCTATCTACGAGATACCCCTACTGCTACAAGAGCAGGGACTGGATGGACAAGTAATCCAGCAAGTTGGTCTAGAGGTTGGGGAAAAGCCTAAGCTAGAGGGATGGCGTAACTTTGTCAATCGTATGAAGTCTGCCACAAAAGAGCTCCACATTGCCCTTGTAGGTAAGTATGTAGAACTACAGGACGCCTACAAATCTATCGATGAAGCTCTGCTACAGAGCTGCGTATACCACGATCGTAAACTGCGTCTCACCTCTATACATAGTGAGAGTATCACAGAGGGTAATGTGGCATCACTCCTAAGTGGTTACGACGGTGTTGTAGTAGCTCCGGGCTTTGGGTCTAGGGGGGTAGAGGGCAAGCTAATAGCCCTTGAGTACACCCGCACACATCAGATCCCTACTCTAGGCATTTGCCTGGGAATGCAGTGTATGGCTATCGAGTTTGCTAGGAATGTACTCAACCTAAAAGACTGCAATACGACGGAGATCAAACCCACAGCAGTTAATAAAATCATAGATCTGATGGACGAGCAAAAAGCGATCTCAGACCTAGGCGCCTCCATGCGACTAGGCGCCTATGAGTGCGAGCTCCAGGCAGGCTCTAAACTTGCTTCAGCCTACGGCAAGCAATTGATCTCAGAGCGCCACAGACATCGCTACGAGTTTAACAGCCAGTATCGTACGGCCTTCGAAGAGGCTGGCTTCAAGTGCGTAGGTACTAATCCTGAGACGGGGCTGGTCGAGGCGTTGGAACTAGAGGGACATCCCTGGTATATCGGTGTACAGTATCACCCAGAGTATAGCAGCACCGTCTTACAACCTAGCCCCATATTCATGGCATTTATATCGGCTATCATAAACAAATAGCCGGGTATCCTAGTCTTTTTACCACACTATATATCCTATTATACTTTAGATGAATAAAACCAACCTCATAGGTATCATCCTGATCGGAGTCGTCATTATCGTCTACTCGGTCTTCCTACTACCTAAGCAGACACCCAAATCCACTCTTCCAACACAAGGAGATACTACTCAGGTCGTCACAGATTCCTCCATACCCACTGATGCGGAGCAAGAAACTACAACTGTCATAACTATGGGGGCACAGATAGACTCTCTCTACGCATTTAGCAGGCTAACCTCTCAGCCCCCGGAAGAATACACCCTAGGTAATAAGCAGCTACGTGTGACCTTCTCCACGCAAGGGGCGATGCCCGTCTCAGCAGAACTAGCTAACTACAAGAGCTATAAGGGCACTCCTGTACAGTTGTTTGCTCCAGGCGACTTTTCTATCAATCTCCCTATACGGACCAATCGTAATAGCCTCCTCAATACTAAAGATCTGATCTGGCAAGCAAGCCAACCAAATGACTCAACACTTTTAATGCTGCTACCCATAGACTCTACAAGCTACCTACGTATAGCCTACACAATGCCCCACGAGGGCTACGTGCTCCGTATGGCTATTGATGGGCAAAGATTAGGGTCTTTACTCCAGAGCAACACCGCTGTACAAGATCTGGAAATGAGCTTGCGGATACCTCGTCAGGAACAGTCGTGGAAGTTTGAGAATCAATACGCCTCTATCTACTACAAGTATCCGGGGGATGATGTCGAGAAACTCAAGGAGACCAAAAATGAACAAGAAAAAGAGGTGCGAGAGAAGATACAATGGGTAGCGATGAAGGACAAATACTTCAGTACGGTACTCATTGGTATTGGTGATACTCGTCTAGAGAGCAATCGGATGTCCTTTAAGACTGAGCCTAAGGAGGGTGATTATATCAAATCTTGTAGATATGAAGGGGCTTTTGCCATGGATATACGCGATGGGCGCAAAGCTGAGTTCTCATTCTTTATAGGACCTCTAGACTACGATATGCTCAAGGGACTAGATGCCGGGGTAGACAAGGCTCAAAGACTAGACCTCAAACGAATGATCTATGTCGGGGGGTCTCTTTTTAGATGGATCAATGTCTATATGATCCGTCCTCTGATAGACTTCCTCAAGAGCTTTATTTCTAATTGGGGTATCATCATCCTACTACTGACAATAATCATCAAGTTACTACTCTCTCCTCTTACCTTTAAGAGCTATATGTCTCAGGCAAAGATGAGAGTACTCAAACCTCAAGTGGAGGCAATCAATGCCAAGTATGCCGGAGATGATCAGCAGATGATGATGAAACGCAGTCAAGCAACGATGCAGCTCTATCGTAATGCTGGTGCAAGCCCAATGAGTGGTTGCTTGCCGATGCTGTTGCAGATGCCATTCCTAATCGCATTATATATGTTTTTCCCTACCGCAATAGACCTTCGTGGGGAGAGCTTCCTATGGGTACGAGACCTCTCAACTTATGATCCGATCATCTCGTGGAGCTCTGACATACCAGTTATAACGGGAATGCTCGGGGGGAATCATATCAGCCTCTTCTGTCTGCTATGGGCTATCACCAATATTTTTTACTCCCGCTACACGATGAGTATGTCTGCAGGTGGAGATAATGCACAGGTAAAAATGATGCGGTGGATGCCCTACATCATGACGATTATGTTCTTTGTCTTCTTCAATAGCAATGCGGCTGGACTAACCTACTACTACTTCATCTCTACGCTCATCACCATCCTACAGTTTGTCGCTAGTCGCTTACTGATCAACGAGGAAAAGGTTTTAGCACGTCTCGAGGAGAATCAAAAGAAACCTAAGAAAAAGAAAGGCTTCATGGCTCGCCTCGAGCAGATGCAGAAGGAGCAAGAAAAACTGATGCGCGAACAAAATAAGAAGAGACGCTAATCCATCTCACCATATAGAATCTATGGAACCTCTCAAGCACGAGTGTGGGATAGCACTCATCCGACTACGAAAACCCCTTGAGTACTATGCCGAGCATTACGGCACAACACTCTATGGTCTAAATAAGCTCTACCTGCTGATGGAGAAACAGCACAACCGAGGGCAGGATGGTGCCGGGCTGGTTGTCGTCAAAACGCAAGCCCCCCCCGGAGACGAGTACATCTACCGAGAGAGAGCTCTAGGAAGTAATGCCATCACGGAGATATTTAAGACCGTCCACGAGACCATCGCATCGTCACATGCTGGAAGCTCTCCTTCTATCTCCGAGGCTGCCAAGGCGGCATGTTTTACCCCTTTTCTTGGGGATTGCTATATGGGTCATTTGCGATATAGTACAACAGACTTGGTTGGCTTAACATTCGTCCACCCAATGATCCGCCGAAGTAATTGGCGAGCTAAATCTTTGGCTGTGTGTGGCAACTTTAACTTGACAAATGTATCGGGGATCTTTGATGAAATTACAGCCATCGGTCAGCATCCTCGGACCTCTAGTGACACACATATTATATTAGATCAACTAGGGCACCGACTAGACCGTGAAGTGGAACGACTATATAAGATAGCCCACAAAGAGCAAGGTCTAGAGGGGATGGATATAACGCATTACATCGAAGATCATTTAGACTTGACAAATGTCTTGCGTAACACTAGCCCTATCTGGGATGGGGGATTCGTAATGTGTGGCTTAACGGGATCTGGAGACTCTTTTGTGTTGCGAGATCGCAATGGGATACGCCCCGCATTTTACTACATAGATGACGAAATCATTGTAGTGGCAAGTGAGCGCCCTGTTATACAGACTGTGATGAATGTAACCTGTGATAAGGTTATTGAGCTAAATCCTGGAGAGGCTCTCACCATCGATAATAGGGCAAATCCGCATATCTCTCAAGTATTAGAGCCTGGAGAGCTCAAGGCTTGCTCCTTTGAGCGCATCTATTTCTCCCGCGGTAGTGATCAAGATATTTATCGTGAACGCAAGATGCTGGGGAAACTACTAACACCAGCCATTCTCAGCGAGATCGATGGAGACTTGGCACACTCTGTCTTCTCCTTTATTCCCAATACTGCCGAAGTAGCATACTTCGGTATGCTGGAGGGGCTCAGTCTAGAACTTAACCAACGTAAGGAACAGCTGATACAACAAGCCCTCGGTAGCCCTGACTTTTCCCTGCGACTAAAGCAGATACTTTCTCAGCGCATCCGAAGTGAGAAAGTAGCTATCAAAGACATCAAGCTACGCACATTTATCTCCGAGGGGAACACCCGTAATGATCTCGCCACCCATGTGTATGATGTAACATACGGATGCGTGGAGCAAGGTGTAGATAATCTCGTCGTGATTGATGATAGTATTGTACGAGGGACTACTATACGTCAGAGTATTCTCACAATACTAGACCGTTTAGAGCCACGCAAAATCGTATTCGTCTCTAGTGCACCTCAGATTCGCTATCCTGATTACTACGGTATTGACATGCGTCATGTGGATGAGTTTATAGCATTTAGAGCGATGATCGCCCTCCTCTACGAGCATGGATTACAGAATATGATAGACGAAGCATATCATCAGGCTTTAGCTTTAAAGGGAAGACCGTTGACGGAGTACGTACCCAATGTGATCAAAACTCTCTATTCGCCTTTTACAGAAAAGGAGATCTCGAATAAAATCTCGGAGCTCGTTAAGTCTGATAATATAAATGCTGAGGTTAGCATTATCTATCAAACGGTGGAAGCCCTCCATCAGGCCATCCCTCATCACCCGGGGGACTGGTACTTTACCGGGGACTACCCAACTCCCGGAGGCTCTCACCTAGTTAATGATGCCTTCATTTCTTACTACGAGCAGCAGTACAAATGCAAATAGGATAGGCGGACCTTTTACCATTTACACTCTCATGAACACCTTCACACAGCGCAAGGCGACGCTCACATTACAAGATGGGACCACTTACACAGGTTGGCACTTTGGAGCTCTCAGACAGCTAACTGGCGAGGTAGTCTTCAATACAGCCATGAATGGCTACACTGAATCACTCTCAGATCCCAGCTACATGGGGCAAATATTGGTGATGACCTATCCCATGGTTGGGAACTATGGTGTTCCTGCTCCGACTAGAGATAAATATGGGACATACAAATACTACGAAAGTGAGGGATGTCTAATTCGGGCTCTCATTGTGAATAGTTACTCTTACGACTATTCCCATTGGAATGCAGAGCAACCCTTGGGTGACTTTATGGCTAAGCAGGGCGTTGTAGGCATCACAGGGATCGACACGAGAGCCCTAACCAAGCATCTAAGAGACCGGGGCATACAACGGGGTACTATAACTATTGAAGGAGAGGACTCTCCTGTAGAGTCAGCCATTGACGATCAAAATTTAGTTGCTCAAGCGTCTTGTAAGGAGCCTCGTATGTACGGCTCTGGGGATTGCCACATAGCTCTTATCGATTGTGGATTAAAGAATAACATCCTCCGCTCTCTTATCGATGAGCGGTTTACCCTACACCGTGTACCCTGGGACTATCCTCTAGAGCAAATAGACGGGTTACGAGGCGTATTTATCAGCAATGGTCCTGGATCTCCTACGTGCTGTAAGGAGACGATCCGGCAGATACAATATTCTTTTGATCGACAACTACCCACCTATGGTATCTGTATGGGCAATCAACTGATGGCTCTAGCTGCAGGAGCTAAGATTTACAAAATGAAATATGGACACCATGGGCACAATCAAGCCGTACGACTTGTTGGGGGCAAGCAGTGCTATATAACCAGTCAAAATCACAGCTATGCAGTTAACTCGGCTACACTACCTCAAGGTTGGGAAGAGTGGTATACCAACCTTAATGACGGCACAAATGAAGGTTTGATGCACACGGATCTCCCATTTCGTTCAGTACAATTTCACCCAGAGGCTAAGGGAGGTCCTCTTGATTCGCTAAGCTTCTTTACAGACTTCCAGGAGGCTGTCCTAGATCATCACAATACGTCGAAATAATCCATGAAGCTCGACCATACTATGACCCAATGCAAGCGATACAATAAGATACTCCTCCTTGGATCTGGAGCTCTCAAGATCGGAGAGGCTGGGGAGTTTGACTATTCAGGTTCTCAAGCTCTTAAAGCAATAAAGGCTGAGGGTATAAAAACTATCCTCATCAATCCCAATATCGCCACTGTGCAGACAAGTGAGGGAGTTGCTGATGCCGTCTACTTTCTTCCAGTTACTCCCTACTTTGTAGAGCGAGTCATAGACAGAGAGCGCCCTGACGGCATCATGCTTGCTTTCGGAGGACAAACAGCTCTCAACTGTGGCGTCAAGCTATTTCAGTCAGGAGTCTTAGAGCGCTATGGCATCTCTGTACTCGGCACTCCTGTTGAGACCATCATGGCTACTGAGGATCGCGAGCTTTTTGTCGAGAAGCTAGACGAAATCGATGTCAAGACCATCCAAAGCCATGCCGTTACCGACATTGAGGGAGCTCTCGTCGCTGCCAATCAATTGGGCTATCCTGTTATCGTCCGTGCAGCGTATGCTTTAGGCGGTTTAGGGAGTGGATTTTGTAATAACGATGAGGAGCTAAAAGCACTTGGAGAAAAAGCTTTTGCATTCTCTCCTCAATTACTCATAGAGAAGAGCCTCCGAGGATGGAAAGAGATTGAATACGAAGTAGTACGAGACGCATACAACAACTGCATCACGGTTTGCAACATGGAGAACTTTGATCCTCTCGGCATACATACCGGAGAGAGTATCGTCATCGCACCCTCACAAACCCTTTCTAACGACGAGTACCACAAGCTACGCACACTAGCCATCAAGATTATTCGACATCTCGGCATTGTGGGTGAGTGCAATGTACAGTATGCCCTTGACCCTTATAGTGAGGATTATCGAGTCATTGAGGTCAACGCGCGCCTGTCACGCTCCTCAGCCCTAGCAAGTAAAGCCACTGGTTACCCCCTAGCTCATGTAGCCGCAAAGCTCGGACTAGGATATGGTCTGTACGAAGTACAGAACGCAGTAACGGGGAGCACCCCTGCGTTCTTTGAGCCTGCGCTTGACTATTGTGTCTGTAAAATTCCCCGGTGGGACCTTGGCAAATTTCACGGAGTCTCTCGTCAGTTAGGCAGTAGTATGAAGTCCGTCGGCGAGGTCATGGCGATCGGGCGCACCTTTGAGGAGGCTATTCAAAAAGGATTACGCATGATCGGGCAAGGGATGCATGGCTTTTGCGAAAACAAAGAGCTAGTCATCTCCGATATCGATACAGCACTACGAGAGCCGACAGACAGCCGCATCTTTGTCATAAGTAAAGCATTTCGTCAAGGATATAGTGTAGAGCAGATATACGAACTGACGAAAATCGATCGCTGGTTCCTCTATCGTCTAGAGGGTATCCTCAAGACCTCTGAAGCTCTCGGAGAGTGGGAGTCTATAGACACTCTCCCTGCCGAGCTGCTACACCAGGCTAAGCAGCAAGGCTTCACTGACTTTCAGATAGCACGAGCAGTCACTAAGGAGTACACCAAGCCGCTACACCAAAAGGCGGACTTGGTCCGTCTACGACGCAAATCTCTCGGTATCCTACCTCATATCAAGCAAATCGACACGTTGGCTGCGGAAATCCCAGCAGAGAGTAACTATCTCTACCTCACATATCATGGCGAAGAGCATGACATTACTCCCGAGCAAGATGGGAGGTCTATCATCGTCTTAGGATCTGGAGCCTACCGCATTGGTAGCTCTGTCGAGTTTGACTGGTGTGGCGTTAACGCACTACAGACCATTCGTAAGGCTGGGCTGCGGTCGATTATGATCAATTACAACCCCGAGACTGTAAGCACTGACTTTGATATGTCCGATCGTCTATACTTTGACGAGCTAACATTCGAGCGAGTTATGGACATTATTGACTTAGAGTCTCCCAAAGGAGTCATCCTAGCTACTGGAGGGCAAATCCCGAATAACCTTGCCTTACGTTTAGCCAACAGCGGTGTAACCATCCTCGGCACACAAGCAGAGGATATAGATCACGCAGAGGATCGGCACAAATTCTCTGCTATGCTTGATGAGCTTGGTATAGATCAGCCCGAGTGGAGTGAGTTAACCACTATTGCAGATATCGATCGCTTTGTCGAGCGAGTGGGCTATCCGGTACTCGTACGCCCCAGCTATGTACTCTCCGGAGCTGCGATGAATGTGTGCTCTAACCAAGAGGAGTTACTACGCTTCCTAAAGCTTGCAGCTAATGTATCGCAAGATCATCCCGTGGTTGTGTCTCAATTCGTCGAGCATGCTAAGGAGATTGAGATGGATGCCGTAGCAGACCATGGGGAGATTGTCGCATACGCCATCAGTGAGCACATTGAGTTTGCTGGAGTACACAGTGGGGATGCAACTATTCAGTTCCCAGCACAGAAGCTTTATGTAGAGACCGTACGACGCATCAAACGCATCTCTCGTCAGATCGCTGAGGCTCTCCACATATCGGGCCCCTTCAATATCCAATTTCTCGCACGAGGCAACGAGATTAAGGTTATCGAGTGCAACCTACGTGCCTCCAGGAGCTTTCCCTTTGTAAGCAAAGTCCTTCGATTAAACTTTATCGATCTAGCGACCAAGATTATGCTTGGACTACCTTACGAGCACCCGACGAAGGATGCCTTTTCACTAGACTATGTAGGCATCAAGGCATCTCAATTTTCCTTCTCTCGACTACAACAGGCAGATCCCGTACTAGGTGTTGACATGGTATCTACAGGTGAGGTCGGATGTATCGGAGAAGATACCGAAGAGGCAATCCTCAAGGCAATGCTCTCTGTAGGTTATCAAATCCCCGAGCGTGGCGTACTACTCTCCACTGGCGGAGCAAAGCAAAAGGCCGATCTCCTCGAAGCTTCACAGATGCTTCACGAGAAGGGGTACAAACTCTATGCGACGGCTGGCACACAGCACTTCCTTGCGGAGAGTGGCATCCCTGCGACTCTTGTCCATTGGCCTGATAGTCCTGAGCAACCACAGGCTCTAGATCTGCTACATGATCGCCAAGTAGACCTCGTCGTAAATATCAATAAAAATCTCTCTACCGGTGAGCTCACAAATGGATACAAGCTACGCCGTGCTGCGATTGACCTAAACATTCCACTAATTACCAACGCACGCTTAGCAGCTACCTACATCAAGGCGTTCTGCACATTATCATTAGAAGATCTAAAGATCAAGAGTTGGCAAGAGTACTAAGGGCGTATCGGGAGAGTATCCCTTCATTCACTCCCCAAGTCTATTAGACGATCTATCCAAGAGAAGCTAGAGATGGCAACTCCTTTTCGTATGCGTCACTTTGTCCTTGAGCAGGGGAATTGTGCCATGCGCCTATCAACAGATGCACTATTTTTAGGAGCTTGGGCCACACACTCCGTAGTTCAAGATCCTCCTAGCTACATACTCGATGTTGGTACAGGTACAGGTATTCTCTCGTTGATGCTAGCGCAGCGCTATCCTGGAGCTAAGATTTGTGCTATTGATATCGAAAGCGAGGCGGTACACACGGCTCAGTACAATTTTGCCAACTCACCATGGGCTGATAGGCTCTCCGCCATACAGTGCGATATTACTGCTAGAGAAATCCCTCTACAAAAGCATCGCTATGATCTCATAATCTCCAATCCTCCCTACTATGACGGGCTTAAACCCTCCTCGACAACCTTAAGTCAGGCACGACACACTGTCGATGGTTTTGCGCCACATCACCTCTTTAGCTACTTAGAGCCCATAGTCTCCGATGTCCCTACCCTATGTCTCATCACACCTATAGAGACCCTCCCCAGTTTACGCAGAGAGGCTGTACTACACCGCTACACACTCTCTAGGATTTGCTACCTATATCACAGCTCATCCCACCCAGCTATCCGCATCTTGACTCAATGGTGTCGATCAGAGGTAACCTCACCCTCATGTCATGTGGAGCGTCTCATCATCCGCGATGAGCAGCAACTGTACACAGCTAAGGCCCGGGATCTTCTACACCCCTACCTCCTAGACCAATATCTTGGGAGCAATTTTTAGGCAAATAAAAAGCAATCTCTCGACATCAGTGTCAGTCTACTTAAGGGCTAAGGTAAAGATCTTACCGCCATCTAATGTCTTATGCTTTAAGACACCCTCCAAAATTACATCGGATCCACACCGTAATACTCTCCTATTTATCCCGAGATATCCAACTGTCTATTCCGGAATAATCAATCGGCTATTTCGGGATAATTAAAAGGCAATTCCGTAATCTTTTATCCTCTCGAAGCCGAATCTCTCTAAGCGACCTCTCTATGTGATCCGGTTGACATCATTGATGTTTGAAGAATTTATGGATAAGGAGCTAAAAAAATAGGAGATAAGCGCCATCAGACTGGCGCTTATCTCCTATTTGTATTCTAGTCGTAGACTAGCTTTATACGGACTAGTACAGGTATAATTAATTGCCTCGGGCCGCTTGGATCTCTTCGTACTTGGCATTATCTCCAAGTGCATAGTAGATATTCCCAAGGAGATAGTAAGAACTATCAGGGTTGATACCATAAGCCTTCTCTAGATAAGGGAGAGCTTTTTTGAGCAGTTCTGTACGCTTCTTCTGAGCTGCTGCAGATCCTCCCGCCTCTTTGTCAGAAATCTCTACAGCTTGATTATAGTATACTCGACCGATATTGCATAGAGACTCGACATAGTCTGGATTGACCTCCAGAGCCTTGCCAAACCATTTAAGAGCCTCCTCGGCATTGCTCTCCTCATAAAGCTTACCCATTACATCATACAGTTGTGGATTCTTAGGATTAAGCTCTATAGCTTGAGCAAGGAACTCCCGAGCATCATCGTACTTATTCTGCATGATATAGGTATTGATCAAGTTGACAGAGTAGTACGGCTCTTGAGGGAAGAGGCGTAGCCCGTCTCGCATCGTCGTAATATAGTTGACAGTATCCCCCTCCTCGATATAAGTCTGAGCGAGTATCTGGTACACTTCATTCTGACGATAACCACTTCCCTTCAGCTCCTCTGCATACTTGATAGCTAGAGGTTTGTCATCTGCTTGGTAAGCGGTGATAATGGCGAAGAAGTCTACCATCAAAGAGTTCGAATCAGTCTGAGCAAACTTCTCCCCCTCAAAGAGCGGTGAGTGCTTGATATCTCTAAAGGCTTGGAATGCTTTGAGAGCATTCTTAAAGTCCTTATGCTCCATGTAGTACCCTCCTGCATTGATGTAATAGAGGAGATTGCTTTCATAGGCCTTAGAAATCTTCTTCTCATACTTGGCTTTTACCTTACCCTTATCATTTGGTCTGTGGTCTACTTCATAGGCATCCGTATAGTACTTATGCATATCAAGTAAAGCTCGGTACATGCTAGCAAGATCTTGCGGCTCTCCTTTAAGACTCTTCTGATTCTCACCAGTGAAGGCACGCTCTTCGATTAGACCCGCGGTGTACCAGGTCTTGGCATCGTCCTTTGTCTCGGGGTTTTCAAGAGCTTGCTGTATGAGTTTGCGAGCCTCTGCGTAGTCGGGCTTACTCCCATCAGACAGACGATCAGCGCCTCTGACATTAGAGCTCTGTGCGTATCCAAGTGTGAGTGCACTCATCAGCACAAATAGGACGAGTGTTACTTTGCGTATTGTTTTCATATTTCAAATGGATATTATTAGTTTGTTCTCTTCATTCAGTGGAGTCCCCACAGCTGTGAGCTGCGATAGACTATACGCCTATGTTCTCACCCTCCAGGGTATCCTTATCACTTAGGTCTTGCAGATCCTCCTCCTGAGGGATAAAGTCCGCCGGGTTATCTAAATCAGCCTCATCAATTAACTCAGGGTCCTCCCCCTCTGCCACAACATTGCAGATAGACGCTATCTCATCTGAACGCTTATTGAGGTCGATCATTTTCACTCCTTGCGTAGCTCGGCCCATCACGCGTATGTGCTCCATAGAAAGCCTAATAGCAATACCACTCTTATTGATGATCATAACATTATCACCATCTACTACAGAGCGAATGTCAATGAGCCGACCCGTCTTGTCAGTTACGTTAATCGTCTTAACTCCCTTACCCCCGCGCTTAGTCATGCGGTAATCATCAATGATCGAACGCTTCCCATAGCCCTTTTCACTAATCACAAGGATTGTCTCGTCACTATTCTTCTGACGATGTACTACCATCCCTACCACCTGATCTTTAGGATCGTTATCTAAGCGCATACCTCGCACGCCCGTAGCTGTACGCCCCATGGGACGAACATCTTGCTCATTAAAACGCACACAGCGCCCATTGCGATTTGCCAAAAAGATCTCACAATTGCCATTGGAGAGTGCCACGGATATGACCCTGTCGTTCTCTCGCAGGTTGATCGCTTGAAGGCCCGATTTACGAGGATTAGCATAGTGCGCCAGAAGAGTCTTCTTGATCAGACCTTGCTCTGTGGCGAAGACGAGATAGTGAGTCTTTACAAAATCCTCATCAGTAGTCAGATTTTTAATGCGTAGGAATGCCGTTATACGGTTTTCATCATCCAGATCTAGAAGGTTCTGTATGTGTCTACCTTTAGAATTCTTAGCACCTTCCGGGATCTCAAACACTCTTAACCAATAAACGCGACCCGTAGCAGTGAAGAGCATCATCGTAGCATGCATTGTAGCTGAATAGATGTACTCGACAAAGTCCTCGTCACGGCTATCAGCTCCTTTGACTCCGACCCCTCCCCGTGTCTGAGTACGAAACTCTGAGAGCGGAGTCCGCTTGATATACCCCAGATGTGATATGGTAATTACCATCTCTTCATCAGCGTAGAAGTCCTCAGGATTTAGATCCTCCGAGGCGTATACGATCTTGGAGCGCCGGTCATCACCATACTTATCTATGATCTCCTGACACTCCTCCTGGATTAACTCCATGCGCATATCTATATTGCTTAGGAAGAGGTTCAGGTAGTCAACACGTGACTTTAGCTCATTGTATTCATTTTGTAGCTTGTCGATATCTAGCTTGGTGAGTTGTCGTAAGCGCATATCAACGATGGCCCGAGCCTGTAGCTCTGAGAGGTCAAAAGCCTTCATCAGACGATTCATCGCCTCTCGAGTCTCTTCACTAGAGCGAATGATCCGGATAACCTCGTCAATATTATCTACAGCTATAATTAGCCCCTCCAATATATGAATGCGCTCCTGGGCCTTGCGTAACTCATATTCAGCACGACGCGTCACCACGTCGTGACGATGATCTACGAAGTGTCTTATTAGGTCTTTAAGATTAAGCTGCTGAGGTCTCCCATTGACCAGAGCTATATTATTTACACTAAAATAACTCTCCAGATCGGAGTACTTGTATAGGTAGTTAAGTACAACACCGGCATTGGCATCTCTTTTGACATCGATCACGATACGGATCCCCTTATTGCTCGACTCATCTGAGATGTCGCTGATCCCATCTATCTTCTTTTCGTTAACTAGCTGAGCAATCTTAGCAACCATATCGCTCTTGCGCACCTGATAGGGTATCTCCGAAATGATGATACGCTCATGGTTATTGTGCTCCTCTATATCTGCTTTGCCTCGTATGACAATACGTCCACGCCCTGTCTGAAAGGCATCTTTGACCCCCTCGTACCCATAGATTATCCCTCCCGTTGGGAAGTCCGGAGCCTTAACATACTGCATCAGAGCATCGACTGTAATATCTCCCCGAGCATCAATATACGCAATACACGCTCTCAATGTCTCCGTAAGATTGTGCGGAGCCATATTAGTTGCCATACCAACAGCAATACCAGCAGCTCCATTGATCAAAAGGTTTGGGATACGACAGGGAAGTACTGTTGGTTCCTTAAAGTCTCCATCAAAGTTATCTTGGAAGTCCACCGTCTCCATATCTATGTCGCGGAGCATCTCCTGTGCAAACTGGTTGAGCCTAGACTCCGTATAGCGCATTGCAGCAGGAGAGTCGCCATCTATAGACCCAAAGTTTCCCTGCCCTTGCACGAGAGGATAGCGCATATTCCACCCTTGTGCAAGACGTACCAAAGTATTATAAACGGAGCTATCACCATGGGGATGATACTTACCCATAATGTCTCCCACAGCACGAGCACACTTACGAGTAGGATTATTGTAGGTATTACCGCTCTCATTCATCGAGTATAGTACGCGACGATGCACAGGCTTTAGACCATCTCGTACGTCCGGGAGAGCCCGGGACACAATGACCGACATCGAGTAGTCGATGTATGAGGTCTTCATCTCATTCTCAATATCTACTGGAATAATCCTATCTATACTATCTTCCATAGAGCTTATTTGAATTTTACACGCTTGACGGCTGGGGTGACAAGTCAGGACACCGACAACATAATATCAGATATATCTCCTCAACAATGCTCAGCTAAACATAGGGCTAATCGTTAGCAGAGATTTACCCTTACAGGTTGCTAAGTTACGAAAATATATCTAGAGATAGTTCTTTATCCGATTTAGCTAAAGTCTTCTCTGTCCTATAAATGAACTACCTTTGTAGCGATAGAATCATCTTGACACACAGAAGTCCCTCTCAGTATCGTATGACGCAAGCAAAGTCTCAGCTGACCCCGGCACGCAAAACTATCGTAGGGGTACAGTTCCTTTTTGTAGCTTTTGGAGCTACGGTCCTTGTCCCACTTTTAGTCGGGTTAGACCCATCTACAGCTCTCTTTTCGGCAGGCGTAGGGACACTAATTTTTCACCTAGTTACAAAAGGACAGGTCCCTATTTTCCTTGGGAGTAGCTTTGCTTTTGTGGCTCCTATAATTAAAGCAACGGAGCTATATGGGCTCTCTGGAGCTCTATTTGGAATTATTGGAGTGTCACTAGTTTACTTTGCTATGTCTGCTCTAATTAAAGGATTTGGGCTTCGAGTTATAGAACGTCTCTTTCCACCCGTAGTCATCGGACCTATCATTATGCTAATTGGACTATCTCTTTCCAACTCCGCGGTGCAGATGGCTTCGAATAATTGGCTCTTGGCCCTCATCTCTCTCGCTACAGCTATTGTAGTGACACTATACTCGAGGGGGCTACTCAAACTAATACCGATCTTTGCTGGTATTATAGTTGGTTACATTGTAGACGTCTGCTTTTTTGATATAGACTGGGAATCCATCGTAGAAGCGCCGTGGCTTGCCATGCCACAGTTGATTACCCCAGAGCGTTTTGCTTGGGAGCCAATCATTTTTATGATACCCGTCGCGATCGCACCGGTGATAGAGCATATTGGAGATATCTATGTCGTCAACAGTGTGACTGGGCGAAACTTTGTCAAGGACCCCGGATTACATCGCACTATGCTAGGGGATGGGTTAGCTTGTCTCTTTGCAGCTTTTGTGGGGGCACCGCCTGTAACCACCTACTCAGAAGTAACGGGAGCTATGTCCTTGACGAAAGTAACAGACCCTGTCGTACTACGTATTGCTGCCGTAACGGGAATTATATTTTCTTTAGTAGGTAAGGTAAGTGCTGTGCTCAAAAGCATCGATCAGGCAGTACTAGGAGGTATCATGCTCTTACTCTTTGGCACTATAGCTGGTGCAGGTATATCTAATCTCCTGAATAGTAAAGTCAATCTAGGCAGTACGCGAAACATGGTGATCATCTCCGTAACCTTAACGACTGGGATCGGAGGAGCTATGGTACAATTTGGAAGTTTCTCTCTGGCGGGTATCGGACTGTCGGCTATTGTTGCCGTCATTCTCAACCTAATACTCCCTCAAACGGCGGAAGATAAGATTAAAAAATAGTCATCTATACCCAGTTAATATGAGACAATCTATACTAACTCTTACGCTTACATTACTTGCAATATTCTCCAGTGAGGTTAATGTGGCAAAAGCTCAGAGCGTACAACTTCACTACGACTTCGGTCACCTGATGTATGACCAACTAGAGCGGCGACCCTCTCTAACCTCCACGATCGATTATCTGGGCAGAGATCGCTGGGGCAGAACATTCTTCTTCGTTGATATGGATTATCAAGACAATGGGGTTAAGTCTGCCTTTTTCAAGTTCGAGCGTAAGCTTCGCTTTTGGTCTCTTCCCCTTGACTGGCATGTAGAGTACAACGGAGGTTTGAATAATGAGACCTCATACTCGGACGCTTATATAACAGGTTTATCCTACTCATTTGGAGGAGGCAATCATACGTGGGGGCTAACAATTGCTCCATTATACAAGTATATGGCACGGGCTAAGTATAGACACACTCCGCAGCTGTCTGGAGCGTGGTTCCTTCAATTCGCAGAGGGCCGCATAAGCTTATCCGGTTTTTTTGACCTGTGGGGCAAAGACCTCGGTGGGGAAGACCCATCCGTTGCTTTCATGTCGGAGCCACAATTCTGGATTAATTTATACAATATTCCCGCTTTCCCCTCGGATGTCAAGCTAAGTATTGGTGGTGAGGTCGAACTAAGCTACAACCGCATCGGGCAAGGACGCTTCTATGCTATCCCGACAATAGCCACTAAATGGTCCTTCTGAGGTCAGGCACTTAGTATCGACTTTGATGTCTCTAGCCTTATATCCACAGACAACCATCCTTACTACTATTTTATATCTTTGTGACGATAAGGGAGATCTCAGGGGAAGTTGTAGTCATCCGTTGCTATCAGTCAGAGCCCTAGCAAGAGCCCTGCCGACGAGTCTATCAGTATGCTATGAAAAGAAATCCTCTCAATGACATTATCATCCGTGGTTGTCGTGTAAATAATCTTAAGGGCATAGACCTAGATATACCTCGTGGAGAGCTCGTGGTTATCACAGGGGTGAGTGGATCAGGCAAGAGTTCACTGGCCTTTGATACGCTCTATGCTGAGGGACAACGAAGGTATGTCGATAGTCTGTCGGCATATGCACGGCAGTTTCTCATGAGAATGAAGAAGCCTGAGTGTGAACTGATCAAGAATCTCCCCCCAGCCGTCGCCATTGAGCAGCGTGTCGTTAGTCGTAATCCTCGCTCTACCGTCGGGACATCATCAGAGATTGATGATTATCTGCGTATCTTGATGTCCCGTTTAGGCAAGCTCTATTCCCCGACCACTGGCGAGTTAGTCAAACGTCACACCTCAGCCGATGTCGTTGCAGCAGCTCATCAAATCCCGATAGATAGTAAACTATACATCCTAGCCGACTTATACCCCCCTGAGGATAGATCACTCGTAGAGCATCTGATGCTCTTACTGGGACAAGGTTATAGTCGTGTGCTAATAGATAATATGATCATGCGTATCGAGGAGGTGAGCAATAAGGAGGTGAGTGAAGCTAAGATAGTGCAACTCATCGTAGATCGTCTCTCGGTACATACTGGAGAGGATCACTATGAGTCTCGTCTTGGAGATTCTATCGAGATAGCCCTCTATGAAGGTCATGAAACCTGTACACTACGCTGGCAAGCCCCCGATGGATCTTGGAGTAGTGCTGGGCGGCTTAACTTCAGTGCTCGCTTCGAAGCCGATGGTCGTACATTTACAGAGCCGACACCAGACCTTTTCAACTTCAATAGTCCTGCCGGAGCCTGTCCTATCTGTGGGGGCTTTGGCTCCATTCTGGGCATTGATCCTGAGCGTGTGATCCCCGACGATAGCCTTTCTCTTTATGAGGGGTGCGTAGACTGTTGGAAAGGGGCTAAGTCTTCAGAATGGGCTAAAGCATTTATCCGAGATTCTCAACAGTTTAATTTTCCCATACACACAGCCTATTCTGATCTGACTAACGAGCAAAAAGATCTCCTGTGGCACGGCCATACTGGCGGTGGCTGGGGCAAGGGGACTCTCTATGGTATCGATGATTACTTTGAGATGCTACAGAGAGATGTCTACAAAATTCAGAATCGTGTACGCCTAGCTCACTATCGTGGCAAGAGTGAGTGCTATGCATGCCATGGCGGGCGACTAAAAGAGGATGCTCTGCTCTTTACCTATCAGGGGAAAAACTACCATCAGATAGGGCAGCTTTCCATCAAAGAGGCTATTGATTTCTTTGCAAAAGATCCTGAAGACCCTGATGAAGCGAAGATTGCAGAGCGCCTCCTCAAGGAGATCCGGAGTCGTCTACGTACGCTAGACAATGTCGGTCTCGGTTATCTAACCCTAGAGAGACGCTCCAACACACTCTCCGGAGGTGAGAGTCAACGCATCAACTTGGCAACGCGACTAGGCAACAGCCTTGTTGGGTCTATGTACATCCTCGATGAGCCCAGTATAGGCCTGCACGATCGAGACACAGATCGCCTGATAGAGGTGATGAAAGAGCTGCGAGATCAGGGTAATTCGGTCATCGTCGTAGAGCATGACGAGCTCACGATACGTGCAGCAGACTACCTCATTGACATGGGTCTGGATGCTGGGCGTCGAGGCGGTGAGGTTATCTATCACGGTAAGCCAAGCGAAATAACGTCTCAAACGCCCGGTTATACTGCGGCATATCTGACAGGGCTAGAGCAAATCCCAATCCCTACGCACCGTAAGCCCGTACGACGCAAACTAATGATGCATCGGGTTCACAAGAATAATCTCAAAGGCTTTGACGTTGAGATCCCACTCTTTATGATGACCGTGGTAACAGGGGTGAGTGGATCAGGGAAAAGCACTCTCATCTCTGAGCTACTTGTAGATGAACTACAACGCATTATATCTGCACGTCCTCAGTTGGTGCAAAGCAAGATGATCTCTGGGGACATAGATCTCATTGAGCAGGTACTCTACGTAGATCAGAACAGCGTAGGTCGTAGCACTCGATCCAATCCCGTGACCTACATAGATGCCTTTACCCCAATTCGCGAGCTATATGCTGACCAACCCTTGGCAAAGCAGATGGGATACAAACCTTATTTTTTCTCCTTTAATAAGGAAGGTGGGCGCTGTGAAGTCTGTAAAGGCGAGGGCGTCGTGGAGGTTCCCATGCAATTTATGACAGACATAACGCTGGTCTGCGACGCTTGTGAGGGGAAGCGGTTTCAGAAAAACATTTTAGAGGTGACCTACCACGGGGTCAATATATCCGAACTACTGGAAATGACAGTGGATCAGGCCATCGAGTTCTTTACGATATACCCTGCAGAGCAGACGACATCTATCATTCGCCTCCTCGAGGGCTTACAGCGTGTCGGTCTAGGTTACCTACAGCTAGGTCAAAACAGCTCTACACTATCTGGGGGGGAAACACAGCGACTCAAACTGGCTTACTATCTAGGGCGGGACCATGAGCCGCACACACTCTTTATTTTTGACGAGCCGACCACAGGGTTACACTTCCACGATATTTCTACGCTCCTAGCTGCTTTCCAAAATTTAATAGACAATGGGCACTCAGTTTTAGTAATCGAGCACAACATGGAGATTATAAAGAGTGCAGACCACATCATAGATCTAGGTCCGGATGGTGGGGACAAGGGAGGATTTCTTGTTGCTACAGGTACGCCCGAAGAGGTAGCGGCATGCCCAGACTCTATAACCGGCAAATACTTACTACGCAAACTGCAGCAAACAAACTAGCAATCTACTATCGATATGGAGGACAAGAGGCTCTATCTATCCCACCGTGAGATATCAGAGAGACTGGGGGAGGCTAACTCGACTATCCGTTACTGGGTAGAGACATTTGCAGTCAAAGTGCATCATAGCAGTACTGGACGACTGAAGTACACCCAAGATAATCTACATGAGCTACAGCTTATCAAGCACTTGCTACGCGATTGCAACCTGACGATAGACGGAGCCAAGGCAACCTTACGGCATCATCCCCAAGAGGCTGAGCGACGGGCTGATGCAATCGCTCATCTAAAAGCTGTGAGAGATGAGCTAGTATCTCTACAGCAACTTATTGAGCAAATCGAGCGCTATACCTCAGCGAGTGAGGTGCGAGACCGTCTAAGACGAGAGGGATTACTATAATCCTCGCCAGAGATACGAGCCCACTCACTACGGATCTCCTTTGAATCAAAAGCTCCCTAAAAGAGCTATGAGTAAGCCCTCTGAAAATGACAAAGTTGATTCTCGAGAGGTCTAGATCTTACCCGAGAGAGTAAGACAAAAATAATTCCGGAATGCTCGATGGATTATTTCCTAATAGTAAATTGCCTATCCCGGAATAAATGATTTGTTACTCTGTCTATATTTCCGAATTATACGGGGATGACCTAGCGCATAAGGCTGTACTCGTCGAGTTATTTTCTCTACCAGACAACAAGGATTGCAGAGCCTAGGATATGCAGGATTGCTAGAGAAGTCGTTTTTTTCCTTACCTTTGGGGTTAGATTACTACTCTTAGGCGTTTTAAAGGAGGGTGATCGTCATCCAGATCTGAGCGAAACCCGAGCTGCGCACCTTTGAGACCTATCCCTTTATCGTATGAATCGGACCTTACGCTATATACTCCTCCACCCCATATCACTCTGTACACTCCTATTGTGGGGGCTGACATCCTGCAATGACGCTTACTCCAATCTCGGAGGAAGCCTACGCCCAGAACAGGACATAGTCACCGCGCGGGGAGACTCTATCTCGTTTCAAGTGGAGACAGTTACTCTCGACTCCGTCTATAGCCGCAGTGCCGTCGCTCTGCTGGGACAGATATCAGATCCCACTTATGGCGACCTTAGGGCATCTTATATTAGTCGCCTGCAGTGTGCACCTGGCTTTACATTTACCCATAAGGTCCTTAAGGATCGGATTGACTCCGTGACTATCGAGCTAGCCTATCTGCGTGCCGTAGGTGATACCACCACATGGAGTAAGCTACGTGTCTATGAGATAACCCAAGAATTACCCAACCGCCGCTACTCGACTTCTGAGCTATCGCCCTATACCAAGGGAGCTAAACTACTTGGAGAGCTGACCTATCAACCGTCTGACACGACAGGTGCCAAGGGGCTGTCGGTACGTGTCCCAAACGAACTGGGAGTTCGCTTTTTTAATGCCTCTCGTGAGCATCCAGAGTGGTTTACTTCTCAAGAGGCTTTTGAGGAGCATCTCATGCGAGGGATCTATGTCACCTCCACAACTGGTACGGGACACATCCTCTCTATCTATGCTACAGCTCTTCGGATTTTCTATACTTTCGAAACGACAGAGAAGACATCTAAGGGTGCCGACTCGACAGTTTACAAACCCGCGTGGGAGATATTTAGTAGCAATAAGAACCTCTACACACTCCAATGCATACAACAAAGCTATCTGGCAGACTTACTCAAACCAGCCATCGACGGCAAAACTTACATCAAATCTCCAGCAGGAGTTGTCACCAAACTTACCTGCACAAAGGAAGAGTTGAGTAAGTTGCTACACGCATATGAGACTATTAGTGACAAGGAAAACTTCGGATGGGTTATGAATGAAGCCAAGCTAAAGGTTACTGCTGGTACTCCCAATGTCGCGACACACCTTAATCCTCCGTCTCAGCTATTGCTAATACCCGAGGATAGTGTAAAGAACTTCTTTGCCAATAGTATTACAGACCCGACGCTTGCTTCGGAGGCCTTTGTCTCCGGGACCTATAGTGTCTTAGAGCGTAGCTATACATTTAATAATATCAGCACTCTCCTTGAGTATCACATGCGACACAATATGGGGACTGACACCAAGGGGAGTCATCGCGTAACAAAGGATCTAAAACTCCTGCTCATCCCTGTATCTCTCGAAAAGACTACGACAAGTAATGGCTCGACAGCCCAGACTGTTGCTATAGCAAACCTCATGCAGCCATCGGCAGTACAACTAAAGTGGGGTGCAAAAAGCTTTAAGCTGGGCGTCATCGGGACGGGCTTTTACGACAAAAAGGAGCGAAAAGGAAACTGAGCATCCCCCTCCAATCTTGATATCCTAAGGGAGCTAATGTCATGGCAACAGGAAAAGAACAAATTAAAGTCAAACTGATCGTGATGAACTTCCTCCAGTTCTTCATCTGGGGAGCTTGGCTCATCTCCATGGGCCGCTATATGACTCACATCATGGAGTATGACCCGCTGAAGGTTGGAGGGCTCTTTGCCACGGCAGGCTTCGCTGCTATGATTACCCCGGCTCTGACTGGAATCATAGCTGATCGATGGATCGGGGCTGAGCGCTTACTCTCAATCTGTCATCTATTGACGAGTGCTTGTTTGATTTCAGTCGGGATGCTACCCATTGGGACCCCATTTGGCAGCACTTGGCTAGTAATCTTTGGCGTAAATCTCTTTTTCATGCCCACATTATCACTCTCCAACACAGTTGCTTATCATGCTTTGGAGACGGTCGATGCAGATATTGTCAAGGACTTCCCTCCAATACGAGTGTGGGGGACTATCGGATTCATCGTAGCCATGTGGCTGGTTAATCTACTTAAATGGATGGATAGCCCAATGCAATTTCACCTAGGAGCGATCTCCGCCATCGCTCTAGCAATCTATGCCTGGACTCTGCCTTCTGTACCTCATGGAGGTAAGGAAGAAGCAGCAGGAAGTCACCGTTCGCTTCTCTCTTCACTGGGTCTGGACGCCTTGGTGCTGTTTAGGAATCGTCAGATGGCAATCTTCTTTATCTTTAGTATGCTCCTTGGTGCCGCATTGCAGATTACCAATGCTTACGGCAACACCTATCTCGATAGCTTTAAGGTGCTACCAGAATATGCAGAGAGCTTTGCAGTGCGCTACCCAAACATATTGCTGTCTCTATCTCAGGTATCAGAGACGCTATTTATCCTTGCTATACCATTCTTCCTCAAGCGTTTTGGCATCAAAGGAGTAATGACCATGAGCTTCGCCGCATGGGTATTGCGCTTCGGGCTATTTGGGATAGGCAATCCCGGGGTGCCAGGGATCTTTGCTCTAATCCTCTCTATGGTAGTCTATGGCATGGCTTTTGACTTCTTCAATATCTCTGGATCCATGTTTGTGGACCAGTCTGTATCACCGACAATGCGAGCTAGTGCTCAGGGACTTTTTCTCTTAATGACCAATGGGCTAGGAGTTGTCGTAGGCTCATTAGGCAGTGGATGGGTAGTCGATTACTTCACACATGCAAGCGTCACAGAGTGGACGACCGTATGGTATATCTTTTCTGGCTATGCTCTGACTACGGGAGTACTTTTTTGGTTGCTCTTTCATCCCAAGCAGACCTCCTCTGTACGCAACTCAAAGTAACAAGGATGTCGATACCAGCAACAACTAATCAGATATCCTCTTGATGGGAATGGACAATCCAATCAGCAACGGAATAAGTGTTATGGGCGAGTACTCACTCCTCATGGCTCAAGTCTTCAGAAGACCTAATAAATGGAGCTTCTTTTTCAGACAGCTGATTCGTGAGATGGCCAAGTACGGTCTGGACTCTATCTGGATTGTTGTGATCATTAGTTTCTTCATTGGCACTGTGATCACAATACAGCTTTCAATTAATATGGTTTCTCCCCTGATCCCTCGCTTCACTATTGGATATGTTAGTCGGGAGATTATATTCTTAGAGTTTTCATCCTCCATCATGAGTCTAATTTTAGCTGGTAAGGTTGGCTCTAGTATTGCTTCGGAGTTGGCGACAATGCGTGTCACGGAGCAAATTGATGCGATGGAGATCATGGGAGTTAACTCAGCAAACTTTCTCATCTTGCCAAAGATTCTGGGGTTGATACTCTTTATACCGACACTAAGTATCGTTAGCATGGTGACTGGTCTCGGAGGTGGTTATTTAGCAACTTTCTTTATTCCCTCTCTTACTCCGTCAGACTTTGAGATGGGTTTGCAGACTTTCTTTAAGGTTAAGAATGTCTTTTACTCCATAGTCAAGTCTATCGTCTACGCTTTTATCATATCATCGGGGGCTAGTTACTTCGGATACACAGTTAAGGGTGGAGCTCTCGGGGTTGGCAAAGCCAGCACAAATGCAGTTGTCTCTAGCTGCGTGCTGATACTTCTCGCAGATGTCGTACTCACTAATCTATTATTTATGTAGATCTATGACAAGTGCCGAGGGGTCCAAGACCATACAAGTCAAGGGGCTTTGCAAAGAGTTTGAGAATAAGGTAGTACTAAAAGATATAAATGCTACCTTTACCTCCGGGAATGTAAGCTGCATCATAGGACGAAGTGGAGCTGGCAAGACAGTCATGCTCAAGTGCCTCATAGGACTCATCGAGCCAACGTCTGGGGAGATCCTCTTCGACGGTCAGGATCTGGTACGACTATCAAAAGATCAACTCAAGCGTCTAAGGCAGATGACAGGGGTACTTTTTCAGAGTTCAGCCCTCTTTGACAGTATGACCGTTCTGGAAAATGTACTCTTTCCCCTACAACTCTTCTCTAAGCATTCACCCAAAGAGCGCAAAGCACACGCAATAGCTCTCTTAGAGCGTGTCGGGCTAGAGGGATCTCAAGAGAAATTTCCAGCTGAGATAAGTGGAGGAATGATGAAACGTGTTGCCATTGCTCGAGCTGTAGCTCTCAATCCACACTATCTCTTTTGCGATGAGCCAAACTCTGGTCTAGACCCTACGACCTCGGCCTCTATTGATACTCTTATCGAAAGCCTCACTAAAGAGTATCAGATCACAACTGTAATCAACACACATGACATGAACTCCATTAGGACTATTGCAGATCACATACTCTACCTAGATCGAGGGGCGGTTGCTTGGCAGGGATCTAGAGAAGAGCTTGACGATAACATTCCCATCTCTTTGAGAAACTTTCTGTACCTTTAAGCCATTACAGCAGGTCTACCCGATGATTCTATCTAAGAGACATAAAATCTTCCTAACCCTTTTCTTCATGTTTCTACTCCCTTGGGGGTGTAAAGATAAGGGGAATTATTACTCAGCTCAGGGGATCTTTGAGGCTGATGAAATTGTTGTCTCAGCCGTTACCTCAGGAGAGTTACTCTGGTTTGACATTTCCGAGGGTGATCAACTAGAGGCTGGACAGGTCGTGGGACTCATTGACACCACCTTCTTATCTCTACAAAAAGATCTCGTGGGCTCTCAACAAGCGACGATTAAAGCCGCTGGACCTATCAATCCCTCGGTACAGCTAGCTCCTATAGAGGCGCAACTCAAAGCACTCAATAAGGAGAGGGACCGCTATTCCCCCCTAGTATCCAATGGAGTCATAGCTCAGCGTACGCTCGATGAGATTGATGCCAAGATCTCGGCTCTCGAAGGGCAGATCGCAGCTAGTCAGGCAACCCTCGGACAGCAAAATAGATCTACCAAGGGTAGCGATGATGCACTCTCCATACAGAGTAGTCAAGTCAATCAAATGATCGAACGAAGTTATGTCAAGGCTCCCATCACAGGGACCGTCCTTGCCGTCTATCTTCATCGAGGAGAGCTTGCAGGTCAGGGGATGCCTCTCTTTCGTCTCTCCAATCTACAGGATATGTATCTACGCACCTACCTCACTGCTGATCAACTACAGCTCATCCAGATCGGGAGTACCGTGTCTGTATACAGTGATATGGGGGAAAAAGATGCTCCTGCCTACGAAGGTAAAGTCACATGGATCTCAGCTCGTGCTGAATTTACCCCAAAGAATATCCAAACCTCAGACGCCCGTGCATCTCTCATCTATGCGATCAAAGTCAGAGTCCACAACGACGGCAAGCTACGTATCGGTCAGTACGGGCGCATTGAGCTCCCTCATAAAGAGTAGACTTATCCCATAGTCTCATTGTGTTTCATGTCAGTACAGAGGGATAAAGCTCCAGCGGTCTCTTGCAAAGGCATCGTCAAGATCTTTGGACATATTACAGCTCTTAGGGGGATCGACCTAGAGATTTCCGAAGGAATGCTCTTAGGTATCATAGGTCCCGATGGGGCAGGCAAGACCACATTCATACGTATTCTTGCGACACTCCTCAATCCCACAGAAGGGAATGCAACAATCTTTGGCAAAGATGTAAAGCGAGACTACCGCGCGTTGAGGCATATGATAGGCTATATGCCGGGACGTTTTTCCCTCTATCAAGATCTCACCGTACGGGAAAACCTAGAGTTCTTCGCCACTGTTTACAATACGACCATAGAGCAAAACTATTATCTCATCGAGGATATCTACAAGATGCTTCTGCCTTTTGAAAATCGTCGAGCAGGCAAGCTCTCTGGTGGCATGAAGCAAAAGCTAGCCCTATCGTGCGCTCTCATTCACAAGCCCCGCCTCTTACTCCTCGATGAGCCAACGACAGGCGTCGATCCCGTTTCACGGCGAGAGTTCTGGGAGGTGCTCTCTCAGTTGCAATCACAGGGTGAGATAACTATGATTGTCAGTACCCCCTACATGGATGAGGCTGTACGATGTGACAAAGTAGCTTTGATGAAGGATGGTTGTCTCCTCTCCCTTGATACTCCCTCGGGGCTAGTCAGTCATATGGATCGTGCTCTTTGGTCCGCCACAGCTGAGGATATGGGAGACCTCCTCCTCAAATTACGCAGATTGAATGGTGTACTTAGTAGCTTTGCCTTTGGAGAGACTCACCACTTTACTTTTAATGAACAGGTCATCTCCCCGGAGGATATACACGCTCGATTATTGGCGCAGGGAGTCAGAGGACTAGACATCCGCAAGATCCCTCCCTCTATCGAGGACTACTTCCTCATGATCTCTCAAGAGACCCAATAAGCTTCCAATCCACATACCAAGCCTCTATCGTACCATGCCCTCCACTGAATACAGTATTTTAGCGAACAAACTCACCAAGCGATTTGGGAGCTTCACGGCTGTCGACGAGATCACTTTCAGCGTATTACCGGGCGAGATCTTCGGTTTTTTAGGAGCTAATGGGGCTGGCAAAAGCACTGCTATACGCATGCTCACAGGTCTACTCAAGCCTACCTCAGGGTATGCAGAGGTGGCGGGGCATGACGTGCGTAAAGAGACTGAGCAGATCAAACGTAACATCGGCTACATGAGCCAGAAGTTCTCCCTCTACGACTACCTATCTGTTGAGGAGAATATATCTCTCTACGGGCGCATCTATGGGCTATCCCAGCGCATTGTACAGGAGCGTATGGAGCACTTGCTGGAGGAACTCAACTTCTATGACCAGCGCAAGCTTCGTGTCGGGAGCTTACCCCTCGGATGGAAACAGACGTTAGCCTTCTCAGTAGCCATCTTTCATCAGCCCAAGATCGTCTTCCTTGATGAACCTACTGGGGGAGTCGACCCCGTAGCTCGGCGCCGCTTTTGGGAGCTTATATACAAAGCCGCTGCTGATGGCATCACCGTTTTTGTCACCACACACTACATGGACGAGTCCGAATACTGTGACCGCATCTCCATTATGGTCGATGGGCAGATACGGGCTTTGGATACCCCACAAGCCCTCAAACGACAATTTGACTGTGACTCCATGGATGAGGTTTTTTACCAACTAGCTCGCTGTGCCAAGCGATCTGAATAGCTCCTCAAAATCATCGGATGTGACATTTTGTCACCATACGACTGCTGGCTCATACTTTGCTAGATAGTTAATGTAAGTGTCCTCACAAGAGTGAGGGGCGCTACACACAGCAAGTATAATACAAAACACCTAATAAAATCAATACAACTATGACACTATCAAGAAAAGACAACAACTGGATGCCCGCTCTATGGAGCGACCTATTTGACAACAACTGGATGTTGCGTCCTAACGCTACAGCTCCAGCCATCAATGTACTTGAGACTCCGAAGGAGTTTCGTGTAGAACTCGCAGCTCCCGGTATGAAGCGTGAGGATTTTAACATCGAGATCAACGAAGAGCACGACCTCGTTATCTCGATGGAGCGCAAACACGAAGAGGAGCATGGGAGTAGCGAGGAGAGTCGTTATCTGCGCCGAGAGTTTTCTTACAGTAAGTTTGAGCAGACTCTTATCCTACCTGACAATGTCGATGAGGAGAAAATCCAAGCTCGCATGTCCGATGGCGTTCTCACCCTCTCCATCCCCAAGATCAGCGAGGAGGAGCAGAAAAAGGCCCGTCGCCCCATATCGATCGACTAAAGAGCTCTAAAAGCTAACCTCAATAGAGAAACACACAATGACAGGGCGCCGCACATCTCCAAAGGAGGAGGTGTGTGGCGCCCTTCTTTTTACATGCTCCACGAATACCCTATTTCGTGATAAGGAGTCGGATGACGGGGACTATCACTCAATAATTACGGAATGTCAAATCCATAATTCCGACATTCTCGATCCTTTACTCCAGAACGGACAATCGAGTATTCTGGGATTATTCTCCTATCATTACGGCGCTATTCCCAGACTCCTCAGTAAGATTATCAGTCTGTAGATCATAGATCCAGTCTGGATAGGTAGCTTCAACGAAAAAAAGAGCCCTGGCGGGAGCAGCACTACCAGCGAGGGAGCGGTCTTGACTATTGATCAAATCGACGATGGAGTCGGGCTTGCGCTGCCCATAGCCCACCTCAAGAAGAGTACCGACCATGGTACGCACCATCCCATGGAGAAAGCGATTAGCACATACTTCATAGCGCATTGCATCCCAGAGACCAGGCATCTCAACCTTTTCCCAGTGGGCTTCATAGACAGTACAACGATTATGCTTTGTCTGTGTGTGTAGCTTGCTAAAGGATGTGAAGTCATGCAGACCTATAAGCTGCTTACAAGCCTCATTCATCAGACTTATGTTAGGCAGATTACGTCGCTCCCAGCAATAATCTCCCCAAAACGGATTACTACATGCCGAGATGTAGTAGTGATATTTACGTGCCATGGCATCAAATCGAGCGTGAGCCTTGGGATGCACTGGGGTGATAGAGCGGACAGATATCCCACCACGCAAGATACCACATAGACCTCTCTGGATTTGCTCTAGTGGCAAATGGGGGATAGGTAGGTCTGCATGAGCCATCATACGGTAGGCGTGTACACCTGCGTCTGTACGCCCAGCTCCAGTAACTGGTATTGGCTGACGACAGAGCAGTGCCAGAGCACGCTCTAGTTCAGACTGCACAGAGATTTCATCGGATTGCATCTGCCATCCGCAATAGGGAGCTCCATCGTAGGCAACCTCAAGGAATACCCGCTGTACGAGACTCATGGCTTAATGGAATCGCATTTAGGATTTCTTTAGTGCTACTCGCTTAGGTGATGACTTAGACTTTGCCGTTGTAGACTTCTTCTCAATTGCCTTCTTTGCAGTACGACTTTTGGAGGAAGTCTCCTTACTTTGAGCTTCGATGATAGTCTTAACATCCTGATAGCTCAGAGTGGTTGGGTCGGCTTTCTGTTCTTTGGAGAGCTTATAGTTCTTTTTGCCGACCTTGATATAGGCACCCCAACGACCATTTCGTATTGAGAGGTCTGGATCTTCAGGAAAGCTCTTCAACAGATTAGAAGCATCTTTACTTCGCTTCTCCTCGATTAGAGCAATGGCCTCCCCTAGTGTAATCTCTTCTGGAGTTAGCCCACTAGACTTTGGAATAGAGGTAAACACTCCTTGGTGGCGGATGTAAGGACCGAAACGCCCCACAGCAACGACAACGTCTGCCCCTTCAAACTCACCGACCTTACGCGGTAGATCAAAGAGCTTGAGAGCCTCCTCTAGAGTGATTGTCTCAATGAGCAAATCCGTAGGTATACTAGCGAAGCGAGGCTTCGGAGTTTGTTGCTCGGTCTCAGCCAAATCACCAGCAGGAACCTCTCCTATTTGCACCATAGGACCATAGCGACCTATACGAGCTATGACTACCTCACCGCTCTTGGGATCTGTGCCCAGCAGCCGCTCTCCTGTATATCGCTTTGCGCCAGACTGGATTTGCTCCTCTATCATTGGGTGAAACTTGTCATAAAAAAGACCAATCAATGCTTGCCACCGCACATCTCCCTGAGCTACCTGATCGAAGCGCTCCTCAATATCTGCAGTAAAGTTATAGTCCACAACCCGGGGGAAGTTTTCCATCAGAAAGTCCGTAACCACTATTCCCACGTCAGTCGGCACCAATCGCCCCCGATCACCACCATAACGCTCTTGTCGCTTTTGCGAGCTGATCGCGTTATCACCCGTATCGTGACTCCAACTCAAGTAGAGGACGTCCCGCTTGCCTCCCAGACTCTCGCCACGGCGCACATACTCCCTATTCTGTATCGTTTGGATCGTCGGAGCATAAGTCGACGGGCGTCCTATGCCCAACTCCTCCATCTTACGCACAAGAGAGGCCTCTGTATAGCGAGGCTTTGGTTTTGTAAACGTCTGACGCCCCTCAATCCCCAGGAGTTGTACCTTATCTCCAGCATGGAGCCTTGGTAGCTCACTTCGATCGGCATCTTCCTCATCGTCATGATCCTCCATATAGGCACTGATAAACCCATCAAAGACTATCACCTCGCCACGGGCTTCCAGACATACAGGATCAACCCCCTGTGAGACTATCTGAGCAACTGTCCGCTCAATGCGAGCATCAGCCATCTGACTAGCCAGCGTACGCTTACGTATCAGATCGTAAAGAGCTTGCTCTTGCTTAGACCCTTGTATTGTTGCATTGCGCAGATAGGTTGGGCGAATGGCCTCATGTGCCTCTTGCGCCCCTTTGCTCTTAGCGTGATAATGCCTCCGTTGATAGTAATCAGCCCCCCACTGCTCTAAAATTACAGCCTCTGCATCCTGAAGTGCTAGAGTAGATAGATTGACAGAGTCCGTACGCATATAGGTGATCAAGCCTCGCTCATACAGAGCCTGAGCTACACGCATCGTATTGGAAACACTCATTCCAAGCTTACGAGAAGCTTCTTGCTGCAGAGTACTCGTCGTAAATGGTGCTGATGGCGAGCGGCGTCCCGGCTTTTGATCCACTCTTTGTACTCTAAACGTCTCCTGCTCTTCTATAGCTCGTTGCATCAATTGACGAGCACCCTGCTCAAAAGCTGGGTTGTCCATATAAGAGGCTGTAAAGATCAACCCATTATTCGTTGCTAACCGCATCGTGATAGCAAAAGAACTCTTGGCTTCAAAAGACAATATCTCACGTTCACGCTCTACAATCAATCGCACAGCAACACTTTGTACACGACCTGCGGAGAGCGAAGGTTTCACACGTCTCCATAGAACTGGAGAAAGTTCGAAGCCTACAATGCGATCCAGCACTCGGCGTGCTTGCTGTGCATCTACGAGATTGTTATTGATCGAACGTGGGTTTTGGATTGCATGCTGTATAGCACTCTTTGTAATCTCGTGAAAAGCGATGCGATGCGTTTCCTTATCCTTCAGATCTAGGACCTGATAGAGATGCCATGCTATAGCCTCTCCTTCGCGGTCTTCATCAGAAGCAAGCCATACAACATCACTATGCTTAGACGCCTTGCGTAACTCTGAAACAATACGTTGCTTATCTGCAGGGATCTCATAGATTGGCGCAAATTGGTGATCCACATCTACACTAAAGCTACTCGGCTTCAAGTCTCTTATATGCCCATAACTAGATAATACCTTATAGTCTGCTCCAAGGAATTTACCAATCGTCTTAGCCTTGGCTGGAGACTCTACTATTACTAAGTTCTTTTGCTGTGCCATAATCTCACTCAAACGGTACAAAGGTACTCTTTTATACCGAAACGAAACCTGAGTTTATTGCAGAATAAATCAATAGCAAAGGCATTTGCAAAAGCTTTCGAGACAGAGTAAGCACCCATCAACCGAATAAGTAGATTGACGGGTGCTTACTCTATTTTATGCTAAAACTAGCTCTCTTTTATATGATTACCTTCATGTTATAGGTAGATCATGTCTATAAAAATCTCAGTTGACTTTGTTCAGACTATCCATACCACGCTTAATAGCCTCCTCATTAAGGGGGATGAGCTTGTGGTGACGCTCTGGAAGAGACTTCTTAAGACCTGCAATGATACTCTCTAGCTTAAGCATGGGCGCAGCCTTGAGCATACCACCGAGTATAATCATATTGAAAATCTTATCATTTCCCATTTCCATACTCTGCTCAGTAGCTGGAACTTCAAAGATATTAATATCCGTACGATCTGACTTATGCTGGATAAGTGCTGGATCATAAATTAGGATTCCTCCCTTCTTGACACGAGGTGCAAACTTGTCAAGCGAGGGCTGGTTGAGGACGATAACAACGTCATATTCATTCACAACGGGCGAGCTAACAGGCTCATCACTGACGATCACAGTCACGTTACTCGTACCGCCACGCTGCTCGGGTCCATAGGAAGGCATCCAGGAAACCTCCTTATTCTCCATGATACCAGAGTAAGCAATTATCTTACCCATTGATAGGACTCCCTGACCTCCAAAGCCAGATATAACTATTTCGTAATTCATAGTTTTTCGTCTGATTAGATTTTCATTGTAACCACCTCGTCATCGCTACCCTTAGACTCGACATCCTTGATATCCCCTAGCGGATACTTATCAACCATAAACTTGGACATCCATTCATTAGCCTTGACAGGTGTCATCTTCCAACCCGTATTACAAGTTGAGACGAACTCTACGACGCTTGTACCCTTTCCGGCAAGAGAATTTTCAAAAGCCTTGCGAAGAGCTTTTTTAGCCTTGCGCACAGCTCCCGCAGTGTGTACACTCTGTCGCGTCACGTAGCATGTACCATCAAGCTCTGAGAGGATCTTAGAGATGACCAGTGGGTATCCATTTAGCTCCGGATTACGCCCATCAGGGCATGTGACAGTCTTCATCCCAAGTAGTGTGGTTGGAGCCATCTGCCCTCCTGTCATACCGTAGATACCATTATTGATGAAGATAATGACAATGTTCTCACCACGGTTTGCAGCGTGAATTGTCTCAGCTGTACCAATAGCTGCGAGGTCTCCATCGCCCTGATAAGTAAAGACAAGTTTCTTAGGGTATAGACGCTTGATTGCAGTAGCCACAGCAGGCGCACGTCCGTGGGCAGCCTCCTGCCAGTCAATGTCTATATAGTTGTACGCAAATACGGAGCACCCGACAGGAGCTACACCAACAGTCTGATCGCCTAGTCCCATCTCCTCAAGGACCTCCGCAACCAGCTTGTGTACGACACCGTGACTGCAGCCTGGGCAGTAGTGCATTGTATTATTATTGAGCAGACTTGGCTTCTGGTATACCAAGTTCTCTGGCTTAGTTATATCCTTAATATCCATGATATTCGTCTCTGTTACTTACTGGTTTAAAAAAAGCACCGTACCTACTTGACGAGCTTTGTACGCAATGCGTTAAGGACCTCATCTGGTGAAAACAGCATACCTCCCATACGTCCGAAGTGCTCTACTGGGCAACATCCATTGACGGCGAGCTTGACATCCTCAATCATCTGACCGGCATTGAGCTCGACAGATAGGAAGCCCTTGACACCTCGCTTCGCAAGATCTGCGATAACCCTGTAAGGATAAGGCCATAGGGTGATCGGACGTACAAGACCTACCTTGAGACCCTCTTGTCGAGCTACCTGGACGACCTTCTGACAGATACGAGCCGATGAGCCAAAGGCTACTAAAATATAGTCTGCATCCTCCGTCATTGTCTCTTCGTAGCGAACCTCATTCTCCTCGATCTTGCGATACTTCTCTTGGAAGCGAAGGTTGTTTTGCTCCATCACGGCTGAGTCCAGCTCCAAAGAGGTGATAATAGCGCGCTTATCAGGTTTATGACCTGTAGTAGCCCATGGGCAGTTTGCCGCAACCTCTTCGTCAGAGAGACGAGGTTTCTGATCTGGGAGTATTACCTTCTCCATCATCTGACCAATGATACCGTCACTAAGCATCATGACAGGATTACGATACTTGAAAGCCATATCCATACCGACACCCACGAAGTCTACCATCTCTTGTACAGAGTTGGGGGCTAGGACTATCAAACGGTAATCTCCGTGACCACCACCCTTTGTTGTCTGGAAGTAGTCGGCCTGACTTGGCTGTATGGTCCCCAGACCAGGACCTCCACGCATGACGTTAACGATTAGAGTTGGGAGCTCAGCTCCTGCCAGGTAGCTAATCCCCTCAGCCATAAGACTGATGCCGGGGCTTGAAGAGGAGGTCATCACACGCTTACCAGAGCCTGCGCCACCATAGACCATGTTAATAGAAGAGACCTCACTCTCAGCCTGTACGACAACCATACCAGTTGTCTCCCAAGGACGGAGAGACATCAGAGTCTCCAGGACCTCAGACTGAGGAGTGATAGGGTACCCGAAATAGCCATCCAGTCCGTTTAGGATTGCCGAGTGCGCCAAGGCTTCATTGCCTTTCATCAGTTTTACTTCTGCCATGATAGCTAATTGGATTAAAGGGTTACTTTATAGACGCTGATACAGCCGTCAGGACAAACCACGCCACAGTTCGCGCAGCCAATGCATGTGTCGGGGCTACTCATGTAGCAGTAGTGATACCCCTTGTCATTCACCTCGTCTGGGTGAAGTGAGATACTCGCAGTAGGACACGCCACGACACAGAGGTTACACCCCTTGCAGCGCTGCTCGTTGACTACGATTGCTCCTCTAAATTTTGCCATGTGTAGTAACTTTATAGATATGATACCTCCCCTCCACCGTAGGGTAAAGAGTTTAGTACCGTGATACAATTAGTTTTCTCCGACCTCAAAGTTACGAAGAATATTTATAATACCTATCGTTAGGTAGTACTAAAGTTTGTTTTCTTGCATTATTCTCCACCGAAAGGTACTGCAAAATAGAGCTATCCTCACCGCGATTATTCCCGAATTTTCGCCTATTCATCAGGGAATAACAATTTACTTATTCCCGAATTATCATTTGCTTATTACCGAATAATCAGATACTCATGACGGAGTAATCGTATACCTATTACAAAATGGGGATCAGACTACCATCAGGGGGTGATTTGGTTATTACACCATTATTTCTGCTCTTATCTCCATTAGATTTTGCCCTAAGCAGTTATTTCAGTAGATTTGCCATAAGAAGCCATATGGAAGTGACTTCGATAGATTTTACTCATTGCATGATATCTCCAATGAATTGTATAAAATACCTGCATGCGTTACTCCTACTAGGGAGCTTTTCATACACCAGTCAATTAGTTGCACAAGAGACTTTTAGTGCACCTCTACAGCAGCATGACATTGAGGTGACATTAGCTGCGGGATCCCCATTGCGTATGACGACGCTGCGCTCTACTTCGCAACGCTTATACGAGTCGGACAAATGGTTTGCTACATACGGAGCATACCTTTTAGGTCAACCTGACGCAACATATATGCTAGAGGAATACATCACAAGGGATCCTATTTCGCCACAGGCACAAATAGCTCGCATAGCTCGCGCCACACAATATATATATGCTCACGAATATGACCGTGCCAGACATACTCTAGAGGGAGTCCGTGAGCAAAGCTTGACCCGTGAAGAGATGGATGAGTGGCAAGTGAAGCTAGCATATGTACTCTTGATGTCTGGTCACCGACCTGAGAGGGTGCAACCACTCTTTGCCTATACAGCAGAAAGAGCTGGGTATTGGGGCGATGTGGCAAAGATCTACTTGGCACAACTGTATATTGCACGAAATTCTCTAGACGAGGCCGAGCAGACACTCCTATTAGTACATGAAAAAAGTCCCTTACAGTATGACGCTCGACTAGGACTAGCCCGCATTGCTCTGTATAAAGCGGACTATCAGTCAGCTCTATCGCATACTTCCTCCCTACATACCCAGCAGCTCTCCGAGACACAGCGCACACAGTGTCAGATACTAGAGGCTAATGCATGGTATCGCCTTGAGGAGCCCCACAAAGCCATCGAACTATTAGCTCCTCTTACCGCACAGCAATCGGAGGTGGTATCGCCGGAAGATCAGTTGATCCTGGCTGCGGCCTATATGGAGACTGACAGCACGGAGCAGGCTATACCCCATCTCCTCCTAGCCACTCGTGGTGAAGCGCAAACAAGTGGCGTGGCAAATCTTTACCTAGCTCGTGCCCGTAGAGACATGGGGTTGTACTCAGAAGCTCTAGCCTCTTATCAGGTTGCAGCGGGTAAGGAGATTGCCCCATCGATACGAGAGGCAGCTATATATGAGCAAGTGCTCCTATTGCGCAGTCGAGCAGGGAGCTCCTTTGGGCAAGAGGTAAGACTATGCGAAGAGTTTCTCAACACATTTGCCCAGTCCAAACATCGGGAGGCGATGGAGCACTTCTTACTAGAAAGCTACTACCGCAGCCCAGACTATCTGACTAGCCTAGCCTCTATAGAGCGTATACAGACTCCTCCATCTGGCATCCTAGAGGCTCAGTGCCATCTACTCAATCAACTCACACAGCAAGCCCAGCAGACGGGTGACCTAGCGACCGCCGAGCATTATAACCAACGAGCATTACAGTTTACGACTCCTTCAGCTTATCATACCGAGGCTCAGCTACTCGAGGCTCAGCTACTCTCTCAAAAGAAACAGTACAAGCAAGCTGCACAACGTCTACAATCCTTGCAAACATCTCGCACAGCAACTAGCGAACAACTACAGCAAGCTCGCTATCTACTCGGCTACAGCCAAATCAAACTACGGCAATATGCCTCTGCAGTACAGACCTTCTCTGGATTGTTACAAGGAGACAAGCTCTCGAATACGCTACAAGCTGATGCCTATGCTCGTCTGGGGGATGCACACTATATGCAAGGTCACTACACACCTGCAGGGCATTACTATGAGGAGGCCTACAGGACTGCCCCAGAAAATCAAGTCTATGCTCTCTACATGCTCTCAGACATCGAGGGGCTAAAGAAGGATTACAAAGCGCAGATTGCGACTCTCGACAAATTGATCTCCAGACATCCTAACAGCCTTTACAAGCCACGAGGGATGTATGATCAGGGGCGAGCTATGGAGTTATCGGGGTCGCACTCGGAGGCTATTAAGGTTTTCTCACGACTGATGCAGGAGTATCCTCAGAGTGAGTACGGGCGCAAAGCAGCTCTGCAACTAGCACTCCTATACTACAATAGGAGTGAGACTGATCGAGCTATCGAAACTTACAAATCTCTACTCTCCGAAGCTCCGCAGAGTGGAGAGGCTAAGCAAGCCTATGAAGCTCTCAAGAGTATATACATTGAGGAGGGGCGCTCTACAGACTTTGTCCAGTATGCCAACAGCATTGGCGGTAAATATGCAATCAATGAGAGTGAGGCAATGAGCATATCCTTCGAGTCTGCCGAGCGCGCCTACCGGTCTCACTCCCCCCAAGCAGAGGGACTACTCAAGGATTTTCTGGCTCTAAACCCTCAAGGATCTTCCGGACTCCTAGCTCAATATTATTTGGCTAGCCTATATGACAACGCAGGTAAGAGTGAGGAAGCTCTCTCAATCTACGAGCACATTTACCCCAGCCGTAAACAACTCTCCCAAGAGCAATACATAGCTCTCTTACAGAAGATCTCTGCAATACGCCTAAATCAGCGAGCATATACGCAAGCTTTGTCTTTACAACAAGAGCTCCTCACGCTGCCTCTAGACCACGCAAATTATCAGAAGACTCTCCTATCGGCAACGGAGACAGCCATCCTTGCGGAGCAATATAACTGGGTCATTAAAACTGTTGCCCCTCTACTGCCCAAATCTAAAGACTGGGATCAAGAACCGTTAGACCTATTAACCTGTCGTCTGGCGACATGCTATCTAAAGAGTAACCAGGGAGAGCAAGTGGAGAAGATCCTAAAACCTCTTGTAGCTCGCGTAGGGACCTATGCAGGGACACAAGCGACACTCCTCCTAGCACAGTACTACGTAGCTAACAACACACAGCAAAGCTATGCTAAGCAACTCCTAGATAAGCTAGTAAGTGAAGCATATCCAGATCCGGAACTATCAGCTAAAACGATCATAACTCTCTCAGACTGGTACCTAGCTCAGGGTGATCCCGATACGGCTCGACTATACCTAGAGAGTCTTTTGAAGAGATACACTGACAGCTCATCTCCTATACGACAACAAGCTGAGAGCAAACTAGAACAACTACGCCAAGCAATTGAGCATTAATCTACGACAAGCACTTCCCCTCCTTCCTATATTTAAGTTTGCTATGATAAAACAAGCGTATACACTCCTATTCTCTCTCTCTTGTTGTGCATACCCAACATTAGCACAGAGTACCAAAACGGTAGCCGAGCGGGATTCTATTAGCCGAGAGGTCACTGTAGTGAGTAATAAGGTACGACAAATAGATAACACAGACCCGATATTTACTCCTATCCCTCTGACGACACCACAAGTTGTGCGCTATGATCCCCCCACACCACGCTCTACAGGAGACTTTACCCCAGTCTTAGCTCCGGCAGCAACACCGCAACTAGCAGGCTATGCTAGTGAAGTGCCTCGACCTTACAATGGAGTAATGGCTCGAATCTTCGGAGGGTATACCCAAGCCCTAGGTGGAGATCTTGCTGGAAAATGGCACGTAGGGAATGAGCAGAATGTGCTATCCTTTGACCTCACACACCGCTCGGAACTATTCACCTTGTCCAAGATCTCCCCTTTCCTTTCCGGACACGGACCAGTAAGAAAAGAAGATGCAGACTACCATTATCTAGAAGAGCTTCCGACAGAAACAAATATGTATCGCCATGCTACAGCGGGGGCCTTATCTTATAGCTACCATTGGAGAGAGAGTGCGATTAAACTACAAGCAGGGCTCCGCAATCATATATTTGCACATAGACCAGTCCAGCAGGTAATGCAACTAACTCTCTTACCACAGCTAGATCGGACTAAGTGGCAAACAAACCTACGAGAGTACAACCTAACAGGAAGAATCGATAATCTGGTTTTGAATAACTGGATCTTTGATCTGGGAGCTCATTATTCTTTTGTGACTCATTCTCTTCCCAGTCCCTCAACGTCAGAACTCATTGCTACCGAACAAGCGCATATCCTGAACCTAGATGGCTCTACTACCGTCCGGCTCTCTGACGATTGGTCTCTAGCCTTAATGGCTGATGCTCACCTACGCATGGGACGTCCTAAAGAGGCCAGAGCATCAATAATTGGAGCACACCCACAATTCCGATATAGGGGCTTTGTGGGTTTTGCCGACTTAGACCTCTCTGGTGGACTAGGATTGAATGTGTCAACTAGTGATCTAGCCCTATATCCTGAGTTAAGGCTGTCTCTCACTGATCAGAAACGCTGGCAATGGTACCTGCAAACGTCTGGAGGGCTACGAGATGTCGATGTTTACGATTACTTAGTACGCATACCAGGCATTATGCTAAATGCCCTTCCCAAACTGGAACGTCAGCAACTAATATCCCGCACGGGTATCAAACTACACCTCGGATCTGGGACTTACGAACTCTATGGCGGATACAATCGCTACACACGCACAAATGGATTTCACCTGATCCCTTATAGCTCGTGGCTCGTATCACAACGCAATTACTACGCTCCTCTCAATACGTTTTATCTAGGTCTCAATCTCACTACTTCCTTTGCCAAGGTCTGTGTACTCAGCTTTGGGGCTCAGTTTAACCGGCATGATGAGCAAACAGATGGTGTAGGTCATTCCATTTTTATAGATAAGCCAGAGTTTGAGTCTTATGTCAAACTTGCTTTACATCCCACGCGACGTCTAGATCTACGCGGTGTACTCCATTTCAATTTAGGTCCTTATACCAAAATGCTTTATCCCGTCTCCGGCAAAGATGGTCTACATGAAGGAGCCACGATAGGCTCATTCAGCAGATTTGTGACCGAAGTTATCGCCCAGTACCGACTGACTGATGCGTGGACACTTTTTGCATCCTTCGACAGGCAGAGCTATGAGCTTGGAGCTTATAAGATGAAGCAGCCTTATAGCGGACGCATCGGGGTACAGTTTAATTGGTCAGCTTTATAAATATAGGAAGAGATGGTTCAGACAAAGGCAGGTGGCTACAAATTTCTCGCCATCAAAGATCAAGACTGCCTCTTAGGCAGCAGTGGACAAATAACTATAGAAGATAGAGAGGCCCTTCAGGAGGTCCAAGAGGATTATGCTCTGCGTGTTGCTCTGACAAGCGAAGCTCCAATGACCTCCTTATTGAAGTTCTCCGAGCAGCTACAGCTACCTCGTAATAGTGGCTACATAATCTCTCATTCGGGAGCTCGCATACACAACTGCCGTACTGGGAGAGAGCTAGCATCTCGCCCACTCAAAGCGTCACTGCTAACTCATATTTGTGAACTCGTGGATAACGACTACACGCTAGCCCTTATCGGAGAGAAGGGGCTCTATGCGACAAAGACTCATCAGCCACGTCTCTTACAGCTAGCAAAGCTCTGGAGTATGCCAATCTTAGATCTTGTCGATACTGATGGCAAGATAAAGCTCCCCACGGAGCCTATCTTCAGAGTGATAATATTATCTCGACAAGATCGTCTTACCAGACTGTACGAATGTTTAGCGGCAGAGCAAGACTTGACAGCTACCCTAATCAAGGAGCCACACTGCGAATTATCTGTCGTAGCATCTGGAGTAAGCCTTCAGGGAGCTCTAGACTTCATTCTAGACAGACTAGATCTCCATCATCAAAACATGATTGCCGTGGGGACAACCCTAGAGGATGTCACTATGGTGCAGCGTGCTGGTCTAGGCGTTGCTATGGCGAACGCGCCCGAGCCACTCAAGAGTTGCGCAGACTACATTACTACATCCTGTGATGAAGCGGGCTTGGCCCATATGATTACCAAGCAGATAAAGCTTCGTTATGACGGAGTACCCTTTTATCCTGAAGACGCCAATGCAATCATGCCAAACACGCTTATGGGTGCGCTTGGCATCCGTTGCACGGAAATCGCTCGTGGCTACGTTACGGGGACTATGCCCGTAGACAATCGCACTAGACAACCCATGGGTATCCTCCATGGAGGAGCGTCTCTAGCCTTTGCAGAGACGCTAGCAGGCTTAGGTTCTGTAGCAATAGCCGATGAAGGGGAGATACAAGTCGGCATGCAGGTCAGTGGTTATCATGTAGCATCTACTGTCGTAGGAGACACCGTACGAGGAGAGGCAACCATACTGCACCAAGGACGAAGTACCCACGTGTGGAATGTAGACATATACTCTACCCAGAGCGGCAAACTTATCTCCTCTTGTCGGGTTGTTAATAGCATTTTAAAGCAACGTTAGTTACCGTTTACTTGAGATAAGATGAGCAATACCCTCCTGCAGCGATTCTTGCGCTATACCAGGGTCCATACCACCTCTGATCCCGACAGTCACACCAAGCCATCGAGTCTCTGCCAATGGGAATTACTGCACCTCCTACGAGCAGAACTAGAGCAGATCGAGATCTCATCTATATGCTACGAGGATGGCTATCTAATTGCTCATATCCCAGCTTCCGAAGGCTGTGAGGGTTTTCCCTGCGTAGCCTTCCTAGCGCATGTCGACACCTCTCCAGAAGCGTGTGGCAAGGGAGTCTCTCCCATCATCCATGCGAACTATGATGGCAAGCCTATCCAACTCCATGGGAGTGTCTTAGACCCCATTGATTACCCTGACCTGCTACGCTACAAAGGGCATACGCTTATCACGAGTGATGGCACTACACTACTCGGGGCTGATGACAAGGCCGGAGTCGCTATTTTAATGACACTAGCGGAGCGTTTACACAAATACCCTCAAGTAGTACACGGCCCGATTACTCTAGCCTTCACCACAGACGAAGAGATCGGACGGGGACTCGACCAATTCGACGAGAGCCTTCTTCAAGCACAATACGCTTACACCATCGATGGCGGACTAGAGGGTGAGTTTGAGTATGAGTGCTTCCATGCAGCCACTCTAATCGCCACAGCCCAGGGACACAATGTCCACCCCGGGAGTGCTTACCATACGATGCGCCACGCTGCCCAATCCTTGATCCAGCTAGACAGTATGCTCGGATACGAATCCGAGCGCCCCGAGGTAACGCAAGGGAGAGATGGGTTCCTCCACCTCATTAGTATAGACGGTGACGTCTCAGCTGCCTCTGCAAAATACATTATTAGAGATCATGATCGCGGACTGCTAGAGCAGCGGATAGAGCGTATCCGTGAGGTCGCACAGAGGATTTCGGAGAATCCCTATAGTGCCCATCTGGAGTTAGAGGTCTCCTACCAATATCGCAATATGTATGACTATATCGCGCCCTATCCAGAGGTCATTGATCACGCCCTTGCTGCTTATAAAGCTGTTGGTATTACACCGATAGTACGCCCGATCAGAGGGGGAACGGATGGTGCAATTCTCTCCGAGAGGGGGGTGCCTTGTCCCAACATATTCACAGGGGGGGGCAACTTTCACTCTATCCATGAGTACTGCTCTTTAGACGCTATGGAGCGCTGTGTGTTAGTACTAACAGAGCTTATAGCCAACTACGCAACCTTATAAAGGGGGAGGTCTCTCATCATTTCTAGGGAAAAAATCTTTACTACCATCCGCCCTAGGTACTGCAGCTCTTGTAGCTAGTGATACGGGGCCAGTCTAAGAAGAAAAATAATTACGGCACCACGATCCGGTAGTCCCGGAATAGTCTTCTGGGGATCACGGAATAACTATTTGTCGTTTCCGGAATCGTTGCCAACCGTTCCCGGAGCCCCCTCCCGATCGCAGCGGCTATGCACCTGTCTCTTATACACATCTCCGAGCCCACGAGACTACGCTGCATC
>CAUUAW010000006.1:0-92556 GCA_963543315.1 uncultured Porphyromonas sp.
AAACCACGGTTTACCGGCTCCAAGTGAAAATGATGATTTATGAACGGGTCGTGGTTCAACACGCCCATCTTCCTTCCCAGTATGGTGATGGTCTTGAAAGTCTTCATCGTTTTCGTGGCCGTATTGGGATTTTGCCCAGCGGTTGTACGCAGATAAATGTCAAAGTCATGAATGACGGTGAATGTCAGTTCAGACAGGCGAATGTCACAACGCTTGTACTTTTCGTTCAAGAAGGCCGAAAAGTGCTTCTTGCACACGTTGTATTTCTGCAACGTTGCCACACTTACCGAGACACCAACCTGTTTCTGTATGTCCGTATTATGCTTCTCGAAAAGCTGTATGAGTGTGCAGACATTGTCCTGTCTGCCGAGATACTCAGACTTGATGCGTTCCAAGCACAGATCGTCCGTCATTTCCAACTTGCGATAGATGGTTTGCAGATCGTTTTGGATACTGTCCAACTGCAAGTTCATGCTTAGGGCTTCGGTATTGCGTCCTTTCACCCGTTCTCGCGTACTGTCCCATTGCTTCTGTTCAACGGCGACTCCGGATGAGCCTATGCACAACCGTTCGTTGTTAAGGTAAATCCTCAACATCACAGGGGTCTTGCCCTCCTTGTTTACATAGTTGCTTCTGAGATAGAAAACTGTTCTAAAAATTGATTTCATACATTGACTGTTTTTAATTGTAGCTGGATTCATGGGAAATTGTTCCACATCGAAAGGAATTTTATCGCCTAAATGGATGGAATGAACTTCCATATATCCCACTGCAAAGTTCTACATAATCATTTGAATAACAGCAACATATAAGTACTCTAAACAATCTCTGTACGTACTCTTGGTTACAATTTTTATTCGGCTCATCTTTTTGTAACCAGATTGTAACCGTAGGAGAGTATTTTGGGCGTTTCGGCACCCTCCTTACGTACTCTGAAAAAACATGTAAGTATAAAACAAAAGTATCGTAACTTATTGAAGCTACGATACTTACTGATTTTGTGAAGTGTTTTCTGAAGTCTTCTCCAGAGTACTTCCTGCGGAGAGAGAGGGATTCGAACCCCCGGACCCGTGAAGGTCAACGGTTTTCAAGACCGCCGCGATCGACCACTCTGCCATCTCTCCGAATTTTGAAGCAATCTGGTGTTACTTCTCCAGCTGCCTCATTTATTTCGTCTGCAAAGGTAGTCCTTTTTCTAGAGATAAACAAGAGGCTTAGCATTTTAAAAGTTTAGGATCCAGACATCTCGAACAGAAAATGGTCTCCCAGAGATTTTTGATTGGATACGAGGTCTGACAAATTGTTAGAAAGCTCAATCTATCTTCGTGTCCCTTTTATTTGTAACCTTTAATATATAGAGCAACATGTAAATAGAGAAAGTATTAATCTCTTTTCTTGCAAATGTTGTAATCGTTGAAAAACGGATCCCAATTTCCTTTGCATCAAATATGATAGGCTCATGTATGGGGAGAAAACGCAAAGTGTAATGGGGAGGGGAGGAGGGAGAGAGGGGATTGTTAATGCTGGAGTCAGATGCGGAGAGGTAAGGTGATTTATTTCGCTGAAACTTGCTACTGCACATCGAGACGTAAATACCCAACCGAATTATTACAGCATGTCTTTGCTCTTTAGACTCGTATAGAGACCATGGGCTGATTTCAGCTCCGAGGTCTAGGAGAGAGATTGGTCTGAGTTGCCCGGCGGTAGTCTTATCTTGATTGATCCCACAGGCATAGATTGCTACGAGCGCTGGTTGCATTAGAGCCTTCTTGTGTAAGAGCTAGCCAACTTGTACACGTCTACCCTCTTGTGGCAATGAGAAAGACTCAATTATTTTGTTCATAATTTACGCCGTTTTTTGGGGGGGGCTGTGTTTAGTATTTTTGGCTTATCCCCTCTCGGAGGAGAGACCGCTTTGGTAATACTTTTCGGTATTTAGAGAGATTACTATCTTTTACTTCAGGAAGTCGTTTGTACGGACGACTTTCATAGCAGGCTTGAGAGGACACGTCCTCAGATATTCGGGATGTACCGATCTCTAGACCAACTGTACAGACTGAAAACTCTCTCGGCTGCAGACGTACAAAAAATCTTATAAATGATATGCGAAGGTGTAATCCTGCGTAGAGTTTTGTCCTTTTACACTTTCGTATAGTGAGGATTCTATTCGAGGTACAGCGCCCGAATGGTAATGCAATGGTCGAATTAATCATCTCTGTGAAATTTATCTTTTCCTTGTGCCTATGTCGGATTTTGATTAGAGACCGTGAGTAGGTCCACAGACTCCCTAGAGTTTATCCCTCCGCTTCCTAAAATTTCCTTACTCCGTTAGATTGATGAATTTGAGCTGTATTTCGGCTTCTCTAGATGATTTATTCAAATCAAATAGGGTGTTTATGGAAGCTAATAGCTATAACAAATGGATAACGATTTTGTCGGAACTGTGTCTGCCCCTATGTAAGTCTTATCTAACAGTTACGCAGCCAGAGGAAATTTGCTTGGTGAGCCTTTGCAGTTTCTTACGGGAGAAACTATAGTTTCATAGGTAAGAAACTCCAGTTCCATCCGAATGAAACTCCATCCACCTACGTGAGGGTCAAATGGCTCTTACGGGGCATCAGTAACTGATATCCTGAGTTGTCTTTTGACCCTTACGTAATCGTCTTTTTATCGTCACGAGGGGAATCTCAATCCTTTACAAAAGATTGAAATCCACCCACCATAGCTGACGACCTATCATAAGCAAACATCGCACTCATCGTATATAATGAGAGAGCAGTTTTAGCTGCGAATACGGAGTCAAATTTGTGTGATATTGCGACTAGAAAAATAGCACCGCCCAGCGACCAAAGCAGAGAAGAGTACTTCTCAAGAACTGCTTTTGAGAGTCATGAGATTGCTCCTTTTCAAGAGATCTATATCGACACCAAGAGGTATGTCTCAATCTCATTAGGAGTCCCTGTATTACTGTTCTTTTTGCCTTTGCTGGGTCTCATTTTGTACTCATGTCTTTCTGCAGTCGTCAGAGGTTAGATTTAGTGCTGTGCCTCTGTCCTCGAGAGGGGTCTTGTTAGTTGCCCGAATCGGATTGTATCCCCGACAGCCGAAAAAATCTGCCTCTTCGTCTCCCCGCGCTGCTAGTTGTGCGTGTAGTTGCGACGCATCAGTGACAGCGCTCTTACGCACTGTCACCTTCACGCCAAAGGTCTGGCGTATCCACACCTCATCGAAATCATAGTAAGGTAGTAGCTCGTACGGCTAAATAGCTCATTGGTATTATCCCTCCTGCTCGTAGGCTATCGAGCAGTCCTCCGACAGCACACCTAGGCGGTAGAGCGCAGGGAAAATAATGCTGTTAAGCCATCTCTCCACCTGTCGTCTGTCGCTAGTGCACTTACTATTGAGGAGCTTAAGGCTCGGATGCTTGTATTTTTGTCCGCATAGATCATGGGTGTAGATAGATATTAAGGGGGAGATTGGTATAAAGTAGAGAGACATACATCATACTGTATGCTTCTCTACTTTATCAATGTATGCAATCGCCCTTTTTACACTTTCCGTTTTGCCTGATTATAGTATGTGATTATCCTTTGCAAGGGTTAAGGTATTGCTTTGTTAGAAAGTACCCTTTTATTTGGTAGATCTCGAAAAATAAAAGATCCCTTACAAATATTTGCAAGGGATCTATAGTGCCCAGAGCCGGGATCGAACCGGCACGAGTTTTACCCCATCGGTGTTTGAGACCGACGCGTCTACCAATTCCGCCATCTGGGCAATGGCTTATCCTTAGACATCCACAAAGGTACAACAAAACTTTTATTTTGCATATACCCGAAGAGTCTGTGATCTCAAATTTGGGATTATCCAATAAATGATTTGACGCGAAGAGTAGTTCCTTTTGGCAATCCCCATTGACTCCCTTCTAATGAGGAAAGCTTATTTATGGGTGGCAATATATGCTTTGTCGCAGTCTAGTAGAGTTACTTTTTGTAGTGGATGTTGTCTATGAGCCGTACGTTACCGCAATAGCAAACGATGCAGCCCACAGGATCAAGGCTGTCATCCCATGATTGTAGAGGACGTAGTGTCTCTCCATCAACAATTTGATAGTACTCAGGGCGTAGTTGTGGATATTTCTCTAGGCGAGACACAACGAATGCCTCAACGGATCTAGGATCATGATCGGGGATAAGGGCTTGACTAGCTACTAATGTGTCATGGATGCGCGGGGCGACGCTTCGTTGCTCATCATTGAGGAGCTGGTTACGACTACTACGGGCTAGTCCATCACTCTCTCGTACGATTGGGCAACTATGTATCTTCACTGGTAGGGATAGCTGATGCACCATCTCACGGACGATGGCAATCTGCTGAAAGTCCTTTTCTCCAAAGAAGGCGCCGTCTGGATGCACAATTTGGAAAAGCTTGCTCACAATCTGGGCTACACCATTAAAATGCCCTGGACGGTAAGCCCCTTCCATGGTCTCACCGATGAATCCAAAGTTGAATTGCCTTGTGTCAGGTGTAGGATACATCTCCTCTACACTGGGCATAAAGGCTATATTTGCACCACAGTCTTGTAGATATGTTAGATCAGATTTAGGATTGCGAGGGTAAGTCTGTAAATCGTCTGGGTTATTGAATTGAGTTGGATTGACGAAGATTGATACCACAGTGACATCATAAAGCCTTTTAGAAGTTTCGACTAGACTTAAGTGACCGGCGTGTAGTGCACCCATGGTAGGTACTAGCCCTATCCGTATGGACGGATTATTTTTGCGTAGGGTCATTAGTTCCTGCCGAAGGTCGGCAACGGTTGTTATGACTTTCATAGAGTGTGTATGAGATAGAGTGTATTAATAACAGAGTTTATCTATCCAGTCCTTGTCTGTACAATAGACAGGCATCCCCATAGCTGAGGAAACGATACTCCTTATTGTTTAGAGCGTATTTATAAAGCTCCCTCCAATGCTCTCCGATGAGAGCTGATACGAGTAAGAGTAATGTACTTTTAGGTTGATGAAAGTTGGTTACCAAGAGATCTACCATTTGGTATTCATACCCAGGGGCAATGAGTAGAGATGTAGAGAATGTCAAGCTTTTCTCTCCCTTCTGCTGGGTATACTCTAGAAGGAGCTCTAGGGCCTCACGGCGTGAAGGTAGATCTGCTTTATATGCTTGATGCATACGATAGCTATACCATTGGTCTAGATGAAAGGGGCTAGCATTATCTCTACCCATAAAATCCTTCTTGAGATGTACGGCATACCAGTAAAGGCTCTCTAAAGTGCGGACAGAAGTCGTCCCAATGGGTACAAATGGAGTGTCGATATGCTCTAATAGCATCTCCAATGTACATGTCGGTACTCTGCAATACTCGCTGTGCATTTGATGTTCGGTAACGTGGGCAGACTTGACTGGAAGGAACGTGCCAGCACCGACGTGTAGCGTTAACTCAGCTATCTTGTGTCCATTTGTGAGGAGAGTAGCGTCTAACTCCGGAGTGAAGTGTAGCCCTGCCGTAGGAGCTGCAACAGATCCTTGTATGCGAGCGTAGATCGTCTGGTAGTCTGTGAGGTCACATGCCTGTGTATCACGGTTGAGGTATGGGGGGATGGGTAGTTGACCGCATAGCTCTAGTACTTCCCCAAAGGTCTTGCTATCGTCATCCCAAGTAAAAGTAACAATATCTGGCGATGTTGCCTCCCTTGAGGCATTTAGTACAATTGTCTGCTCGTTATTGAGAGGTAGCGAGCAGGAGATGGTTTGTCCCCCATGCCACTTCTTCGAATTCCCAACAAGACAGTGCCACGAGCAGGAACCCATTGAAGCAAGGCTCTCCTCATAGCTGGCAGGTATATGAGGATCTAAGCAAAGAATCTCTATCTGGGCTCCAGTTTCTTTGACAAAGTGCATCCGAGCCTTGAGGACTCGGGTGTTGTTGCGTATGAGTAGAGCATGTGAAGGGAGTAGCTGAGGCAGCTCAGAAAAGATATGATCCGATAGCTCTCCCTTGGCATCGCACAGGAGTAGACGACACTTATCCCGATCTGCAAGTGGATGTGCAGCTATCCGTTCGTCGGGTAACGGGTAGTAATAGTCGTTGATGTCTATGTCAACCCACTGTTTGCATGTTGTTAAGTCTAGGGTCATACCACAATTAACTCATACGATCACTCAAGGGTTATATAGCAAGACTCTTGGAGCTGGGGAGCTACTTCGGTGCGTTGCATTACACCGTCACGTACATAGTCCAGGGTGATTGTTGTACTGGGAGTTGTCGTAATCCATGGATTAAAGGAAAATAGATAGCTAAAACCTCCTAGATACTTTTCCTTATTCAGTAGTTTGGCAACCTTTGTGTAGTCTTCAGGGGCCCAGTAGCGACAGTTGGTTGGTCCATTTTTGATTGCAAAAAACTGCTCTTTGTTTCGATAAGGCACACTTTTCTTGACAAAGGCTTTATAGCTATTTGATAGTTCATCCGCATTCCCCAAAGAGCGACTGTTGATTGCAATAATTCTGTCACCTGCTTGTAGTCCAGCTTGTGCAGCAGGGGAGTTGTGCAGGGTAGAGTATATAGTGGTTATATCGTTACTTTGATAGTTGATCCCCAGAGATAGATGTCTATGTGTGGCAAAGCGTACTATAGGAGAATTGAAGTAGCGTGTAAAGGGAAACTGTAAAAGCATAACAGGCACTGTCAGATCCGTGTAGTCTGTTAGACTATAGTTGTCCGAAAGCAGCTCCTCAGCTTCACTTGTCCATAGCATCTTGTGCTCGTTGACTCCACTGTATATGGTAATGCCAAACTTGAGATAGTAGTGAGCTAGGGTCTTGTTTGTACCGATCGGCATCAGCGGTAGCTCGACCAGCTTGTGCTGCTTACTATCAATGCGAAGAGAGGTAAGACGTGTGTTTCGCTTGGCTGTGGATGCATTGTAATCTATATTCTCCCTTATACTGTAATAGATGTCTATGAGTAGGTCTGGCTCTCGAGCGCTATAGCTTAGCCCTTTGGTCTCAAGGGCTGCTTTGACTTGTGCCTCTATCTGAGCATCTCGGTTGCTATAAGTCTTATTGCCGCGCGCAAAGCCAAAGGTCCTATAGTTGATCAAGTCTATGTTGCCTTCTGTGCCCGTGCTGATGGGGTAGGATATTAGTATATCCGACTCGTCTTCTAGACTATACATGGCAAAGGCTTTTGCTATGTCTTGCTCTGAGAGAGCGTTTGTAGGCATAGCTACAGTCCGTAACTGACGCTTGGTACGGTGATAGGCAAAATTAGATACGATCAGGTCAACCGATCTTCCGGGACTCCCTTGTAGCAGCTTGACAATGTCTTCTTCCTCCATCAAATGAGTCTCCTTACCATTGATGGTCTCGATAATGTCTCCAGCATGTAGATCTGCCAGATCTGCTGGGCTCCCTGGATAAACGGTTAATATGACTGGGCGATTAGCGCCCCAATTCTCATTGTAGCTCATCTGGTACTCTAACCCTATGAGTGCCTTCTGCGCTTGTAGAGATAGACCGATGATGAGGAGTACAAGAATAGGATATAGGTGTCTCATTATAATTAAGTCCTTTAAGTCAGTATGAGTGCTAATGGGTACTTATTGCTTTAGTTCCCAAAGGTATAGTTTGTTGATCACTTGGTAGTAAGTCTGCTCTATAATCTCTTGTCTAGATCCCTCTAATTGCAATCGTGTAGAGTAAATACCTCGAGGCGTGTCAAAGGCGATGCAAACAGAGCCAACAGGAATCTCTGGCGTGCCCCCAGAGGGCCCTGCGACTCCTGTTGTAGCTATACTAACAGTGCTGTTGCATAGTATATTTGCTCCTCTAGCCATGGCTTCTGCCACCTCCACGCTGACCACACCATACTGCTCGATAGTGGTGCGTGGTACATTGACGAGTTGCTCTTTGAGCTCTATCTGATAACTGATAATGCCACCTTGATACCATATAGAGCTACCCGCATGTAGTGTTAGTTGGCTGGCTATATACCCTCCGGTACAGCTCTCACAAGTCGAGACCGACTCGCGATTGGTCTTCCAATATGCGATGAGGCTTTCTAGCTCCTTTCCGATTGAGAGGGTGGGCATTGGTCAGATTGTCGTTTTGGCAAAGGGGATAGCCTCTATCGATCCGTACACTCCTCGCTCATAGGCAAAGCTACCAGCCATAGCGACCATGGCGGCATTGTCTGTTGTAAAAGCAAAGGGCGGTATATAGATCTGCCATCCGTAACGCTCAGCATAGGAGTGATAAGCTTGTCTCAGCTCTGTATTGGCTGAGACTCCCCCAGCTACAGCTATATCCTTGATACCCGTCTCTTTGCTAGCACGTAGTAGTTTGCTCATGAGGATATCAATGACGGTCTTCTGTAGAGAGGCGCAGAGATCGGCTTTGTTTTTCGCAACAAAGTCTGGATCTCGAGAGAGTTCATCTCTGAGTAGGTAAAGGAATGAAGTCTTTAGACCACTAAAGCTATAGTCCAGATCAGGCACTTGCGGCTTGCTCAGACGAAAGCGGTCTGCATTCCCTTCATTAGCTAGTTTATTGACAATAGGACCTCCTGGATAGCCTAACCCCATCACTTTAGCACACTTGTCGAAGGCTTCGCCGGCTGCGTCGTCAATCGTCTGACCTAGTATGAGCATATCGTCAGGTGCATTAACTTGTACTATCTGTGAGTTACCTCCAGAGACAAGCAGGCATAGATAGGGAAATGGTGGGGGAGTGTGTGGCTCCTCAGGCTTTGAGATAAAGTGTGCCAAGACATGAGCCTGTAAGTGGTTGACCTCTACTAGGGGGATGCCGAGAGATAAGCTAAGTCCCTTGGCAAAGTTTGTCCCGACAATGAGAGATCCCAGTAGTCCCGGACCTTTTGTATAGGCAATAGCGTCTAGATCTTTTAGAGTAATACCAGCACGGGCTACAGCTTGCTGTACGACCGGTACTATATTTTGTAGATGTGCTCGCGAGGCTAGCTCAGGTACCACACCACCATACTGGCTATGTACCTCCTGGCTAGCGATCACATTACTGCAGAGTACCGAGCCTCGTAGTACAGCTGCTGAGGTATCATCGCACGAACTTTCGATACCCAATATCAGAGAGGAGCTAGACTCCATATACTACCGATTCGCTTGGCTATAGGGAGGCTTCGCGAGCATACACCCTATCGATATATTTGAAGAAGAGAGTGCCGCCCTGCCCCCGGAAGTAACTACGGCCATCGAGCATCTCATCCAGTTGCATTAAAGCCCGATTTTCAGCCATGCGCATTAGCTCTCGCTCTGACTCGCTTTGGTCATCAATGCCCAAAAGATGGAGGACTCCATGTATCATTACACGATATAGCTCTTGAGCCACTGGGAAGTTTAGTTCCTTAGCATTCGTAGCGACGGTATCAATGCTGATGAGGATATCTCCGTATATTGCCTTGTCCTCGGGTTTCTCCCCCTCACTGGGGAAGGTGATCACGTCCGTGTAGTAATCATGGTGTAAGTACTCTCTATTAGCTTTTAGTATGCCCTTATCATCCGTATACTGAAAGTTTATCTCACCGACTATGCGATTCATCTCATCACACACTCGGCGCATCCATCGATTGACTATCTGACGCCTAATAGGGGGCATCAAATCAGCGTAGTCAGCATAGTAATTAAATTGCATATCTCACTCCTTATATCTAAGTATGATGTATAGAGCTGTCGTCTTATACACAGTGCAAAGATAACGCTTTCTTTGAGACTAAAGCTCCTTAATAACGCTCAAATTTATCAACTATTTTTTTAGAATGGAGAGCTTATTCGGGAGGAATGAGGGAGGTATTACTGAGATATAAAATGATTATTCCGGAATCCTCGATTGAGTATTAGCTAATACTCAATCGAGGATTCCGGAATAGATGTTTTTTTTTGTTCTGCTATCGCTTCTAAGTTATGCGGCAGTGATTTATCCTTTAAACTCTCGATCTACGACCGGTTTAGCAAGACACTATCCAAGCTACATCACTGTAAGGGGCAAGTTGAGAGTTAATCACAGCTCTGCTTGTAGTAGCTCCGTGATGAGGTTTGCACACTCAGGGTGCTCTCCGATACAAGGGATGTAAACAAAAGTCTCCCCACCGGATGTTAAAAACTCATCTCGGGCCTCTAGCTCTAGGTCGATCTTAGTCTCTAAACACTCGACTATAAAGCTCGGACTAAAGAGTGCGATCTTATGTATTCCTTGCTGGGCGAGCCCTTGTAGTACATTAGAGAGCGTTGGCTGAGACCACTTAGTGTGCCCGATGGATGAGTGAAAAGCGATATGGTATCGCTCTTCAGGTATTCCACAAACAGCCATAACCGCTTGCAGTGTATCGAGACATTGGGACTCGTAATCCCAACCATGATCTACATCGTACTTATAGTGGCTCTGAGGGATACTGTGATAGGAGGCTATATAGTGGTAGCTACTATCGTTAGGGTCTACGTATCTTTCGATTTGCTTCGCAAGTAGGTGGATGTAGCTAGACCTGCTCCCCCAATGGGATAGCACGGATGTTTTGTAATGTCCTCCTGACGGTTTGGGTAAATCTTTGAAATAACTAATGGCACTACCCGCATTACTCCTCGTAAATTGAGGATAGAGGGGGAGTAATAGGACCTCGACATCATCTGTCTGTGCAAGATCTGCTATGCGCTCTCCCCACTGAGTCCGTCTGCTCTGAGCGTAACGAGGTGCATATAGGGTTTGTATCCCGGAGAGCTGCTCTACGAGTTTCGCAAGACGCTGCATCTCTGCTGTTAGTGGCATAACGCCATCATACATGGATACTAACTGTCGATACCGACCTGTAGAGTAGTTTACCCTATACGGCACAACGATAGTTCGGACTAGTAAATGTCTTATTAGGGATGGCAAATGGATGATATCCCGGTCTGTCAAAAACTCATGAAGATATTTCCGTACATCTTGCTCTGATGCGGAGTGCGGAGAGCCTGTGTTAACTAGTAATACGACCTGCTTCACTAGGACTATATGATCTTATTCGGTGCCCGAAAGAAAGTGCAAAGAGCGGTATATATATGATAGTCGTGACTAACGAATCACCGCAACGCATGCAAGCAAGGGTTGTCTGATGTTAGGGCAAATGGTGTGTGTGACAAGGTACATACTCTAGGAATTGCATTATGGAATGATTAATGTAGATCTATACCTCCGGAGAGGTTGTCTCTTTAGTCCACTTCCTGATGTAATAAATGATCATAAGGAGTGATACGATTGTTGCCATAGTATCTCCTAGAGGCATTGCATACCAAACCCCCTCTAAACCATAAAAATGGGGCAAAATAAGCAACGCTGGCAGGAGGAAGATTATCTGTCGCGTCAGGCTTAAAAAAATTGCTTGCCGACTGAGACTCAAACTTTGGAAGAGCTGTGACGTTGTAATCTGGAAGCCGATCGCAAAGAAAAAGGCAAAAACAATACGAATAGCCCGCTGCCCAATATGAATTAACTCAGGAGAGGCATTAAAGAGCCTAAACAACTGCTCGGGGATAAGCATAGCCATTGCAAAGCCTACAGTAGAGATAATTGTATTGACTACCACCGCTAGCTTGTAGCAACTCAAGGATCGTCCGATATTCCCAGCCCCATAATTATAACCTACAATAGGTTGCATCCCCTGCGCTACACCGATGATGATTAATACGATCAGTGTCGTGTAATTATTGATGATCCCGAAAGTGGCCATAGAGAGATCAGCTTCAGTAACAGATGTGGCGAAGCGAGAGAAGTTGCTGTTTAGTACAAAGCTTACAATGCTCCCCGCTACCTGCATGAAAAAGGGTGCCATACCTATACTCAATATCGAGGTGAGGATAGGCCATGATGGCTTGAGATTCTTTCGTTTGAAGTGTACTAGGCTAGTCCGTTGGAAGAAATGATACTGTACGAACACCATCGTGCAAAACATTGCAATCGTCGTAGCCCATGCAGCACCCCTGACACCCCACCCGAAGCGCATGATAAAGAGATAGTCGAGCCCTACATTGATTACTGCCCCTATGAGCATTGTAATCATCGCTTTGGTCGGATAGCCCGACGCTCGCATCACGCTGTTATATCCGTAAGTTAGGTTGCTTAGTAAGATAGCCGGCAGATAGATATGCAGATAGTCTATTGCCATTGGGACGATATTATCACTAGCCCCTATCAGTCGTAGGAGATCCTTTAGAAAGATCAGTGAGGGAACAATTGTGATAATGTAAAAGGTAAAGGTTAGATAAACGGCATTGCTCAGTATGCGATCTGCACGGTCAGAGTCGCGACGACCTAAAGCTATAGACACGCCTACGGAGGCTCCTATACCTACTAGCATTCCAAAGCCCTGGAGTAAGATCAAGAGGGGGAAGCCTATGTATACAGCCGCAATACCTAGCTCACCATTGCCCTGCCCAATAAAGATCGTATCGACTATATTGTAAAGAGCCTGCACGACCATACCAATAACTGCAGGTATAGCATATCGTGCTAGCAGCTTGGGTATGGACTCCGTGCGTAGGGTATATGCTCTACGAGCATCTTCGGCTTGTTTAGGAGTCTCGTTTACACTACTCATGGTCGCAAAGGTACAAATTAGCTCCCATAGATGAGCCGTTCGATGTTCATTTTAACAGTCGAGGATATGATACACTTTTGTAGAGATTTTCTTGAGACTATGATGCCTTGACGTTCGTTGCTTGTAATAATTTGAACATCTATCTTTGCATGATGGTTATAGGGATTCGAACAACGAACAATAAATAAAAGACAATATGCTATCACATCAGCAGATTGGGCAAATAGTGACCCTCAGCAGACAATGGCGCGACAGATCTCCCGACAGGATACTTTTCGAACATGGTGAAATAGATCCAGAGATTAGACGTCAAGTCGCATTGCAAGTGGCTCTTATCCCTAAGATGCAGCGTAAGATGCCTCTTTTTATGCAGGGTGGGGGATACGTGCCACGTAGGGTAAACTTCGAGCAAAGTAGCAGTGAACTTGCAGCACAATACAAGCTACGCCTGCTCTCTCCTTCTGAGCGCATACTAGATATGACAGGAGGACTCGGGATTGATGCTATCAGCATGTCTTCGATCTCGGAGTACAGCCTTATCTATGACATAGACCCTATAGTGGCTCAAGCCTTAACCTATAATCTACAGACACTACTACATAAAGATAGCATAGCCGTGCGTTGTGGAGATGCTCTCAAAGAGATGAGTTATGATACGCTAGAAGGGACAACACTTGTCTACGCAGATCCCGCTCGCCGTGCTATGGAGGATCCTAATCAACGACAGATTAGTATGGACGAGTACACACCGTCTCCTCGGCGGATTATAGCTAGGTTACAAGAATTAGGATACAATGGCCGATTGTTGCTCAAGTTATCTCCCATGCTTGACGTACACTGGGTCTTAGCACAACTCCCTCTAGCTTACGAGATGCATATCGTGCAGGTACAGGATGAGGTCAAGGAACTACTCGTGCTTGTCTCTATGCAACCCCTAGAATCGGAAGCAACAATCTCTCTGTCAGTCATAAATCGCCTAGGAGCAGTCAATCGATATGATGTGCCTTATAGAGCTTTATCATCTCTCCACACAGGTTATGCGACGAGGGTAGAGGAATACATACAGATACCCCAACCTGTATTGATGAAAAGTAGTGCGTATCACTGGATTGCCGAAGAGCAAAAACTCAAACTACTTGGTCCGAACACCCATATATACACCTCTCATATTGACCAATCCTCTCCGCTATTTAGGAGTTATCGAGTCCTAGAAGAGATCGGGTATACTAGGTCAACGCTCCGAGGACGGTCTCTGCAAGGCATACGACACCGTTATCCCGCTCTCACGATTATGTCGCGTCACTTCCCCCTGACAGCTCTAGAGCTAAAAAAAGTCCTTAAGACTGAGGAAAGTGATACATACTACCTGCTTGCTACTACTCTAGGAGATCGGGATCGCAGACTCATTTTTTTATCTCACTGATCTCAAGGATTCTTCCAGTCAGTGCGGTGATGGGGGTAAGTATCTAACTAGTCAATAAAAAAGAAACCGATGAGCTGAGATTTCGCAATAAAGCATTACATTTGCAAGTTAAGAGTAGCTTCTCTAGGTAATGGATAAGAAAGAAGGTCTAAGACTTAATGCAGATCTACAATCAAGCAGTAGTCAAACTCATCTCTCAGAGTCTGAACAAGAATTATGGGCGATGGGTGCTATAGAGGTGCATGGTGCACGAGAGCACAATCTGAAGAATGTAGATGTATCCTTACCACGCCACAAACTGACAGTTGTGACGGGACTCTCTGGAAGTGGTAAATCCTCACTAGCTTTTGACACTCTTCTTGCTGAGGGCCAGAGACGTTACCTAGATACATTTTCCTCCTATGCTAGAAGTTTCATTGGGGGAGGGGGAGGGCGTCCAGACGTTGATGAAATCGTAGGACTGAGCCCAGTCGTTGCTATTGAACAGAAGAGTGCTTCGACCAACCCTCGCTCCACCGTGGGGACTGTGACAGAGATCTACGATTACTTGCGCATCCTCTATGCTCGTGTTGGCACTCCTTACTCCTACCGTACGGGCAAGGAGATGATGCGCTATACGGAAGAGCAAGTGATAGATCATGTTATGGAGCAGTATGCCGACGATAGTATTTATATTCTTGCCCCAATTGTTGTGGATCGCAAAGGACATTATCGAGAGCTCTTTGAGCAGATGCGGCGCAGAGGTTTTCTGCATGCCTATATAGATGGTCAGATATGTGAGCTAACACCTGGGATGAAACTGAACCGCTTTTCCAGACACTATGTAAGCATTATGGTGGATAAGTGTACGGTTAAGAAGCCAAACAAACAGCGTATTGCAGATGCTGTAGCTATTGCTATGAAACTTGGTGATGGTGTTCTCGATGTAATGAGAAGAGATAGTGAAGAGCTACAGCATTTGAGCAAGAAATTGATGGATCCAGAGAGTGGAATAGCCTACCCAGATGCCTCTCCCGCAGACTTCTCTTTTAACTCCCCTCGAGGATATTGTAAGCGATGCAAGGGGCTGGGACGGGTAGGTGTGCTTGATATTGACAAGGTTATCTCTAGTCCTAGTAGTTCTATTCGTGATGGAGCTATTATACCAATCGGATCTTATAGGAAGCGTAGTGTACTCTTTACATCTATCGAGAAGATATTGGCGGAGCATGGTTGTACGATAGATACCCCCTTTGACCAAATACCTGAGGAAGCAGTCGAGCAGATTTTCTTTGGGATAGACTCAGATGGAGAGTTTGGTGATGAAGAAGAGTCGTCATTCACCTTTGAGGGAGTATCGCAATATGTACGTAATCTCGCAGAGGATGAAGATGCGACAGCCTCAATGCGTAGCTGGGCTGAGGCATTTTTATCCGAGCGCGTTTGTCCGGCTTGTGGGGGACATAGACTTAATCCTATAGCACTAAGCTATAGGTTAGCAGGTGATACTATTGCTGACCTCGCGGAGCTAGAGTTAGATCACCTAGCCGTTAGGCTGCGAGAGATAGAGGATAGACTAACTGATAATCAGCAGAAGGTAGCTCATGAGGTGATTAAGGAAATATTGCTGCGTGTCACTTTCCTCCTAGATGTGGGACTGTACTACTTAACCCTTTCCCGTCCCTCTGTATCGCTCAGCGGGGGAGAGTCGCAACGCATACGTTTAGCTACGCAAATAGGGACGGGTCTCGTAGAGGTCCTTTATATATTAGATGAGCCAGGAATCGGACTACATCAGAGGGACAATAGAATGCTTATTGATGCATTAAAAAAGTTGCGAAATGCGCAGAATACGGTGCTAGTCGTAGAGCATGATCGTGATATGATGCTTGCCGCAGATTACCTGATTGATATGGGCCCAGGAGCGGGGCGCCTCGGTGGGCATGTCATCTATCAGGGGGCTCCCTCCGAGATTGGAGACACTCATACACAGACCTGCGACTATCTGATGAACAGACTGTTTATCCCTTTACCTGAGAATTATCGACAGCCTATAAGTGATCGGTATATCAAACTAAACGGTTGTACGGGGAATAATCTCAAGGATGTGAGTGTGTCGATCCCTCTAGGTCTTTTTGTTTGTATCACTGGCGTATCGGGTAGTGGTAAGTCTTCGTTGATAAATGGGACACTGGTCCCCATCCTTTCGCAACACTTATATCATAGCAAACAGACCCCGTTACCATATTCTTCTGTGGAGGGCTTAGACTTGATAGATAAGATCGCTTTTGTAGATCAGTCTCCTCTGGGGCGTACTCCTAGGAGTAATCCCGCAACCTATACAGGATTATTTGGAGAGATACGTAATTTATTTGTCAAGGTGCCTGAAAGTCGAGCTCGGGGGTATAAGCCAGGACGCTTCTCTTTTAACGTTAAGGAGGGGCGATGTGAAGAGTGTCGGGGGAATGGCTATAAGACAATTTCCATGAACTTCCTCCCCGATGTGACTATACCTTGTGGGGTCTGTCGCGGTAAACGGTATAATCGAGAGACTCTTGAGATACGCTACAAGGGCAAGAGCATAGCGGATGTCTTAGATATGACATTTAATCAAGCTGCCGAGTTTTTCGAGCATATTCCCACTCTACATCGTAAGCTCTCCACATTGCAGCGTGTCGGATTGGGCTATGTAAAGTTAGGACAGCCCTCTACGACTCTGTCTGGAGGAGAGAGTCAGCGAGTCAAACTTGCTACAGAACTATCGAAGAGAGATACAGGACGCACGCTATATGTCCTTGATGAGCCGACCACAGGTCTTCACTTTGAGGATATCCGAGTCTTGCTCAAGCTTGTCAATGAACTTGTAGACCGGGGTAATACGGTCCTCATTATTGAGCATAATCTGGATGTCATCAAGAGCGCAGACTATGTTATAGATATGGGGCCAGAGGGCGGACGAAATGGTGGAGAGATAATCTTCTCAGGATCTCCTCTTGAGATGATACAAATTCCCGATACACAGAGCTATACGGCGCAATACCTCAAGGAAGAGATGCAACGCACACCAACTAATGTATCCAATGAGGAGACGGTGGCTTCATAACATTTATAGACTCCTTTTGATCTACTCACTATGCAACAGACAGATCCCCAAAAACTCTCTAACCGCTATTGCCCAGAGGGTATGACCGTAGAGGCGTGGCAGATTGCGCTTAGGAAGCAATTTGCAGAGCAAAATAAGTTTACCGTGTCTCACTTAGACAAGAATCGCATATGGGGAGACTACATGGTACAGAGTGGGCAAAACCACTATCGTGTAGCATTTAGAGGTGTGCGTAGTAATCGAAACTACTGTGCTTGTTTAGACTTTAGGACTAGCGGACTGGGGACTTGCAAGCATATAGAGGCGGTCATCAACCATCTTTCAGAGGAGGTTCCGGGCTATCCTTGGGGTACGACACCCTTTCAGCCAGATCGCACCTCTATCTTTATAAGCTATAAGGATGGGCGCACCATTGAGTGTAGCATAGGAAAGGGCAAGGAGGAGCTCTATGCCGAGTGGCAAGCTCGTTACTTCAATGGCACAGTACTACCACCCGAGCATTATCATCTCATAGATCAGATTACCAAGGAGGCTAAAGAGTTGGCAAATTCTTTCCAATGTTATGATGATGTCTACGAGATGATCTGCGAATACTTGCGTCTGCACAATTGGAGAGAGCTTGTATCACACAAACTTCCCGAGCAGCTCCTACGACAGCCCTATGTACAGCCCGATTGCGGCACCTCTATGCGTCAAGCTCTTTATAAGCTATTGTATCAGAGTTATGGTATTATGCCTGCGCCTCATAGTGAGACTATGATAGAGCCTATTATAGCTATGATGCGCTTTGTCTCCCAGTATGACCGAGGGCGTATGCTGGTCATAGTCCACAATGAGGTGGAGCAAAATTTGTGGCATATGCTACTAAGCGAGCGAGGCGTGATAGATAGTGTCTATGTAACTATGTTTTCTGAAGTTACGAAGCAGAATACAGAGATCTCCGGAGCCTATAGTTTTGTTTACGTAGCCTGTGGTGAGAAGCTCAGTAAGTGGACAGACCCCGTCTCTATTGCTATCAAGCGACTCGTCATCAACCATCTGTATATTTCAGTACCTCACTTATCTCTCTTTACTCCGCTACAATTTTCTTCAATAACACAGCATATAGATCCATACCTATTAGGGCCTACATATCTTTTCATCGAGGATGCTAAGCGCTTTTTCCCGATGACTGATCTCCCAGAGCGCCTTCCCAAACGCCTAGAAGGGTTGGTCTGCTTCCTTCCCGAAGACCCAACTATTCGAGAGGTAACAGCTTTGCCAGTGCATAGTTATGGAGATGCAGTGATGACTTCAGACGAGATACTACCACACCAACTCCTACAAGCACTTCGAGATGCTATTGCAGATCCCGTAAGGCGAGTGCGACTCTTGGAGAGACTAGACCTAATTTTACAAGAAGAGCCTGATAAGAAGGAGACATATATATAGTATGGTCGATCTCTCAGCTCTTAATGCTGCGCAGCGAGCTGCTGTAGTATATAACGCTGGTCCAGCTCTAGTCATCGCTAGCGCTGGATCGGGGAAAACTCGTGTCATAACTTACAAATTGGCTCACCTTGTCGAGTTAGGTTGTGATCCGCAGAGGTTGTACGCTCTTACCTTTACCAATAAGGCAGCTGGTGAGATGCGTTCTCGTGTTAGCCAGATGCTAGGCGAAGAGGTCGCCTACAGACTGCACATGGGCACTTTTCACTCCATTTGTGGGCGCATCTTGAGAAAGTATGCTCCCCTGCTAGGATACACCAGGGAGTACTCTATATACGATACTAGTGACACCAAAGCGCTCATACGTAACTGTATCAAAGAGCTTGATCTAAGTGATAAGAGCTATGCTCCAGCGCGTGTCCTCAAGCGTATATCTGATGCTAAGAATATGCTTATCTCCCCGCAAGCCTATGCGAGTAACCAAGAGATACGACAGTATGATACTCTCAATCATGAGGGAGATCTCTACAAACTCTACAACCTATACACTCAGCGCTGCAAAGAAAGCGACTCGATGGATTTTGATGATCTGCTATATCAGCTCAATGTCCTCATACGAGATTTTTCCCAAGCGTACAGCGAGATCAAGGCAAGCATAGATTACCTGCTCATAGATGAGTATCAGGATACTAATACTTCGCAATTTGAACTGACTCGCCGCCTTGTGTCAGATCATAATCACATCTTTGCAGTGGGCGATGACGCTCAGAGTATTTATTCCTTTAGGGGGGCACGTATAGCCAATATCTTGAGTTTTAAGCAGGCATTCCCAGGAGCCAAACTCTTCAAGCTTGAGCAGAATTACCGCTCTACGGGTCATATCGTCAGCTGCGCCAATACTCTTATAGAGCATAACCAGCAGCGCATCCCCAAGGAGGTCTATACAGATCTAGGCGATGGGGAGAAGCTGCGCCTTTACCACTACACATCTTCAGACGATGAGGCGAGTTTGCTCATCAAAATGATCGCTCAGCGTCGTGACAATAATCGAATACCTCTCTCCGATCAAGCGATCCTCTATCGTACCAATGCACAGAGTCGTAAGTTTGAAGAGCTGCTTATATCTCAGGGTATCCCCTATGTTATTTATGGCGGGGTAGCATTTTATTCACGTGCTGAAGTCAAGGACGTCATGGCTTACCTGCAGATCATTGCAAATCCTCACAACGAGATAGCACTGCGCAGAGCGATAGCCTACCCCCGCAAGGGAATTGGAGACAAAACATTAGAGAAGGTCGCTCTATACGCTCAGCAACAGATCCCTAAGCTCTCTCTATACGATGCTCTATGCGCAGTCATGGACAGTAGCCACCCTCTGGATATGAGTAAGAGTGTACGTAATAAGATTGCCTCTTTTGTCAATCTTATAGACTCACTATCATCCGCGTGCAAGCATTATGCAAAGCTTGAGGAGTGGATAGCTCACATACTTCGTGAGAGCGGTATAGTAGCTGAGTTAACTCGTGAAGATACAGTAGAGAGCCAGGCCAAGCTGGAGAATCTCAAGGAGTTTGTCAGTAGTGCGTCCGAATTTGAAGTGAGGTATAGGAAGGACCCTCTAAACTTATTTGCAGACGAACCGCTAGGGTTGCACACTCTTGGAGCTTTTGTTCAGCAGATTCCCCTTTTGACAAATCAAGATCAAGACAGCTCGGATCTACAAGCTCCTCATCTCTCAAAGGATCGCCTTCAACTTATGACTATCCATGCCGCTAAAGGGCTAGAGTTTCCCTATGTATACATAGCTGGTGTAGAGGATAGCATTCTCCCGTCCTCCCGGAGCTTCGATACTACCGACATGATCGAGGAGGAGCGCCGGCTACTCTATGTCGGCATCACACGTGCCAAAAGTCTTTGCACAATCAGCTATACCAACATACGCACACGCAACGGGAAGACGGAGCTAATGATACCTAGTCGCTTCATCAAGGAGCTTCCCAAGGGGCACTATGTGCTCTATGATGAAGCTTCACCCGTGGGGACTGCATTTTATGCCCCCTTGGCAAATACCCTTAGCGATCAATCAAATAGAGTTAGCACTACGACCCCTCGACGCGAGGAGGATAAACAGGCATTGCTGGCTAAGAGCTCTCCAGTAAATGCCCTGGAGACGCTGGAAGGGTACAAGGTCGGTGATCGGGTAGAACATCCAAGGCATGGTATGGGAAGCATCAAGCATATTGATAGCACTATGGGAGGTAAGCTCACGGTACTCTTTGACGATGGCAAGACCCGTGAGGTCCTTATTCGTTACACTACCTTAGACAAATTAGATAGCTGGGGGACGTAACCCAATCCGTCTCGGCAACTTTGAGTTTGTTGTTACATCGGTGCATGTATAGGGCGGGGGACGTTGCTTGCCTTTTGCTTAGAGTACGCTCTAACATTTATGTACTACAGGAGATCCGATCGCTCTTAAAAGGGAGTGAGGATACCTGATCTCCAGAATAATAATCCCTGTGCAACGGATCGATGCCTCCGGAATACTCAATTGATGATTACGGAATAACCGCCTGATGGTTCTGGAGTGATTGGTAGATCATTCCAGAATTATCAATTGCTTCACATGAAAAGAAGGTGGAGCGAAGAGTATTTTACTGCGAGGCCGCACTTATATCCTTTTTTGTACCTTTACGAAGTAAATCAAAAATGATTGTGCCATCTCCTATGAAGCATATCGTATCAATCGAGCAGTGTACAGAAGAGGATATCCTGCGTATCTTAGATCGTGCCCGCCTCTTCGAGACAAATCCGAATAGACACTTAATGGATGGTATGGTGGCTGCGACTCTTTTTTTTGAGCCTTCTACACGTACGCGACTTAGCTTCGAGACAGCTGTCAATAGGCTAGGGGGGCGTATCATAGGTTTTTCGGACCCTAAGTCCAGCAGCTCGACAAAGGGGGAGACACTTAAAGACACACTCCTCATAGTATCCAACTACGCAGACGTAATCATCATGAGGCATCACCTCGAGGGTGCGGCATTATACGCCTCGGAGGTCTCTCCAGTGCCGATTGTTAACGCTGGGGATGGCGCTAATCAACACCCATCGCAGACTTTATTAGACCTCTACACGATCCGCTCTACACAGGGCTCCTTACGAGACCTACACATCGTTATGGTGGGTGATCTGCGATTTGGTCGTACGATCCACTCGCTGATAGAGGGGATGCGCTTCTTCTCGCCACGCTTTACATTTGTAGCTCCCCCAGAGTTACGACTGCCGGAGGAGTATCGGCAGTACTGCGATGAGCACCATCTGAGCTATGAGGAGACATCTCTCTTTACCCCTGAGGTGATAGCTGATGCGGATATACTGTATATGACACGTGTACAGCGTGAGCGATTTACTGATCTAGAGGAGTATGAGCGAGTCAAAGATGTGTATATACTTAATAGGGGGATGCTTCAGGAGACTAAGGACAATCTTCGCATCCTCCATCCACTCCCTAGGGTTAACGAGATAGCGATAGATGTAGACGATAGCCCCAAGGCAGAGTACTTTCGCCAAGCACAAAACGGACTCTACGTACGCCAGTCTATACTTTGTGAGGTCCTAAGCATAGAAGTGGACCATTAATGCAATACTATGAAAGCTAAAACACAAGTCGCTATAAGCAAGCAACAGGATGGCATGCTTGTCACTGCTATATGCGATGGGACAGTGATTGATCACATACCTCCTAAAAAACTCTTTAAAATAGCTCATATCCTACAGCTGGATGAGATGAGTGAGCCGATTACCATCGGCAATAATCTTGATAGCCACTACTTGGGCAAGAAGGGGATCATTAAAATATCAGGGCGTATGCTATCTGAAGAGGAGGCAAGTCGTATCGCTCTCATAGCTCCTGATGTACATGTTAATATCATACAAAACTATGAGGTCGTGGACAAGCGTACTCTGCATTTACCGGCAGAGATCTTCGGCTTCGTGAGGTGCCCTAACCCTAAGTGCATTACGAATAATGAGCCTGTGCGTACTCACTTTCACCTCTTAGATGCCGAGTATGAGGTCCTACGCTGTCATTATTGTGGACGCAAAGTCTCTGGGGATCGGATAGAGTTGCAGTAATCTTTAGAGAGACCACGAAACAAACTTGCTAATCGCCAAAAGATTTAATAACTATGACTAACCAAACAAACTCAGCTACCCGTCGCGCTAATGGGGAAGTGACTACGATCATACTTATCGTAGCTGTAATACTACTTATCGTATTCTGGGGTGTAGGGCAGTACAACTCACTGGTAGTGCTCGACGAGCAGGTTAATACCTCGTGGAGCCAAGTGGAAAATCAATACCAGCGTCGTGCTGATCTAATCCCTAACCTTGTCGAGACGGTCAAGGGATACGCATCTCATGAGCGTGAGACTCTAGAAGGAGTGATCAATGCCCGAGCCAAGGCTTCTCAGCCAATTGTACAGGCGGGAGAGGAAATGACTCAAGAGCAATTGGACCAATTCCAGCAAGTACAAGGTGATCTATCCAGTGCACTCAATAAGCTTATGGTAGTCATCGAGCGATACCCTGAGCTAAAAGCGGATGAAAATTTCCGTCAATTACAGGTCCAACTAGAGGGCACAGAGAATCGTATTACTACGGCTCGTATGGACTTTAACCTCGAAGCCAAGACGTACAATACGAGGGTACGCCGCTTCCCCACAAATATATGTGCTAAGATATTTGGCTTTACTCAGAGACCATACTTCCAAGCCGAGGGTGGAGCTGAGCAAGCTCCTGAGGTAAAGTTTTAAGTTGAGCCTTACGACCAATATCATATTGGTAGATGTATGGTCGATTATCCTAAATGTCTAGGTATAGTAGTTTGTCAAGATCCGGTGCCTACCCTATGAAACATATCCTACTTATCCTTGGCTTATTTCTCTTATCCTATGGGGGGGGCCTTGCGCAAGGTCACGTTTCGTGGGAGCAGATACCTAATGTGCAGCTACAAGATAGTATGCAGTTTGTGTCAGATGAGGCTCATATTATCAGTCCTACAGCACTGGAGAGCATCAATGCAACATTGCAACATCTACGTCAGACACAAGGGGTCGAAGGAGTTGTCGTTACTCTACCATCTATAGGTGAGGATGGATCTATAGAGGAGTTGGCAAGAGAGATCCTCCGAGGCTGGGGTGTCGGGTCGAAGATTGATAATAGTGGCTTCATAATACTCATATCTGTAAAGAGTCGCCAGATACGAATAGAGACAGGATACGGGCTGGAGGGAGTATTACCCGATGCTCTTTGTAGTCAGATCATCACACATCGGATGGCACCACACTTCAGGCAGGGGGACTATGGTACTGGGATTCTAGCAGGTGTACAAGCTATTCAAGAGACCGTATCGGCAAATTATGAGGGAGCTACACGAACGGATGGTTATGAAGAGCAGTCAGATACGACTTTGATACTAGATGGGCTGCTAATCTTGCTCACTTTAATCATTGGCGTTAAGATGTACACCACTTATCGGCATCGGGAGAGTGCTCCAGAGTATCGAGTGAGGCGGCTTACCCATCAGGTCTTAGCCTTTGCAGGACTTACGATAACCTTTTCTCTTGCTTGCACTCTTCTCATTGCAGCTAGTACGATGGTCGTAACCTTGGCTCTCTATTTTATCTACCGCTATCGGCTCTTTAAGGAGGCACATTGCTGTACCACTTGTCATCAGAATAGATTACATAGGCTATCCCCCACAGCTATGCTCTCTCTTCTTACACCTGCCCAACAATTAGAGGAGCGCCTTGGTAGCATGCGCTATATGGTTAAGCAATGCAGTAACTGCGGCTCCACGCAAAAGTATTTTGAGGAGGTGAATGGCTCCCCATACAAATGCTGCCCCCACTGTGGCACTCATGCTATGCAACTAGTAGCCACACGCCGGTTGCGCTCTTCGGATCCACGTATCGCTTATATCAAGTGCATAGAGTATCATTGTCTCTATTGTGGTCAGAATCACCACGATGACGAGAAAGTCTACAAGCATGATGATCTAGATAATGCGGGGGCTGCTATTTTGGGAACAATAATCGGTAGTTCCCTCGGACGAGGCTTTGGCAGAGGCTTTGGGCGAGGAAGCTTCGGGGGTGGCTCTGGAGGTGGCGGTGGTGCCACGGGTAGTTGGTAACGAGGATGTCATTTACTTAAGGCATAAAACCTTATTTATTTCGATTAATGGATATTCTACTATACTTCTTACTTCTCGTCCTAGGCTTGGTTTTGATTACTATAGGAGCTGACGTCCTAACCAATGGTGCTGTAATCATTGCAGAGCGCTTGGGCGTTTCGCAACTAGTCATCGGGCTAACCATTGTAGGTCTTGGCACTTCAGCTCCAGAACTCGTCGTGAGTATTACCTCCGCGTTGGCTAATAAACCAGACATAGCCATAGCCAACGTTATTGGGAGTAATATCACCAATATCTTCCTTATACTAGGGCTCAGTGCTATTATTTACCCACTACGAGTGTCGCACTACGTGATGAAGAGAGACATTCCCGTTGTCCTCCTAGTCACTGTCGTCTGTCTTGTTATGGCAAGTGATCGACTCCTAGCAGGGGCTTTGGTCGAGAATATTATCGATCGCGGCGAAGGTATCATACTTCTTTGTATGCTCCTCTTCTACCTCTACTTTGCATTTCTCTCAGCTCGTCGGGAAGATACTCTAGATGTAGCTGCAATACAGCAAGAGGATGCTGCTGTAGGGGCAGATGTTACGCCCAAGCAATCGATCACAACCTTGCTCCTCTCCCTCGTGAAGTTAATCGGAGGACTGGCGCTACTCATCATTGGCGGTCGACTCTTTGTGTCCAACGCTTCGGAGATAGCTCGATCATGGGGCGTCAGTGAAGCAATCATCGGACTTACAATAGTTGCCATAGGCACGTCGCTACCCGAGCTAGCCACCTCTGTCGTTGCAGCCATAAAGCGTCAGCCCGATCTAGCTATGGGCAATATCGTTGGCAGCAATATCTTCAATATCCTATTTATCTTGGGTAGCTCAGCGACGATTACTCCTCTAGTCCCATCAGGCATCCACTTTATTGACTACATTATGATGCTCGTAGCTGTTTTCCTACTCTTTATCTTCAGTAATCTACTCGGTCGGGCTACAATAAGCCGTCAGGAAGGTGTCATACTGCTCTCCATCTATGTAGCCTATATGATCTATCTTGTTTGTCAGGTGCTTTAGTATATATTATTGGGACAAGAGTATCATTTTGTCACTCCCTTAACATTGAGCTTTTCTAGCCACCTCCCAACGGATGATAGCTGCTTTACGGATTTCGCCCCAGTGGTAACTTCCTATATCTCCCGTCGCTAGGATCACTCGATGGCAGGGGATAAGAAATGCGACGGGATTTCTGCCTACAGCACTTCCTACAGCACGACAAGCATGCGGATTCCCTATAATCGCTGCTATGTTACCGTAGGTGGTTACTCTGCCCACGGGGATAGTGAGCAGTGCTTTCCACACTTTCATTTGAAACGCCGTGCCCTTGATATGCAGCTTCACCTCACTCTGTTCGTTCTGACTCTGTGTGAAGACTAGAAGTGCATTTTGCTGGATAGCGTCACACATCTGACGGAAATTTGCTTTTGGGAACTCCCGTCTCAAGGCATCGAGATTCTCTAAACGTTTATCGGCAAATGCCATATTGCAAATCCCTTTTGAAGTAGAAGCGATAAGGATGTCTCCAAAAGGTGTCGCAGCAAAGCTGTACCTAATACAAAGATCCATACCGCCATTCTTGTACTCTTCGGGACCCATACATTCGATAGTAATGCTTAGAGTATGTCGCAGATCTGAATCTGGGGGTATTACCTCTAGATCCATGTCAGAAGGTGATGCGTCGCGTTTCATATTTCTTTCACCAGGGCAAAGGTTCGATATTCCATATTCTTTGACAACCAAACGATACTGCAAGAACCTCTTTGCCGGGAAAGGGAAGATATCGATGCAATATATCTCCTATTACAATGTGAATAGAAGGCGATAGGAAACTCAACCACGCACAACATTTCTCCATAAGAGAAGTGCCGCATTTGATTGGGTCGCTAGTCTATTCCCTATCTAAAAAGGAGTTGATGAAGGGACATGAGTAAAAGAGTCTATAGCTTTGTCCCGTAGTTTCTCGGGATTGAATCTCAAACTAGTATTGACGTGCTCCGAATATTGCTGTCCCTATTCGTACACTGGTCGAGCCTGCTTCGACGGCAATAGGCCAGTCATTGCTCATTCCCATAGAGAGCTTGTCCCAAGAAATCTGAGGGTAGCGCTCTTTAAGTGCCGTTTGGAGGGTTCGTAAGGTATCGAACTCGTGGCGTATTTGCGTGACGTCATCTGTAAGCGTCGCCATACCCATGAGTCCGCAGATTGTGACCCATTGCTGCCATTCGGGTATTGCTAGATAGCAATCGATGAGTGACCGGAGGTCTTCTTCGCATAGCCCACTCTTACTCTCCTCTTGGGCGATTTTATACTGCAATAGGATATGCGAAGGATGGGCTATGCGTTTGGATTGCTTGACGACCTCCTTGAGTAAGTCAGCAGAGTCAACGCTCTCAATGAGAGATACATATGGTACAATATATTTGACCTTATTACGTTGTAGTGAGCCTATGAAGTGCCACCGAATGTCTGTGGGGAGTTGAGATGCTTTGTCGACTAACTCTTGAGCTCTATTCTCTCCAAAGAGCCTCTGACCGGCATTATAAGCTTCTATAATAGCTTCGACGGGGTGAAATTTGGAGACCGCTACGAGCTCAACTTGCGATGGGATCTCTCGGCGTAATGTTGCTAGTCGCTCTGCAATCATGATGGAAGTGGATGAGATTACTTAACCGACTTGGTATAATCAATACGCCAAGCGGCCATTATGATTGTCTCCGTGATAGCAGCTATCTCATACGGTGATAGAGTTGTCGACATCTCTTTTTCTAATCGCTCTAGAGCATTTGGCAAGCTATCGCTTTGCACGATCATCGTTGCCGCAGTGCGCTTCTCGACACCTTTGGTTTCGTCGAGCGAGATGAAGTTGACCTTGCAGCGATAAAAGCGATCATCCTCAGGACGCTCTGAGAGAAAGAGGTCAGCAAGTTTGATGCGCTTGATCGTATTGATGACTAGATCTCCTAGAGATGTAAAGGGTGTCAGCTCCTCTGTCAGATGAGCTTCGATTTCTGTGTAGCTATCTCCCTCCACGAGATATCCCTCAGAGGTACGCTTGGTTAGTCCGTTTTCGACCGTCTTTTCATAAGTCGCTTTGCATTCAAACCAGTTGGCCATATATTGCGATGTGTTTGAGTTGTATAAACTATAGATAAGATACTAGTTAAGGGCTGGATCTATTGAGTCGTATGGGCGTTGTTGAGCGAGGGCTACTCCTGCATCAAGTCTCGTAGGAGTACCTTGAGACGTATGAGGGATGGCTTGATGAGGATGTAGGAACTGGATGCCCCTAGAGTAGCTCCTATGAGAGGTGCTTTACGAGCAATGAAAGTTGTTATACCTCCTTTGGCTGAGAGTATCAAGAGCTTCTTGGATATCTCTAGTAAGATCTTATCTATTGTAGAGCATTTGCCTACGTGGGGCATAGGTGTTGCGGAGACCTGATGGTCATATAGGCGACAAGCGTTGCGTAGGAGCTCATCAGCCTCTCGAATCCCTAGCATACTACCCATGAGGAATGTGATACGGGCCTTTGTCTCCGTAGTAACAGTCCTGAATGATAGGAAGTCATCCCAACCGTATAGGTAAGCAAGTTTTTGAGAGAGGACGACAAGATTAATGCTGTATTGCGCTAATTCGACGGGGATCCCAACCCATGTGGATATACACCCCGTGAGACTACTTCCCACAGATCCTATAGCTAGTAACTCGGTATGACGGCGTATCTCTTGATTTGCTATGTGGTTCAGCACCTTAATTGAGAGAAAGCGATTTGGAGGGGCGGTACTGAGCTGTTCTAACTCAGAGATGGATAAGAAGGGATAGAGAGTATCTGTGAGCCACTCTGCACGACTGACCCTTGCGGCGTCCGACTGTAAGATCAGATTGAGGAGATGATCCCAAGCTTTAGAGGATAAAGACATGGCTGTAATATGATGTATTTATTAGAATTTGAAGCCGAAGGTTGCTACACCGTATATACGATTTTTTTCTAGCTGTATAGCTTGAGGTGTAGTGAGCCGCTTTCCATCACTATACGTACGTGTCGGGAAGGGATACATATGAGACTTTTGACTCTGGTACACGACAGCTAGATCTAAGTAGGACGACGGTGATAACCGGATACCTAGACCTCCTGTAGCTCCATATCCTATCCCCATGATTTCGTAGTGAGGTACTGTGCCAGCCTCGTTGACGGGTAGTGAAGCTCCCTGTAAGGGATCTGAGTCTAGAGCCTTTTTCATTGGAGCTTGTCGCCAATAACCTCCTATGCGGAGGCTAAATTGAGGACTGACTCTTAATTCACCTCCTAGGCGTACGGTACTCTGCGGCGCAGAAAAATAGTTCTTCATTAGGTCATTGTCGTACGTATAGGGACCGTATCTATCCTTTAGTCTAATGCTGGAATAGTCTGCAAGTTCGTAATCTAGGCTAAGCATACCGATACGACTGACAAAAGCTCCGCTAAAGGTAAGGCGAGTAGGAGTCTGTAATTGGTAAAGCCAGGCTGCATTATCAGGCGTTTTGCTCGTGAGAGTCCATTTGTCCTCAGGGAGGGGTTTCCCATTATCATCTACAGCGCGAGAGTAACGCGATGAAGCCCTGGCAACATAGTTGTCTTGTAGTGCATACCATGTCGGTGTCTGTACGGAAACGCCTAGGCGTAAGAAATCTGAGATGCGAGCGATCATTCCGAGACTTATGGCTGCTCCAGTGCCAGATGTATGTAATTCGTTGGCGAGTTCTAGATAGTCCTTATCGAGGAAATCCTCACCATATCGAGAAGAGAGTCTGTAATCTAAGGTACTCATCTTAACACCTATACCAAAGTATAGTCGGTCTCTGTAGTTAAGCCCACAGTTGAAGTCAAAGTCTTGTATCCCTCCCTGCTCATTAATGTGCAGCCGTGAATTGGATGGACCTAGGATGCCACCCTTCTCTTTGTAATTGAACGTACTCTCATAGATCCCACTCGAATTGCGGATCGTCCAGCCGGAGCGATAACCTAATATCGAGAGCCAAGGGGCAGAAACAGATCCATAAGCATTTTTACCTAGTAGATCATCACCAGAGACTTTCGTCGGAGTTATAAAAGCTGCATAGTCTGCCAAGGAGTAGTCTGTCACGTGGTTATTATTGATATCAAACGAGCGAGAGAAGGTTTGACGTTGGTAGAAGCCTAGAGCTAGATTGACAGATAGATCAGATCTCCCTAACGGGGTGGCTAGGACGACAGACATATTACCAGTCAAAGCGGTACTTCCCTTTTTATAGTGCTGGTTATACCAGGAGGCTTGGTCTAAATTCCTAGCAAATGAGATGGTGCCTTGTATCTCATTACTGCGGAAGAGTCCTAGCCCAGCGGGATTTTGTCTCAAACTACTGTAGTCTGCACCAACAGCTCCAAAGGCGCCGGCCATAGCTTGATAGCGAGCTGTGCCGTCGAGAGTCTCGGTGCTAAAGCGCAGGGCATTGTCATGTGTTTGTGCTGATAGGATATCTCCAGCTAAGAGCAAGAGAGTTATGCTTATAATGATAGTGGAATACTGTCGGAGCATATCTAGACGTTTCTATAGGGTAATAAGAGTACTGCTACGAGAGAGACTTGTCCGCTAGTTAACTACGAGTACGTAGAGCTAAAGACAAGTCTCATTTAGTTACATGAATCTAGCTTCGTTGTCATTACCTACGTCCCCTAGCACTGTGTCCTGAAGGGGAGGATCCACTAGAAGATGAGCTAGAGTTAGGAGTCTCAAAGCTACGAGATGAAGAGGGGGATGAACTAGAAGGACTACTAGATTGCCAACTGTTATTGCTCCGGGCAGACGAGGAGCTGTTGCCAAGATCTCTCCCATTGTTGGAAGGGCTTGCTTGCCAACTGTTATTACCCCGAGCAGATGAGGAGCCATTGTTTAGATCTCGCCGACTACTGGATGGACTGTCATAGCTACGTCTTTGACTGGTTGACGGCATGTTGTAGTTGCCACGATTAGAGCGTGATGAGCTCTGCTCATATCCACTGCTGGGGCGAGAGAACTGCTGCTGGTGGGGTGTCTCCCTATCTTCAAAGTAAGAGCCTCGCTGTGAGCGTGCTGACTCTCGACTGTAGTCTCCGGTAGAGTGCTGACGCTCTACACGGTTTGACTGGTTATAAGACCCTCTAGCACTACGTCCCTGATCGTTATCGTAGATACGGTTGTTTTCGTTCTTCCAAAAGTTGCCCCGATCAGAAAGGTCCCATCCACTACTGTTAGCTTCGAGAGAGCCCCTCCGGGCGTTGCCAGATAGAGTGCCCCTGTTGTCTATATTAGCACGAGGATTGCTATTGTTGTTCTTGTCATAGTAACTACTACCTAGACGACCATTGGAGTAATAGGTCGAAGGGTTGATATACCTCCCATAGTATGGGTCGTATATACCATAAGCTCCGGCATAATATCCATCCCAAAAACCGTTGTGATAGCCAGACCCATATCCGTAATGAGGGTAGTACCTATACCAACACCCAGCACCCCAAGACCAGGGATGAGAGTACCATATGGAGGGTCCCCAGTAATCATATCGACCCCAACTGTAGGGATAAGCGTAGCGATTAGTATACCAAGGGTACCATGGGGAGTACCACAGGTAATCGTAGTAGTAATCCCAAGAGGAGTACCATCCTGGACTCCACAGATTGATAGAGATGCCAAGAGGATTATAGCGATCAGCTACATAGTCGTAACGATCTGGGTACGAGTATATACCGTAGGATCCATCTTCATTTTGGTAAATCTCTATATTGTCCGAGTCGTAAACATATATTGTAGCAGGGTCATGAAAGCGCATAATGCGACGACTATACTTCCCAAGACCCTTTTTGCCTAGCTGCGAAGAGTAATTACTACCACGCTTACCAGAGTAATCCGCTCCTCGGCGATTGTATGCATCGATAGGATCTTGCTCATCGTATTGATAGTCCTCGCTGCCCCATCGTTGTTCTGAACGTCTCTGCTGGTCAATAGTCTTGGATGGTACATAATACACATCGTCTTCCCAATCAACTTGTGCTGCACTCCACATATATGATGAGAGGGCGACGATTATAAGCAGTGGTATAAATCTTGTTTTTCCCATCATGATAGTTGTTAGTTTAGGGTTTGTATCCAGTTGTTTAGTTAGTAAGCGAAAGCCTTAGGATCGTTATTTCAAGACCCAACTTCCCCAATTGCTTAGAGGGTTTAAAGGTGATTTCGTTTAATGATCCCTTACCTTAATCTCTGCAATCTCCTCAAATAGGATATCGGGAAGAGATTACAATGGGAAGAATTATTGCAATCGGGTGCTCGCTTATTAGCGAATAAATCGAAATTTATGACGGAATAATGGATCTCTTATTACGGAATAATCAATTGAGGATTAGGGAACAATCACCGAGCATTCCCGGGATTATCAGATCTCAATTAGCAAATTATTTTTCTCCTCCTAGGATAAGTCTTATCTCTTATTCATTAGTCTCACCCTCTGATTTTGTACTATTGCGACCATCGCACCCCAAAAGAGTTCATTAAGAGGCGAGGCAACTCACTGAGGTCATGCCTAGAGTTATTCATTTGTATCATCTCTTCTCGTAGAGTAGGACGCAAACGCTCCATTTGAGGAGTCATATAAATAAGCATAGGGACTAGCCCCTTAGTCTCTGGTCTAAGCTGATCTCCCGAGTAAGGATGCCACTCACCACAGGCTCCTACTGGACTGCAGAAAATCATAAGTGTGGGAGTGTCGCGATAATAGTTGATGATTTGCTTGAACAGATAGTCCTGATAGCAAACGACATTGTAGTACTGCGCCAGATGGTCTAGTGCATCGCCTGATAGCGGTATGTCAATATTTGCCGAGAGACGATTGAATTGATAAAATTGAGATGGGATACGCCACCAGATGTTACTCCGACCACCTATGAGGTGTATAGTCGTCAGACGAGACTTCTCCGTACAACCTTGTAGATGCTCTAGTACTGCGCCATCATAGGGTATGCTATCTGTCCACTCTTGGTCATCTGCTCTTAGGTTGGTAAATGTGTATGTATCACAGTCGGCCGCTAGCTGAGGGTACACGTCTAGCCCTCGAGCTATGCGAGGGGTATTGTCTATCCAGTAGGTGTCATACCCAGCCCCTCTAAAGATACTATATATAGTTGGATAGGTATCCCAGCTGTTGGGACTCTCCTTCGGGCATAGGGAGAAGGTCCAGGCGGCTGCTAGAGACTCTACACTCGAGGCCTCATAGCAGCGATCAAGCTTGATGAGATGATTCAGCCGTAGCAAGGAGTCGATCGTCGGAGTATTCTTATTGACAATCGGATTGTAGCAGTGCATCAAGTGAGGGTATATCTCCTCAGCTACAACCAGTACGATGTTGTGAGGAGGAAGTAATGAGTCTACAGAGACTTCTTGGATCGAAGCCTGCCGTGCCCTGTACGAGAGATTGCAGTGTGTGATCTTGTGATGCACCATCCATTCGTCCAATATGAGTCGAGCTATGGGGGCGTGTATATTGTACTGTATAACTTGCTCCTTGTTATCCTTACGAGTATGGTGTAGATATCGTATTCCTAAGATATGGACCCCGACAAGGATGATGAAGCTCAGGGCAAGCATTGCATTGCGCCTTTGGTGTACTCTATGAAGCTCCTTGCTGTCTCTTGACTTGCGTACCAAGCCGATTAACCATGAGAGCCCTAAGGGGATGACAATGGCTAAGATGAACTTACATCCCTCGATCAACATAAAGGGAATATCTAGTCGTAAGGATTTGAAAAACCCTTGAGCCTCGGAGGCATTTGTCGCAAATATTGGAGCCGCAACAGCGTCACAGTAGGGCATGTGATATACACTGATCAAATAAAGATCCATGATATGCATAGCACAGATCAGTGTGAGCTCTACAATAATGACCACCTTACGTGTCACCCGATGTGGTATGAGGACGGGGATAAGATAGAGTAGGGTGGTGGTCCAGAGAGTATTCCAAAGGAGGGGCCAGTTCTCCCTCGAAAGATAAGAGAAGCTCTTGGAGAGCAACCCCTGTACTACCAGATTATTGAGCGTTAATATTGCAAATAGAGAGACGAATAGCCACAGGAGAGAGCCATTCATCCGTCCACCAACACCCTCGAAGTAGTGCCGTATAGCTTGTTTCATAGTTCGTCGGGGTACTTGGGTGAGAATCTAACCTCCGTGCCATATCCCTTGATGCATCTAGGACGAGAGGCATCGTACTCCGGGCTCCATAGCTGTAAGTATGGTAGAGTATAGTTACATTGTATGCCCATCAGCCCCATGAGTGAGGTAGTGAATAGATCAGTCATAAAGGGTTTGTGATGGGCTTTCTGTATGGCCTGTACAATGTCTGGGTTTTGCTCTCTAAATTTGTCTGACATATAGACCATAAACGGTATTTGCAACGATCCTTTAGACACTCCATGAGCCGCTTGGTGTGGGGCATTGGGATTATCATAGCGAGAGAGTCCATGATCGGAAAAGTAGAAGACAATAGAGGATGTCTCACTGTAGTAGTTGATAATCTCAGATACGATTGAGTCGTTGTACAAGATTGAGTTCATATACTCTGCCGAGTTCACAGCTTCTCCTGTACTCAAGTGAGGCTCTAGCGCAGAGAGATCCTCCGCTGTAAAGTGGCTAAACTGCTCATCCGGGTAGCGACTCTTAAAAGCAGCATGATTGCCCATCAAGTGAGTTACTACAAAGAGACTTCCATTGGGAGAGCTAGTCTGTCGATAGTCTATTAGGTGGGGGAGGATTAGCTCATCATATTTCTCATGACCAACTTTCCAAAGGAATGCACTAGATGTACTAGCATCTGTGTAGTAGGAGCTGTCAGAAGTTGCAGCAATAAGCGAAACCTCTTCAATCCAATCACCACTCATCTCTTGATTGCTACACCAATATGTTTTGTAACCCGCAGCGGAAAAGGTAAGCGGTAAGGTAGAGGTACTATCCCATGGAGCATCTTCATCTTGAGAGCGCAGGGTCAAGACGCGCCGTAGTGAGGTAATCGTATTGGGTTGTGGACAGACGACGTCGTCATAAAGTATGAGAGAACCCGCTCGTACGAGTGAGTCAAGATGGGGGGTGTTCTCTAGTGGGTAGCCGTAGCAGTGCATATCAATGCGTCGCAAAGACTCTCCAATGATAACTACCACGTTGTGTGGTGCACGGTGGGGGACAACATTCACATCCTTGGGTTGGTTATCCAACAGGTGTTGCCCCATTGAAGTGTAGCGAGCCTGGTCTGCAAAGACTCCTAATGTTGTACCGATAAAGCGGCTCACCATATTGTATTCGTGGGATAGTATGTGGGCTTCGTCATTGGTGATGCCGTCTGCAATGAGGCGATTCATCCCTATTATGTGGCTGGACCCGAAGATCAGAATAACCAACAATACAGAAGCGAGTATAGCTCTCTTGCGTATCAGCCATGTCACGATACACATGCCGATTAACAACCCCAGAGCTTCCAGGAGTGTGCATATCGGTATGCTCCATAGGAGTAACGGGGTACGTACCTCCTCTGCTCTAGGAGTGAGATATTGTAGCACGACCGTTTGGGTCAGCAGTGTACTCTGTCGTGTCAAGAGATAGTACTCGTATATGAATAGGAGTCCAGATAGTACTAGGATGATTACCGTCCAGGTTAGGCGCCACCACCGCTGTGGTAAGAGAGCAGGTAGGAGCATCAAGATAGCTGTATTAACTATGTAGCCTCCCAACCATAGAGTTAAGGGAATCTCTTTCTCTAATAAGAGCATCATCAAGCCTCCCATGACAATCTGTAATATTGTCAGAAAGATAAACAACACAGGCATCGCACACATGCGTTGCCATAGTTGTTTGAAAAAGATCCCACAAGAGGAGACAATCTTAGTTCCCTTAGAAAACATCTGAAATAAGTATTGCTAGGTAACAATATCGGGATAAAAACCCTAGCAAATGTACGAAAACTCGGGTGAATACGAGATCTCCAAGGGTACAATCATCATAACGAACCCTGCAATATGATGTATGCGTGAAATGAGATCGTCATAAATCACAACAACCTCTTGGGACCCTCTAGCGATATCCGAGACGATAGCATGTAGGGCATACTCCCCAGTAGAGGAGAAGAGGCGTTGGAGAGCTCCAACGGGGAGGAGTAACTGCCTCGAGATCTCCCATCATCTGGGCATTATGGCAGAGCAAAGCCTCGCCACAATGTCTACAGAGAGCTAATGAATTGCCGTGGCAGAGTGTTGCTCGCATGAGAGAGCCTGAGAGACCCATAGGTAAGGGTATCAGGATTCCAGCCTTGATAAAGAGGACGATACAGTTGTAGACGGTTGTCTCTCCGACAGATATCCGTCTCTCTTTGGCGAGGCGGATCAAATCATCGGGAGAGAATATCCCGAGCTGCTCCCCAACCAAATCCAATAGAGCTTGGCGCACACGACTACGGTTTAGGTTTTGCTCCTTTATATAGTCTTGCAGCAAGAGTTGCTCTTTAGCTCTTAGGCTTTCAAGCATATGAGACATAGTCGAGGGGCAAAGGGTTGCTTAGAGACTAGATCCCAAACTCCGTACGTATTTGCTCTACGTAGTCTAGTTTTTCCCAGGGGAAAAGCTCGACCTCGATCTCTATCATCCCCTGGTGGAAGGTCTTAAACTGCTTCTTCACCCGACGGACGTCACGCCCGAAGTGCCCATAGGCAGCTGTCTCTTCATAGATGGGTTTGCGGAGGTCAAAACGTTGTTCGATGGCGTAGGGTCTCAAGTCAAATATATGTAGGATCCGTTGCGCTATTTCACTGTCACTCATATCAATTTCTTTTCCAGATGTATGAACGTAAATACTGACGGGCTCCGCAATGCCGATTGCGTAGGATATCTGGACTAACATCTCCGAGCAAACGCCGGCTGCTACCATATTTTTTGCAATATGACGTGCTGCGTAAGCTCCCGAACGATCGACTTTAGAACAGTCTTTTCCCGAGAAGGCCCCACCACCATGAGAGGCTCTACCGCCATAGGTATCGACAATAATCTTGCGCCCAGTGAGTCCGGTGTCACCATGAGGACCTCCTATGACAAACTTACCCGTGGGATTAATCATTAGCTTACAGTCCCTAGCTGCAAAGAGAGTGGCGTACTGTGGGTAGTACTTTTGGACACGAGGGAGTAGGTAGCGACGTATATCTTCTGCAATTTGAGCTTGCATTTTTCGATCAGCTTCGTACTGCGCTTCTATTGATCCGCCTGCAGGCTTGATGAACTCATCGTGCTGTGTGCTCAGCACAATAGTATCGATGCGCACAGGTCGGTCGTGCTCATCATACTCCACCGTCACTTGACTTTTGGCATCGGGGCGTAAGTAGGGCATTAGCTTTGGCTCTTGCTTACGTATCTCGGCGAGCTCAAAGAGGAGAGCATGTGAGAGGTCTAAGGGTAGGGGCATGTAGTTGGCTGTTTCTCTCGTTGCATAGCCAAACATGATCCCTTGATCTCCGGCTCCTTGCTCTTCAGGATTCTCCCGGTCTACACCACGATTGATATCGTTACTCTGGTCATGTATCGCACTTAGTATACCACAACTGCGTGCGTCGAAACCATACTCTGGATTGTTATAGCCAATACGACTAACGACACGACGCACCGTCGCGTCTACATCTACGTAAGCATTGCTACGTACCTCACCAGATACGATCACCTGACCCGTGGTCACCAAAGTCTCGCACGCGACACGTGAAGCGGGATCCCCAGCAAGGAGTTGATCGACAATGGCATCTGATATTTGATCTGCTACTTTATCGGGATGTCCTTCGGACACTGATTCGGATGTAAAGAAGTAATTCATAGTTACTGTTATATTGTTTGACATTTGACATTGTAGGGATATAAAGAGAAGCACTCCACAAGTCTGAATCATCAGCTTGTGGAGTGCTTTTACCTACTTGGGTAAGAAAAAATGCTATGTCTCGACCTCACCCCCCAGAGGATCTACGCATACACTGCCAAAGCGCGTGCGAGAGGGAGCCGGTAAGTTTTTAGCATTTTTCTAAGTGGTTGCAAGCTTATCAAATCCATCCACTGACGACCAAAGACCTCAAAGAGAGTATCCCGATCACTTCGCAGGCAAAGGTAATGCAAACTTTTCAATCTTGCAAATACTTCCTCCTATAAAAGCTCATAGCCTCTCTCCTTAGGTTTTGCCAACGCCCTTTTAAGGGGTGAGGGGTGATCCCGGAGCAGAGAAATGAGTACTCTAGAATCCTCGATTGCTAACTCCGGGATAGGCATTTAATGATCTTGGAATAAATGATTGATAATTCGGGAATAAGCGGTCGAAGATTACGGGGCAAATAGCTGGCGGTTAATCAAAAGAGTCTCTTGCCACACGATACGGTGATTTGATATTTTCTATGCGTGGGGATGATCCCGTGTACTAAGTGGAGTAGCCATTTGTTACTTATCTTTAGCCATCCGTACGTTATCTATTTTGCTCAATTAGGGTAGGGTCTCTCTTAATCTAGCTTTTCTAGGTCTTTTACAACAGGTTCAGGAGATGAGAAGTAGGAAGCAGAGAAAAATAGAAGAGACCCATCTTACCTCGTTAAGAGGTGTAAGAGAGGTCTCCTTACTACAGTACGGTCGGTGGGACTCGAACCCACACACCTTACGGCATTAGATCCTAAGTCTAACGCGTCTACCAATTCCGCCACGACCGCAGCGACGCTTGTGGGTGCAAAGGTAGGAAGAATATTTGAAATAACAAGCGGTACCTACCGAGCAGCTGGGGAATATACTGCAACGGAACCGCCGACTTATGGTGTGAATGAAGTAATAAATATCTGTATGCGAGAGTATTTGGATAGCTCCTTGTGGACTTATCTCTTTGGTATGAGGGAGAGGATACATCGGATCACTTGTGTCTGATAGCAAGGCTTACAGAGTCAATGCAAAAAGAGAGCTAGGTCGTCATCGGACTAGCTCTCTTGGGTTGTGAATCCTCTTCAAGGATTAATGAGAATAGACTGTAGACTTATCTAAGTTTCTTCTCTATTTACCTCTTGGGAAAGGTGGACTGCGGATGCTCCTTGACCTCATCAAGAAGTACTCGTACAGCAGCTTCTAGCTGACTGTCATGACCCTCTAGGATACGATTGTAATCAAGTGGTACACGTATATCTGGCTCTAATTGCTTATTCTCCAGGAAGTCTCCCTGCCGTGTGCGGTAACCAACAGCTGGGATCCCAAAGTAGATGAGCGGATTCTGCAGTGTAACCCAGTTGACAGAGGTCATGGTCCCTGGTACGGGCATTCCGATAACTTTGCCGATGCCTAGCGTTTGGTAAACCCACGGAGAGCCGTGCGCATTGGAGTAATCAGCTTCGCAGACAAGCATAACAGACGGTTTTGACCATCGCTTACTAGGCATCGTACAGTAATCCTCCCCACGAACCTCTTGCTGCAGGTAGGGCTTGCCACTAAAGAAGGTCTCAAGGTCTTCGTGTAGACGCCCTCCTCCATTGTATCGGATATCAATGATAATGCCATCGCATTGGTAGTATTTGCCTAGAACTTCACTATATACTGAGCGAAATTGGTCATCCCCCATACTGGGGATGTGTACATAACCTAGTCTCCCGTTTGAGAGTCTCCGGACCTCATCTTCACGAGCTTTGACCCATCGCTTGTAAAGAAGTGTGGATAATTTTCCCGAGGAGATGGGGCGTACGGCCTCGGTGATCTCCTTTTGCTCCTTATCACTGTAATATGTTACGGCTGTCAGGACCCCGATAGTGCCTGATAGGAGGTTACGCCAATCGGTATGATGATCAATACGTGTGCCGTTGATTGCTACAATACGGTCTCCAGGCTGTAGATGTGTTAGGTAAGTATCAAAGGGACCTCGAGGTACAACCTCCTCAACAATGATACCTTCCAGAGGTAGAGCTTGCCAATTGTATAGGAGTCCTAGGCGACCAGTCTCTGGCTCCCTAGAGCTCTGTGCATAGCCGGAACCGGTATGAGACACATTGAGCTCACCGAGGAGCTCACTGAGCATCTCAGAAAATCTTGATCAGTAGCGATATGTGGGAGAAACTGACGGTAATGGTCTGTCAAGCCTTTCCAATCAACCCCATGCATACCCTTGCGGTAGAAACGAAGCCCCTCCTCACGGACCATGAAGTCGTACATAGCTTCCCGCTCAGCATAGCTGTCTATCTCAACACGAGCTCGATAGTTGACGGGCTCAAAACTTTTAGATGCAGGGGTAAAACTCTGCACACGTCCAGAGGATACAACAAAAATTTTGTCTCCCTTTGGGGTAGGCTTCATGTAGGCACTACCCGTGAGGTTTAGCTGACGCAACATGGATGTATTCCCCTTTACTAGGTCTGTATGCCAGAGGTTGTAGCCCCCCTCAAAGGCTGAAAGGTAGTAGAGATTCTTACCTTCTGCATCAACGTAAGCATCGGCTAGATCACTGGAGTTAGGTGTAAGTCGCATAATGCGGTCTTCTATCCCTTTTGTCTCGACAACGATTGGCTTGAGATTGGGCTTATCTCTCTCAATGCTGTCAGCAATGAGAGGTGCAGGTCCATATGGTATGGTGTCTAGCCCAGCGCGGCTATAGAGATCTCGCTCCTCGGGATTCATACGGAACTTTTCGTATGCCTTACGATTGAGAAAGACGAGGAAGACATCGCTCATTGATCCCCACGAAGCGTGGTTACGCATTCCGTAGCGATCTGAAGTAAAGAGGATAGCATTGCCTCCCATAACCCAGCCTCCCAAATTGCTGAAGTATCCAGTATTAGTTAGATTGACTACTGCACCTCCTGAAGCTTTGACTAATCCAACATCACTAAATGGGGCGTGCTTATTGGGCGTGTAACTGAAGGCTATCCAGCGACTATCGGGGCTCCACTCGAAACTAATGTCTCCATGCATCTCGGGTTGGTCCTTACCGTCGGTGACTTGTGCAAGCTTTTTCGTCTCAAAATTATAGGTATAGATACTTTTACGATCCCCAACGAAAGCTATCTGTTTGCCGTCAGGGGCGTATTGAGGTAGTGCTTGCTCCATTTGGCATACAGGTATGAGAGGCTCCTCGTTAATGATAGTTGCGGAGGTAAAGTCGAGCTCTCTATCTGAAGCTATTGTAGCCTTGTATAGGATATGCCTACCATCACGGCGAGAATCATAGACGAGGGTTTTGTTGTCTGGACTCCATGTGATACTCTCCTCAGCTCCTGGACTGCGGGTAATACGCTTGGTAGTACCATGCTCGACGGAGGTAACATAAACATCTCCTCGCATAATAAAGGCAAGTTGCTTGCCATCACTGCTAGGTGTAAAGGAGCTGCCGCCAGAACTTGCTGTGTGACGGTAGACTTTATCTTTAGAGCGATCAGAGCGTAGGGTTATATTGACCTTTTGTGGGGCGCGCGCCCCTGTCATAGTGTACAGATCTCCGTCGTATACAAAGCAGAGCTTGCCAGTGTGTGAACTGCTGAGGAAGCGTACTGGATGATCACGAAAGTGAGTCACGGGCTCTGCCACTTTATCCCCTATACGCTGCTTCCAGACGTTGAGGGAGTTGTTTTCCCCTCGTTCACTGAGGTAGTAGATAGTCTGGTCATCCACCCCAAATACTGGGGAAAGGTCTTCTCCAGGCTCTAAAGTACAAGCTGTGGCAACTCCTGTCTTGGTATCTATGATGTAGATATCTCGTGTGACGGAGCTCGTGTGATGCTTGCGCCACTTGTTTTCGAAGCCTTTGATGTCCTGAGCTATATAGCAATCACCACGGTGGTTGAAGTTAAGCTCCTCAAAGGGCCTGGCATTGTACAGCATAGGAGTCCCGCCCTCTATAGGAATCATATAGAGTTGTTTGAGTATACTACTTGGATGAAGAGCACTGCTAAACGGTTGTTGTAATGCCTCAGAAAGGATGATGAAGCGACCGTCTGGCGTGTAACTCTCGACAGTATGACCATTGCCTGAGTGATGGGTTATACGCTTAATATCTCCCCCTAAGGCAGACATAGTATAAATAGACCGATGACCATCCCGATCGCTCATGAAGGCTATACGATTACCATCAGGGCTCCATGTGGGGTGCGACTCGTAGCCTTCGGAGCCGGTCAGTAGACGAGCTTCACCACCGATGGCATCAACAGTATAGATATCGCCCTGGTAACAAAAAGCAATCTTATTGCCGTCGGGAGAAATCTCTGCATAGCGCAGCCACCGAGGCGACTCCTGTGCCACCACCTCTAAGGATGTTATCGTTAGCAAAGAGCACAGTAGGAAAAGGTGCTTGAAAAGCGGAAGATTCCCTTTCATAAAGTACTATTTCTTAGGCGGGTTATTGGATGATAGAAGTCCCGTCGTGCGTTTGATAAACTCTTGTAATGGAGCTCCACGCAATTCTCCTGCAGAGAGGAGGGCTAGCTCAACAATGTGTTGTATCACTGGCTTCTCTTTAGCATACTTGTCAAAGGCACTCTTGACCTCTTCTTGTAACTGCTCTTCCTGCTTATGAAGAGCCGTTTGTTGCTCTTGACGCTTCTCCTGCTCTTCTGAAGACTCATTCTTGTCTGGAGTAGTAGTATCTTTACTGTCCTTTTTGAGATCTTCTAGTTGCTCCTTGAGTGTGGCGAGCTGTGAACGGAGTGTAGCAAGCTGTGGTTCTAACTCTTTGCCCTCTTGTCTTAATATATCTTGGATCAATGGGTGATCAGCATTGAGTACAAGAGCGTAGCTATTAGGTAGGGAATTGTAGAAGGAGGCACCAGGCTGATACTGCGACATTTCTTTCATACGACGCATCCACTCCATGCGAGTGACCACTGCAGGCTGGGTTTCACGACCCATGTTACGTAGAGAGACCTGATAATTTACCTCCCCAGTGGGAAGAACCTTATCAAAGAGATTGCGCGCGATTTCGGTATCATGCTCTGAGGCATCAGTTGTCGTGTCATCTCGCTGAATCAACTGATCGACAGTGTCGCTGTCCACCCGAACGAAGCGTATGCTACCCTCCCACTTTTGCTCCAAATGATTCAGTAGGGGAGTGTCGAGCATCCCATGCATGTAGAGTACGGAGTACCCTTTGGCTTCAGCTGCATGTATGTAGCTGTACTGAGCCTCCAGATCAGTGGCATATAGGTAAACAAGCTTCTCATCCTTGTCTGTCTGATTACTTTTGACCAGCTCTCGATATTCGTCAGGAGTGTAAAACTTCCCCGATACATCTTCTAGCAAGAGTAGCGATTTGAGTGCACGCTCCTCCATCTTCTCATCAGTGAGGATCCCATAATGTATGAAGACAGAGAGATCAGGCCACTTCGCTTCATAAGTGGGACGATCACTCTTCATAATATCTTCTAGCTTGTCGGCAACCTTCTTGGTAATGTAACTGCTAATCTTCTTGACGTTGGCGTCTGATTGTAGGTAGGAGCGCGATACGTTGAGTGGTATGTCAGGAGAGTCTATCACACCATGTAGCAACGTCAGGTACATAGGCACGATACTCTCTATCTCATCAGTCACAAAAACTTGGTTGCAATAGAGTTTAATCTTGTTACTTTGTAAGCCTATTTTGTTGTTTACTTTTGGGAAGTAAAGTACTCCCGTCAAAGTGAATGGGTAGTCTACATTGAGATGAATCCAAAAGAGAGGGTCATCTGCTCCTGGATAGAGCTTATGATAAAACTCTTTGTAGTCGTTGTCTGTTAGATCTTGAGGTTTGCGCAGCCAGAGAGGATTAGTATCGTTGATGACGTTATCCTCATCGGTATCTTGCATCTTACCATCTCGCCACTCCTGCTTTTTACCAAATATAATAGGGATGGGGAGGAAGCGACAGTACTTTGTTAGTAACTCTTCAATACGTGCTTTCTCCAAGAATTCGGCACTCTCCTCGTCTAAGTGCATAATAATGTCTGTACCTCGCTCTGTTCGACTACCCGTACCCATCTCGTATGCTGGGGATCCGTCGCAGCTCCAATGTACAGGCTTGGCATTTAATTGGTAAGATAGAGTATCTATCTCGACTTGCTTAGATACCATGAATGCGGAGTAGAACCCTAGTCCGAAGTGCCCAATAATGTTTCCCGAGGCATCTTTGTATTTCTCTAAGAAATCCTCTGCACCCGAAAAGGCAATCTGATTAATGTAGCGATCTACCTCGTCAGCGGTCATCCCGATCCCGAAGTCCCGTATTGTAAGTGTTTTAGACTCTTTGTCTAGGATTACTTCTACACGGAGGTCGTTAGCTTCGCCGACTTCAGTGCCACGAGCCATAAGAGTTCGTAGTTTAGTTGTGGCATCGACTGCATTGGATACTATTTCTCGTAAGAATATGTCATGCTCACTATAGAGAAACTTCTTGATGACGGGGAATATATTTTCACTTGTGACCCCGATTTGCCCTTTATTACTATTCATATGTTTAGATTGTTGTCTGAGTTGATTACTGATTGCCACGCTCGAATCCGCTAGATGTTAGAGAGGGTAATGGGAACCCAAGAGTTGTGGATCTTGCTGAAGTTTGAGGATCTTTCTTGGTCCCTCTCTTGTCTACCTCCATGAGTAGTTCCCCTTCTGACACTCGAAGGCGTATAGTGTCCCCAGTATTTGCTTCGCCATCTAGGATCAGATCTGTTAGTTTATCCTCAATCCAATGGCGTAGGGCACGTCTAAGTGGGCGTGCGCCATACTCCAGATCAAAGCCGATGTCAGATAGTTTGTCCTTAGCCGATGGGGTGACGACAAGATTATATCCTTGCTGTGTGATACGGGTTATGATAGGGCGTAACTCTACATCCACGATCTTTCGTATGTCATTTTTGTCAAGGCTTGCAAAGTATATTGTTTCGTCAAGGCGATTGAGAAACTCAGGGCTGAAGTGCCGCTTGAGTTGCTTACTCAGTAATGCCTCCTGCTCTGGTTGTGTCAGCTCTGCCTTTTGACGGAAGCCAACACCTCCGCCAAAGTCTTTAAGCTGGCGAGTCCCTATATTACTCGTTAGGATGATGACTGTATTTTTAAAGCTCACATGAGTCCCATCTGCTGCGGTAATGAAGCCATCATCTAAAATCTGTAAGAGTATATTGTAAACATCTGGATGTGCTTTCTCTAGCTCATCAAATAGGACAACGGAGTATGGCTTACGTCGTACCTGCTCTGTTAGCTGCCCTCCTTCATCATAGCCGACATAGCCTGGTGCGGCTCCGACCAGTCGAGATACATTAAATGACTCCATATACTCACTCATATCAATGCGTATAAGGGCCTCTTCATCGTCAAATAATAACTCTGCTAACTTCTTAGCTAAATAGGTCTTGCCAACACCCGTTGGTCCTAGGAAGAGGAAACTCCCGATAGGACGCTTGTCACTACCTAGTCCCAGGCGATTGCGTTGTATCGCCTTAACGACCTTGTCTATTGCTTCCTCCTGACCGATCACAATATCCTTGAGGGTTTGGCGCATTTGACGCAGCTTAGCATGCTCCTCTTGGCTGATATTGGAGATAGGCACACCGCTCATCATCGATACAGTCTTAGCAACAGCCTTTTCATCAATAGGGACCCATGTAGCAGTTTCTTCGGCATATATCGTTTGCTGCTCTTTATCAATTTCTTTTTGTATCAAGTCTTCCTGCACTTTCAGTGTCATAGCGGTGTCATAATTACTCTCTTTGACCGCCTTATCACGAGAGGTTCTGTAGGTCTGTAATTGCTGCTTGAGAGCTGAGAGTCTCTCGCTAGTAGATCTGCCCTTTAGGTGTATGCTCGCTCCGACTTCATCCAGTACGTCAATCGCCTTATCGGGGAAGCAACGGTCGTATATATATCTATTGGTTAGGCGCACCATCGCAACTAAAGACTCGTCACTGTAACGTACATGGTGAAACTCCTCATACCGCTCCTTCAGTTGATGTAATATCTCCAATGTCTCCTCTGGAGTATTTGGCTCGATTATTACTTTTTGGAAGCGGCGTGCCAGAGCTCCATTTTTTTCTATCGTCTTGCGATACTCGTCTAGAGTAGTTGCTCCGATTACTTGTATAGTACCACGAGCAAGAGCAGGCTTAAGCATATTAGAAGCATCCATGCTTCCCTCTGTCGATCCTGCGCCCATCAAGGTATGTATCTCATCAAAAAGTAGTATCGTATTACCGAGCTTCTCCGCCTCCTTGAGCAGAGCTTTAAATCGCTCCTCAAAGTCTCCTCGATAGCGAGTCCCAGCTAGCATTTGGGCTAGGTCTACACTGTAGAGCACCTTACCCCGTAACTTATAGTTTACTTCGTCTCGTGCCAATAACTGAGCTAGCCCTTCAGCAACGGCTGTTTTGCCGACTCCGGCCTCTCCAATCAGTACTGGATTATTCTTTTGTCTGCGACAAAGGATATGAGTAATGCGAGCTAATTCCTTAGTGCGTCCTATCATAGGGTCTAGCTTCCCTTCGCATGCTAGCTGATTTAGATTGGTCGCAAAGGCATCTAGAGCAGGAGTCTTGGACTCCTTGCGAGACTTACCTTGTGTCTTCTGATCATTCTCCTCATGGTCTCCATCGGCTGTCAAGTCAAAGGGGTTACTTTCGCCTGCTTGAGTCGCTTTGCGATGTTCGCGCTGTATGATTGCTTTGATGTGGTTTTGGATCTCCTCTGGAAGTTCTTCGAGAGGTACAGCCCGCATAGAGTCTTTGTTTTTATCAACCGAGTCCTCTTCGCCAGGGTTGTTTCTTGAGATAAAGATCTCGACTTGCTTGATTGTTGCTTGGGGGACATTAGGTTCAGTCTGCTGATCAGTTGTAGGATCTACCTCTGCAGGAGCTTGCTCTGCGACGAGCGAATATACAGATTCGACCCCTTTACGGTAAGACTCCATACTATAAGTCTCACGCATCTCAACCGTAAAAGCGTCTGGCATACCTTCTATAGCTCGAGATAGCACCCCGCTGAGCATATCTTCCTGTTTCTCCAAACTAGTCACTTGGATCACATCCTCCTGAGATCCTTCATGTTCTTTATTGAGACTATACTCTATGTACTTGGATAGGATATCCTCCTTAGTGGGACGGACAGTGATATAAGGCCAGGGATAAATATCCGGATGAGCTTCACATAACTGATAGGATACGATACGAGGAGCATCTATAAGCGGGAATTTCTCTTGATTAGGTAAAAGCTTCCACACACCCTCTAGTAGCTCTTTTACCTGGTCATGATAATATTCCATCAGCTCTCCACTAGGCATTGCATAGTGATCTTGCTTGATTATCTCCTCTATGCGTTTAAAGTACGATTTCATTTGTGGTGTCTCAAAGAGGGCCTGCTGGAGTTGCTTTAGAGGTACACGCAAGGAGTGGAGAAAGGTCGCACTTGACGCTGGGGCTTTACAATTCAAAAAGTTCACGAGGAGGAATGGATAGAGATCAAACTGCTCTCCAGAACGCAACCCGATAGAACATGCTCGAGAGAGAGAGTTCAATACTTGAGTGCTAATGCTATATGGTGTAAAGTACATGTATCTGTTATATCTTTTACGAGTAAAATATGCAATGTGCCGAGCTAATTTAAATGACACGAGCATTAGCCGTGGTCCTTCAAAAACCATACCACGAAAAGATTTACCCCATTTGTCTTGTGAATCCGTAACTTCAAGCTTGTGAAAGCTATAGGTAAGTAGAGTCCTCAGACAAATAGATAAGACAATTTGACCTGTGAGTAGAGTAGAGATACTCTCTATAAGGTCTTACTCTTGAAATGTGGGGTAGAGGCGAAAAAACAGAAACCTACTGAATCTTGTCCACAGTCAGACAAAACAATTCAGTAGGTCCTCATAATTCATAAATAGTACGCAGGATGAGAGTCGAACTCACACACCGTAACCGGCACTACCCCCTCAAAGTAGCGTGTCTACCAATTCCACCACCTGCGCATATAGATCTTATAGTCCCTCACAGCAACTCGACGTGCCCAAGACAGGAATCGAACCTGCACAAACTTGCGTTTACTAGTACCTGAAACTAGCGCGTCTACCAATTCCGCCACTTGGGCTTGTAGCAGTGACTACCTATACCTGTTTCTGGGGCTCTATCTTCAATACCTATTAGTACAGCCCTCGATGTAAGAGTCCTTAGATTGCCGTGATAAGAGATCGCTATCTCTAAGACTAAGAATCCTCTTACTCCGTCACACCTACTGACGATATCGTCGCGAGGTCATGACCTTGTATGAGGATTAGAGCGGTGCGGACGGGACTCGAACCCGTGACCCCCTGCGTGACAGGCAGGTATTCTAACCAGCTGAACTACCGCACCCCGATTGCCTTTCTTCGCAAAGGTACGAAAAATTATCAATACCGCAATGGCCTGAAGGAGATATTCCCCCCTTAATGCCAAAAGGGTTGAGGCAAACCTCTAGAAATCACGCTAAAATCTCACCAAAACTAAACAATAAGCTCGCCAGCCTATACCTACTTGTGAATTTGATGTTTTAGCTCCTCTGCTTCTTAGCGGTGGCAAAGGTACAATAATTTTGAGAACTGACAAACGATCGGTATCGTATTTTATCGCACAAGTTTCGGAATATGAGAAATCTCAATCTCCAAGGAGATTTTCGTAACACCTGGCGGATAAAGAGAGATAGGAGCAAATCATAGGAGCAATAGGAATAACTAACGAGCGAGTCATTACTGAGTAAATGCAAAATAGCTCTGTAAGGACAATGGATTTACCCCGTAGTGATAGGAGAGCAATTACGGAGATAAGGATCGACGATTACGAGATTACAGATCAGCGGTTCCGGAATAATTTTCCATCCTTATGTAAAAGATTTACTAGGACCATTCGTGCTTGTTTTTGCATGAAGGTGGTAAAAAAAAACTCCCGATGGGACTCTTTCAAAGCCCATCGGGAGATCGACGTTAAAGTCTCTTCTGAAAGAGTATTAGTTCATAGCCCAGATCTCCTCATCTGTTGGCACATGGACATGTGGAGACATGCGTGCGATACGAGAGATGTTGAGCAGATGTTTGTAGGTGAGGTTCTCTGAGATAGAGTTATTCCCCCAGCTACCACAACCAAGAGTCGTCGTGACGGAGAGTCCGTTTTGTATAGAGCCTCCGGCAGTGATTGAGCATGGAGCATTAACGATGAGACGTGAGATAGTTATCTCATCTCCAGCTTTGATGATATTCCCCTGGTTGTTAGAGTGGATGCCTGCGGTGTGTCCGCTACCCTCCATCTTGAGATTGGTATTAGCTATCTCAATAGCTTCGTCAAAATGGGTATAAGGTAAACAGGTCATGACAGGGCACATCTTCTCCTTACAGATGGGATCGGCTGTCCCGACACCCTTGGCAGGGACGATGAGCATACGAGTACTCTCAGGGATGGAGATGCCAGCTAGATTAGCAATGTGCTGTACGCTCTTGCCGACAACATCACGGCTGATGGTGCCGTTGACGAATAGAGTATTAACCATCTTATCGTGCTCCTCAGCAGGGACGAAGTAAGCTCCATGCTCTTTGAATGCTTGGAAAATCTCCTCCTTGTGCTTCTCTGGATAGATAAAGCACTGCTCACCAGAGCAAATAATACCATTGTCGAAGGTGCGGCCACGAATGATCGTCTCGGCAGCTTCGTTATAGTCAATATGCTCATCGAGGATCACCTGCACATTACCTGCGCCAACGCCAAAGGAAGGCTTGCCAGACGAGTACGCAGAGTGTACCATACCCATACCTCCTGTCGCAACAACAACGTCGACAGCTGCCATCAGATCTTGAGTAGCCTGGATAGACGGCTCAGTGACACACTGGATCAGATGCTTGGGTACGTTAAACTCCTTGAGGCGCTCTAGTATAAGCTCAATGGTGTGCGCTGAGCAGTTCTTAGAGCGTGGGTGCGGAGAGACTATGATAGCATTGCGAGTCTTGAGTGCAAAGGCAATATTTGCCATTGGAGTGACAATAGGATTTGTCGTTGGAGTGATAGCAGCGACAACCCCTACAGGCTTGGCGATCTTAATGAGACCTGTCTTCTCATCAATATCTAGTACGCCCATACTCTTTTTACCCTGGAGGTTGCTCCATACTCCCTTAGACTTATTGCGGCACTTGGCTACTTTGTCTTCATAGACACCCATCTCTGTCTCGTCAATTGCCTCACGGGCGAGCATTTCAGCATTGTCATAGACGACACGGCAGAGGGCTTTGACCACTTGGTCTACAGCATCCTGATCAAATCGTGCTTGATAATCTTTTTGAGCCTCCCGTGCGAGAGAGACCATTTCTTTGATATCCATAGATATGGTTATTTATATATTAGATTAATAGATAGCTTTTAGTAAAGAATCTTATAGATGTCTCTAATCTCGTCACGCGAGAGGGGAGTGTAATTGTTGGCAAGGAGGCGTTGCTGTGTGGCTATGACAGCATCGGCAAAGCCTTCGACTTCGCTTTCCTTCATCCCATATGTGTGGAGAGGATTCTTGGCAATAAGAGCCGAAAGTAAGGAGTCAATTTCGTCAAAGAGCGCAGCAGGAGTGCACCCGATGAGCTGAGAAAGTTTCTCCTTGAGGAGTTTCATCTGTCCACCTGGAGCTTTACGTTCATAGGTCTTGAAGACCTCTGTGAAGAACTGATAGTTTGCCTCTCCGTGGGGTACATGATAGGTCCCCCCGAGAGGATAAGATAGAGCATGTACTGCTCCTACTCCAGCGTTGCCAAAAGCTATGCCGGCAAAGTTGCTCGCCATAATCATCTCGCCCATGCAGTCGAAGCGATACTCAGGACCCTTGTCTCGTATCTGCTGGAAGACGGGAATGATGATTTGCCAAGCTGCTTCACTAAAGATAGCTGTATAGGGATTACACTTCGGAGATAAAAAGGACTCTACGGAGTGGATCAGAGCATCAATGGCACTGCACGCATAGAACTTGAAGGGTAGACCTCGCAGTAACTCAGGAATGATGACTGCATTGTCTGCGACAATAGCATCATCAGCAAGCCCCATCTTAGTCTGTCTACTCTTGATCTCAGCGATGGATATGTTGGTCACTTCGCTACCAGTCCCACATGTAGTAGGGATGATGACAAGTTGCTTGTCCTTAATGAGAGGAATCTTCTTGTCAAAAGCATCCATTACGTCGTGTAATCCCTGCAAAACGAAGAGCTTAGAGATATCTATGACCGTACCGCCTCCGACGGCTATGACACGGTCATATTCTGTTCCCTGGAGATCATGGAGGATTTGATTCATCATCTCCTCAGATGGCTCGCCAGTCCCGTAGTGCTCTTGCATGACAAAGTGGCAGGGCAGCTGGGAGGATTTCATAAAAGGTTCATAGAGAAAGTCATTGGTGATAACCAAATCACGTTCCCCTAATCCAAAGGCTTTGGCAAAGTCTGAAAAGGTATCGAACTGGTCGATAACCGTCTTGAGCTTGAATAATTGCATGGTATGTAAGATGTATATATTATAATTTGAATCTTCGCTTACACTCAGCCTCTAGTGCTGGACGGAAATCTGGATGAGCAATTGCCGTCAATGCTAAGGCTCGATCACGGAGAGACTTGCCCTTGAGATGAGCTACACCATACTCCGTGACAATATAATCTACGTCGTTTCTGGAGGTGGTGATAGCAGCTCCTTCTGTGAGTAATGGTACGATACGAGAAGCTGTCCCCTTGCGTGCTGTAGATGGTATGGCAATGATACTGCGTCCACCTCTAGACCAGGCAGCTCCACGGACGAAGTCTACCTGCCCACCCGGACCACTAAATTGTCGTAAGCCCATAGCCTCAGAGACTACTTGCCCCATGAGGTCGACTTCGATGCAACTATTGATGCTGACTAGCTGATCATTCTGAGCGATGACACGGGGATCATTAACGTAGTCGACGGGATGCATCTCTATGTTTGGATTGTTATGGGCGAAGTCATAAAGTTCCTGTGTCCCCATCAAAAATGTTGCAACAATCTTGTTTGGATGCAGCGTCTTACACCGACCAGTAATTGTATTAGACCTAATGAGTTTGACCACTCCATCCGAAACCATCTCGGAGTGTATGCCTAGATCTTTCTTGTCCTTGAGGAATAGCAGTACAGCGTCTGGTATAGCTCCGATACCAAGTTGTAGTGTATCTCCATCCTTAATGAGTGAAGCGCAGTTACGCCCTATAGCCTCTTCGACAGCCCCGATGCGTGGCAAGTCAAGAGTGTAGAGAGGGTAATCAGCCTCCACAATATGCGTTAATTGAGAGATGTGTATGAAATTATTGCCGTCAACGAAAGGCATCTGTTTATTCAGCTCGCCAATAACCACCTTGGCTTGCTCTGCGGCTGGTTTACTATAGTCACAAGAAGTTCCAAAACTGCAGTATCCATCTTCGTTGGGGTAGGAAAGTTGTACGACAGCAACGTCTGGATGAAACACTCCTCCGGGGTGCATCATAGAGGGGACCTCATAAAAGTATGAGGGGACAAAGTCAGCACGTTGGTCATCTACGGCTGGACGAGTATTACCTCCGACAAAATTGGTTACTAATCTGAAGTGCCCTTCCATTTCTGGAGCAGTGTAAGGACTATCTCCTAGTGTAACCATGTGGAAAATCCGAACATCATGAAACCGTTCGTAGTTGCGCGCTAGCGCATCTACGCATAGTTGTGGAACCGCGGCCGCATGAGACAATACAACGAAGTCTCCATCCTTTATATGGGAGACTGCTTCATCTGGAGTAATACTGGTGAATCGAACAGGCATACTATATAGTGATAAGGAATATCTGGTGGTAGGGATGGTGGATAATGTAGAGGATAGGACTAAGCTTTGCTACGAATGATCTTGAGAGCCTCTGCTATGAGCTCCTCACTAACGCTGTTGTCAACGGAAACGGTTAGTGTAGGGACCCCTAGCTGTGCCCGAAGCGTCTCTTGAACAATCTCATGTATAGTACTACTCAAAGAGGGACACGCTTGACAAGATCCTGAAACCTTGACAAAGACTTGTGTGCCGTCTACTCTTAGTAGGACTATGTCCCCCCCATGCGCTCTTAGCTGGGGGCGGACATAGCTACTGATGATTGTAGAGATCTCGTCTACCCGAGAGGATAGATCTGTCATAGTTTTCAATAGTATAGAGACTACTTGCCTTGAGGAGTATCTAGAGAAGTATCGATGTGAGCGATCTGTCTAGCCAACTCTTTCTTAGCTTCCATATTGCACTGACGGGAGATCATGATACGCTGAGCCTGTGGTGACCCTGCTCCATGTAAGCTCTCAGTGCGATATCCTACGGCGGCGGTACCGAGAGTTAGATTCTCTATCAGGCGGAGTATACGCATTCGATTGACAGTGTCAGTCCCCTTGGCTCCTGCAAGGTACTTGCGTACGAGAGGGCCGACTTTCTCATTTTTAAGATCAGCTTCGCTAGGCATTGTAACCATTAGACCTCCAGCTATATCCTCGGCAAGGCGTGTTATTTCATAGGGGAAGCGAGTTACATTTTGCTTACATACGTTAGCAAGGAGCATATCTATGAGGTAATTGCCCGAACTTGTCGCTTTACCCTCTGCGGAGCAAGCGATACCACAAGCATAGAGAGTCTCATTGAGGTGTACCATCTCTATCAATTTGTCCTTAATGTGGGATGCCTTAGGTACTCCATTGTAATCAGCTGCCAAAGCTGCAGCTCCAATGAGGACATCGCCTACACCAACCTTACATCCTCCATACGACTGTCTGTGATAACCGGCAAAGCGCTCTACGAGCATATTAGAGAATTGGTACTCACGGCACATGAAGACACGCTCCATAGGAACGAAGACATGATCCATAATAAAGAGAGTCTCATGACCTCCGAAAGTGGAGTTCCCGAGATCGATATCTGCACCTTCCTCCAGCTTACGTGTGTCGCAAGATTGGCGACCATAGATAATTGTGACACCCTCAGCATCGCTAGGAATGGCAAAAGAGACTGCAAAGTCTGCATCAGCCTCGCGCATAGAGCAAGTCGGCATGATGAGATGCTCGTGAGAGTTTACCGAGCCCGTCTGGTGAGCCTTGGCACCCGTGACAACAATACCGTCGGGGCGAATCTCATTGATATGTACGTATAGGTCTGGATCCTCTTGCTGTGAGGGAGATAGACCACGATCTCCTTTGGGATCAGTCATAGCACCGTCTACGACAAGGTCGTTATCCTGACAGTACTTTACGTAGTCTCTAAAGCGTTGGTGGTAGTTGGTCCCGCAGGCTTCATCCATCTCATAGGTTGTCGACCAGATAGCATTGAAAGCATCCATCCCTACGCAACGTTGGAAACAGCTAGCAGTCTTCTGACCCAGTAAGCGTTGCATCTTGACCTTCTTAACAAGATCTTCAGTACTCTGATGGATATGGCAGAAGCGGTTGATTGTCTTGCCAGAGATGTTTGACGTTGCAGTCATTAGATCCTTATACTCCTCGTGCTGTGCCAATTCATAGGTCATAGCGATCGAGTTAAGTGATGGGCGGATCATGGGGTGGTCGACTGGAGACTCGATCTTCTTACCCATGAAATAGACATTGAGGTTGAGAGCTCTAAGACTCTCGATGTACTCTTTGCGTGTTTTCATAACTTCTTTTCTGTATAAAGTGAATTGTATCGACTGCAACCACGAGAGGATTTTTGCCGTACGGAGTATCTGTCGATTGCCCCTCACGAGCTAATGAGCCATACCTCCTATGATCCCCATAGGAAGCTAGACTTTGATTTCCCACAAATCTTAGAGCGGGAGCTAAGTGGCGCACGGACGAGCTTGACACGACAACAGAGAAGACCATAGTTGATCTCCTTACTACAGTCTCTAGGATACGTACTACGTGGAGTCGTATATGTCCTGCTGCCATTCTTTTCATTTCCTAACTCTGAAAACAAAAATCCTACGACACAGGCAGGTCTTCTGACTTCTCCCTAGCTTATATGGCTCAGACGAGATCGATACAAACGGGCGACACTCTGCGGTCTTCCCATAGCAACTTAGGCTCCTCTAGTTGGGGGCAGTAAGCACGCGCTACAGTGACACCAAAATGCAGGGGACGCACTTCCGGAGTTACAGTTGAGAGCACAGTCTTGGACTTACACCAAGTTCCCTTTTCAGTCGGAGGGTAACGTAAGCTCGGTTACTCTTCGTACACCTATGCACCGCAAAGGTACACAAATATCTCTAATAAAAAAGGTATATGCGTACTACGATTTCGGACTATAAACTCCCTAAGGTTCATAGGGATTACGTAAATCATCGATAAATAGTTTCGGAGACACCTGATATTTATTCCCGAATCGACGTTTGCTTACTCCGAAATAGCTAGATGAGATCTCCGGAATGATCAAATGAGTATTACGGAGTAATTGTGTCTCTTTTATGCAAGGAATATCTAAGTGATATTGTGAAGGCATCTGGGGCATATTAGGTTTATTTGCCGAGGAGATCTGATAAGTACTTAACGGCTTATGAGATCGCTCTCTAATTTCCGTGCATGCCAGGGACAGTCTCAGATGCTTTTTTGTACCTTTGTGGCGAATTTGATAGATGGAGATCTCGGTTAGAGGACCGTGCCCCTAAGTATTGCGGCTTTAGGTCTTGGTATCTTTGTCTTTACCCTATATCATAGAGTGATATGATCAATCGGTCTATAGTACGCATCCGCGTCTTACAGCAACTATACCAGTCTATCTCTACTGGTCGACTAGACGTAGCACTTGCAGACAAGTCGCTGACGACATCTCTACGACACACTTATTACTTGTATTACTACTTGCTAGACTTGCCACGAGCATTGTCAGCCTATCAGCGCGAGCTGCTAGAGATACGTAAGCGGCGATTCCTCAAGACCTCCGATGAGATCCCGCCTCGAAGATTAGCGGATATGCCTCTGGTCAAGGATATCGCACGCTGTACGGAGATACAGAATCCCCTTGATGAGTTACAAAAAAGATGGGAGTTGGATGAGCAACTACTACGCACTTTTTATAATTTAGTGGAGCAAGACCCATCGTACAGCGCATTGCCTATAGAGGTTGCAGAGCTATCTATGTCAGATCAGTGTGGCTATTGGGGCAATATACTTAAGAAACTCTTTCGTACATCAGAGCTTAGTGAGCATCTAGCCTCGACTTCCTTTTACTGGACTGATGCAATCTGTGTCAACGAGCACATAGAGGTGGAGGAGATGCCTAGCTTAGAGCATCTGGATGTAGCAGTTGACAAGCTCAAAGGTACGGAGAGCTACCGGGCAATCCCCTTTACGGCACAGCCGGTGGTAACGATCGAGGACTTTGCACTTAAGACTTTGCGTCGAGGAGCTAGGGGGGGAGTAAAACTCCCCGACGACCTGCTTCCTATGTTTCATAGTGATCGGGATCGCAAGTTCGCTCATCAGTTGCTCTTGGATACACTACTGTATCGTGATGAATATGATGAGTTGCTAGCACCTCGCCTAGTAAACTGGGAGCAGGAGCGTGTCGCTATGATCGATATGATCTTGATGGAGATGGCCGTTGCTGAGGCTCTTAATTGTCCTGACATAGCTCTTGTCGTGACTCTCAATGAGTACATAGAGCTTGCTAAGGTGTACTCAAATCCTAAGAGTGCGCCCTTTATCAACGCTGTCCTAGATCGTCTATTCAGTGATCTAAAGAGTGAGGGGAGACTATTGAAGTAACCCTAAACAATCTATTTGCAAGGAGTATGCGCCTGCACCCGAAGATCATGTACACATTTATGGTGAGGTCTTTTGTACCTCTCCTCGTTATGACTTTACTGATTTGCTGGTTCGTGGTCTTGATGCAGTTCCTCTGGCAGCATATAGACGACCTCGTCGGTAAAGGAATGGATCTTGCGGTACTCCTAGAGGTTGTATTTTATGCGGGTCTTTATGTGCTCCCGACATCCGTACCTCTAGGTATCTTGCTCGCATCGCTGATGACCTTTGGTAATCTTGGTGAGCGATTGGAGCTCCTAGCCATGAAATCTGCAGGCGTGCCTCTAAGCAAGATTATGAAGCCCCTTGTTATCCTCGTAACTTGCATCGCCTTGGGGCTTTTTGTTTACTTAGATAGAGGTGTGCAAAAAGCGAGCATACGAGTCTATCAAATACTCTTTTCGGCTCGTTATGCACAACCAGAACTAGAGATACCTCAAGGGATCTTCTTCAATGGTATTGATGGGTATAGCATTTATGTCGGGCGTAAGGATGCAAAGACTGCCACCCTGCTCAACGTGATGATATACGATTTGTCGCAACAGCGTACACCTCGCATTATTTTAGCCGACACCGGGCGACTGATAATGGACGATAGCAAGCTCTTTATGACGATGACATTGAGGAGCGGTGAGAGTTTTGAGCAGTTGGGTCGACAAACTACTCTAATACCAGGTAGCGAAGCGGATGAAGATAGACCAGCATCTTACATTAAGGAACACTTTACGGAGAAGGTAATTTTCATACCCTTTGATGCTAACTTTGAGATGATGGGTGATGATTACCTTAAATCACAATTCGTAGGTAAAAATCTACGAGAGCTTATTGCCTACAGTGATAGCACTCGTATGGCAACGGACAGTGTAGGACGCCAGGTGGGATGTGATGTGCTCTTTGAGGTACATACGAGACTGAAGCCTATGCAAGGGCCCAATATAGGGAAACGCTTGCAGGAGGTCTATAGAGCAGAGAGCGATGCCCTCTCAGCGCTCCCATTTACTTCGGTCTCTCCTCGTCGGTTGGACAACGAAGAGTGGATAGGATCCATGTCTACCTCCTCATCCCGGTCTGGGCGCTATACATTGGATTCCCTGATGACACGAGCCTCTACCCAAGAGAAGATGTCAGGATATAGGAATGCTATCGAATGGCTAGAGAGTCTCTCCTCCTCAGCTCAACTAGCAGATACATACTATAACAGTGTTGCTGCTGACTATCGTGTGAATGCACAGGAGATGCACCGTAAGTTTACGTTTCCTGTGGCGTGCTTGCTCTTTTTCTTTGTCGGGGCTCCTCTAGGAGCCATTGTGCGTAAGGGAGGTGTGGGTACACCAATGGTATTAGCGGTCCTCATCTTTATCATCTATTATGTCATAGATACCTTTGGCTTAAAGATGATAAATAGTGGACAGATCCCCGTATGGATGGGGATGTGGTTGTCGAGTGCAGCGATACTACCTCTAGGAGCTTTCCTAACTTATAAGGCATCTCGAGACTCTGCAACACTCAATGCAGATGCCTACATAGTCTTTTTCCGTAGACTATTCCATCCAGATTATCAGCGGCATTTGGAGTATAAGGAGGTGATCATAGAAATAGCTTCGCCAGAAGAGGTTCTCAGTGAGATCAATAAGCTACAGAAACAGATAGACGATCTCCTTACGATGCCCTATGTCAAGAGTGGGGGGGGGAGATTAAGCACGTTGCCTGCATTCTCCAGAGCTTACGATAAGCTTTATAAGCAACTTAATCAAACGGTAGAAACGTTGCGCAATTATCCGGACAAGTACGTGTTTTCACAATTACTAAACGTACCTCAGATCGGCAAGACCCTATCTAGTGATCTATTGCAAAGACAAACGTATGTCTGGATTTGTATACCTTTGCTACCGATATCTGTACCGCTGGTCTTATATCTTAGTATTGCTTTGAGACGGAATAAGAGACAACTAAAACAAATGCCGTCTATATTGAACCATATTGTCAAGCAGATAGAGTCGTCAATGGCGTGATCTGTACCTTATATAGTATTACTCAGGAATTATGAACCAAGACTTCAAACTAAGCTCCATCGAGGAGGCTATAGAAGACTTTAGAGAGGGAAAATTCGTTATCGTGGTAGATGACGAGGATCGTGAAAACGAGGGAGATTTTATCACAGCTGCAGAGTTGATAACACCCGAAAAGGTCAACTTCATGATGCGCTACGGTCGAGGCGTACTCTGTACTCCTATTTCGGAGGAACGTGCTGCCCAGCTGGAGCTAAACATGCAAGTACAAGAAAACACCTCACTACACGAGACTCCATTTACCGTCACCGTCGATCTCATAGGACATGGTTGCACTACGGGGGTCTCTATGTATGATCGAGCTATGACCATTCGGGCGTTAGCCGATCCTAAGACAAAACCTACAGATCTGGCACGTCCCGGTCATGTAAACCCTTTACGTGCTCGCAATCGCGGTGTATTGCGTCGTGCGGGACATACAGAGGCGGCTATCGATCTCGCTCGCTTGGCTGGCTTACAACCAGTAGGAGCTCTCATTGAGATTATCAATGAAGATGGGACTATGGCACGTCTGCCTCAACTTGTCGAGGTTGCCAAGCAGTGGAATATGAAGATAATCTCCATTGAGGATCTAATAGCTTATCGACTTAAGACAGACTGTATCGTTGAGGAGGGTGTACGTGCTAAGTTACCTACCCAGTGGGGCATGTTTGATATCATCCCATTTCGCCAGAAGAGTAACGGTCTGGAGCACATAGCTCTCATTAAGGGAGATATTAGCAAGCATAAGCCGACATTGGTGCGTATGCACAGCAGTTGTGCTACGGGAGATATATTTGGTAGCCTACGTTGTGAGTGTGGGGAACAGCTCCATAAAGCCATGCAAATTATTGAGCAGGAGGGCGCAGGTGTCGTCGTCTACCTCAACCAAGAGGGACGAGGTATAGGTTTGATGGATAAGATTAGAGCTTACAAACTTCAGGACGAGGGTCTTGATACGGTTGATGCTAACTTGTGTATAGGACACAAGGTTGATGAGCGTGATTATGGCGTGGGGGCGCAGATACTCCGAGCCCTTGGTGTGACAGAGATGAGACTAATGACTAATAATCCCGTCAAGCGAGTCGGGCTAGAGGCGTATGGTCTTAAGGTCATCGAGACACTCTCCCTTGAGATTGAGCCCAATGAATACAATGCTCGGTATCTGCACACCAAGAAGGTGCGTCTCGGGCACGACCTGCACAATGTAAAGTAATATATGTAACTAAAACAACTCACATAAGCTATGAAGAAGTTTATCCTAACCTCCCTACTACTTCTCTTGAGTCTGATGGCAACAGCCTTTGCGCAAGAGAAGTATGATCTGCGTCTGAACTTAACAAAGGGGCAGACTTTCACATACCAGCTAGTTGAAAACAGTCCTATAACCATGTCGGTAATGGGTCAGCAAATGGAGATGAAGCAAAGTCAAACGGTCACTTATACCTACACCGTGCTTGATACCAAAGAGGGGCAGTACCTGCTACAGATCAATGTGAATCGTGTGCAAGCCCATACAAGCTCGACGGGTGAAGAGATGGATATAGACACCGATACTAACGCTCAAGACGTCCTCCACGGCGAGGTGCGCAAATTGGTCAATAAGCCCATCAAGCAATGGTTCGATGACAAGTTTCATCCTATCGGTGAGCCCGAGGGTGATCTCACAGATGATCTTAAGAAGGGCATACTCGCCATGGTGTCTGCTCCGACTTTTTTCCCACAAGAGCCCATGACAAAGGGTGAGTCGATCTATGTCAATAAGCCGGTATTCTCTGGTGATGCAGCCCAAGGAGCCCAGTTTGATGGCGTCCTGATGCTTGTGGAGGTATCTGATGCAGACTATACTTTGCGCACCAATGGTAAAGTAAAAACTGTGATGGAGGGGGTCAACCTAGAGGGAAATCTCATCCTAACCATGATTCTCGACCGTAAGACTGGTATGATTAAGAGTACCTTTGGTACTCAAGCTCTCAAGGGGAGAGCTACCGTACAGGGTACACAGATGGATCTCACCTCAAATGCCATCATAACCATGCGTCTACTCTAGTTTAAGATGTAGAGTTTTAACGCTACAGCTCCTACTAGAGGCATATGTGATCACGGCATATGCCTCTTGTACGTTTGGGGGGACATTTGTTCCCATTGCGAGAGCATCATAGGTTTATAAGGGAGTATTTACCACTGCTCAAAGATATGATCTCTTTTACCAACTAGGAACCCAGAGAAGTGCCGTAGGTTTGGAATAGGTGTTTCGTGTGTGTGAGAAAAATTTTCCATAGGTATGGCACTAGAGTTTTGTACCTAAGATACTGAGATGTCTTAGCTGACAAAGCCCCATTTGCTCCAAAAGTGAGCGTACTCTATACTACATCCATCAAAGTGATTAGACTCTATGCCGTCACCTTTTCAGTAGTCTGTATAGTGGTTAGTCGCGATGCTGTATATGCCTTCAGACATCTTCGATAAGAGGTAGCGCGAGTAGAAGTACCATATAGTGCAACCCTGTCTCTTACCATATGGAAGAAGACAAGTCGACTATTCCGGAATAGGAAATTGACTAGTCGTGGATAAATGTCTTGTGATTCTGGATTGGCTCTCAAGTTATTCGGTAACGCGCTACGGGAGTAGTACGTCATCATCAAATGTATATAGGGCTTAAACAAAGAAGAGGAGGTGTCAATTACTGACACCTCCTCCTCGTAGTAAGATCTAGTATCCGGGGTTAGATAAGCTCTATACGTACTAGCTGATGAATGTTAGTTGACCACCTGCCTCTACGTCTAGCATGATTGGTTTCGTCTTATCTACTTTACCTGAGAGTAAAGCCTTTGATAATTCGTTGAGTACTAGTCGTTGTACAACGCGCTTGACGGGTCTTGCTCCAAATTCGGGGTCGTAACCCTTCTGAGCTAAGAGATCTACTGCGGCGTCGCTATAGTGTAGCTCCACGCCATTCCCTTGTAGCGTGTTAGCTACTTTGTTAAGTTGTAGTCGAACGATTTGGGCAATCTGAGACTTTGTGAGTGGAGTAAAGACAATTGTTTCATCAATTCGATTGACAAACTCCGGGCGGATGGTTTGCTTGAGCAGATTCTTGACCTCACTTTCTGTACGCTCTATGACCTCCTCTCGGTTATTCTCGTCTATATGCTCGAAGTTGTGGCGGATGAGATCTGAGCCGAGATTGCTAGTCATGATGATAATCGTATTCTTAAAGTTGACGATATGCCCTTTATTATCAGTCAAGCGTCCATCGTCTAGAACCTGTAGGAGCAGATTAAAGACGTCGGGATGGGCCTTCTCAATCTCATCAAAGAGTACTACTGAGTATGGTTTGTGGCGTATCGCTTCAGTGAGCTGCCCTCCCTCATCGTAGCCTACATAGCCTGGGGGTGCTCCAATTAGTCGTGTTGCGCTGAACTTCTCCTGATACTCACTCATGTCGATGCGTGTCATCATGTGCTCATCGTCAAAGAGGCACTCCGCTAAGGCTCGTGCAACCTCTGTCTTGCCGACACCCGTAGTCCCGAGGAAGATAAAAGATCCTATAGGGCGATTTGGGTCTTGTAGCCCAGCGCGGCTGCGCCTTACGGCATCGGCTATAGCAGTTATTGCCTCATCTTGTCCCACGACACGCTTGTGTAGCTCTTCCTCTAGGTGGAGCAGCTTATCTCGCTCGCTCATAAGCATGCGACTCACAGGGATCCCCGTCCATCGTGCGACGATATCAGCTACATCTTCTGCCGTAACTTCTTCGGTGATGAGTGCGGTGCCAGAAGCCCGTTGCTCTGCAAGCTTTTGATTGATCTGACCAATATGATCATCGATTTCTTTGAGACGGCCATAGCGTAACTCGGCAACACGACCATAGTCTCCTGCACGCTCAGCCTTGTCGGCTTGGATAGAGACTTGCTCGCGCTCCACCTTGAGCTGCTGCACCTCATTGACAAGGTCTTTCTCGCCATTCCACTGAGCGGCGAGAGTTTTACGCTCTTCTTCCAGATCTGCTATCTGCTTAGACAGATCAGCAACCTTTGGATCGTCGTGCTCTCGCTTGATAGCTTCTCGCTCGATCTCTAGCTGCTTGATGTGGCGTTCCAGTTCGTCTAGCTCTTCTGGCATAGAGTCTATTTGTATACGTAGGCGAGCTGCGGCCTCATCTATTAGGTCAATGGCTTTGTCTGGTAAGAAGCGATCGGTAATGTACCGTGAGCTAAGCTGTACGGCAGCCAGGATTGCCTCGTCCTTGATGCGCACCTTGTGGTGGTTCTCATACCGCTCCTTGAGACCCCGTAGTATGGATATACTACTCATCTCATCGGGCTCATCAACCATTACCATCTGAAAGCGTCGCTCGAGCGCCTTGTCTTTTTCGAAGTATTTACGATACTCATCCAGTGTTGTCGCGCCGATAGCTCGCAGCTCACCACGAGCCAATGCGGGTTTGAGTATGTTTGCTGCATCCATAGCTCCTTGCGAGGCCCCAGCCCCTACGAGCGTATGTATCTCATCAATGAAGAGGATTACCTCGCCATTAGAGGCCGTCACCTCATTTACCACTGATTTGAGCCGCTCCTCAAACTCTCCTTGGTACTTGGCTCCAGCAATTAGCGCACCCATGTCTAGTGAGTAGATGAGCTTGTCTTTGAGATTCTCGGGGACATCCCCTCGTATGACACGATGAGCTAGACCTTCAGCGATGGCGGTCTTACCGACACCGGGCTCTCCGACCAGGATCGGGTTATTCTTCGTCCGACGAGAGAGTATCTGGAGTACCCGGCGTATCTCTTCGTCACGCCCTATGACTGGATCCAGCTTACCCTCACGTGCTCGCTCACAAAGGTTGATAGCATACTTGCCCAAAGCGTTGTATTGCTGATCGCTTGTTGCCGAATCTACCTTGCGCCCTTTGCGTAGCTCACGTATCGCTTGCTCTGCGTCTGAGTAGCTTAACCCAGCATCTTGCAGGAGTTGTCGTGCATCGCTCTGCACCTTGAGGAGGGCTAGGAGTAGATGCTCCACAGCAATGTATTGATCCCCCATATCATGAGCTATCTGCTCAGACTGAGAGAGTACTTGGTTTGTCTGGTTAGAGAGATAAGGCTCTCCACCAGATACATGAGGGAGACGCTCCATCCGCTGAGCGACTGCCGACTCTATCTGGTGCATATAAGCACCTGCTTTGGTCGCGACATACTCAACAACATCACGCCCCTCACGCAGCAAAGCATCCAGTAGACAGATAGGCTCGAGCGCCTGATGCTCTTGCTGGCGCGCTTGGGTGACCATTGCTTCGATCACCTTCTGCGATTTAATGGTGTATTTGTCTATGTTCATTGTTGTTTAAGGGTTGTATTTGGTTATATTTTCTCTAGATCAATATTTATGCCAGCGGAGAGTATCTTATGACAATTTGGCAATCCGAAGAGATCCTTGAGTAAAGAGTAAAGAGGGGAGGACAGCATAGACCGGATCGCTAGTGCTAGATCTTTGCAGCAGTTGCCTGTATGCTGTAAGAATCTATAAGACAGACACTACATCTATCTCCATATCTTGTCGTATCAATGTCGCCCATGTCAATCTGTCGTTACGGAGGTCTCAGGGGCAGATACTGCTATGAGGTTTCTGTATTATACTCTCCAGCAGTCTGTAGTTAGTGGGGACCAGATGTGTACTGTGGAATTGTTGAGGGGACATCCCCGAATACTCAAATATTTATTCCCGAATAGTCAAACGAGTATCCCGGAGTCCCAGAATTGTGGCCCCGGAGTCATCAGGCCGTGCTTCCCGAGTAACTGAATTATTTCTTGCTGATGGGATGACGAAAATGCGTACCTTTGCGCCCGAGAATGTGTAATATATGATATGCCCTCGTAATAGGTGGCTAGCTGTCATAAGCCAAATATTTACACAGTAAGCGCAGTAATGGACCTATTCATAGGTACACGCAGATATGAATGCACAACGACTAATTAGATTTGGGAGGGTACTCTTGCTGAGCCTTTGCTGTATTTGTCTCTCATTTGGCACAAGAGCTTTAGCCCAAGATGCTGGGAGAAACTCAGACAGAGCACTCTTTTTAACAACGAAACTACAGCACTTTACCTTTGGGGTAAATGTAGGCTTTGAGAAGTATCTCTCGTCTCCAATAGCTCTCGGAGGAGAGGTAACAGCTCACTGCTGGCTAGTCCCTGCTAATATATCCCTAGCCTCATCGCTAAGATATCGTTTGAAGGGGCAACTCGACAAGGGAGTCTATGCAAAGGGGAAGGTGATTGGGGGAATGTTTTTTACTGAGACAGCGATAGAGGATAAGCCGTATTATACCGGAGCAGGGGTAGGTGTTGGTGGAATACTACCGCTTACTCAGGCAAACAGAGTGTATATCTTCGCCGAGCTAGGACTACAATTTGCTGTGCCATTTGGGAATAGACCTCAGAGTAGAGTCCAAGATGGAGCATGGGGTATGGCTTACTATACATTATTGAGTCCTGCATCAATGCCGGATGTATCTGTCGGGATAGCTGTAAGACTCTGACCTACTGAGACAAGATCTTGAGGTTGCACAGGTGAGACTCCCCCAGTAGGGCTTCATAAGATAGAAAAGACGAGGTAGACCATCGTATTTTTGCATTGATGAGGACGATATATAGCCAAATGCTCAGATAGTAAATCCTCGGGATCTAGATCTATTTTGCTGCCTATTCCGGACTTCAGTGTACTACATAAATCGTTTGATCCACTTAACTTTACAAGGAGCGTAGGGCTGGTAGCGCAGTGGTATATCAATCCATTTACTCTGCTTGACGATAGACTTCAGATGGCTAAATGTGAGGAAGCTATATCGCCCATGATATGCTCCCATACCGGAATCCCCGACACCTCCAAATGGTAAGTTGCGCGCGACGATATGGGAGATGACATCATTGACACATCCGCCTCCATATTGCAGTCCTTGCATGATGTACTCCTCGGTCTTTCGGTCTGCCGTAAAGAGATAGAGAGCTAGAGGATGTGGGCGCTGCTGGACGAAGGTATAAGCTTCGTCAATATCTTTTACAGAGATGATAGGTAGTAGAGGACCGAATATCTTCTCCTGCATGACGGGGTCTGAGGAGGATACTCCGTCTAGTATTGTTGGGGCAATACGGAGTGTCTCAGGGTCTGCTTGACCTCCGAATGCGACCTTGCTGGGTGTGATGAGGCGCATGATCCGGTCAAAGTGTCGCCTATTGACGATCTTACCATAGTGCGGCTCCTCAAGTGCATTGTCTCCATACATCTTGGTTATCTCTTCCTTTAGTAATGTGAGCAGCGCATCGTGTACGCACTCCTCCACGAGTATGTAGTCAGGAGCTACACAGGTCTGCCCTACGTTGAGATACTTCCCGAAGGCAATACGCCGAGCCGTGAGACGCATTGGAGCACTCTTGGTAACGATGGCTGGGGATTTACCGTCTAGCTCAAGCGTAACAGGGGTAAGGTGCTTGGCAGCACACTCCATGACAATCTTCCCTACCTGAATGCTCCCCGTGTAGAGAATGTGATCAAAATGTTGCTCTAGGAGACGCTGCGCCAGATCAATTCCGCCATTGACGACGGTGACGAGTGCTTTAGGGAGAGAGTCCTCGATCAGCTGCCCGATGGTTATGGCTGTAGCTGGAGACAATTCGGAGGGCTTGATCACGCAACAGTTGCCTGCTGCGAGAGCTCCTACAAGAGGTGAGAGGGAGAGGTTGACGGGATAGTTCCACGGAGACATAACCAGCACGACACCATAGGGACTACTGATGATTTTAGTATGCGCGGGAAAGTTAGCTAGAGCCGTAGGGCGACGCTGTGGGCGCATCCACCTCTTGAGATGTTTTAGAGTATAGTCTATCTCACCCAACACCTGTCCTATCTCTGTCATATAGGACTCAGTGGGAGACTTCCCTACATCTTCGCGTAATGCTTCTTGTAGTCGCTCTTGATACTTTACTATGCCACTTCTTAGATCGGTTAGGGCTTGTCGACGTGCTGCTAAAGACATTGTAGCTCCTGACTCGAAGTATTGCCTCTGATGACTGATAATCTGCTCCATTTATGCTCCTCGTTATGCACCTTGTATTACTTAAGGTTACGAACTAATAATGACATCTCTTTCCCTTTTTACGCCTTCCCCAATATAGATCTATCGGTAGCAAAGATAGTCCTTTTAGACAAAGCAATAGATCGTTACCCGCCCACTCCATTGATTACAGTGGTCCCCGGCAGATCTATTATCCATATAAGCCTCCGGTCTCACACCTGCGATCAATCTGTAGTTACGGAATAGATTAATAAGTATTCCCTAAAGTCCAAATGGTTATTCCGGAATACTCAAACGAGTATCCCGGAGTTATCGTCCGGTGACTCCAGTAGGGCTGCTGGTCATATCTCGCACTTTCGTCTCTTGTGACTATACCCCCTCCTCATATTGTCTGACTATTGGGGATGCTCCCACTATATTGGCTCGTGGAGTAGCGCGCTCTCCTTATCTCTCGGCAAATAGCTACCTTTGTGCTCGTAAGGAGCCGAGCTGAAGCTCTCCACAATGCACGACGTACGACTACGACCTTGTGGCTAACGTTATTGGGTCCTCGATCTGCATATTAGGCACAACACAAATACAAAATGATGGACACTACAGAGCTAGAAACATACTCCGAGAGGTCAATTATAGGGGGAGAATTGGTCTCCTTACCAAAGGAACTATGTGATCCTCACCACTATGAGGTGATGGCGCCTGTCGGATCGTATGAAAGCCTTAGTGCTGCAATACGTGCTGGAGCAGACAGTATATACTTTGGTATCGAAGCTCTGAACATGCGTGCTAAGTCTGCATACAATTTTACTACGGATGACCTCTATCGCATCGTGGGTATCTGCCGACGCAGTGGTGTAAAAAGTTATCTGACAGTCAATACGATAATTTATGATGATGATCTAGAGGTTCTTCGTGAGATACTACATCATGCGCAGATGGCTCAAGTGTCTGCCGTAATCGCAGCTGACGTGGCAACGCTGATGGAGGCTCATCGACTGGGATTGGAGGTGCATCTGTCGACGCAACTAAACATTAGTAATTGGGAGGCCTTACAGTTTTATGCCCAGTTTGCTGATGTAGTCGTGCTAGCCCGTGAGCTTAATCTAGACCAAGTGGCTAAGATTAGAGAGAAGATAGTGGAAGAGCAGATTGTGGGACCATCAGGGAGGCTCATCGAGATAGAAATGTTTGCGCATGGAGCACTCTGTATGGCTGTCTCTGGGAAATGCTATCTGAGCCTACACTATCAGGCAACGAGTGCTAATAGAGGGCGTTGCGCTCAGATCTGTCGTCGGGCTTATCGTGTCTATGATGAGTGTCAGGACGTGGAGCTAGATGTGACACATCCGAATATTATGTCGCCAAAGGATCTGAAGACTATCCACTTCCTCAATAAGATGATGCTGGCAGGAGTGACGGTCTTTAAGATTGAGGGGCGTGCGCGAGGGGCGGAATATGTCTCTACAGTAGTGCAGTGCTATCGAGAGGCTATTGATGCAATCTGTGCAGGACAGTATAATACTGAGCAGATCACTCACTGGGATGAGCGACTGAAAGAAGTCTTTAATAGAGGCTTTTGGGATGGATATTATCTGGGGCAGAGGCTAGGAGAGTGGACTCCTTTTGCAGGATCTAGTGCAGTGCGAGAGAAGGAATATATGGGGTATGTCGTAAAGTATTTTAGCAAGATCGGTGTTGTCGAGATAGAGCTAGAGAGTGGAGAGCTGGCTGTCGGGGACAGGATTTTAATTATCGGGCCTACTACGGGCGTACTAGATATGACCCTCTCGGAGATACGCTACGACTTACTGCCAGTTTCTCTTGCTAGTCGAGGGCAGAGGATTTCTGTCCCAGTATCTCGCAAAGTGCGTACGAATGATAAATTGTACTTATTTAAGGAGCGTATCGAGACACAGAAGCTCAGAGGATAATAACTATCTATCTTTAGATTCACTATATATGAAACAACCAATCAAATATCAATATGGCCTCACACTTAAGGTGCGAGACTATGAGTGTGACCTACAGGGCGTGGTCAACAACAGTAACTATCAGTGCTATATGGAGCATACACGCCATGAGTTTTGGCTAGCCTTGGGAGACAGCTTTGCTGAGATGCATGACTTGGGACTAGACCTATTCGTATACAAAGTATCGATAACCTACCACCGATCGCTACGAAGCGGGGATACCTTTCACACAGCATTGCGTGCGAGACGGGAGGGAGTGAAGCTAGTCTTCGATCAGATTATCGTACGTAGCGATGGTGTCAAGTGTGCTTCGGGGATAGTCGAAGCAGTTGCCGTGCAAAATGGTCGGACGACGCGTGGTGAGTGTTTTGAAGGTATTATGGCTCGTGCAGAGGTCTACGGTGAGACCCATCCTTACGAATTGACAATTCTGTCATGATTGCTCTCTCGCTCTTTATCCTATACCTCCTATCAGTCATTGGGGGTATCGTGATCTTACTAGGTGAAGAGCGTAGTGCCGTTTCATCGATCCCGTGGATACTGGTTGTTATCTTTCTGCCTCTTTTGGGCATTCTCCTCTACATCATTTTCGGCTATTCGCTGAGACGTAAACAATTAATCGGGTCAGAGGTCCGTTACGCACTCTCTGATCCGATTATAACCGTAGACTCTACTCCTGTGGATGGAGTAGGAGATTGTGAGGATCCAGAGATGATGTCGTTATCATCTCTGGTCGAGCAGTTGACCCATACACCCATGTCAACTGTGACAGAACTATCCTACTACGACAATAGCCGGGAGTGGATTACCGCTTGCTGTGATGCTATCGCACAGGCTCAGAATTATATTTACATAGAGCTGTATCGGATCGAAGAGGGACCCTGGTTAGATACCGTGCTAAACCTATTAGCGGAACGGATTAACCAGCACGTCAAGGTATACTGGCTGTATGATTATGTGGGGTCTCGGGGACTTAGTAGAACGTATCGTAAGCGGATGGAGCAGATTGGGGGGAGTGTGGCTGCATTTCTCCCAGTGCATTTTAGACTCCTCACGAGTCGCGTGAATTACCGCAACCATCGCAATCTTATAGTTGTGGATGGAACAGTTGGCTTCACCGGAGGTAATGTATTACTCTCAGAGTTACGCCGATTGTCTAAAGGGGCATCACCTCTCGTTACGACACATTTACGCCTATCGGGTGATGCAGTCCGTCAGTTGGAGTACTGCTTTGCTCTAGACTGGTACCTAGCTACGAAGCAGCTACTCATGGTATCATCACGACACCAAGCAGCAGATTTGTTCGCTAGCCCTGCAGTCAAGGTGCAGATATGTCCGACACATCCTACAGATCCATACCCATCACTTGAGATGATCTTTGTGCAAAGCTTCCTGCAGGCTCGTAAATCGCTCTATATCGAATCACCAGTACTCATACCGACAGCTAGTGTGCAGCAAGCACTTATCTCTACGGCATTGTCGGGAGTGGAAGTAAAGATCATACTGCCTCATCGTACTTATAGCCGACTGGCTCTGAGAGCTTCTCGAGCTTTCTTCTCCGACTTACTCCGGGCTGGAGTACAGTTATTCTACTATGATGGTTTTCGTGAGGCCACTTATGCCGTGATAGACATGCAGAGGGTAGTCACGGGGACACCATATTTGGACTTTAGAAGCTTTGAGTACAACTTTGATTTGACCACTATTATCTACTCCTCAGATGTCGCAACACTAATTACGAAGCACTTTGAGGACGCACTTGCTCAGTGTAGTCGTATGACACCGAGACACGATACACTGTGGCGACGCATCGTCTACGGTGTGATGCGACTCCTAACTCCGCTGATATAAAGTAATACAAGGGAGATGCTAGAGGGCATAAACCCATGCATCCGTGTAGTTATCCTCCAAGGTTGAAATATAGCGATGTAGTTCGTTAGCCTTTTCAGCCGAAGGGCATATGCCTGCTATGACCAGATAGCGAGATGGCTCCTGAATGATCCTCAAGGATAGATCGTCTGTTGTGGTCATCTTACTAGGAGCTGTCTCATCGATAAAGCGACGTGCACGCAGCTCTTTTTCAAATACTCCTACAACGACAACGTGACTACCTTCCTGCATAGCCTCATCGGGGCTAATTACTAGGTTAGTTATTGTATGCAGATCTGCTTGTGTTGAGAGTGTCGACACCGACTCTGCTTCGGAGGACTTAGTATTGGTTGGCTCTCCAGATGGGTATCTCGGAGCCTCTTTGTCTAACTCGTTTAGCCAGCCATAGGGTACGAAGCCCGCACTGTAACGATCCGTATGACTATCAGAGCTGACTGGCAATAGGCAGAGTAGGCAGATTGCAATAGCTGCAGCCCAATTAGTCGCTGTTTGATTAAGTCGTATGGTCCAATACTTCTTGCTACCCGAGTCTCTTGATTGTGTCTCCATGGGGGCATTCCTAGTCACAGAGACGGAAGGGATCAGACAGCTTTGTGGGTATAGCCCGTAAGAGCGTATTGATCTCAGACCTTGTCGCTCCTTAGCAGGAGAAAAAAGGATCTCACCACTCTCTTGTAGTGTGATAGTCCCAAGGCTTGATCCTAACATTAGGACCCCAGATTGGTAGAGATGGTGTCTTATTGCCGTAATGTCTGAGTCTACAATCAATCTAGCTCTACGCACGGATAATCCCAATGTTTGTGCGTAGAAGCTATCCAGAATTCCATCGCGTTCGACTAGAGCAGCATTAAATGAGATGCGTTGTCCTGCAGGTGTGATAGTGTTTAGTCTCCGATCATATAGAGGGGGTGTATGCTCCACTATGAAGGCTCCTACCGTAGGCAGTATGACACAATCGTGCAGTAGTAAGGCTTGCTCTAAAATCTCTCCGATGCGGTACATTGATGCTAGACTGATAATGGGTAAATGATGGAGGTATATGAGGGGACGTTTGCTAATCACTCATTGAGGCTAGAAACTCCAGATTACTGTCTGTAAGCTCAACGCGCTGTTTGAGAAATTCCATTGCCTCCACAGTGTTCATATCCGATAGATGATTACGCAAGATCCACATACGTTGTAATGTCATGGAGTCTAATAAGAGATCGTCTCGGCGTGTGCTGCTGGAGAGGATATCTATTGCAGGGAAGATACGCTTGTTTGACAGACGTCTGTCTAGTTGTAGCTCCATATTTCCAGCTCCTTTGAACTCCTCGAATATTACATCGTCCATTTTAGATCCTGTTTCCGTCAGAGCCGTTGCTAGGATAGTCAGACTACCACCATGCTCTATATTGCGAGCAGCGCCGAAGAATCGCTTAGGCTTTTGCAGCGCATTAGCTTCAATACCGCCCGAGAGGATCTTTCCAGAGGTGGGCTGCACTGTATTGTATGCACGAGCCAGACGAGTAATTGAATCTAACATGATGAGGACATCATGACCACTCTCTACCATACTCTTGGCTTTGGCAAGGACTAGCTCAGCGAGCTTGACATGATGATCGGCAGGCTCATCAAATGTCGAAGCTACGACCTCTGCATTTACATTGCGAGCCATATCTGTCACCTCTTCGGGACGCTCGTCAATGAGTAGGATGATCATGTAAACCTCAGGATGATTGGCTGTGATTGCATTAGCAATATCCTTGAGCAGCATCGTCTTTCCAGTCTTAGGCTGTGCGACGATCAGCCCGCGCTGACCTTTGCCAATTGGGGTGATTAGGTCTACGATGCGCATCGCGGTCTTGTCGTATATAGAGGCTACGTTACGAGACTCTAACTTAAACTTCTCATCAGGGAAGAGTGGTGTCAATAGGTCGAAGGAGACACGGTCTAAATTATCTTGAGGTAGGCGTCCATTGACGAGGATAATTTTTTGAAGAAGGAAGTGCTTCTCACCAGACTTTGGAGGGCGGATACTACCCTCGATTACATCGCCTGTCTTAAGGTGCCACTTCTTAATCATCTCGGCAGGCACGTAAATATCATCAGGGGAGGCAAAGTAGTTGTAGTCAGAACTACGGAGAAATCCATATCCCTCCTGAACGGTCTCTAGGAGACCACTACTTGTTAAGATATTGGAGAAGTCATAAGTAGTCTCATCAGGCTGTTGCGTCTTCTTGTGAGGTCGATCCTCATTTGTAGGCTCCTTGTGAGCATTGCCGAGCACCTCTCCCAAGAGCGTTTCTGCATTAGGATGGGTAAAGAGCACTGGTGGCTCAACCAGATCTTCTGATTTACTCCTCTTGTCAGATAGATGATGAGACGATGGCTGAGTCGTATTGTCTTCCTGAGAGGATAATTCCTTAATGTCTTGCCGTTTATTGTGATTGCTTTGCTCTTTGTTATTGCGTCTATTATCAGTAGAGCGTTGGGGGCCGGCAGGGTTAAGAGAGACTGGATTTGGACCCTCGGTCGTCGCGACCCGTTGCCCCTCAGACTGTGCTGAGGCCGCTTCCTCTACGATAGCAATGGCCTCCTCACGTTCGATATTTGTCGATGGGGCAGGCGTCTCAGAGTTCTTGTCAGGCTTCGCATTGCGCACACTGCGCCTAGAGGTTGACTTTGCAGTCTTGCGCTCAACCCTTTCAGAGTTTTCGTTAGTGTCTGTAGATGAGTCACTATTGGCGGAGCGGCGATTGCGGGGTCTCTTATCATGCTGTTCGGCTGTTTGTGTCGCAGCTGCTTCAGCCTGAGCATCTAAAATTTGGAAAATAATCTCTTTCTTGTCAGTAGCAATCTTGGTGATCCCTAGCTGGGAGGCAACGTTGTGAAGTTGCTCCTCCGTCATATCATTGAGATCTATGATGGTGTACCTTTGCATGGTGTATATGGTATTACGCTGGATAAATGGATCTTATCTGTTTGTTGTAAGTGCTATGTTGATAGGGCTTTGGGTAATACACTCTGAAAGTGAGCACGACGGACTCCAACGATCTGGAGTGAACTACGACGTTGTCTGCTTACAACAATATGTCTTACCCTAGATAAGATAGATAATATATGGATCAGCAGAGCTATGAGTCAAGCAAGAGCGAGCTTGGAGAGTCTGCCGGCACGCAATGGCTCTGATCGAAAAAACTTCAAATCCATTGCTATAGAAGATCTCTTGCTATTCTCGGGAATCTCTTTTTCGCACGAAACTGAGGGAACGTGGACTTGGATACTCCTCTGCTTCTGGTCGCAAAGATACAAAAAAGAGTGCAGATGCTACATATCTAGTTGCGCAAAAGATTTTCACGCGTTGAGAGGTTAGATTTCTCAGAGATCCCAAAGTCTGTGTAAAACGATTCTAGACGGTCTAAAAAATATCCCGGAGTACCCGATCGAGTATTCTGTAATACTCAATAGAGCTCTCCGGAATAAAATGTCTTTAATTCGGTTATAATGCTCTGATCATTCGGGAATGGATTATGGCAATCGACCTTACGGGGTCCACGCATTTACCCTTTGAGCGGTAGTGGGTTTAAGATCTAGAATTGGCTTTTATATGATTGCAAACGTGTGGCTCCCAAACTATTGCTAGATATCTACAACTTGGATAGCAGAGTGGTAGCTAGAGTTGTAGCTCTCTCATGATAGTACATCAATGCGTCTAGTGTAGGCGCCGCATCGTAATCAACGGATGTGAGAGTTGTTTCTATTAATTGGGCTATCTGCATGAAGTGAATGCGCTTACCAAGGAATGCTCGCACGGCAACTTCATTCGCCGCATTGAGCAAGCAGGGAGCATTCCCCCCACGCCTAAATGCCTCAAAAGCTAAAGTTAAGCAGGGGAAGTGGGCTGCGTCTGGCTCTTCAAAGTGAAGCGATGTGCCGACAAAGGGCTGACGAGCTATCGGAAGAGGTTGCCGTAAGCCCCCATGCAGTGCTAAGCTAATGGGTAGGCGCATGTCGGGGACTGCAAGCTGCGCTTTGACAGAACCATCTACAAATTGAACCATCGAGTGTACCACACTCTCAGGGTGTATCAGTATCGAGATCTGATCTTCCGATACCCCAAAGAGATGACACGCCTCCATCATCTCAAAGCCCTTGTTTATCATCGTTGCTGAGTCAATGGTTACCTTGGCTCCCATCAGCCAGCGAGGATGATTTAGTGCGTCCTCTACAGTTACTTGACCAAGCTTTTCGAGAGGTATTTGCCAGAAGGGTCCTCCGCTAGCCGTTAGCCATATCCGCTCTAGAGGGGTGCATTCACCCATTAAGCACTGGTAAATAGCTGAGTGCTCGGAGTCGACAGGTAGGATGCGTACATGATGTTCTCTGGCTGACTGCATGATGAGTTGCCCGGCGACAACAAGTGTTTCCTTATTTGCTAGGGCTATTTCGTGCCCACTCTCGATAGCCAGTAGGGTAGGGCGTAGTCCCGCAAAGCCAACTAGGGCAGAGAGCATCACCTCATATCCGTCGTGTCGGGCAAGTGTGAGGAGCCCCTCATTACCCAGCAGTACGGTGCAGTTTAGCCCTTTTAGGATTGGAGCATGTTGATTTGCCGCATCTCTATCTGCTATGACAACGACCTTGGGATGATACTTCTGCACTTGGTCTGCAAGGAGTGGGACATTCCTATGAGTCGTGAGAGCATAGACACTAAGCAGATCTGGATGAAAAGAGATAACCTCCAAGGCTTGTGTCCCAATACTACCCGTGGAACCAAAAAGTGCAATGCGTCGCATGGTGGATGATCAAGGAATAAAGGGATCAGCTTATGCTATAGATCTAATAACCCATTGGGTATTTGTAGCTGCAATGTCTTATGCTCTGGATCAATGTCATCGACAAGCTCTTCATGTATGGGTAGTAGTTGCTGCGAGCCATCTAAACGTTTGAGGAGGAGAAAGACGTTTTCTGTCTGATCATTGACGTTTACAATGGTCCCGATAAGCTCTTTGGCTGGAGAATAGACTTGATAATCGATAAAATGATCCCAGCTATAAGCAACTTGGTTATCCGCTAGCTCTGCCGTAGGGACTAGCAATCTCCAGCCTGTCATCGTCTCTGCAGTGGAGCGATCCGATACTCTGGATAATGTAAGTAGATAACTCTCCCCCTTATTTCGGTATTTCAGAAGTCGATATGGTACGGGTAATGACTCAATTTCCACGAATATATAGAACTCATCATTGGATGGTTCACGACACAGTGTCCTCAGATCAATGGTTAGATAAGCAATGATCTCGCCGTGTACCCCATGGGGCTTGCCCAGATAGCCTACATCTGAGAGTGTAGGGACTGTAAAGGCTCTGCTATTCATCACGTCTCTCTATGTGGGCACCCAGGGTATTGAGACGCTCGTGTAAGTGTTGATAACCACGGTCTATCTGCTCTGCATTATTGACTATGCTAACACCATCGGCACTCAGTGCTGCAATGAGCAGGGCGATTCCGGCACGAATATCTGGAGACGCCATCACAGCAGGTCTCAATCCCACCTGATGGTCTTGACCTACGACTACAGCTCGGTGCGGATCACATAGGATGATCTGAGCTCCCATATCAATTAATTTGTCAACAAAGAATAGACGACTCTCAAACATCTTTTGATGAATGAGTACGGAGCCCTTAGATTGTGTCGCTACGACAAGAAACACGCTGAGCAAGTCTGGGGTTAAACCTGGCCAAGGAGCATCAGATATTGTGAGGATAGACCCATCCATAAAGGTCTCAATTTCATAGCTCTCTCGAGCAGGTACAATAAGATCATCTCCAGTCTCAATGATTCCTATACCGAGCTTGCGAAACATTTGTGGGATGAGCCCTAGATTTGGTATACCAACGTCCTTTAGTCTCAGCTCGCTCTGTGTCATTGCGGCGATACCGATAAAGCTTCCCACCTCAATCATATCGGGTAGGATACGATGCGTCGTGCCATGTAGCCGATCGACACCCTCAATGGTTAGGAGATTAGATCCAATCCCAGAGATATGCGCCCCCATGGAGACAAGCATACGACATAGTTGCTGGATATAAGGTTCACAAGCTGCATTATAGATAGTCGTAGTCCCCTCTGCCAGCACAGCTGACATAATCACATTTGCAGTTCCTGTTACCGACGCCTCCTCGAGGTGCATGTAACCTCCTGTCAGGTGAGGTACGTCTATTTTAAAGGCTCTATGCTCCTGATCATACTGGCAATTGGCCCCTAGCGTTGTAATGCCAATTAGATGAGTGTCCAGTCTGCGACGGCCTATTTTATCTCCACCAGGCTTGGGAAAGACAGCATGCCGACAACGCCCTACAAGAGGTCCGACTAGTAATACAGAGCCTCGTAATATCTTGCTTTTATGAAGAAATTCGGTGGAGTCGACAAAGCCTAGATCGATCTCTTGTGCCTTAAAGCGGTAACTATCATTACTCAGGCGAGTAACATCGACTCCAAGGAGTTGTACTAACTTGATGAGATTGTTAACATCCAGGATGTCTGGCACATTCTCTATTACAACCTCCTCGTCTGTTAGTAAAGTTGCCGCAATTACTTGGAGAGCTTCATTCTTTGCCCCTTGTATAGTGACTTCTCCATGGAGTTTGTGACCTCCCTCTATGATATAAGACGCCATATGCCTGTGTCGTAAGAAGTGAAACGAAGTGAAGTCTAGAAAAGGCTAACTCTTGGCTCGTGAAATCCGACTGCTACTAGCGCCACGTTTGTTATTGCTCTTGGTACGGCTGTTGCTGCTACGTCTAGAGCGGTTAAAGGAACGCCTAGGTCGATTGTTATTTCTATCCAGAGGAGCCCGTTGTGTCGTATCTAGCTGATGTTTTTCTTCTGTGAGGATGAGCTGACCGTTGGATAATTCATAGAGATCTTTGAAGATTGTATAGTCCTCGACTGAACGCTTATTCCATAAAATATAAGCTTGCTTCATACGATTGGCTATACTTAGGGTGAGAGCGCCTCGCTCTTCTCCTTCTGGCATCTCGCATGCTTTCTTAATTAACTCCTGGATAATGTGCCCGTAGTGTCGATAGATAATGTCATCTTCTGGATAGGAGAGTGGGGTAGGCGCTCCCTTGAATATTTCCTCTTGAACGACCTCTACGGGGTAGTCTATGTCTAATGCAAAATGAGACATAATAGCAAGATGATCCCATAAGACCTTATTATCGTCCGCTTTTTTTGCTTGTTCTGGTCGAATGATTGCCATCGTTTTTATAATTGCATGGGCGCACCGCGTGCGCTCATCACGATCGGTAATCGTCAAGCAATGGTTTACCATGTGTTGGATGTGGTGCCCGTACTCTGGCAATGGGATAATTTCGCGATATCTTCTAGGGCTAATGGGTTGTATGATATCTGTCATTACTAATAAAGTGTATCGAAGGTTATTGGTGCAAGTGTTGGCGTATCTCTTCCGTTTCTTTCTCAAAGCCAGGCTTAGCTAGCAGTGCAAACATGTTGTGCTTATAGTCCTCAACGCCTGGTTGGTCGAAAGGATTTATACCCATCATGTACCCGCTGACCGCGACAGCGTACTCCATCGTGTAGATAAAAGCTCCAAGTGTCTTTGCATCAACCTGAGGCATGAGAATTTGTATCACAGGGATGCCCCCATCTTTATGAGCCAATAGCGTACCAAGGTGTGCCTGCTCATTGACATAGTGCACAGCCTCTCCAGCTAGATAGTTAAGACCATCGAGATCCTGCCCATCTATAGGGATTGTAATCACGTCTCTAGGCCTGTCAACAACTACCATAGTCTCTATGATATTACGGGGACCTTGCTGTATCCACTGTCCCATTGAATGTAAATCAGTCGTGTAGGTTAGAGCGAGTGGCAGTAAACCTTTATGCTCCTTACCTTCACTCTCACCAAAGAGTTGCATCCACCATAGGCCAAGAGATCCTAGACGGGGTTCAAAGGACACAAGCACTTCACTCGATGCTCGCTCTCGGTATGCAGCTTGTCTTACTATAGCATATTGGACGGCTGGGGTCTCTAGGGGATTTAGAGTGCGATTATAGCTATCAGCGACCTCATATGCTCCTCGTATTAGTGCTTCGATGTCAAATCCCGCTGACGCAATTGGCAGGAGACCTACGGGGGTCAATACAGAGAACCGCCCCCCAACATTATCTGGTATTACAAATGTCTCGTACCCTTGCTTTACCGAAAGACGAAGCAATGCTCCCTCTTTCTGGTCCGTGATCGCCACGATGCGTCTCTTTGCTATCTCTTGACCATCACGAGCAATCAAGTATTGATGCAAGAGTCGGAAGGCAATCGCGGGCTCTGTCGTTGTACCACTCTTTGAGATACAGATAATGCCAAAAGGGTCACTCCCGAGCAGATCCATCAAGTCATGGAGATAATCGCTACTAATGTTCTGTCCTGCAAAGAGGATTTGAGGATCCCCGAGCTTAGGTTGTCGATAATTTGAGAAATAATCGCTGAGCCCTTCTATCACTGCTTTGCCTCCTAGATAGCTTCCTCCGATACCTATACAGACTATATATACGCATTCACTGCGCAGCCTATCTGCAACTTTTTTTATTCGATTGCAGATAGAGCTATCAAGCAGTTCATGAGGCAGGTTTTTCCATCCCAGAAATTTGCTACCTCTACCCGAATTAGTGCGTAGCGTCTGTACAGCCTTTAGTGCATCTTGCTCTGCTTGGCTAATGGTTGTTGCAGAGAGGTGTTCTCGAGCGTATGAAGTGTCAATCTGAATAAGAGTCGAAGCTACTTCCATGGATTTGCATTTCGAGATAGGGTTAATGGAGTATATCAACTAGCGAAACTTCAGGGAGAGCTTTTCAATTGTCTCTACAGCTGGCTGTTTGTTGTAGAGTATCTCATAGACAGCATCCATAATTGGCATATTGACCCGGTAGTGTGTAGTATTGAGCTCCCGGACACATTTAGCTCCGTAGTAGCCCTCCGCAATCATTTCCATCTCGACTTGAGCGGCCTTAACGCTATAGCCCTTACCGATCATTGTCCCAAAGGTACGGTTGCGACTATAGTTTGAGTATGCGGTTACGAGTAGGTCACCCAGGTATACTGAGTTTGTGATCACTCGATTGTTTAATAGGTGGACAGTATTCACGAAACTATTCATCTCAGCAATGGCATTGCTGATGAGTACACTCTGGAAATTGTCGCCGTAGTTTAAGCCGTTGCAGATACCCGCCGCAATGGCGTAGATATTTTTTAGTACCGAAGCAAACTCGATTCCTACTACATCATCCGATGTCGTACAGGTGATATAGTCGCACGAGAGGGTTTCTGCCAGAAGATGCGCCAGCTCATCATTACTCGATCCTGTCGTTAGATAGCTGCGACGCTCTTGAGCCACCTCTTCGGCATGACAAGGACCACTCACTACACCGATGAGCTCCTTGGGTACTTGAAACTCTTGAGAGAGAAATTCTGAGACTAGTAGATTCTCATCTGGCACAATCCCTTTGATGGCATTTACGAGTGTTTTGTCACGCAGACTACTGCGCTTAACTTTCTTGAGGTACTGCTTTATGTAAGGTGAGGGAGTCACCAAAATAATCGTATCACTATTGCGAAAGAAAGAGTTTATAGTCCCCTCCGTATAAAAGTTTATCCTGTCCGGATCAAACGTAGCGCTAGAGAGATAGTCGGGGTTATGCCCCGATGCTTTGAAGCGTCGCGCCTGATCATCACGACGAATATACCAATTGATCTCAGGAGTGGACTCCAAAGAAATCTTAGCAAGAGCTGTGGCCCAGCTACCACTACCAAGTATACCTATTCGACCGATTTTCATACAGATTGTGCCATATAATGCATGATGCTACCCAGAGAGATAGGGATTCGTACACTTATATTACTTCACAAACTTTTCACCCACCCACTTTGAGATCTCATCTAGTGAGGGGATTTGTAGACCCAACTTATACTTTTTGTTGATGTCTATCATCTGCTGCATCACCTTGCCCGGAGCTTTGCCTTCTAGATCAGCAACCGTGAGATATCCGGCTTTTTGTAATAAGGGCACCCACTCTGTAGCTATACCAAGAGCCTGATAAGCCACAGCCTTGTCTCGCTTTGGTTGTATCTCAGGACGCATTTGAGGGAATAGGAGCACCTCCTGGATGCTCTCTTGCCCCGTGAGTAGCATCACAAGGCGATCCATTCCTATACCCATACCTGACGTAGGAGGCATCCCATACTCCAGGGCGCGCAAGAAGTCATGATCTATGTACATTGCCTCATTGTCTCCGCGCTCACTCAGGCGTAGCTGATCCTCAAAGCGTCGACGCTGATCAATGGGATCGTTAAGCTCTGAGTATGCATTTGCTAGCTCCTTACCGTTGACAAAAAGCTCGAAGCGCTCTGTCAGGCCTCTATGGTCACGATGCTCCTTAGTTAACGGAGACATTGCCTTTGGGTAGTCTATAATAAACGTGGGCTGCACTAAGTGAGACTCGGCAACTGCTCCAAAAAGCTCGTCGATTAGCTTACCGACACCCATTGTGTCGTTTATCTCTATACCTCTTTTCAGGCAGGCAGTCCGCAATTCAGCCTCATCCATCCCATCTATATTAACTCCGCCGTACTCCTGGATAGCATCAATCATAGAGAGCCTACGATAGGGAGGCTTGAAGTCTATGGTCTGCTCTCCTACCTGTATAGTTGTCGTGCCAAGGACCTCCTGACAGATATGCTCGATCATCAGCTCAGTCATCTGCATCATCCAGCGGTAATCCTTGTATGCTACATAGATCTCCATACAGGTGAACTCAGGATTGTGAGTCCTGTCCATCCCCTCATTGCGAAAGTTTCGGCTAAACTCGTAGACCCCCTCAAATCCTCCCACGATGAGTCTCTTTAGATACAGTTCATTGGCTATACGTAAGTATAGAGGTATGTCTAGAGCGTTGTGGTGTGTCACAAAGGGGCGTGCGCTAGCTCCTCCTGGGATAGCCTGCAAGACTGGGGTATCGACCTCTAAGTATTCTCTAGCATTGAAGAAATTGCGCATCGATTGGAAGATCTGTGTACGCTTGATAAAGATCTCTTTGACCTCCTCGTTTACAATTAAATCTACGTAGCGGCGACGATAGCGCAGCTCTGGATCAGTAAAGCCATCGAAAATCTGATCATCCTTTGCCTTGACAATAGGTAGGGGGCGTAGCGATTTGCTAAGCAAAGTTAGCTCCTCGGCGTGCACTGACACCTCTCCCGTCTGTGTCCGGAAGACAAAGCCCCTGACACCTACTACGTCTCCTATATCGAGCAACTTCTTAAAAAGCGTATTGTATAGCTCCTTATCCTCTCCGGGACAGAGGTCATCACGAGTTACATAGACCTGTATACGCCCCGATGCATCCTGTAGCTCCATAAAAGAAGCTTTACCCATAATGCGTCGGCTCATGATACGCCCTGCTATGCTAACCTCCTGACGGGGGAGATCCTCTTGGTAATTATCCAATATATCTTTAGCATGTGCCGTCACGACATACTCTGCTGCGGGATAAGGATTGATCCCCATCTGGCGGATTTCGTCTAGGCTATTACGGCGAGCTATCTCTTGATCACTAAGTTCCAGTAAGTGTAAGTCCATAACTTGTAGTACACATATAAAAACGCCTCAACCCGTTGAGCAAAAGGCAGAAATTGGGGTGTAAAGACTAAATTGACTGTAACTCAGGTTACTCCTACTATAGGCTGAAGATTAGAGATCGGATGAATCCATCTCAATCTACTGATAGTACACCCTCTGCAAAAGTACTCATTTTTACCCTCACTACCAAAAAAAGATGGGGGTGCTCCCAGCGCTCTCAAAAATTGTTCGGGAATACCCAATTTAAATTTCAAGAATCATCAGTTGGTAATTCCGGAATTGCTGATTGAGAGCTCCGGAGTTATTACTCTGTAATTACGGAGTAATTATAACGATGCTTGTCCAACAAATAACCTACTCCCAGTGATAACTGATCTAGGATTAAAATATATCAACTGACTACAAAGTATCAATAGCTGGATTTGATCCAGATTCACTCGGTGCGAGGTTGTCCGGATTTATTTGGGAGTTTGACTCTTGGATAACTTAAAAAGAGGACTCCCTCCACGGCATGTGGAGAGAGTCCCCTCTTGAGTTGTAGCCTCAGTTTATTTAGCTACGATATTACTCCATCACTTGTAGAGGTGTTGCTAGGCGGATGTCACGTAGTGACTCTATGTCTTGCAGCTGTATACTATTTGATTTTTTCTCCGGCTCGGTATATAAGATAAAAATTTCAAACGCATACTTTCCGACAAGCTCGGGTTGAGTGGGTACATCTTTGCTCGTGAGTTGTCTTGTATACATCCCAAGTAGGAGATAAGCACCCTTTACGGAGGCGCTATTAACCCCGACCCATGCATTATTTCCTTCTTTTAGTTTAACGAACTTGGCGTTTTCTTTAAACCCATACAGCTCCTTAAATAGGTAGACAAGACCACTCTTCTCGATCTTTTCTTGATTTTCCGGTCCCAATGGATCAGTATTAAATACAAAAGGATAGGAGATCTTAATGTGATTATCTTGCCCCTTGAGAGAGTGTAGGTAGATAACCCCCGGGATCCCATACTTGTATTCACCTTCCTTGTCTCCAGCAGGAGACTTAAATGGTATAGCAATGTCAGCGTTCTTATCGTAATCGTATGTCTTTTGATCAAACTCCCATCCAGCAGTAGTCATGATCATCTTAAAGAGCTCGAGATCTCCTTTTTTGATATCCTCTTTTTTGACGGGTACATAAATGAAGTGACCTAAATCCTGATCCCTCTTTCCTATACCTGTTGCCTCGTCGATAGCTTTAGGATCTTTTACTGTAACCTTAGCCTCCTTAGTCTTGCCTGCGACAGTGACCTTAATAGCGGTCTCACCAGCCTTGACTCCTGTTACGAGACCTTTGTCGGTAACAGAGGCGATCTCAGCATTGGCTGATTCAAACTTAATTTCAGATCCCTTAGGCTCTACGGTCACGACCATCTGATGAGTCTTGCCTATCAAGAGCTTGATATCATTCGAGTCTCCTTCAATTCGGAATTTGACATCTGTCTCCTTCTTGTCCTTTTTACAGGATGAGAAGCCGAGTGTGAGAGCAGCAAGGGCTGCAAGCACGATTAGAATTCTTTTTCTCATAGTTGTATTTGTGTTGGTTTTTAAGTGAAAGTCAAAACGAAAATGCCGGTCCTTATTCCTATTTGTTGCCGGACCTCCTGCAAAGATAGCTGTTTATTCCGAATAAACAAGTAGTAGCTCCATTTTCCCCCTAGAGATTGTTGAACTGATTGGGGAGGAAAAAGAACGGAGCTGGATAAGTCTATCAAGATGGACGTCTCCTAGTCTTATTTAGACTGCTATCGGGGCGGGGATGTGTGGATAAGGATCATACTCGGTGAGGGTGAAGTCATCGTAGATAAAATCAAAGAGACCCTGTCCCCGATCTCTAAGCACCATCAAGGGTAGAGCACGAGGGGTACGGGTGAGCTGTAAGCGTGCCTGCTCGAGGTGGTTGCTATATATATGCGCATCACCGAGGGTGTGTATAAAGCGTCCTGGACGTAGACCAGTGACCTGTGCTGTCATCATAAGAAGTAAAGCATAGGATGCGATGTTAAAAGGTACTCCAAGGAAGATATCAGCACTGCGTTGATAGAGCTGCAGATCTAGTTTATCTCCTACTACATAATACTGCATGAGACAATGGCAAGGAGATAAGTGCATGAGCGGCAGGTCTGCGACATTCCATGCTGAGACTAAGATACGGCGACTGTCTGGTTGATTGCGAATGAGGTCTACAGCCTGTTGCATCTGGTCAATGACCTTACCTGTATGAGGATCGTACCAGTGTCTCCACTGCGCTCCATAGATAGGTCCGAGATCTCCATTCTCATCTGCCCATTCGTCCCAGATGGACACTTTGTTGTCATGGAGATAGTGCAGGTTAGTATCACCCTTGAGGAACCACAATAGCTCGTGAATGATACTCCGAAGGTGTAGCTTCTTAGTAGTCAAAAGAGGGAATCCGTCAGAGAGATCGAAAGTCATCTGATGACCAAACACCCCAATAGTACCGGTGCCTGTACGGTCAGTACGTCGGTTGCCCTCGGTTAAGACACGCTTTATAAGGTCTAGGTATTGTTGCATAGTCGCTGAGAGGTTTCGGAGTTTACCAAAGAAGTTGGGATGTTTATTGGAATTGGGGATTGAAAGAGGAGATCTGTAAGGGCGCACTTACTGTGTGCCCTCACAAATTCCACTATAGGAGCCTCTTACGCCTCTGCCGGCCTGGTGGTTTGTACAGCGTAATGCTCTAGCATCTTGCGGTCGAAACGACGAATCTGCCCCTCGCACTTGTCCATTTCACCACTAGCGTACTGGATGTACACATGTGCTGAGTGCTCGTAGAGGTCGGGGCGATCCTGTGCTGATATGAGTAGCAGATGTGCAAAGATACAGTGCCCACACATCTCGACGAGGCGACGCGCATGGTAATCTAGGAGAGCTTGATCTTTTGACTCTGAGACAAGCTCGGTACATGCCTTAGCCCTTTCGATCCAGCCAGCTAATAGCTCTTTGGTCTCTTGCCACTCGGGTGATACAGACACTTGCTGGTACTCCTCGAGACGTGCGAAATAGGTCCCTGTAGTGACGTGTCGTATTGCTGCAACGACTTGTAGCTGTGTCGTACCTTCGTAAATGTTGGTAATACGTACGTCACGATAGAGTCGTTCGCAGGTGTAGTCCTTCATATAGCCTGACCCCCCGTATATCTGGATACAGTCATAAACATTTTGATTTGCCATCTCGGTACTTAGACCTTTACCGATTGGTGTAAAAGCATCTGCTAGACGGCTATAATACTTTTGCTCTTGGCGCTCCTCCGCAGTTAGTTTGCGCTCTCGAGCGATGTCGTCATAAGCTTTGTACATATCGACAAAGCGACTGGTTTCATAAAGATGCGCACGTGTAGCATCAGTCTTAGCTCGGATGAGAGCGAGCATCTCATAAACAGCCGGAAACTGATCAATGGAGTGTCCATACTGATGTCGCTCTGCTGCGTAAGCCTTCGCTTCTAGGTATGCAGCCTCGGAGAGACCGACAGCTTGCGCCATGATGCCGAGACGAGCTCCATTCATGAGAGACATGACGTAGCGGATTAGTCCCAGACGTTGCTCACCGCATAGCTCAGCAGGAGCGTCTTTAAAGACGAGTTCACATGTCGGTACACCCTTGATACCCATCTTATGCTCGATGCGCCGAACTGTGACGCCTCCTTTTTTAGCGTCATAGATAAACATGGAGAGACCTCTAGCATCCTTTGTCCCTTCCTCACTACGTGCTAATACGAGATGAATGTCTGAATCCCCATTTGTGATAAATCTCTTGACTCCATTGAGGTACCACTGCTGATCCGTCTCGTTGTATGTCGCCTTGAGCATGACAGCCTGCAGATCACTTCCAGCATCTGGCTCTGTTAGGTCCATTGACATAGTTTCTCCAGCACATACACGAGGTAAGAAACGCTCCCGTTGATCCTCTGAGCCAAACTCGTAAAGCGTCTCTGCACAGTCCTGTAGTCCCCAAAGATTTTCGAAGCCCGCATCTGCACGGGAGACCATATCAGCGGCCATAATATACGGAGTAATAGGCATGTTTAGTCCTCCATAGCGCCGGGGTAGGGCCATACCCATGAGTCCTGTCTGTCGTACAGAGTCAAGGTTTTGCGAGGTGAGAGGGTCATAAGAGACTCGGCCTTCGTGAAGTGTAGGCCCAGTTAAGTCAACATCTGCCGCATTTGGTGCGATCACCTCTCCACATACCTCACCGACTACCTCTAGTACTCGCTGGTAGCTATCTAAAGCATCATCATAATCTATAGGAGCGTAATCATACTTCTCAGCCTCAGTATAGCTATGCTCTTTAAGAAAAGCGATGCGCTTCATAAGTGGATGTTGGAGGTGATACTGTATATGAGGATTGTCTGTATAAAAATTTGCCATGATAGATATGTCTGTTACTTAGAGTTTTGCTTGTAGTACTTGATCAATTTAGGTATAACCTCTTCGATACGCCCTGTGATGACATAATCGGCAATTGTATTGATAGGGGCCTCTGCATCTGTATTGATAGAGATGATCATAGAGCTCTCCTGCATACCAGCTACGTGTTGTATCTGCCCACTGATACCGCAAGCGATGTATAATTTAGGGCGCACGGTTATACCTGTTTGTCCTATTTGTCTGTCATGCTCGGTAAAGCCAGCATCGACTGCAGCTCGTGTGGCTCCGACTTCTCCGCCGAGTAGGGTAGCGAGCTGGTGTAGTAATTCGAAGTTTTCCATACTACCCACTCCATAACCACCCGATACAATGATAGAAGCTCCGCCTAGGTTGATCTTACTCTTAGCTATGTGACGGTCGATAATCTCAATGACAAAATCCTCATCTCTGACAAAGTCTGTCACCCTATGGTTGATTGTCTCACCCTTGTGGTTAGGATCATATATTTCCTTCTTCATCACACCGGGGCGTACCGTTGCCATCTGAGGACGATGCTCTAGATTGACAATGGTCGCAACGATATTACCCCCGAAAGCTGGTCGGATCTGATAAAGTAGATTCCTGTATTCTTGACCTTTTTCTGTGTGGTCGCCAATCTCTAGAGAAGTACAGTCTGCCGTAAGACCACTACCGAGAGATGAAGAAACTCGAGGACCTAAGTCTCGTCCTATAGTCGTAGCTCCGAGAAGACATATCTGTGGGCGCTCCTCTTGGAAGAGTTTAATGACAATGCTTGCATGGGAGAGGGTTTGATAGTAGGCTAAGCGTGGGTCTACAAATAGATGCAGCTTATCTACGCCATATGGCATCACTGTATCGGCGATACCCTCAGCCTTATCAGTTATAGCGATAGCCTCTAGAGCCACACCCAGCTGATTAGCCAGGGCACGCCCTTTGGTGAGTAATTCTAGGCTGACTTCATGTACGCTCCCATCTTCGATCTCTAAGTATACGAATAGATTGTTCATCGTCTTTGCTTGTTATATGGGTGTGTAAAGGTGGCGCTCTTTCAGCCGATTGTATGGTTCGCTAATAAGGTCTGTATCAAAGTCTCTAGATCAGCATCATTACTCGAGAGATGCATCACTTCTTTAGCTTTAAACACAACGCTCTCAATGCTTTTTACTTTTGTTGGAGAGCCTGAGAGACCGCATTGGTTTATGTCGGCTCCTATGCTCTCAGCAGTTAATATATCGATGGTCAGCTCCTCCGGATTGCTCTCGATGCGCTTGCGCCAGTTCTCCGGGATAGCATCAATCTCTAGGGCAGAGGCTGCATACTTATACTTTTGTACACGCTTAGCATTGCGTAGGCGACAAGGGGATGCACTGCCTGTGACAGTTAGCAATAGAGGCTTGTGAGCACATACAGTCTCTACGCCATGCTCGAGACGGCGTGTGATCGTGATCCGATCTCCATCTATCCGGTCTATCTGCTCGCAATAGGTTACGACATTAATACCGAGCTTTTCACCTACCTGAGGTCCTACTTGAGCTGTATCCCCATCGATCGCTTGTCGACCTCCTAGTATAAGATCGGGCAGATTACCTTTATATATATGTCGTATAGCACAAGCCAACGCATAGCTCGTAGCAAGAGTGTCTGCACCCGCAAAAGCTTTATCAGTCAATAGGTATCCATGGTCGGCTCCTCTGTAGAGAGCTTCACGAATAATCTCCGCAGCACGGGGAGGTCCCATGGTTAGAATGGATACACAGCAGTCAGGCATCTGCTCCTTGATACGTAGAGCCTGTTCGAGGGCATTCAGATCCTCAGGGTTAAAGATAGCGTCGAGGGCGGCACGATTGATAGTACCGTCAGCCTTCATAGCATCTTTGCCGACGTTACGTGTGTCGGGGACTTGTTTGGCAAGTACAATGATATCTTTGATCATATTAAGTCGTAGTAGTGATTTATTCTTGTTTAGTCAATTTGAGTCGCTCTAGGACTTTGTTTTGCCCAACTATCACTTTGTAAGGCTTGACATAGTTGGGTTCCCAATAAGCTGTGTCGACGTATAGTCCTCGACACCAATAGAGGCGAGCTTCTGTTGCTAGATTTTCTACCGTTGGAGTCTCGACTGAGAGCCCTTTTATTGGTAATGCCCCCACGTAGACTACACGCTTTCCATTGGGGAGGTGCCACTCTGGAGATAGGGATACAAAGTTCGCATCGTCAGTAGGCTCTCCCTTCGCATCAAAAGTTTGCAGATAAGCATTCCCATGACCAGCATCCAAAAACGCTAAAGTCTCACCATCAAAAGGAGGAGCACCAGCCACGAGTAGACGCAATGTAGACACTGCTATGAGTGGTATGGAGTACCCAAAAGCGAGTCCTTTGGCTAGCGAAGCTCCTATGCGTAGACCCGTATAGGATCCGGGTCCATCAGTCGTAGCTATAGCGGCTAACTGGTAGTTATGCTCTTGAGACCATTGGATCGCCTCTTGTACATACCTTCCGATAAGCGCTGCGTTAGAAGCTTCATTGTCTTTGTAGACCTTGGAGTATAGTGTGTGCTCTCTATCAGCCACAGCAACACCACACCCCTGCAGGGCGGTATCTATGGCTAGGATGACAGGTCGTGCTAGATTCATGATACCCCACATTTCAAGGAGCTAGACGATCTATTTGCCATGTGTTGTCCTCCTGTCTTTGGTATAGGAAGCGGTCATGCAAGCGACTGGGACGCCCCTGCCAAAACTCTATGCGGCTAGGTAGCACAGCAAATCCCCCCCAGTTGTCAGGGCGGGGTACTGCTTGCAGGACGTACTTTGCAGCCTCTTTAGCAAAGTTTACATAGATGTAGTTTCGATCAGGTATGGGATGACTCTGGGGCGATATGCGTGCTCCCACACGATGTTTGTACGGACGAGAGGCAAAGTACCGATCGCTTATCTCAGGCTCTAGATGACGTGCCACGCCCTCAACATGTATCTGTCGCTCAAGCTCGTGCCATAGAAAGGTCATACTCACGTGTGGATTAACTGCTATTTGCTGTCCCTTGCGGCTCTCATAGTTACTGTAGAAGATGAACTCCTCCCCGAGTAACTCTTTGAGTAGTACGGTGCGAGAGCTAGGATGACCATCGGGAGTACTCGTACAGACGAGCACCGCCGTCGGTTCTATAACCTTGGGGTCTTCAACTGCCTCTTGCAGCCACAGTCTAACCAAATCAAAGGGATCTGCCGTGAGATCCTTTCGGCTGAGACTCCTACGCCCATAGTCACGCCGTATGTCTTCGTAGTGTAGATCCATAACTAAAAGTATAGTCGGTGAGTGAAATCTCTCTACTCAGAGGGGATACACATCACCCATTTTGCATACAAAGATACGGAAAATCGATCTCAACGAAGGTCAATCTGTCGGGAGCAACCTTGATGAAGCTAATACCCAACGTTATAATCCTATGGTAAATGGGTAGACGAAATCTCTCTAGTTCACATCATCGGGTAGCCTTTGGGGCATAATTTGCTTTGTAGTAATTGGGAGATAGCTCCGTAAGGATAAGGATATTTATACCAGAATACTTGGTCGACTATTTCGGAATTGCCATTTGCTTACTCCGGAATTACTGATTGGCGATTCGGGAATAAATTGAGAGTCATAAGGTAAGCATCCTCATTAATTACAGATCTGAAGGTCTCGGGATTTGAGTGTATTGTCTATTCGAATTATAGTCATTAACTTTGCACACCGGGAGTTATCCGGAGCCGCTTCATGGGAAGCTGCAGCGAGGCTAGGTAGACATTTCCCAGGGGATACACTCTAGGGAGTGGCTTAGTATAAGGAGAGATGCCAGAGTGACCGAATGGGCCGGACTCGAAATCCGGAAAGCGGCTTATCCGCTTCGGGGGTTTGAATCCCTCTCTCTCCGCAAACAAGGGTGTAAATCAGCTGATTATGCGATTTACGCCCTTTATTATACCCAAAATAAATCTCTTAGAAAGACACTTTGCATTCCCTTTGTTACGAGAGATATTTGTATTCGTGTAAACAATCCAAGGTGTGATGTATCCAAAATATACACCAGCCATAGTTACTACAATCCTGACATTGCTAGGCTGTTTCTAGTTTATTTAGGAATAAACGGAGGTCCCAGAGTGACCCTCCACACATAGACCTAGCAAATTAAGTGTTATTGGGTGGAGGATGGGAGCATGTACAAAACATAAAGTGTGATAGCTGGCTGGGGTATTGATAAGCCGTAAATCAGCGACAGTATAGATGATACATCCCAGAGAGATCGGCGTTTCTTCGGTAATATTTCTCATGAAGTAGATATGACCTACCTTGTGAATCGGCCGTCTGACGTCTTATATAATTATCAAGTACCTAACTTGAGGAGCTTCTCTCAAGAATGCACCTCCTAACTCCATGGCTTGATGGAGTCTCTGAGATCAAATTAGAGGGTATCAGAATCTAGATCAGGTCTTATTGGTTTGGAAACTACTAGGTGTGGCTGTATAGATTTTGCTGAATGCTCTTGAACTCTTGCTCCCACGGAGCTGAGAGATTTATGGTGGTGAATTCCGGATGTTTTCTCTGCCATGTAAGTTGCTTACGGGCGAAGCGACGAGTGTTTCGCTGAATGAGACAGATAGCTTCCTCTAGAGGATACTCTCCGTCTAAGTAGGCAAAGAGCTCTTTGTATCCGACCGTATTGAGAGCGTTGAAGTGCCGATAAGGGTAGAGTCTCTGGACCTCCTCGACAAGACCATCCTCTATCATCACCTCTACTCGCCGATTGATGCGCTGATAAAGATCTTCACGAGGCCGTATTAAGGCATAGGGGAGTAGTCTAAAAGGGCGTTGTGTAACCTCACCAGAATGATAGGAAGAGAGGGGAGAGCCACTGCTTAAGTAAACTTCTAGTGCATGTAGTACACGCCGGTGATTGCAATGGTCTACCTTATGATAGTAGATTGGGTCTACCTGTCGTAACTCAGCAAGAATGCTTGCTAACCCTTCACGCTGATAACGTAGGTTGAGACTCTCCCGTATATCTGGGTCTACGGCGGGGATGTTATCAATTCCTGTACAGATTGCATCGATATAGAGCATGGAGCCCCCACAAAGTATAGCAAGGGGTTGCTGCCGGAAGAGTTGATTTAGGAGACTCACCACCTCTAATTCATAGCGCCCCGCACTATACTGCTGGGTGATCTCATGGGTAGCTACAAAATAGTGTGGCGCCAAACCTCGCTCTTGCTCTGTAGGCATAGCGGTACCGATGGGCATATCTTTGTATATCTGCCGAGAGTCTGCCGAAAGGATAGGGATGGGGGATGAGGGAGGACCTAAATATCGAGCCAGTTTAATAGCAAAAGAGGTCTTACCGACACCTGTAGCTCCTGTGAGTACGATAAGTGTAGGTGAAACCTCTTCTTGTTCACTGCCTAGGGAATCCATTTATTGTAAAGAGAGGAGATCTTTACTCTTCGTCAAGGATGCTAAAGCCTTCGCTAGATAGCTCGTCGGCATTAAATAGATCATCGTCAAAACTCTCATCAATCAGGGTCGATGTCGTATCCCTACTAGAGAGAGGTATGTCATCAAGGTGTCCGACAAACTCATCAAGATTGGTCTGTTTAGGTTGCTTGCCTTTGAGGGCGATGATTTTCGGTTTCTCCAAAGATCCACTATGTATCTTGACTAATTGTAGCCGCAGGTAGCGATCTTCAAATGGATCATAAAGATAACGCAGCCGAGCTCCCGTCTCATCTAATAACTCCTCAAGGTATGTATGATCTATATCATACTGATTTGCAGAGTCTGTGTCAAAGAAATCTCTGGAGGCTACTTGACCGATCTCATGCCAACGATCGTCGCAGAGGTAAAACATACCTACCGATGC
>CAUUAW010000007.1:0-86167 GCA_963543315.1 uncultured Porphyromonas sp.
TTGCTAAGGAACCAGCCCCTAGCGAAGCAATCAATGACCTCAATGGCAACCTTATTACATTCTTCCGAGTAGCACAAAACCAATACCCTGCCCTCAAGGCAAAGATTGATGCCACCCTCCACGCTCGGGACATACACACCCACGCAGGAAATATCCTCGTAATGCCCTGGTTCTACTCTCCTGTTGATGTTGCTTGGGCTATATGGATACGTTCCAAGCAAAGCTTTGCAAGTCGCCTTGATGGAGCCTTTGGCTATGACTTTAGTGGCGGTATGCCCAAGCGTACACGTAATGCCAAAGATAGCTTTACCCAAGCTATATGCAACAGGCTTCAAGGCGTTACAATAGAGAGCCGAGATGCTCTCCAAGTCATCCAATGCTACGACTGCCCCGATACCTTCCACTTCATTGACCCCCCCTACCTCAATAGCGACTGTGGACACTACAGCGGTATGTTTGGAGAACCGCAGTTAGATGCTCTTCTTGAGCTTCTTGTCTCGCTCAAGGGCAAGTGGATGCTCACGATGTTCCCCTACGACAAGATACTTGCCTATGCCTCAGCACACCACTGGACAATCCACCGTGTAGAGAGACGTATCTCTGCTTCTAAAACCACCCGTCGCAAGCAAGAAGAGTGGCTCGTCACTAACTACTAAGCCCCACCGCACCGAGCCTCTTGTAGTACTGCTACTACTGTCGTCCCCCATTGTAGTGCGACTAGTGCTATAGCTCACCTTGTTGTGCTTTTAATAACGTAGTTCCTATTGCTACGCTGTAGGTGTTATAGAGCCTAGCAACCACCTTACACCCTGAATAGCGTTCGACCGCCCTCCGTATACCATTCGGAAGGCGGTCGGTTTTTTATACTAAGTACAACCCTAATGAGAAGTTGATGGGATAGGTGGGGGGTGATAGGTCAAAATGAGAAGGTGTGGCAGGACAAAATGGGGAGGTGTGATAGGTCAAAAAAGTGAGGTGTGCGACCACTCAGAGGACATTTCGTTTCATAACCAAATGTTAAAAAGGCATCTCTCGCAAGACACCCTCAGAGGACATTTCGTTTCCTACTTTTCAAAATCACCCCTTCAACCTCAACCTACCCTCAGAGGACATTTCGTTTCATAACTCGGAGGACATTTCGTTTTTGCCGATATATTTTCAGATAGTTTTTTTGTGGGTCGTCCACCTCTATTTTTGTCTTGTATTGTCATTGTTCCTTTTGTTTTATTGATGAGACCATCGGGATTATTTCGCCCTGATAGGTGGGCGTTGGAGAGGTTTTGGGTAACCCAAAACACAAACTTGCTTCCATTATCTACGAAGTCCTCTCTTTCGGAGAGGAGGCTTGGTTGGTCTGGTCTCTTCGACTACTCGAAGTTCAAGTTTCTCTACCAAAAGTTTAAGGGTTGGATTGCGCTGGGTCAACTCGCTCAGCACCGATTCTTTGGTTTGGATCTGAAGGAGATAATCGGCTATATCGTACCCTTCATGTTGGTCTTTGGAAGGAGCATGTCTCTCCAAATAGTCGAAGAGTTGAACCTCTATTCCCATGGATTGCATCATCAACATTTTTTCTTGCCAGTATGCAGTCGCACCGAGATCTGGAAAAAGGATAACGTTCCTACCCAACAGAGGCGTGAGACTGCTACTTTTGAAACATCCATGTTTTCCTCCAGTAGCCAACCAAAGATATTGGGGTAGGTAGTGCGAGGCAATGAGAGCCGTCTTCTCACTCTCGACCAAAGCCTCTGGTTTTTGAGTCTCTTGCGACAAGAGATGCTCCCCGAAAAGACATTGCCGTAGGTTGTAGTTCGGGCGATTGAGCAGACTATGTACCCACGTAATATGATTGAACGGCTTCTTTATCCTCTTGCCCGTTTCGGGATCGTAAAGCATAATCTTACCAGCTCTCACTTGTCCTCTGGTGTCTATTTGTCAAAAGACCGTTGCTCCTGCCCAATGCCTGGAAGTGCCAACATGGTAACGTCGCATAAGTTGTAATGCGTTTTCCTTTCCCAGACGTTCACAGAGAAAGAGATAAAGATTATTGAGTTCGTACCCCTTTAGAGTCTTCTCCATCATTTCCCTATCAATAAAAGAGGGAGGAGCGGGAACGACAGGTTTGTGAATAAGCTCAGAAGTTGAATGCAACTCTTCCTTCGTTGCAGGGTGTTCTGCGAAGTACGCCTTGGGTGTGAAGTGATAGCCACACCTCTGCTCGTGGTCGCACCGCCCTACATTATCGGGAAACTCTATTTTACCCTCTGTGTCAATATAGCGAGCAAAGCATCGAGGACGTTCGCATGATGGGCAGGTATGCCGTGTCCGCACACCCTTATAAGGTTCTAATTTGGATCTGTAATTATTCATTGAGAAAATTGTTTTAACATGAATTCGATATAAAGTCATTCCCAGAAAAATGGATGTCTAACCCTCGAAATCAAATTGTCTAACTTGTCGCATCACCTTAGGCAACTTTCGTCATCAGATTAGACAACCTTTTTTCAGGGGTCTTATATTTTCAGGCACTATCCACACTTTGCACACTTTTAATCGTCAAGAGGGAAAGAAATGCAGATAATGCAGAAAGTGCATCAGGTTTGTAGACCGAGTTTTCGATAGACACCGTGTCGTTCCTTGGTAAAAAGCGTCCCGATATTGCGACTGAGAAAATCCTTAAAGGCTCGTTCTTTAATTCCGATACGCTCTGCGATCAGAAGAGCTTCAGCGGTCTGAAAGCTTTCGGGTAATTCTGTCAGAAACTGACGTTGCTGTTGAGTCAGCTGAGTGCAGTCCATCACTGTTTGTACCTGCTGAGCAGAATCACGGAAATAGTCAATAAGAGTAATGGCTCGCTCCACAGATATCAGGTCTATAGCGGACTTCTCACTTTCGCCACATACCCATCGAGCCAACTGAATAATGAGACAAAAACGAATGATGTAGATTTCTAATTTACAGTAGACTCCTACAAGTACTTCATTAGCCTCAGTATCGCATAATCGAGCATGCTCTTCCTGCCACATATAGAGTCGAGCCTTGGCTTCTTCTTCAAAAGGAATAATTTCAGGGGTAACTTCTCCTTCTTCATCTTTGGCACACGGTAAATCTATGAGTCGTCTAATAATACCTCCCCAGCGTTTCTCTGTATCCTCTGGAAGCTCGGTTTTGCACCATCGGGCTTTCTGCTGAAGATTGGGCATCACAAATAGAATGCGGTCTATAAAGCCATTACTGGAGCGTTCGCCTTTGGAAAGCTCTCCGAGAATCTTCTTCTGAATAGTGCCCACAACAGAGATGTAAGGACGCTTGATGAAAATAGAACTTCGATTACCCTTTCGGTCACTAATCGTCGCTTTGGCACTAAATACAGATAGCCAAAACTGCTCTTCCGAGCCACTATTGTAACGATTGAAGTTTTTGAACCAAGCAGATAGTTCGTCTGTCCACAAACAAAGCCCTCGCTTATTCTGTGCGTGAATAAAGCTCAAGCCTTCGGGTGTAATATCCGAGACAAGAAAACGTTTGCGCATCGGCTCTGTCGGTTGCTCTGGGAAGCCTCCCTCTATTCGCTCCTTACGGCTCATACGCATGATGTTGTCATATTCGGCATAGGAGCGTTCGTATAGTTTGTTTTCCTGATAGTCAAAATCAAGAAAAGGCTTCATCGCAAAGCTAAGCGGATGACTCTTATTGGTCCCTGGACGTCCGACCAATGCGACATAGAGTATCGAACTTTCCTGCCAACCGCGTTTGAGTTCGGCAAGATGAGTATTTCCTATCCCCACAGCAATTGCCACAAGCATGGCAGAGGCAATGTAATCGATAGGAAAACCTTGGCACTCATGTACCTCTGCAATGATATTTCGTATCTCAGAGGGAAATATACTGATAGGAAAGGTCGAACCCGTGAACGACAAGCCCAACTCTATTGCTTTGTCAAGAAGGACTTCTGGAACGATAGCTTCTTCTTTCATGGTCCATCGTTACTTGATAGATTTCGGTTTACGACGCACCCCTTGACGCATCATGGCCAGCTGCTCCTCAGATGATATGGCTGTAGTTGCACCCTTTCGTCCAGACTCTACCCATTGTAGTAACTCTTCTTTGTAGAAGTAGAGTTTCTTTCCACGCTTATATGCAGGGATAATTCCCTTGCGTACCAAAGCATAGATGGTAGGTTTAGCTTTCTGAATAATTACGCACGCTTCGTCTATACCTATGAGAGATTTTTCTTCAGGCACAGGAGGGTGCAATGCTGATACCATTTCTTTAATGGCTGTGACTTGTTCAGTCAAATAAGTTACCGCTTCGGGTAGCTTATCAAAAGTGATTTCTTTGTTCATATTCGGCAAATAGTTTTGTGCAGGTATCCCTGCGGTTTGTAATTATTTGCGAGCAAAGAAAATCGGTGTTTATTCAGTGTTTCAGGGCACTAGGAAGTAACTTAGATATAACTCTTCTATGAAGATGAATAGCTTTCAATAGAGAGATTTTCTTGTAGAGGGATGAGGAATTTCCCTTCGGTATTGGTCAGTTTTCTTTGGAGGGTACTCACTTCTACATCTGTCAGTGCATGGGTAAAAGTGTATTTGAGAAAAGTGGCGATCTCTTTGCGTGATTTTCCAAAAGGTTGGGCAATATTCCATCCGAAGTGCATCAAATCTATGCTCTTTAACTGAGATGATATTTTGATCTCTCGGCTCTCTTCTTCTTTCCAGTCGGATGATAGGAAATAGGAGATTTGGGTACAAAGATTAGAGAGTTCTGATTCTATCACGTAGGGGGCGAGTGTTTTCTCTGTATAGGAAAGGACTGTATTTATCTTGTTCTGCTCTTCCTCTGCTTTTGCTAATAAAGCATCTTGACGATATTGTTCATAGTTTGATAACTGAGTCTTGGGAGAAGTATTGAGTTTCTCCACTGTCCTTTCTTCTTTTGGGAACTTGATTAAAAGAAGAAAAAGATCTTGTAGTATAGACTGTATAGCCAAGAAAAGAGCAGTGCTAATCAAGGTGGAAAGGATAAACAATCCGAATGCAGTGAAGCCGTCCGCCTTACAATTCAGTGCAATGGAACGAACGGCTAAAGAGAAAATCATAATACATCCCAGCGTGATAAGCTGTGGAATATAGTTATCGTTAGTGCTTAAAGGCTTCATACTTGTCTATGTTTTGATGCAGACATAAACAAGTATTCATCACCATTTATCACTTAGGGAAATAGCGGGAAGTATGAGGAAAAGAAAGGAAATAGGGCGTTTTACTTTAGGGAAATCTTCTCAGCTGTTTCACGCTTTTTCAAGTTTACAAGGTCGGCATAGATTTGGGTTGTAGAGACGTTCTTGTGCGTTAGCATCTTGGACACGGTGTAGATATCTGTACCTAATGAAATCTGTATCACGGCATAAGAGTGACGAAAGCAGTGAAAAGTGATATGCTTCATAATCCCAGCCTGCTTAATCCATTTTTTCAAAGGATAATTGATCATACTGCGCTGCAAGCCTTTGAAGACTTTACCCGATGATGGCTCTCCACATAGTTCATAAGCTTCATAACTGATTGGGAGAGTAGCTTCGGTAGAGGTCTTCTGTGTCCTGATGCGGATGCAATAGCCTTGGTCAGGAGCAAGAGTGAAATCTTCCCATCGGAGATTGAGAATATCGCTGATGCGTAGCCCCGTAAGGCAAGAGAAGAGAGAAGCTCTTTTCAGAACATCATGCTCACAGGGTGTCTGAGCAAGTATCTTCACTTCATCAAGTGTCAAATACTCTTTCTTGACCTCCTTAGCCTCTATCTTATCTAAAAAGTCATTGATATTCTCTCTTAGCCACTTATCTCGGTACGCAATCTTCAGTAGTCCCCTAAAAGTGGAATAGTAGCCAGATGCAGAGTTTGTGGAGACTTTCCCTTTTCGTTTGAGTTGCTTGGCGTTGAGAAGGTACTCTCGAAAGCCTTGGCATAGCCCTATCGTTATGTCTCCAAAAGTGCAATGTCCTTGCACATAGTTGTAAAAGTGTTGGTAGACGATGCGCCACTTTTGGTCTTTCTTGCGGCACATTTTCAAGAAGTATGCAAGGAAGTCGGTTTTCATTTTGGTTCGATCGAGAAAACCAAACTCTTCATTGATAAGCGACTGTACACGAATACATCGAATAGCTTCCGCCTTGTTCAACATATCCATGTTAAACTCTCGCTCCATCTCATTCTTAGGATGGGCGTAGATATAGATGCCGAGATACTCCCGACGGCTCATTTGCATGGTTTCGGGATTGCGCACAGCTGGATAATAATAGAGATAGAGCGATATACGCCCGTTTCTGATAGCTCTCTGTCGGAGCGTTACTTTGGGACAAGTATGTCTCATACAATTGTTGATTAGAGGGTTATATTTATTGATCCAGTTGCAAAAGAATAAGGTGATAAGAGGGTGTCCTATACCACCGACAAATAACTTATCGAGTGATGCTGGGAGGTTTGAGGACTTCGTCCAATTCTTGCTGAGAAATAAGGACGTTCCGACCTTGCTTTAGTTTAGGAACATTATAACGTTTGGTATATTGATAAAGCTGGTCACGAGTAAGACCAACCTTTTCCATAGCCTCCCGAACGGTATAGTAGCTTGGAGCTGCCTTATCAAGTACTCCTTTAGCTGCTTCGACATGTTTGGTGGAATAGTAGCTTTTACCCTTAACGTTCTTTCTGGGGATGTTGTGGTCAGAGACGAAGTTGTAAACGGCTGTAAGCGTCATATCGAATCTTTCTTGTATCTCCACGGCTGTACACCATTCTTCGATATGAGAAGCAGGAGCCTGTTTAGCAAAATAGGCATCTATATGCCGTTTGCTCCAATAATTTTTGCCTCTATTGTAGGTTTTGGGTATGTTCTTTTTCTTGGCTATACCAAAAAGAGTCGTATGAGATATGTTGTATATTTCACAGACTTCTTCGGTAGTGTAAAGTTCTGAAATAGTTACAGCGTCTCGTGGTTGACGTTTTTCATAAGGTCTTGCTTCAAGCATCGTTTCAATATCAGCTATACGAACAATAGATCTTTGATCACTCATACTAAACGCCTTCAAGCGCCCAGAGTAGATATACTGATAAATTGTTTGACGAGAGCCCCCTAATAGTTTGCTGACTTCCGAAACAGTGAGATAAGGTTTATCCACAATATCTTTAACCTTCTTCTCTTGTTCAAAAAGTTCTGTCCTGCGTACTCGTTCCTCTCGTTTTTGAGCCTTGTATGCTCTGCTATTGCATTGATGTGAGCAATATTTGGTGGTTGTCTTCAAAGCGACGAACTCCATTTGGCAATGCTCGCAAACTTTTTTATTGGAATTTTACTTGCCTTCATTTCGCCATTCGTTTGTTAGTTCCTGTCAATTGGTGTCTCATCATGTCCAGATTTTAAAGTTTCTCTTGATATACGTGGAGTTCAGAGTGGACACCGAGCAAGATGCGGTACAAATAAGGTACAAGAATGAGCGAAAGAAAGGCTCCGAATGATGCCTAACGAACAGAAAGGGCAAAAAGAAAGGCGCTCATAATGAACGCATTTTCGATATTTGGTGATATATGATTATCGGTTGTAATCAGAAATTACTTGCCGATACAGAAATGGGCGAAGATGTAGCGGAGGGTGTCCTCGCTGGTGACCTCACAACCTGTGATTTCGCCGATAGAGCTGATGGCGTGCCTTAGGTCAAGCGTTAACAAATCAGTCGGGAGTTTCATCTCAAAGCCCGAGCGCATTTGTCGCAGTGCATCAAAAGCTTCACTTAAGAGCTGGTGGTGGCGGGCATTGCTCACGATTAGATCGGCTTCATTTGCTCGAGCAGCCTCCATCACCTGGGTGAGCATGCCCTTTAGCTCATCTATCCCCTTGCTATGGCGAGCCGATATAAATATAGGTTGTGTGGGAGTCAAGAGTTTCTTTTGCAAGGTCTCTTTAATCTCGAACCGATCGGACTCGCCAAGGCTTTCACTCTTGTTGATGAGCAGAATGACCGTCCGCTCCCCTCTATCATCCCAAATACTGCTGAGATAATCCAGCTGCCCCGTATCGTCGATGCATGTGCCATCTAGTACGGCAAGGATGATCTCCGCTTCTTTGATTTTACTCCTGCTCCGCTCGATGCCTAAGCTCTCTATCTTGTCTTTCGTCTTGCGCAGCCCAGCTGTATCGATAAAGCGAAATAAATATCCCCCGATATTAATTGCCTCTTCAATAGTGTCGCGCGTAGTGCCATGGATATCGCTTACGATAGCCCGCTCCTCGCCGAGCAAAGCATTGAGCAGCGTGCTCTTGCCGACATTGGTTGTCCCTACAATCGCCACGGGGATACCTCGCCTGACGGTATTACCGAGGCGATAGCTGTCGATGAGCTTTTTGAGTTTCCTCTCAATCTGATCACAGAGGGCAACTAATTCGGTGCGATCGGCAAAGACTACATCTTCTTCGGGAAAGTCTAGCTCGAGCTCCATCAATCCCGTCAAGCGAAGTAACTCCTTCCGTAGGGCATTTAGCTCCTTGCTATATCCGCCACGAAGTTGCTTCATCGCCATTTGATGTTGCGCCTTGCTTTCGCTAGCGATAATGTCAGCCACAGCTTCGGCGCAGCTCAGATCCAGACGCCCATTGAGGTAGGCGCGACGGGTAAACTCACCAGCGGTAGCCATCCGACAGCCCTCTTGAATAAGAATTTCTAACAGTCTTCGTCGGATATAGATAGACCCATGGCATGAAATTTCGACAGTCTCTTCTCCCGTAAAGGAGTGCGGCGCTTGGAAATAAGTCATCACCACTTCGTCGACAAGTTCACCGTCTGCAATCACCTCTCCATAGTAAGCATGACGAGGTTTGACACCCTCTACAGAAAGCTGCTTGCCTTTATGATGAAAAAGGCGGAGGATTACGGGAAGAGCCTTTAGACCAGAGATACGCACCACGGCGATGCCTCCAACGCCCGGAGCTGTGGCTATGGCGCAGATAGTGTCGCTTGAGTCATGCACCATAGGGGAGATCTGCTAGTAACTGGGCTACGGATCGCCCACGGGTGGGGTGGATGAGCTCCGAAGCTATGTAGCTGAGAGGCTGCAAGACAAAGTATCTCTCGCACATCCGTGGGTGCGGTATCGTGAGCTCATTGGTATCTATGACCACTTGGTCATAAAGCAATATATCGAGATCTATAAGCCGGTCAGAGTATATCCCGTCATGAGATTTCTTTTTACGTCCCATCGCTGATTCGATCATCTTCAGCAGGGTCAATAGTTCTTGAGGAGATGACTTGGTGTGCACTGCTACGGTACCATTGATAAAGGGGAAGTCCGAAGCAAACCCTACGGGCTGTGTCTCTATAAAGGGGGATACGCTATACACTTTTAATTCATGTCGGGTCATCAAGGTGATGGCTCTAATGATCTCCCGATGGCGATCTCCTTGGTTACTGCCGAGAGCTATGTAAGCGGTAGACATCAAGAGCGCATCTAAGTGTTAGTCTATAATTAGTAATGCATCACCATAGCACCCGAAGCGATACCGCTCTTTTACAGCTGTGTTCATGGCATTCATCACATTCTTAGTCCCTCCCATAGTTGCAGCACACATGAGATTGATACTTTTCGGCGCATTGAAGTTCGTAAGCATGGCTGTGGGGAGGTGGATCTCATAGGGAGGATAAATGAATTGATTCGTCCATCCGCTGAACTCCTTTAGGTAGCCATCTGTGCTCACTCCTGTTTCGAGAGCTCTCATGACGGTAGCTCCGACGGCAACTATCTGAGCTTTGTTATCTCGAGCCTGATTGACAGCCTTGCAGCAGTCAGGTGGGATATACATCTCTTCGTTCTCTACCTTGTACTTACTGATAGCCTCTACTTCTATCTCTTGGTAACTGGATAGGTTATGGTGTAAGGTGAGAAATGCGAGGTTGCATCCCTTGAGCTGTAGCTTATGGAGGATTATATTGCTGAAGTGTAAGCTAGCAGCAGGGGCACAGACAGCTCCAACATGCTTGGCAAATACGCTTTGATAGCGCTCTAGATCGTTCTCCTCTACAGGGCGCGCGATCTCTTGCGGTAGAGGGGCTTCTCCTAAACTGTATAGGTCTTTGAGAAACTCGTCATGCGTGCCGTCATAGAGGAAACGCAGGATGCGCCCTCTAGAGATCGTATTGTCTATAACCTCGGCAACAAGAGTTGGGGCTCCGCCCTCGTCTCCAAACTCTAGTTTATTGCCAATGCGTATCTTGCGTGCAGGGTCAACGAGTACATCCCACAACCGTAGGGATTCATTTAATTCTCGTAATAGGAATACCTCAATCCTAGCTTGATTCTTTTCCTTTAAGCCGTATAGACGAGCTGGGAATACCTTAGTGTCGTTGAAGACAAACGTGTCCTTCTCGCCAAAGTAGTCAAGGATATCAACAAAATTTTTGTGCTCGATAGTCCCATCTGTACGGTGTAATACCATCATACGGGATTGATCGCGAAAGTCTGTTGGATATTGTGCTATGAGTTCCTCAGGCAAGTTGTAATCAAAGTATGAGAGCTTTGCTTTATGTCGCATAGTTACAAGTTAGAGAAAGTATTTTTATGAGGATATATTTGCGAGATGGTGTCAAGGGTTAGCCGTAAGGACCCGTTCGCTATCAGGTGTTAAGGCTAGAAGTTCTTCGAGTCGATCAATGGTAAAACAGTTATCCAGTATCACTCCTCCTGAGCGCATCCGGACCAGCTCTGTCAGGTAAGCCCCAGATCCTAAGGCTTGTCCTAGATCTCGAGCTATGGAGCGTATGTAGGTACCCCTACTACAGACGATACGTAGATGTAGGAAAGGAGGAGCAAACTTTAATAACTCTATTTGGTGTATAGTTACTCGCTTAGGGGTTAGTTTCACCTTTTCTCCTTGCCGAGCCAAGTCATAGGCTCTTACACCTCCGATCTTAACAGCTGAAAATGTCGGTGGCAGCTGATCGATATCACCGCAGAAACCATCTAGAGCAGATCGAATGAGTGATTCTGAGATATGCTCATAAGGATAAAATGCATCGATCTCATGCTCACTATCAAAGGAGGGAGTCGTAGCTCCTAGACGGAGTGTAGCATAATACTCTTTATCATGATCCATCAGTTGTTCGATCGATTTTGTCGCTCGTCCTGTGCAGAGGAGCAACACTCCTGTAGCCTGAGGGTCTAGAGTCCCAGCATGCCCCACCTTGATGCGCTTAATGCCCGTTATTTGTCTCACCATGATGCGTAGCTTGTTGACTACATCAAAGGAGGTCCACCCCAAAGGTTTGTCTAACGGTATGATTGCGCCTGTATTCAGAGGGAGTGGATGCCCTAACAGAAGGTCTGAAGGGGTATACAATAGAGGTTGTGTTATGGGATTCATGTCAAGAAGATATTTATCTCATTGTACCTCAAGGGGCACTCCACAGAGGAGTAAGATCAGGACAACTAGTCCTATGGCAATACGGTAGTAACCAAAGAGTGTAAAACCATAGCGACTAATATAGTTAATGAAAAACTTAATAGCCAGCAATGCAACGACAAAGGCTACCACATTACCCACTACTAGTGCCAGCCAATTTCCCTGAAGTAGCTGGCTCGTACTCGGATTTGATAAGATCTTATACCCTTTGAGCAGAGTAGCTCCAAGCATTGTCGGGACTGCTAAAAAGAAGGAAAACTCCGTCGCCGCACGTCTCGTTAAGTGTTGTTGTAGACCTCCTACGATCGTCGCCATAGAGCGAGACACCCCCGGTATCATAGCTATTGTTTGGAAGCACCCTATCACGAAAGCATTGCGATAGGAGGGGTTTTCCACCAGTTGCTTTTTAGTCGGGAATATCTTGTCGATAAAGAGCATAAAGACCCCTCCTAAAACCAGCATAATTGCGACTACGTAGACGTTGTCCAGCAGAGCATCTATCTGACTCTCCAGTAGCAAACCAATAATTACAGCAGGGATTAGCCCTACTATAAGCTTTATATAAAAGGAAAATCGCCCTATCCACTGGCATCTCTTAGGAGTCCCCTCCATGTAGGCCTCATCAAGTCTAAAAGTAAAGAACCTCTTATAGTATAGGACTACGACTGATAGGATTGCTCCAAGTTGGATCATTACCGTAAAGGCTTTCACAAAAGCATCGCTCTCCATCCCAAGTATCCCCTGTGTGAGGATCATATGCCCGGTGGAGCTAACAGGGAGAAACTCTGTTAGCCCCTCAACGATGGCTAATATTATAGACTCCAGTAACGTCATCTATTGTGTAGCACAGATGCAGTACTAAGTGGATATAATGAAGGCTGTAAGAGGGTGGCTTTGTAAGATCTACTCGTCTCCTTTTTGCTTTGGCTTTACCATGATCGCATAGATAACCAGTAAGAAGCCTATTAAAGTGACTATAGGAGCAACGACGATACGACGTGTGCTGAATATTTGAGGGGAGTACTCCACACTGTCTGCGCTGCCTCCGCCAGACATTAAGAGCAAACCCACGAGGATGACAACCACAGAGATTACCAGGAGTATATAATTCTTCTTACCAAAAACCATATAGAGATAGGACTATAATAAGTTATCATGCATACACAATAGACGGGGTAGTGCTATGTCGGGCTGTACAATAACGACCTACAACCCCTGATAGATCAAGCCATTACGATACGTCCGCCATCCATACGAATGTATTTACTCGTAGAGATGACCGCCGTGATCCACGATAACAGGATACCGAAGCAGACGACACCCCCGAGGATGATTGCGATCTCCGTATAGGTCAGATACTGCTGAAGTAGCATAGGATTGTGACGTGTGATGTAAAACAGAGCGCCCAATATCAGACAAACAGAGAGCAGCCCGCCCCACAAACCATTAAATATACTGTAAGTGGTAAAAGGCTTTCTAATCAACCTAGGCTTGGCTCCTAGCAGTGTCATCGAGCGGATCAAGAATCGTCGGCTGTAGATCATGATATGTGTCATGCTGTTTATCTGGATGATTGCAATGATCAATAGGACTGCCGAGACGATTAGGAGTATTGCCGAGAGACGATTCATGTTATCATCTATCATCTGGAGCATATCTCCTCGATAGCTAGTCCGCTGTACATGCCCAAAGGTAGCTAGCTCCCTCTCGATGATCCGCAAACTATCTGCCACGGCATACGGGGCATTCAAATGCACCTCTAAGGAGGGTTGCAAGGGGTTGAACCCAAGTACAGATATCGGGTCTTCTCCAATCTCCTCCTCTAGTTGACGAGCAGCCTCTTCAGAGGATATGTAATCGACACTCTTGACATAGGGAGACCGCTCGACTCGATGCATCAGTTGAGTGCTATCCTTAGCGGAAATCTCTGGATCAAGAAAGATCGTAAGGGTCATCTCCTCTCGTACTAGTTGCTCTAGATGGTTCTTACCAACCTCCAATAAGGCTATAGATCCTAGTAGGAAAAGTGGTAAAGCAATGCATACAATAGCTATGATTCGTGACGCGCGGAGTGGAGATTTGCGCCGAGAGTATGGCAGATGCTGCGACATAAACTTAGATAAAAACAGCTCAAATAGAGAAAAATAGCTCCCATCTACACCAGAGGTTGCACATAGGGCATCATACTTTATTTCTGCAAAGATACTCAAATCTATCGATCTGGCGGGAGTCGTAGGTCTTGCAAGTCTTGTCCACTAGGCGATACTACTGAATTGCTGCCCATAGTACCCCTTATAGGGTAATAATCATCTCCTAAATAATTTTGCGATAGCCCCATGGTGACTAAAGGTTTATGACTGGATCTCAAGCCGATAACTCCGGAGTAGTCAATCGATCATTACGGGATAGTCGATTGAGTATTCCGTAATGGATAAAATTTTATCCCAGAGTTATTCCCAAGATACTCGGGAATAAATTGCCACGCAATATGAGATAGACTCTAAAGTTGAGTGTCGATTGATATGAGCTTATACTAAACGGTCAGGTGCCCTGTCGGTGTCAGAGCTCTTGCCTTGGGTAGGTGTAATTTATCCTTGGATGTGATTTACGATCTCTCCTCTAGGATGAGATCTGAGATGCCTCATGAGATCCTCTATTTGTGAATTGGTGCAGTTTGGGTACTTTTGCAGGGGATAGTGTGGTGAGACTCTCTACTCTGAGTTAAATTGACCTCCTATTATATAACTCTGCAACGATACAATTTATATGAAGATAGCTATAGTGGGTGCCAGTGGCGCAGTGGGGCGTGAGTTCCTCCGCCTTCTGGAGTACCGGGATTTCCCTATTGACGAGTTGAGACTCTTTGGCTCTTCGCGTAGTGCGGGAAGTGTGATCACATTTAGAGGCAAGGAATATAAGATACATCTCTTAGCCCAAAATGACGACTTCAAAGGTATCGACATCGCATTCGTCTCGGCGGGTGGGCAGACAGCTTTAGACTTCGCTAATACGATTACGAAGCATGGTGCATTGATGATCGATAATTCGAGTGCCTTCCGTATGGATCCTGATGTGCCTCTGGTCGTGCCAGAGGTCAATGGGGCAGACGCACTGAGATCGGACAAAAGGATTATAGCCAATCCTAACTGTAGTACCATTCAGATGATCGTGGCTCTTGCCCCGATCCATACCCTTAGCCCCATAGAGAGTGTCCACGTAGCGACCTATCAGGCTGCGAGTGGTGCAGGTCACGATGCGATGCTGGAGCTAGAGGGGCAGGTACAAGATCAGGCTATGGGACAGCCATTGAGGACGGATATTTTCGGCAATCAGCTACTCTATAATTTGATCCCTCAGATAGATCTCTTTACAGACAACGGCTATACAAAGGAAGAGATGAAAATGTACAACGAGACCCGTAAGATACTTCACAGCGATGAGATCCGACTAAGTGCGACTTGCGTGCGAGTCCCAGTACTACGAGCTCATAGCGAAGCTATCTGGGTAAAATGTGCAGATCCCCTAAAGGTTGAGGAGGTACGCCTTGCTATGGAAAAACAAAAAGGGCTTCTCCTGCTCGATGATCCGACTAAGCGTAGCTATCCTATGCCGTTACACTGCTCGATGCAAGAGCCTGTCTATGTAGGTCGCTTAAGAGCTGACTTGGCTGATCCGGGATGTGTGACTTTCTGGTGTGTCGCAGATCAAATTATGAAGGGGGCTGCGCTCAACGCCATCCAGATAGCGGAATATCTGATCCAAGAGGGCAAATTTGCTCAATAACCATAGCGATAGATAAGATATGGCCCATATTACAGACAAATATTCGGAGCAATTGATCGATTTCCTCACTCTTTGCAAGGATTACTGCGCTCTCATAGAGCATGCTCAGGAATATAGTCGTAGAGCTTTTGTGAGAGGAGCGTACAAATATCTCCCGGAGATCTTCCGATATGTGTCACAGATGTCTAACGAACTCCCTGAGGATCTTGATATGCTACAAGATAGCCATGCTCAGATGATATCAGATGAGACGGTGAGTTACTATGAGGAGCAGCTGCGCGTACTACTAGGAGAGGACCTCGATCTCTTCCTGAATTATCCAGTGGGGGAGGAGCAAGAGGCAGAACTACAGCCCGAGCGACTATCGCATCTACTTGTACTCATCTATCGAGAGGTGGGAACGCCTCTTATTATGCTCAAGGAGGATGCTGGTGAGCTATTCGTAGCAACACTTGCCTTGCTGCGTAATACCTTTGAGGATTACTGGGGGGATGCCTTGTTGTCTACTCTGAGGGTGCTACATTATTGCAAGCACGAGAGTGAGAGCGACGGTGAGATGGATGAGCCTTTCTAAAGTGTCATCTTTACTAATGAAAGAATAACCCGATCTCCTAACTCTTTTAAGGAGGGGTGGATCTCGATGAATTAACTATCAGAAGAAAGGAACTTTGTTGTTATCGATAACTAAGGATCAAATAAACATACTGCCTAAAGCATCTTTTATGGGGCAAATAGCAGTAGTGGATAGCTTGTCTCAAGTGGAAGCGGCCATAGCAGATCTAGGGCAGTACGACCTTATAGGTATGGATACAGAGTCTAAGCCGATCTTTACTAAGTATGAGCGGCAGACTATAGCACTTATACAACTGTCTAGTGAAATGCGTTGCTACCTTTTTCGAATTAACAAGATAGGGATCCCACCACGCCTACAAGACCTTTTAGAGAGAGCGGATATATTAAAGGTTGGTCTAGACCTTTGTGGCGATCGCCGACAGCTACGACGATATGCCCCTGAGTTGCAGCCCAGAGGTTTTGTAGATTTACAGCGCCTTACTCCTGCTTATGGGATACAAGACCTAGGACTACAGAAGATCTATGCTATACTCTTTGGCGAGAAGATTAGCAAACGGGCTCAACTGACAAACTGGGAGGCTGACGAATTATCCCCAGCACAACAGAGTTACGCCGCTCTAGACGCATATGCCTGCTTGCGCATCTACCGGCTTCTAGAGTCCAAACCTTTTCCCCTGCTTCACCACTTTGGGTTGTGCCCGGAGTGACTTTCAGGAATTGCGTAACACATATTGTACATTAGGAGCCCTGCTATGTATCAGTTATATCTCAAGCCACATCGGGAAGAACCACTCATACGACGACACCCTTGGGTCTTTTCGGGGGCTTTGCAAAGTCATCAAATAGACATCCCTCTAGGCTCTAGAGTAACTGTTTATGACTATACTGGTACGCAAGTATTGGGTCAAGGAGTCTATGAGGGAGGGACAATAGCTGTACGTATGCTAACCTTTGGATCTGAGGAGATCGGAGATTGGCACGATTTTTTTACCAAGAGATTGCAGCAAGCTTACCTCCTGCGCAAAAGGCTGAGATTTAATCTAGACAACAGGGTTACGGATTGCTGGCGACTATGCTATGGAGAGGGAGACTCGCTTCCGGGTTTGGTCGTAGACATTTACCGCGAGGTTGCAGTGATTCAAGTGCATGCACTAAGCTTTTATCCCTTGCGAGAGTTAATCGCTGATGTGATCCATGGTATGCCACAACTTGGCCTACGGTATGTGTATGATAAGTCTTCGGCAACTTTGCCACCACAGACCCCTCTTGATTGGGTTATGCCTAACGATTATATCCGAGAGCATCCTCATCCAGACTATAATAAGGTGGTACATGAGTATGGATATAGCTTTATCCCTGACTGGGAGAAGGGTCAAAAGACTGGATTTTTTGTGGATCAGAGGGAGAATCGTCGACTCGTTGAGTCCTATGCTAGAGGTCGCAAGGTGCTCAATATGTGTTGTTATTCAGGAGGATTCTCTGTTTATGCCCTCGGGGGACAAGCTCAAGAGGTAGTTTCAGTAGATAGCTCTGCTCGTGCGATAGAGCTGTGTGAGCAGAATGTGCAATTAAACTTCGATATCCTCCCTGATATCTTACAGCGACATAAGGTGGTTGTAGCCGATGCCTTTAACTATTTATCCACTGTAGAAGCGGGGACCTTTGACTTGATCATATTAGATCCTCCTGCCTTTGTCAAGCAGCGTAGTCATAGACAGCAGGGGATGGGAGGGTATCGTCGACTCAATGAGCTTGCCTTAAGAGCAATTGCTCCGGGGGGACTGCTCTTCACATTTAGCTGCTCTCAGGCAGTAACAATGGAAGAGTTCACCCTATCAGTGATGACGGCCTCCGCATTATCGGGACGTGATGTGCGCATTCTCCAGCGATTAGGACAAAGTGACTGTCATCCAATTAATATATTTTTCCCAGAGGGGGAATATCTCAAAGGTTTACTCCTGTACATTTCTTGACAGATGCTACTTAAGCAAGGAGAGTATATATCCGATTTAGTCGATCATCAGCCGGAAACCTCTGTCGCACAAGGGATAGATTGCAACGTCCTCTTTACCTTAATGACTTTGCATCTAAGCTCCGTGACACCTACGAGACGGGCTTATAAACTCTACAGTCAGTTGCAAAAGTGGCAAATGAAGTCGACTCTCGTTAGTCCAGCAACACTACAATTAGAAGGATTAAGATGGTTGCACGCACTTGCTAGACAAGGATATCTGCCAGTTATTGATTATCTCGTTAAGCTCTATCAGGTACATCCTGATAAGTCCTCTCAGATAATCTTGAGGCGCTACTTACGCCTTCGCGTGGCGTTACGGAGTAATGCAGACGACCTCTATGCATTAGCATTAAACCTTATAGGACATACGAGATCACGGAAGAATTATCGAGAGATAATCCTTTGCTTGCAAAAGGCTGTACAAATAGGGCATCGAGAGTCCCATCTACTCCTCGCGCAATTGTACCAACGTGGTCTAGGAGTTTCCTGTAGCTATGATCAGTATATGTATCATCTTGAGCAAGCGGCTAAAGCAGGTCTTGCTGATGCACAGATAGCTCTAGCAAAGGCATACGGTCAGGAAGAGCTATTCGCCAGAACGGATCTGATGGAACATTGGCTCACACAAGCTGTAAAACAAGATGCTCCAGAGGCTCTTTACTTGCTTGGTAAGCTGTGGTTTCACCAAGATGGAGATTGCTACTCATTAAGAGTCGTCCCCTTGTGGCAACGAGCTGCTCAGGCGGGTGTATTAGAAGCGTGCTATGAAGTGGGGCGTATGCTCTTAACTAATCCCAAACAAGAGTCTAGGCAAGATGAGGGTATTAGATACCTATGCCGGGCTGCTCAAGGCGGTATACGTAAGGCTACTCAACTACTATACCAGCTTAGATACGATCAGAGCGGTAGGTACATAGGAGTATTGAAAGAGCTCCGCCTCGATTATGTGGCTACAGATCAGACTCTATTTTGAAACTACGAAAATGCTTTTTAATAAACAATGAAACAATATGAAATCACATTTAGTAAGGGGAACAGCGTACCAGTCCAATATTGAGGATCAACGAGGGCATCAAGTCTCTGTCGATTTGCCCATAGCTTCTGGTGGATCTGATCAAGGGCCTACGGCTTTTGAGCTTCTAGGAATGTCTCTTAATGGTTGCATTGCAACCATATTTACAACGATGGCCCAGAAGAAGCGTCTAGTTATCGACGAGCTAGAGCTAGAGCTAGATGCTAAAACTCAGGATGGAGAAATATTATCCGTAGATTACACCCTACAAGTTAAGACAAAAGCGTCTATGGAAAACCTAGAGAAATGCCTGGAGCTAACCGAGAAGATCTGCCCCGTCGGCCGCCTCTTCCATCGAGCTGGAGTACCCTTCACTCATCACATTAGGGTAATCTAGAGAGTATCCAGTATCGATCGTACAGAAAGTCCCCCTTCATTTGATGTTACGAAATGGAGGGGGACTTCTCTTAGTATATTAGAAAGTCCTACCCGCACTTAGAAGATCCACAATTGGTACAGATGAGACAACCCTCTTGGTAGACGAGGGTATGCTGTCCGCAGTTAGAGCACGGAATTGAAACAGTTGTACCGCTAGGTAGATAACTCTTTAGGGCTCGAGCTACACCGTTCTTCCATGTATTAATACTCTCATCGTTGAGCTCCATACCCTGTACAAGATTGATAACTTGATCTATAGGCATCTGATAGCGCAAGACCCCCGAGATGAGCTTAGCATAGTTCCAATACTCGGGGTTGAACTTCGTGTCTAGTCCCTCAACAGTAGTCTTAAAGCCTCGCTTGTTATGGAATTGGAAGTCGTAATGCTTTGTGCCATCAGCATCATAGCTTCGGATAATCTTCCCCTTGGTAATCCTCTTTGGTAGCATAATACCCTCATCATCATCGGCTATGCCCGTAAATACCTCGTAGGGCTTACCATCTAAAAGACCGACAAAGGCTATCCACTTCTCTTTATTATTCTGGAATCGTACGACATCGGCTTCTAATTCCTTAGGGCGTCGTCGGACCGTTTCTATTATAGAGACATCTGAATGTGTGTCCGATATTGGGGTACCTCCTTTTTGCTGAAATTTAGATTGCTTATCTCTCTCCTGCTGCTCCTCTGAGATGAGTACCCCGGAGCGAGATCCTTCACGATAGACCGTGCAACCTTTACATCCCGCTTTCCATGCCTCTATATAGAGAGTTGCAACCATCTCCCGCGAGATATCTGAGGGTAGATTGATTGTTACACTAATGCTGTGATCTACCCATTGTTGTATGCGCCCCTGCATCCGAATCTTTGCGACCCAGTCTACGTCATTAGCGGTAGCCTGATGGTAGGGAGACATAGCCACTAGCTCTTGTATCTCTTCATATGTGTAGTTACGGCTTGTATCATAGCCATTAACCTTCATCCATGTGAGGAAGTTATGGTGGTAGACAATATACTCTTCGAAAGAGTCTCCAGTCTCGTCTGTGTAATCAATCTTGATGTTCTTATCATTAGGATTAACTTTTCGTCTGCGCTTATAAACAGGCATAAAGACAGGCTCGATACCGGAAGAGGTCTGCGTCATTAAACTCGTTGATCCCGTGGAAGCAATTGTAAGCAGGGCAATATTACGACGTCCGAACTGCTTCATCTCCTCATATAGTTTCGGATCTGCTTTGGCGATACGCTGGATGAAAGGATTATTTTTCTCACGCTCAGCGTCATATAGATCAAAGGCTCCTCGCTCCTTGGCAAGCTGTACTGAGCTAGCATAAGCCGACAAACAGAGTGCCTTTTGGACTTGCTCTGCGAAATCGATAGCCTCGTCCGATCCATAGCGCAGACCCATTGCTGCAAGCATATCCCCCTCAGCGGTGATGCCGACACCGGTACGACGTCCGAGGAGTGTTTTACGCTTGATCTTACGCCACAGTTCACGCTCAGCCGCTTTCACCTCCTCAGACTCTGTGTCTGACGCTATCTTCATAAGGATAGCGTCAATTTTCTCCGCCTCTAGATCAATAATATCGTCCATGATACGTAGAGCCTTGCTCACATGCTCTCGAAAGAGATCAAAGTCAAAAGAGGCTCCAGATGTAAAAGGGTTACGTACATAGCTATACAAGTTGATCGCTAGTAGGCGGCAACTATCATATGGACATAGGGGGATCTCTCCGCATGGATTGGTGGAGACAGTCTTAAATCCTAAATCTGCATAACAGTCAGGGACAGACTCTCGGATGACTGTATCCCAAAAGAGTACACCAGGCTCGGCACTATGCCAAGCGTTGTAAATAATCTTATCCCATAGCTGACGTGCTTGGATTGTACGAGTAAACTTAGGCTCTGCCGCATGTATTGGATAGGTCTGTACATATTCCTTATCCTCGACTACTGCTTGCATAAAGGCATCGTCTATGCGTACTGATATGTTGGCCCCTGTAATCTTGCCTTCAGTCATCTTAGCATCGATAAAGGATTCGCTATCCGGATGTTTGATAGAAACAGTTAGCATGAGAGCACCCCGGCGACCATCTTGAGCCACTTCTCGAGTCGAGTTGGAGTATCGCTCCATGAATGGCTTTAGTCCTGTAGAGGTTAGGGCTGAATTCTTGACCGGAGATCCCTTAGGACGTATGTGCGAAAGATCATGACCTACACCACCACGACGCTTCATCAGCTGTACCTGCTCCTCATCTATGCGTATGATACCGCCATAGGAGTCAGGCTCTCCATCGAGTCCTATAACAAAGCAGTTGGAGAGTGAGGCTATCTGATGGTTATTACCGATACCACTCATCGGACTCCCTTGAGGTACTATATAGCGAAAGTGATCCATCAGATTGACAAGCTCCGTTTCTGATAGGGGGTTAGGATAATTGCGCTCGATGCGGACTAACTCTTGTGCTATGCGCGTATGCATGGCATGAGGCGTTTGCTCATATATATTCCCACAGCTGTCCTTGAGGGCATATTTAGTTACCCATACTTTAGCCGCCAGTTCATCGCCCTCAAAATACTCTAATGTAGCTTGATATGCCTCATCAAACGAAAATGTTTTTTGCTTCACTTGAATTAAATATTTCAGATTGTAAAAGTGGACTCTATCTTACATGCAATATTACAATCAATAATTGAGGTAGCCAAATAAATCAACATTGAAGATTCCATTTGCCGAAAGGTAGCTCCAAATAAAGGTGTCTCCAAATAATATATAGTCGCATTCATTATGTACAAATATCCTGAAGTTAATCTTTTGGGAATGCTATGTAATACTTTTCGTTCTGTAGAATGCCGTTTTCGCTTTGTTGACCATATAACGAAAGGATATCGTCTTCATTATCCAATAAATTAGGAGGAATACTTATTATGGTTGACGGTTATACAAAAAGGACCCAGAGCTTTATATTGCAGTTCCTCCAGTTTTATATCCTAATAAAGCGGTACTGAATGTGGGGTCTCCATAAAATTGTTGCCACTTAATGAGGGCACTTTATTGGCGTATTAAAACTTTTTGCTAAGAGCGTTTGTCAATTATGGAAGTTTGCGTACCTTTGCAATACTAAAAAATAGGTATCTAGTCCAAGCGCTAAAGAATCTGCCGTGGAGGCCCTTTACAGAACACACGATTATCTACTACGTAATCTGAGTAATCCGATCCAGCGTAGTCTTTTTGACGAGATTGATTTTTCTGCGCCACTTATAGGTATCTATGGGGGGCGAGGTGTTGGGAAAACGACGTTCTTACTTGATTATGCGGCGCGCACCTTTGGATCCCTCAATAGGAGATGTCTGTATGTTAATCTAAATAACTTCCTCTTTACTAGCGAGACTCTTGTAAATTTTGCTACGGCTTTTTACGATCATGGAGGGCGACATTTGCTACTGGACCAGATATACAAGTACCCGTTGTGGCTCGGAGATCTCGAGGAATGTAGACTCTTGATGCCGGACTTGCAGATTATTTATACAACGTCTATTGTTCAGTACGACTCAGCTCTGCCGATCGAGGAGCAATTACCGGGGAAGGTTTACAGGCTTGATGGTTTTTCACTTAGAGAGTTTATCAAACTCAAGGCAGGTCTTGATTTGCCACAAGTTACACTGACGGAGATCTTAGAGCATCATGAGACGATCTCGAGAGAGATTATGGGGATGGTAAACCCGTTAAACTATTTGGCTGACTATACGCACCATGGTTATTACCCTTTTTTTCTGGAGGATCGTAACTACTCAGAGAATCTGCTGAAGAATATCAATATGATGTTGGAAGTGGATGTGAGCTTCTTGCGCAATCTGGACCAGCGATTGCTCCCTAAACTGCGTAGACTGCTCTACGAAATAGGGCGGACCCCACCGACGGCTCCAAACATTTCTCAGTTATCACAGATGATTAATGCCTCGCGAGCTACCATCTCTAACTATATGCATATACTCTCAGATGCGGGGCTAGTCACACAACTATATCGTGTGGGGGCAGAAACGATGATGCGTAAGCCTGCTATGTGTTATTTACAAAATACTAATATAGCTTACGCCCTAGTCCCAGAATCTATGAATAGTCCTGATCTGTACTCGACATTATTCCTGACACATCTCAATCATGCTCACCGAGTCTATGCTGGGAGCAGAGCTCAGGTAAACTTCGTATTAGATGAACAATATGAATTCCGTGTCGATAAGGAGTTAGGCGGTCGCTACCGCCCTGATCGTTACTATGCGGTACAAGGCATACCGATGGGTCATGACAATGTGATCCCATTGTGGATCTTTGGCTTTATTTACTAGGCGAACAAATAAATTGTAACACACAGAAAAGAATTATAATACACAGAAAAATGGCTAACCCAACTAAGAAAATGATGACTTGTGACGGTAATCAGGCCGCAGCACACATTGCCTACATGTTTAGCGAGGTAGCAGCTATCTATCCCATTACCCCATCCTCTACGATGGCGGAGTATATAGACGAATGGGCTGCGGCTAAGCGCAAAAATATCTTTGGCGAGATTGTCGAGGTGCAAGAGATGCAAAGTGAGGCAGGAGCTGCAGGAGCCATGCATGGTGCTCTACAAGCTGGTGCTCTTGGAGTCACGTTTACGGCATCACAAGGCTTGCTCCTAATGCTTCCTAATATGTACAAGGTCGCAGGAGAGTTACTTCCAGGGGTTTATCACGTAGCTGCTCGCACGGTTGCATCTCAGGCTCTGTCGATTTTTGGAGACCATCAGGATGTAATGAGTGCTCGTATGACTGGGCTTGCTCAGCTCTGTACGGGATCTGTACAAGAGGTAATGGATTTGGCTGCAGTAGCACACCTGGCTGCTATCAAGGGGCGAGTCCCTTTTATGCACTTCTTCGATGGTTTCCGGACATCACACGAGATTCAGAAAGTTGAGTATCTATCTAATGAAGATCTAGCACCTCTAGTGGATCGGAGAGCTCTTCGACTGTTCCGTGAACGTGCTCTATCTGCAAATGCTCCTGTAATACGAGGTACCGCCCAGAATGGGGATATATTTTTCCAAGCTCGTGAGGCTTCTAATCCTTTCTATGATGCTGTCCCGGCTATTGTACAAGATTATATGGATCAGCTCGCAGAGATCACTGGGCGTCATTACCATCTATTTGACTATTATGGGGATCTAGAGGCTGAGCAAGTGGTCATAGCTATGGGATCTGTTACGGAGACAATCCGTGAGTCTATAGATTATCTTCGTACACAGGGTAAGAAGGTTGGTCTTGTCGCTGTACATCTCTATCGACCATTTAGTGTAGAGCACTTCCTAGGAGCACTGCCTAAGAGTGTTAAGCGCATAGCTGTCCTAGATCGAACAAAGGAACCTGGTGCTGCTGGAGAACCTCTTTATATGGATGTCAAGAATGCATTCTACAACTGTCTCAACGCCCCTCTTGTCGTAGGTGGTCGCTATGGCTTATCGAGTAAGGACACGACGCCTGCTCAGATTATTGCTGTCTTTGATAATCTAGCAATGAATGAGCCGAAGAATCAGTTTACGGTGGGTATTGTGGATGATGTTACCTTCAAGTCCCTTCCTATTGGTGAGGAGATTGAGCTGGAGAGAGATGCTTTTGAGGCCAAGTTTTTCGGTCTGGGCGCTGATGGTACAGTCGGAGCAAATAAAAACTCTGTAAAGATCATCGGAGAGAATACTAACAAGTATTGTCAGGCCTATTTTGCTTATGACTCGAAGAAGAGTGGAGGCTTTACGGCTTCTCATCTACGTTTTGGGGATCAACCTATTCGTAGTACCTATTTAGTGGTACGCCCACACTTTGTCGCTTGTCACGTGCCTGCCTACTTACGTATGTATGACGTCCTAGCAGGGCTCCGTAAGAGAGGAACGTTCCTGCTTAACTCCATCTGGGATATAGATACTGTAGAGGAGCATTTGCCCAATCATATTAAGCGTTATCTAGCAGAGAATGAGATATCCTTCTACATGATCAATGCCACAGAGATCGCGCAGCGTATAGGTCTGGGCAATCGCACTAATACAATTCTGCAGAGTGCTTTCTTTAAGATCTCTGGAGTCATCCCTTATGATCTTGCTGTGGAGCAGATGAAGAAGTTCATTGTCAAGTCATATTCTCGCAAGGGAGAAGAGATTGTCAATCGGAACTTTGCTGCTGTTGATGAAGGAGCGAACGTTGTCAAGGTCCCTGTCAAGGAGGAGTGGATTAATCTCCCCGATGAGTCCGCAGAGCAGCACCCTCGCGATACCGAGTTCGTCCGTAATGTAGTCCGTGTGATTAATGCTCAGAAAGGAGACACATTACCAGTATCTGCTTTCCTTGGTCGTGAAGACGGTACTTGGGAGAGTGGTACGGCGGATTCAGAAAAGCGAGGAGTCTCTGCTCTAGTCCCTGTATGGGAGGCCGAAAACTGTATCCAGTGTAATCAATGTGCTTTTGTTTGTCCTCATGCTACTATACGTCCGTTTTTATTGAATGAAAAGGAAGCTCAGGGGACGAAGGCTGTACTCCTTGATGCCATCGGCAAGGGGCTGAAAGAGGCTGGTATCAAGTTCCGCATACAGGTGAACTATCTTGACTGTCTCGGCTGCGAGAACTGTGTCAGCATTTGTCCTGGAAATAAGCAAGGCAAGGCTCTTAAGATGCTTCCTCTTGATGACGTCCGAGGTCTTCAAAGCGATTGGGACTACATGCGTCATAATGTGACTAATAAGGCTCACATGGTAGATACTCAGGCTAATGTTAAGAACTCGCAGTTTGCTCAGCCACTCTTCGAGTACTCAGGGGCCTGTTCTGGCTGTGGCGAGACGCCTTATGTAAAGCTTCTCTCGCAGCTCTTTGGTAGTCGTCAGGTTGTAGCTAATGCTACGGGATGCTCCTCCATCTACTCTGCTTCAGCACCTTCAACACCCTACACGACCAATGAGCGCGGAGAGGGGCCGGCATGGGCTAACTCGCTCTTTGAGGACAATGCGGAGTTTGGTATGGGTATGTACATTGCCTCGAGCTCTATGCGTACACGTCTTGTACACCTTGTCAAGGAAGTTCTAGGGGATACGCAAGAGCCTATTAGCGATGAGTTGCGTAAGCTACTTGCCGAGTGGATTGAGTTGCGTTACGAGGGCAATGCTTCCCAGCAGTTAAGTTACAAAATCCTCCCGCTGCTTGACTCAGATGCTAAGGGACACATGCATCATATCTACAACCTGCAACACTACTTTGTCAAACCATCTCAGTGGATCATCGGCGGTGATGGGTGGGCTTATGATATTGGCTTTGGAGGCCTAGATCATGTCTTGGCTTCAGGGAAGAATGTCAACGTCCTCGTACTTGACACTGAGGTTTATTCAAATACGGGCGGGCAGTCATCGAAGAGTACGCCTCTGGGTGCTATTGCTAAGTTTGCTGCATCAGGTAAGCGCGTTCGCAAGAAAGATTTAGGGCTCATTGCTACTACTTATGGTTACGTCTATGTGGCACAGATAGCTATGGGGGCTAATCAAGCACACACGCTTAAGATACTTCGTGAAGCTGAAGCATACGAAGGACCGTCCCTCATTATTGCCTACTCACCCTGTATTTCACATGGTCTCAAGGGCGGTATGGGCAATGTGCAAAATGAGCAAAAGCGTGCCGTAGAGTGCGGGTACTGGCATCTCTGGCACTACGATCCCCGTCTAGAGCAGGAGGGTAAGAATCCCTTTGTGTTAGACAGCAAGGAGCCGGACTTCTCCAAGTTCAAGGATTTCCTTAAGGGTGAGGTCCGATATGCATCACTCTTTAAGATGTACCCAGATGTTGCTGAGGAGCTGGCTAATGAGTCTCTTCGCTCAGCCTTCAAACGCTATAGGACTTATGTACGTATCGCATCGATCGAGAGGGAGGATAACCATGCTCCTCTCGCTGATATCCTTGCGAAGAAGCCTGAGCCGACGACTCCAGAGGAGATCCATGCCGTGGATCTAACCTAGTAGAGATTGTAGCGATAAGCTCTACTCTCTGATAGCTTGAAAATGGAGACTTAGGGAGTCCCTCCCGATTTTGTAAGTCCCGGTCGATTAATGATGCAATAGTTGATCGGGGCTTACTTACACACGAATCAATTTATCTTACGTGTATGAATAAAATTTTTTCGTACGTAAGAAGATTTATACCCATATGCCTTGCTATTTTATCTCATGTACATAGCTATTTTTGCTTATATGGGTGATTGTTCTCTTATATAAAAGTCGTCTCCCACCACATAGATAAATGTATTGTTTCGTATGCATAGATAGCTACCTTTGCCTCCACATATTATGTTTTTTATATGCTCTATGGTAAGACTTCATAGAAATTCGATTTGCTACGGATACTTAAGAACATTTCCCGCTTCACTTAAGCAATATGCAGAGCTTTTTGTGCACCCTTTTACATCGGCGGATAGGTAGGAATGACTGATCAAGACCAATCCCTAGTATTATTCCATCCATCAGAAGCCGGCACCCCTTTCTAGCGTTTTATATACAGGACGGAAGTGTGGATGGAGTACCTTAAAAATAAAAGAAGCCCCCAAACAAATCTAAGTATTTGTTTAGGGGCAAGAGTAAAGAGGCCGGTCTCCTAGTCTAGTTCGTGGATAACGATCCCTGAGCGGAGTTTGGGCTCAAACCAGGTTGTCTTGGGTGGCATAATATTACCAGTATCAGCGATATCCATAATCTGCTTCATCGTGACAGGATAGAGAGCTAGGGCTACTCGCATTTCGCCTGAGTCGACACGCTTCTTGAGCTCTCCGAGCCCACGTATACCTCCAACGAAGTCTATGCGCTTGTCACTGCGTAGGTCTTTGATGCCTAAGATCTCATCGAGGATTAAATTAGATGAGATAGTGACGTCTAGGATACCAATGGGATCACTATCATCATAGGTGTCCGGCTTAGCGGTAAGCGAATACCAGTTGCCGTCTAGGTAGAGCGAGAAGTTGTGCAACTTGGTCGGCTTGTAGATGTCTGCACCTTTTTTCTCAACGATAAAGCTCTTCTCTAACTTCTTCAAAAACTCCTCGCTCGATAGCCCGTTGAGATCCTTGACAACACGGTTGTAGTCTATTACAGTAAGTTGATTGGCGGGGAAAGCCACAGCCATGAAGTAGTTATACTCCTCATCTCCGTGGTGATTAGGATTTTGCTTGGCTTTCTCTGCCCCTACAAGAGCTGCAGCCGCACTGCGATGGTGACCATCAGCGATGTATAGAGCCGGCATCTCTGCAAATAACTCAGTGATGCGCTTGATATCCGCATCGTTGTCTATAATCCAGAATTGATGTCCAAAGGTGTCGTTAGCAACGAAATCATAGATTGGCTTTGTTGTTGTGTACTTGGCAACAATCTGGTCTAGCTCAGCGTTGTCAGGGTAAGCAAAGAAGACTGGCTCGATGTTGGCATTGTTGATACGCACATGTTTCATACGATCTTCTTCCTTGTCACGGCGCGTGAGCTCATGCTTCTTGATGACTCCGTTAAGGTAATCGTTGACATAAGCTCCGATGACAAGACCGTACTGTGTCTTGCCATTCATCGTTTGTGCATAGACATAATAGCACTCTTTATCATCCTGTACGAGCCAGTGCTCTTTCTTAAAGTACTGATACTGCTCGACAGCTTTATCATACACTTTGGGGTCATGCTCATCCGTGCCTGCGGGGAAGTTTATTTCAGGCTTGATTATATGATAGAGCGACATGGGATTACCCTCAGCTTCCTTACGCGCCTCTTCGGAACTGAGTACATCATAAGGGCGAGAATTGACCTTCTCAACAAGATTCTGAGGAGGTCTGTATCCTCTAAAAGGTTTTATTATAGCCATAAAAGTATAGATAAGAGAGACTTTAGACCTACAAGTGAGTGTGGTCTAAAGTCTACTAGGTAATTAATTGCTTAGTTTACGCGAAAAGTTTCACACCCATCCTTTATGAAGCCAACGATTTGGCGAGCTGCCGCAAGCCCTGCATTGATATTAGCTTCTGAGGTCTGGGCTCCCATCTTCTTATCGGTGGCAAGAAAACGATCTTGCAGTTCTTTTTGGAATACCTCGTGCATATCAGGTTGTATATCCGTAGCATAACGAACATCTGTGCGCTCCTTCATAGCTGCTAGGAAGCTTTCCTCATCGAGCAGTTCCTTGCGAGCAGTATTAATGATAATACCACCTTTAGGCATCATCTTGACATGGTCACCATTGATACTCTTTACGGTCTCAGCAGTCTTAGGTGTGTTGAGAGACACTATATCACATAGTCTGAAGAGATCGTCTTGACTACAATAAGTGATGCCTAGAGCCTGTTCCTCAGCAACAGATAAGCGTGATCGCTTGTTGTAATAAACCTCCATACCAAAGCCATGAGCAATGGTTACTATGCAGCGCCCAATATTCCCAAACCCTTGGATACCGATCTTCTTACCTCTTAGTTCAGAGCCAGACTTACCATTGAAGTGGTTGCGTACAGTGTAGAGAGCTAGAGCAAAAACAAGCTCAGCAACAGCGTTAGAATTCTGCCCCGGAGTATTCATTACACAGACATTGTGCTTAGAAGCGCTCTCTAGATCTATATTGTCAAAGCCAGCTCCAGCACGTACAACAATCTTGAGATTCTTAGCAGCATTAAATACATCTGCCTGAATTTTGTCGCTACGAACAATCATAGCATCTACATCCTTGACAGCCTCAAGGAGTTGTTGAAGCTCTGTATATTTCTCTAGGAGTACGAGCTCGAAGCCTGCACTCTCAATAATTTTGCGGATACCATCTACGGCAACAGTAGCAAAGGGCTTTTCGGTTGCAATAAGAACTTTAGTCATAGTAATAATGATGTCTTTATTTGTCCTCCTACCCCGTAGACCCCTATCTAATGTGAGGTGCTGCGGGGTAGAGGACAAATTGGGTTTATGTAAGAGTCGTTAGGATTAGTGCTTTTTCTCGAAGTCTTGCATAGCCTGTACAAGAGCCTGAACGCTCTCCATCTCGAGACCATTATAAAGAGAAGCTCGGAATCCTCCTACAGAGCGGTGACCCTTGATACCAACCATACCACGTTCGGTAGCAAAGTTGTAGAAATCATCCTGTAGCTCAGCATACTCATCATTGAGTACGAAGCATACGTTCATACGAGAACGATCTTCTGTTGCAACAGTCCCACGGAAGAGTTTATTACGATCAATCTCTGTGTAGAGTAGATCTGCTTTCTCCTTAGCGCGCTGCTCCATTACTTTGACTCCTCCCATCTCCTTATACCATTTCATAGTCTGGAGACATGTGTAAATAGGTAATACGGGAGGGGTATTAAACATAGATCCCTTCTTGACATGCGTCTGATAGTCAAGCATTGTAGGGATAGGACGCTCAAACTTGCCTAGAGCATCTTTGCGGATTACTACGAATGTCGCTCCTGCAGGTCCCATGTTTTTCTGGGCGCCACCATAAATACAGTCGTATTTGCTTACATCTATGGGGCGAGAGAAAATATCACTACTCATATCGCATACAAGAGGGACCTTGCAGTCGAAGTCCTTACGGATTTCTGTACCATAAATAGTATTATTAGATGTGTAGTGAAAGTAATCTACATCCTCGGGAATCTCAAAGCCCTTAGGGATGTAGGTAAAGTTCTTGTCCTCTGAAGAAGCAACAACAATAGTCTTGGTACCAAAGACTTTGTCTACGTAACCAGCTTGCTTGATAGCATTAGTAGACCACGTGCCTGTGTTGAGATAAGCGGCCTTCTTGCCCATAAGGTTTAGGGGGGCCATGTAGAACTGAAGGCTAGCACCACCACCAAGGAAGAGGACCTCGTATCCCTCAGGGATATCTAGTAGCTCCTTGAAAGTTGCTACAGCATCGTCCATTACAGCTTGAAACTGCTTGCTGCGGTGAGAGATCTCAAGGAGAGAGAGATCCATGTTAGCAAAGTTGAGCACTGCATTGGCAGTATTTTCGATCACACCACGGTTAAGAACCGAGGGACCTGCGTAAAAGTTGTGCTTTTTCATCTTACTATTTAATTGTTTTTGGGATTATATGCTGTATTATGGGGGGACACAACCAGAGCTTATAGATATACCGATGTATAAGTGCGCAGGGAAGACTTAGATAGAGATCCCAACTGTATTCTCTGATGATTGTCCTACAAAGATACACAATTAAAGTTGAGGAGCAAATTATTTCAAGAGGATATTCTGGTAAAGATCTTTCCTTGACAAAAGACTAATGATTCTCATTACCCGTGTGTAACGTCTGTGGGTATTCCCTTGTGTATCTGGAATAAGTGATAGGGAACCTGTTTGGAAGCAATAATTTCGTCAAGATACTTACGATTGGTATCAGTGATAAATATCTGACCGAAAGTCTCAGTAGACACAAGTTCTATGATACGCTCTACTCGATCGCAGTCCAGCTTATCAAAGAGATCGTCTAGGAGGAGTAGTGGTGCCGTATGATTGGTTAGATGCTCTTGTAGATAACGATACTCGGACAGCTTATAAGCAATGAGATAAGTCTTGTTTTGTCCCTCAGATCCGACCTTGCGCATCAGGTTTTCTCCGAGTAGCATTTCAAAGTCATCGCGATGGCAACCAGTGGAGGTATAGCCGTACTCATAGTCTTTGATGCGACTTCCTCGGAGATTAGCTAATTGCTCCTCAATGGTGTCTGCACTGCCAGTTCTAAATGACAGAGATGCCCGCTCTATGTCTGCCGATAGATGCTTGTAGATTTGATCAAAGCTTGGTATAAGCTCTTCTACATAATCTCGTCTCATAGCGCTAATGATCAGACTTGTTGTTGCTAATGTCTCCTCAAGTATATCCATCAAGGCTGGCTCATGGATCTGGTTGCGGAGCATGTTGTTGCGCTGATCAAGAGATCTATTGTAGCTAATCAGGTTAGCCAGATAGACTGCATCTTGTTGAGACAAGATACGATCTACCGATCGCCTACGCTCCTCACTTCCCCCACGTATGAGCCGTTGGTCATGGGGAGATATAATAACTAGAGGATAGCGGCCTATGTGATCGCTGTGACGTTTGTAGGGGTGTCCATTGCGAGAGAGCTGCTTGTTGCGTTCAATGGATATGCGTAGGCTTATCTTGTCCTCCTGCCCATCATCCCATAGGTACTCTCCCTGGATGATAGCAGCTTGGGCACCACTACGTATAGCGTAGTGATCTGTAGTGCCTAGATGCCCTCGTACTACAGAGAGATAGTGTATCGCATCGAGGAGGTTTGTCTTACCCATTCCATTCCCCCCGAAGAAACAGTTTAGCTTGGGGGCAAAGAAACAGTTTGCTGTAGCTACATTCTTAAAGTTGATAACGCTAAGAGAGCGAAGTATCATGAAGGTAAAAGGATCAAGGTTGCACGCCTAATCGCTCCAGCTTGTTCTGTACTGCTTGGTGTGCAGAGAGGAGTTGAGCTGAGAGTTGTTTGGTCGCGTGGCATAACGGTAGTCGCACGGTATTGTTCTCTATTAGTTTGATCTTATGTAGGAGACTTTTGATACCAACGGGGTTGCCCTCTTTGAAAAGTAGACCATATATCTCCGCAAATACAGCATCCAGATCATCTGCTTGTTGTATCTGCTCAGTGATCAAGTACGAGACTAATGTTTGCAAAGCGCGAGGATAAGCATTTGCAATAACTGAGATGACACCATCGCCTCCAGCGCAGATAATCTCTTTGGTCAGATGGTCGTCCCCTGAGAATATGAGCAGCTCGGGGCGGCACAGTCGACGGATCTCTCGAATACGATCCACCTGCCCAGAAGCTTCCTTAATGCCGATAATATTTGCCGAGTCTCGTTGTAGGCGAGCTATAGTGTCTGGTAACAAATCACACCCCGTGCGTGAGGGTATGTTGTATAGTATGATCGGCTTTTTACTGGCACCGGAGACAGCCATGAAGTGTAGATACAACCCTTCTTGCGTTGGCTTATTATAATAGGGTACGACTGAGAGTATAGCATCGACATTGTCATATATTGGATCGCTCATCCGCTGGCAGAGCTCCTGCGTATTATTACTCCCCACACCCATGACTAGCGGGCAACGCCCATCAATGACCCGGCGTACAACATCTACGAGAAGTAATCGCTCGGAGTCACATACCGTAGGAGACTCTCCGGTAGTCCCTAAGAGGACAACGAAGTCACACCCTCCAGATACTACATAATCGGTAAGGTGGCTGAGCGACCTAGAGTCTATCTGTCCATTATCCAAAAATGGCGTGATCAGAGCTACTCCAGCACCCGTGAGGTGGCGGTAGGGATGATAAGTGTATTTGTCGTACATATATAGGATGTTGTATACTGAGAGGGGGATTACGAAGACCCTATTTACACATCGTATGTAAATGATCCGATCAAGACTGCTGGTACAAAGCTACAAATTTCAGAGCAAACGCTGACTACTCCTCCGCCTCGCAGCGCTCACCTCGTTTACTGCAGGGCTATCTGATCTTACTTGGATTATCGTATCGGCTATCTATGATGTTTTGAGTATTTTTGCGGAGAAAAAGGTGCTACTTTCCACTTAATGCGAGAAATCTACTTAGCACAAAAGCAACAATATGATATGGACAGATGGCTCAAAGGGGATATGACTATCCAGAGAGGAGAGTTGGGTAGAGGGGTTTCTCGACTTGGCGAGTAATGTCCTCTAGAATATGTATAGACGATGGCGAGGGCTAGGACTATCTACAAGTGTACTGCTTGCGGGGCTACTTACAGTCGCTGGCAGGGACAGTGCCGCGAGTGCCAAGAGTGGAATACGATCGAGGAGGAGATCACTTCTCCGGTATCCCACACGGGGCGAATGACCCCTGCACAAGACATCCGGAGTAAGTTGGGACGAATTCATGAGAATACGCCTTGGCATTCTCTTTCTCGATCCGAGGTGCAATCGATCGGGCAAGTATGTGGTAGCGATACTTGTCGAGAGGACCTGCATGACGAGGAGCTCAACCGTCTACTGGGTGGAGGATTAGTACTGGGATCCTTTACGTTATTAGGAGGAGAGCCAGGGATCGGTAAGTCGACTCTGATTTTCCAAACAGTACTGCGCTGCCCGGAGCTACGGACGCTCTATGTCTCTGGAGAGGAGAGCCCGCAGCAGTTGAAGTTGAGAGCAGACCGCATTGGCATCCATTCAGAGCAGTGCTTGGTCTACTGCGACACGGACCTGGATGAAATCCTCCTGCAGGCCTTGCAGATACAGCCACACTTATTGGTGATAGACAGCATTCAGACCGTTACAACCTCACGCTCAGACTCCTCACCGGGCTCCATTAGCCAGATCAAAGAGTGTGCAAGCATCCTGCTGGAGTTTGCTAAGAGTAGCAATATCCCCGTGATTGTAATCGGACATATTAATAAGGAAGGCTCCATAGCTGGACCTAAGATCCTGGAGCATATGGTCGACACCGTCTTGCAATTTGAGGGAGATAAGCAACATCTATACCGTATCTTGCGTAGCTTAAAGAATCGCTTTGGCTCTACGGATGACCTCGGCATCTATGAGATGGATAACTCCGGACTGATAGCTGTGACTAATCCCTCGGAACACCTAATATCAGGCAATACGGAGGGACTCAGTGGCGTAGTAGTAGCTTGCGCCCTAGAGGGTATCCGCCCCATAATGATCGAGACGCAAGCATTGGTCAGCTCGGCAATCTACAATAATCCGCAGCACTCTACAACTGGATTTGACATACGGCGGCTCAATATGTTGTTAGCTGTCTTGGAGAAACGTGCGGGCTTTAAGCTTGTACAAAAGGATGTCTTTCTAAATATTACTGGAGGGATCAGGATTTGTGATACAGCAGTCGATTTGGCAGTACTCTGTGCAGTCCTCTCCTCCAATCTGGAGATAGCGGTCCCCTCGAAGACTTGCATGACTGGTGAGGTCGGACTGGCTGGTGAGATACGAGCTGTGAGTCGTATAGAGAAACGTATAGCAGAAGCCTGCCGTCTGGGCTTCACGCGAATCTTAATACCAAGAGCTAATGCAAAGAATTTGAGGAGACAGGATTATGGTATAGAGATCGTGCCGTGTGACCGGGTAGATCACGCCTTTAGGACACTCTTTTCACAAAAGACCTAAGAGAATAAATAAGAAAGATGTCAGTAGAAGTGATGAATTGGGATCGTCTGATCTCTAACAGACGCTTTGGATCTCCAGCATCTGAGACGTCGGGTCCGGCAGGTGGCGAGATGGAGATGCGCTCGGAGTTTGATCGAGATTATGATCGGTTGATCTTCTCTGCTCCCTTTCGGCGATTGCAAAACAAGGCGCAGATCTTCCCCCTCCCCAAGAGTATTTTCGTACATAATCGTCTTACGCATAGCCTAGAGGTGAGCTGTGTGGGGCGTAGTCTTGGGAACTATATAGCGCAGCGCCTGACTGGTAATCAGGATACCCCGCATCGCGGAAGTATTGCTACCGTGGTCTCAGCTGCCTGTCTGGCTCATGATATGGGCAACCCGCCTTTTGGTCATAGCGGTGAGCGTGCTATCCGGGCTTACTTTACCGAGGGTGCAGGTACGCAGTGGCACGATGCTGTAGTCGCCGAGGGGCGCTCGTGGGAAGACTTTGCCTACTTTGAGGGTAACGCAAACGGCTTCCGATTACTAACTCACCAATTCGAGGGTAGACGCCCGGGTGGCTTTGCTCTTACCTACACGACCCTGGCAGCTATCGTAAAATATCCATGGTCCTCCCAGAGGGCTCTTGAGAGTGGTAAGTTTGGCTACTTCCAGTCGGAGCAAGAGACCTATCTCGATGTGGCAAATTATCTAGGCATCCGGCCTGTAGACAATACCCTTGGTTACTATGTACGCCATCCGTTAGTCTATCTTGTAGAGGCTGCAGACGACATATGCTATCAGGTGATGGATGTAGAGGATGCTTACAAATTACGTATCCTAAGCTACGAGCGTACGGTGGATCTACTCTCGCGCTACTTCTCATCAGACAAGCAGGAGTGTATCCTCGCTACGATGGAGAGTATAGGAGACCGAAACGAGAGGATAGCTTATCTTAGAGCTAAGGCAATCAATATCCTCGTGGAGGCGTGTGCAGAGGTGTTTATAGAGCACGAGGGGGAGATCTTGCGAGGTGCCTTTAAGGGAACTTTAGTGAGTAGGATGTCTCAGGGTTTATATGCAGCTTATCGGGCTAACAGTGCCGTAGCTCAAAGTGAGATCTATACCGCTCGAGCTGTGATAGACGTGGAGCTCGCCGGGCATCGGATCTTTGCTGAGTTAATTGACAAATTGATGCGCTCGCTCTTGCACCCGGATGATGCATACAGCCGTACGCTCCTATCACTAGTGAGCAGCCAATATAATCTACGTGAGCAAACTACTTATGGTAAATTGCAGAGCACGCTCGACTATATAGCAGGCATGACGGACCCCTATGCTTTAGATCTCTATCGACGTATCACGGGTATGAGTCTACCTGCTATCTAGGGATGTGAGATAGGTGGAGTCTCCATTGAGAGTTGCTCCGTAGGGCAACGATCTCTAAACCTATAGCTTCGAGAGATCCTAGAGGGAGGTCAGTATTTGCTTAACCGCCGCGATGTCGGTGCGTGTCTCAAGAAGGGGTAAATTTACTCCGAGATAGTCGATCGAGCATCCCGGAATACCCAATCTATTATTCGCTAATAAATGCTTAGGTATCCCGGAGTAAAAGGTTGTTTATTCCGATAATATTTTTCAAATTATTAGGGAATGCCTTACTGAGCAAACCTGCACACAGTGATTAAGTTTCGCCGTTAGTCTGTAGGTCTTGCTAGATAAGGGTCTACTTTTTTACCTATCTTTGTAGCTAGATATATACATACGGTATGGACACAATGAATAACATCCCCATCGCAGAAGGCTCTAATGAGACTGCGGAGAGTACAGGACTGAACTTTATAGAGCAGGTCGTCGTAGCAGACATCCAGAGTGGCAAGTATGACGGACGTGTGCAGACTCGTTTCCCTCCGGAGCCTAATGGGTATCTGCATATAGGGCATGCCAAGGCTATCTGTATAGACTTTGGCATTGCTCAGAAGTATGGGGGAGTGTGTAATCTGCGCTTTGACGATACGAATCCTATTAAGGAGGACGTAGAGTACGTAGATGCAATACGAGAAGATATACACTGGCTGGGCTTTGAGTGGGGTAAGGAGTGCTATGCGTCTGACTATTTCCCTCAGCTTTATGCTTTTGCAGAGCGCCTGATCATGTCGGGGCACGCTTACGTCGATGAGCAAAGTGCTGAGGAGATTGCACGGCAGAAGGGGACCCCTACGACTCCAGGTATACCTAGTCCATACCGCGACAGACCTACAGAGGAGAGCTTGGATCTCTTCCATCAGATGAATGAGGGTAAAATCCCAGAGGGTGCGATGACACTACGTGCAAAAATCGATATGGCATCGGATGATATGCACTTTCGCGACCCGATTATCTACCGCATTATCAAGCGTCCGCACCATCGTACCGGTACGGAGTGGCAGGTCTATCCTATGTACGACTTTGCCCACGGGCAGAGTGACTACTTCGAGGGTGTGACACACTCTATCTGTACACTTGAGTTTGTGCAGCATAGACCTTTATACAATTATTTTGTAGAGCTTTTGAAGCCCGAGGGGACAACTTATAGACCTTACCAGTTTGAATTCAATCGGCTGAATCTAACCTATACGATGATGAGCAAGCGTAAGCTACTTAGTCTCGTGGAGCAGGGGCTAGTCTCCGGATGGGATGACCCTCGTATGCCAACGCTTTGTGGCTTGCGTCGTAGAGGTTACACACCACAGTCCATACGAGACTTCGTGAGCAAGATCGGATATACTCGCTATGAGGCTACGATAGATCTATCTCTCTTAGAGCATGCGGTACGAAATGATCTGAACAAGCATGCTTCCCGTGTGTCGGCAGTCTTGGATCCCGTCAAACTGATCTTGACCAATCTGCCTGAAGGTCATGAGGAAGCTCTAGAGATGGTTAATAACCCAGAGGATCTTTTAGAGGGTACTCATATACAACATCTGACACGTGAACTCTGGATAGATCGGAGTGACTTTATGGAAGACGCTCCTAAGAAGTACTACAGATTGACTCCTGGCGGTCTAGATGTTCGCCTGCGCGGTGGTTACATCATAAAGTGTACTGGTTGCAAAAAGGACGATAGAGGTAATCTAACTGCTGTCCTCGCAGAGGTATATCCGGATAGCAAGACAGGAATGGAGGATTGCAACCGCAAGGTTAAGGCGACAATACACTGGGTGTCTACAGACTATGCCCTGGATGCTGAGGTACGTCTATATGATCGTCTCTTCCTAGAGGAGGATCCATCAGGTATCCCCGCAGAGGAGCTAGGAGAGCATTTGAACCCTAACTCCCTCGTTGTGCAGCGCGCTTATGTGGAGGAGTGCCTACAGGATGCTAAGCCTGGGGATCACTTACAGTTCCAGCGTGTAGGCTACTTCACAGTGGATCCGGACAGTCGTGCGAATGCTCTTATTTTTAATCGCACAGTGTCTCTCAAAGATCGTCGCTAGGAGGTGTCTTAAAGATCTATGGTAGAAGAAGTGACGCTGTGGTTCTTTGAGCATTTGAACTATTGGACTATCTTTCTTTTGATGGTCATAGAGAGTTCATTTATACCATTCCCCAGTGAAGTCGTCGTCCCTCCAGCGGCATTTCTCGCTGTGACGGAGGGGAGTATGAGTGTAACGGGCGTTTTATTTTTCGCTTCGTCTGGAGCAGTCGTTGGGGCTCTCGTCAACTACTACTTAGCTATGTGGCTGGGGCGTCCTATTGTCTACAGTTTTGCAAGTAGTCGGTGGGGGCATATGCTCTTGCTTACTCCGGAGAAGTTAGACAAGGCAAATGAATACTTTATTCGCAAGGGGCGTATCTCTACATTCGTAGGGCGCTTGGTGCCTGGTATTAGACAACTAATTTCCATTCCCGCAGGGCTGGCTCGAATGCCCTTAATCCCATTTGTTGGGTATACGGCTTTAGGTGCTGGTGTTTGGAATGGAGTCTTGTCGATCATCGGTTTGTTACTCTCTCGTGTCCCAGGGATTGAAACAAAGGAACAGGTAGTCGCTAGAGCTAGTGAGTATAGTCATATCATAGGCTACACGATACTATTCGTCGTCTTGCTTACATTATCTATTCATCTTTTTAAGCGGATTAAGCGCAAGTGTGGCGAGGATATATCATGTTCGTAGGGTTTACTCTTTCTGGTAAGAGCCTCCTTCATACCCTTTTTCCCTATCTTTGTACGACAAAAAGCTCAACTATATAAAGTCATGAAGAATATATTGATCATTGGCTCGACCGGTCAGATAGGCTCCGAGCTGACTATGAAACTACGTCGTGAGTATCAGAGTGGCTCAGTCGTGGCAGGTTACATTGCGGCAATGCCTCCAAAGGGGGACCTCCTCGAGAGTGGTCCCTCCGAATTAGCCGATATTACTGACTCCGCGCAGATAGCGTCTATCGTTGATAAGTACAAGATCGATACGATATATAATCTAGCTGCACTGCTAAGTGCTACTGCAGAGGCAAAACCTCAGTTAGCGTGGCATATAGGTCTAGGTGGTCTCTTTAATGTACTCGAGATAGCGCGGGAAAAGGGGTGCGCCGTTTTTACGCCTAGCTCTATAGGGGCTTTTGGAGATGAGACACCCAAGGATAAAACTCCTCAGGACACAATCCAACGACCGAAGACTATGTATGGGGTTACCAAGGTCTCGGGAGAGTTGCTCAGCGATTACTATTACAAGCGATTTGGTGTGGACACCCGCTCTGTACGATTTCCTGGACTAATTTCTAATGTAACACTTCCTGGAGGTGGTACTACAGATTATGCAGTCGAGATCTACTACGCAGCAGTCCAAAAGGGCAAGTTTGTTTGTCCGATCAAGGAGGGTACCTATATGGATATGATGTATATGCCAGATGCTCTTTGCGCCATGGTTAAACTGATGGAGGCAGATCCTACAAGGCTAGTACACCGCAACTCATTTAATATAGCCTCAATGAGCTTTGAGCCAAGTCAGATAGCTGCTGCTGTAAAACGGCTTATCCCGAGCTTTGAGATGACCTATGATGTCGACCCGCTACGTCAAGCTATTGCAGAGTCTTGGCCTAACTCGTTGGACGATAGCTGTGCTCGTCGTGAGTGGGACTGGGCTCCCAAGTATGATCTCGACACGATGAGTGAAGATATGATCCGTGTGCTTAGAGAGCGTTACAACAAGTAAAAAATGCAGATAGAAGCCTCATTTTATATTTTCGTCTGAACGGAAATATACTGGATGCGTTAAGTAGGTCGGGGAACATTTGTTGTCCGACCTACTTTTGTTATGATCAGTCCCACTTATAGATGTAGATACTGTTGATGGATAACAGCATCTATATCGGTTTGTATAAGATCTGGGAATGCAAAATGGATGGAATGGATATCTGGCTTGAGCCCTTTTAGTGATCGATGATCTATCTGAAGAGCTTTTTCAGACGGTCTAGGAGTCTGTCGTTTGTATGCTCGGTTACTTCTGGAGCCATGAGCTCTTGCCGCTCAGAGACGATTAGTAGGATGTCTTTTGGGTGTAGGTGTAGACCACCCTTGGGTATTATGTAGCGATCGTTGCGCCGGACAAGGATCACCAATTCGTCAGATTTTAGCTTTAAGTCTTTTAGCAGATGCCCTTCAGTTAGCATATCTTCGAGTACAATACGCTCCTCCATACTTGTGTTTGTCTCTTCAGGGATCTCAACACCCATGAAATAGCCTTCGGGAGGAGCCGGCTCGGCAAGATGCAGTATACGAGCCACAGGTGTAATTGTCATACCTTGACAGATGAGAGATACTAATGTAATGACAAAGACGATAGTGAATATATGTCCAGAGTTGGGGACCTCTGCCATTACCGGGTAGGTCGCAAATAGGATAGGTGCAGCTCCCCGCAACCCGACCCAAGAGGTAAAGAGTCGGGCCTTGAACGAAAGTTTGCGAAGTGGGAGTAGAGTCAAGAAGCAAGCCAGCGGACGAGCAACAAACATCATCAAGACAGCTATGAGTAGTGTAGGTAGTAATACGGGGGGCATGTCGCTTGGGTTAACCAGTAGCCCTAGCATGATAAATAGGATGATCTGGACTAGCCATGTGATGCCATCGAAAAAGGAATACACTGACCTACGCGCTGTGATCTTGCTATTACCCAAATAGATCCCAGCTATATAGACTGCTAGATAGCCATTGCCTCCGATATACCAGGTACTCACATAGGCGATCATTACAAAGCATAGTAGAGCGATCGGGTAGAGAACCTCATTTTGCGTATTCAGGTTATTGAGCATCTTTACGCTTAGCCACCCAAAGAAAAATCCCCCAATGATACCAAAGAGAAATTGCATCACGAGGTGCCATGCTACGCCCCATAGAGACGTAGCCCCACCTATGGCAAATTCAATCAATGCGATCGTGATCATGTAGGCCATTGGGTCGTTACTACCACTTTCCAACTCTAGGAGGGGTTTCAAATTTTCCTTCAAATGCACCCGTTGAGAGCGGAGGATAGCAAAAACTGAAGCTGAGTCTGTACTAGACATCGTTGCAGCTAGCAGTATTGCTAGAGGTAGAGAGAAGGAAAGGGAGGTAAATAGATAGTGAGTCACGCCAAAGATTAGCATCCCCGTAAAGAGTGTTGTGAGCACTACTCCGACAGTACTCAAAGCAATACCCTCCTTGATGATGGGGCGTATCTGTGGGAGCTTTGTGCCCATACCTCCAGAAAAGAGGATGATCGATAGGGCAACAATACCTATGGACTGTACGCCCCTCATATTATTGAACTGTATACCTATCCCATCGACACCAAAGAGCATCCCCGTTAGCAAGAAGAGTAGTAGACCCGGTATCCCAAACTTAGCCCCCACTTTACCGAGTAGGATTGCTACAAATATGACGATGGCCCCGATAATCAGAAAGGTCTCAGTGGAGAGTAGCATGGGCGGAATTTAAAATGAATAATGCAAAAACAAAATGGCTGTAAGAGTGGTAGCTGGAGATCTCCCAGACCTATAACGTACGGTACAAATGTACGAAAGAAAAAGATCTAACTCATCGTGCTATAGCAGAGACTTACTCAACGTATACAGTACTGGCAAGGATACTCATTTGCTCCAGTATAAAAGCTTTGATAATTAGAGTGTAAACTACGAATAATCCCGTAATAGCAGATCGATAATTGAAACGTAATAGATCGCCAATTAGGGAATAAGCAAATGACGATCACGGAATGGTAGAACCCTTTATTCCCTAATTGTTAATCAGCAATTGGAGGGTTATTCCCGATCTTTTAGAGAGGGCTTTGCCAAGTAAGAACGAGATTACGCCTCGTGAATCTGTCGGGCGAGCTGTTGGAGAGCCTTTTTGAGGACGATGGGAAGTGCTACCCATGTGCCTTCATCGTGTAGTGACACTCGTCTACTTGTGGTGAGTAGCTCCGCAGCTTCAGAGACCTTATCCACCATGATGTAGTAGCAATCTATATATAACTGTCTGTGCGTGAGCCTATGTTTGTAACGCCCGATGGGGTACATCATAGATCCTGTAAGTCCTGTCGGTGGTGCTGGTAAAGGCTGTAGGAGCAGCTCTGCTTGAGGCTCCTCGGGTATGTCGTAAAGCAGTATGGGCTGATATAGACCAGCCCAGATATCTCCAGTAGGACGCTGGTAGAGGAGTGTCTGCCATACCCCAAGCCCCGGCTCTTTGAGTAGTACAAAGAGGTAGCCAATGTGTCTCGGCCTGACAGATAGCCTGAGGACTTTACGGGGTAGCTGTGCCCGTATAGGATTGTAAGCCGAGGGACACTCTGTTTTTATTGGGCATAGAGCACAGTTGCATAGCTGGGGGGTGCAGATGAGAGCTCCTAGCTCGATTATCGCTTGGTTGTGCAATCCTGGATGTGTCGCTTGTCCGACTAGCTGTTTGGCTAGAGCGGTATAAAACTTCTTCCCTTGAGTTGTATCTATGGGCTCTTCAGAAGCATATAGACGACTCAGTACTCGTAATACATTGCCGTCGACTGCCGGGTATGGCTGATCATAGGCGAAGGAGAGTATAGCCCCAGCCGTGTAGTCTCCAATGCCCGGAAGGGATCTTATGGCGTTGTAGTCCGTCGGAAAGATCCCTCCTAGATCCTCGGCAATGATACGGGCCGCCCGATGTAGATTACGGGCACGGCTGTAATATCCTAAGCCCTCCCACAGTTTAAGAATCTTGTCCAGGGGTGCTGCCGCTAAGTCTAAGACGGTAGGGTAGTGTGAGACAAAGCGTAGATAATAGCTAGTCCCTTGATCTATCCTCGTCTGCTGTAGGATAACCTCACTGAGCCAGATCAGGTAAGGGTCGTGTATCTCTCGCCAGGGTAACTTACGGTGGTTGTCACGATACCAGCTGTGTAATAGAGGTAATAGTGTGGACAAGGGGGCGTGCTTACGATAAGGGTATGATAATTTATATAGAGAGCATATGTAGCAAGTCGATAAGGTCCGGGTCTATATGCTTCTGCTTTTTTATAGCCTTGACAAAAGGCACATAGACAATCTCGTCATTATCGTATCCTATCATCACATTCCGCTGCTCATCAAGTAGAGCCTGAACGGCAGCCGCTCCCATACGACTGCCCATGATGCGGTCAGTAGCGCATGGGATGCCTCCTCTCTGCAAATGTCCTAAGATGGTGACACGGATGTCAAACTTGGGATAACGACGCTTAAAGTCGTCGGCAATAAAAAGCGTTTGACCCTCACGCTCTCCACTCTCAGTGACAAGGATGATACTGCTACTCTTAGTCTTGCGAAAACCACTCTCGATCATATTCTTGAGAGACTCTATACTTGTGGGGTCTTCTGGTATAAGAGCGCCTTCAGAACCCGTAGCAATAGCTCCATTGAGAGCTAATAAGCCTGATTCGCGCCCCATAACCTCGACAAAGAAAATCCGCTCGTGACTAGAAGCTGTATCTCGAAGTTTATCGACAGCATCCATAATAGTATTCAGAGCAGTCGTATAGCCGATGGTTAGGTCGGTACCTGCGAGGTCATTGTCTATGGTAGCGGGGATACCAACGATGGGTAGATTATGCTCGTTAGCTAGAAAACGAGCCCCCGTGAGTGAACCATCGCCGCCAATGACTACGAGAGCATCTATCTCGTTTTCGCATATGACTTGATAAGCTAGCGCACGCCCCTCGGGGGTTTCGAACTCGTGGCTACGAGCTGTCTTGAGGATGGTGCCACCACGCTGTATGATGTTACTCACGTTCTCAACGGTCAGCTCGACGATATTATTCTCAATGAGTCCTGTATAACCCTTGATAATACCGCAGACGGATATGCCATGGTAGAGAGAGGCTCTAGCGACAGCCCGTATAGCTGCGTTCATCCCGGGAGCATCCCCCCCAGATGTCAGTACGCCAATGCGCTTAATGCGGTTCATTGTAGATCTCTTTAAACATTATGTATTTGCTTACAAAGGTAGCATTTTTACATCAAGAGGGTGAGGGAGACTGGAGAGATGGGACTGCGTTTGACTAAATCTGCTGGAAGCATCAAACACTTGATATGCATTTATATCGGAATAGTCAGAGAGTAGCAGTAGGATGAAAAGTTTTTTTATCCCGTAAAGACCGATCAAGTATCCCGGGATACTCCGTCAATTATTAGCTAATCACACATCCGCGACTCCGTAATAAATATCTTCTTATTACGGAGCCGTTTGCCAATATCTCCGTAAAGGGATGTGGCTAGAGAGAGGATTGGTCTCTGATCACGGGCACCTTGATGAGTAGAGGCTGGTGAGGGTCGGCGTTCAATTGCCACGAACCTGAGTAGTATAGTGTGTGTGGAGGCTCATCTTGTGACCATGGAGAGATCTCGAGTCCTCGCTCTGGTCCGTCGTAGGTGACGAGTACGGAGTGTAAGATTTGCCCCCTGTATTGCAACTCACGCAGCGCTATCCGCTCCCCTATGTGTATGATAATCTGCTGTGACATCAGGTAATATGATGAGGGGTAGAGTATAAATTACCTTAGAATTAGTGAGCAACAATGCGAAGGTCTTGCAGCTTAAAGTATAGAGATTGGCTATCCAAGTAGTCTGTTGGCAAGCAGTAAACAGATACGGTTACCGTATCTGTAGGGGTGAAGAGTAGGGGGAAATCTATAGAGCCCTCCGAGCCAGTCGCCCCCTTCTCCCCCAGAGATAATTTGAAAGTTCCTCCTATCGGGAGTCGTCTGGTGACGCTCTGCATGGCAAGGGGTGGGGGATTACCATTCAGTTGCTTGGAGATAGTTATCATTGGCATCTGATATTGCGCTGGTAATACAGTACCACAGACGAGCCCTTCTATCTCTACTTGCCAGATTGTCTCAGGATGATTGGGTATGTCAGAGAGTGCTACTTGCCACTGGTAGTAGCTTTTACTCCGATTAATTTGGATGGGATAGGGAGACAGTATCGTGACGCTACAAGAGATAGAATCTGAGAGTGGCATGTAAAAGTCCTTTTGCTCGGATTTTATCTTCCCTATGTCGTATCCCTCCTCAGCCGCACGTTCTAAAAGATCTAACTCTCGCTGTACGCTAGCTTTGGACCGATCAATAATCTTTAGTAGGACTTTAGCCTTGGAGGATGATAGATAGTATATCGTACTATCAAGGTCTTCTTGGGTAAGTTTGTGAGTTTGAAGGATGGAGCTATAGAGAGAATCCTGTTGCTCGGATGTGAGATAAAGGCTTTGCCCTACGCCTCGGGCTATGTACAGCTCTGCGAGTAGCTTCTCTAGCTCGCTATTGGATATGCGATGCCACGACTGTTTGCGACACCCTCCCCCGAGTAGTGCGAAGAGCAGAAAGACAAGCCCGAGTTTGACTAGAGATGAGCGAGTGATAGGAGCCCCCATGATATTGCTTCCCTCCCTAAAAAGCTATTTCTGCGCTCCAGCTCTCCTACAATGCTTGCCTCGCAAATAGAGCCATAAACGATCCAGAGCTCGAGTCATCGTACGAGGGTAACAAAAGATCAAGGCGAGGACGCCTATAGAAATACAGCTGTCCGCAATGTTGAAGATGGGACTGAAGAATGTGTATGGCTCACCACCCCAAATGGGTACCCAATCGGGTAAGATGGTAGAGAAAATAGGGAAGTAGAGCATGTCGACTACTTGCCCCTCAAACCATGGCGCATATCCTGCTCCAGACACTGCCGTAGGAACGAACTGAGCTACCTGTCCTACCGAAGAGGTAAAGAGCTGTCCATAAAATAGTGAGTCGATGAGATTGCCAATGCCTCCTGCTAAGATTAGTGCGACAATACAACAAAACCCCATGGAGTAATGCCGTACCTGACGGACGAAGCGATATAGCCAGACCCCCAATGCCCCCATAGCTATGATGCGAAAGAAGGTTAGCAATAGTTTGCTCCCCAACTCGACTCCATAGGCCATGCCCCTATTCTCTACGAAGTATATGCGAAACCAGTCAAGTATATAGTACTCCTGACCAATGTACATGTGTGTCTTGACCCATACTTTAACAGTTTGGTCAATGATGAGTAGGAGCACTACAAGAGAAGCAACAAGCCAACGACGGTTATTAGTTGGAGTCATAAATATGGTATATCTCTATATTAGGCGGTAATGCCACCGGATAGGAAATAGCTTACCCTACGAAGTAACTCTAAAGAGTGATGTATGCACCTTGCTTATACTCCGGTATCCAATCCTCTCTTTAATGGTTGTTATGTGGGGCTTGAGCGTAATTTAACCGCAAGGATGATTGGGACGTATGTAGGGTCTCACTATATATTTTTATTGCGATTCAGCTTTGCTTCTATACTTTTTGTCGTATGAGGTACAGCCCGTAGACGCTCTTTGGGGATTAGTTTACCAGTTACGGAGCAGATGCCATAGGTCCCATTTTTTATGCGGAGGAGAGCACCCTCAAGCTTCTCGATAAAGTCTTGCAAGCGTTGCGCCTGGGCGTCGTTTTCTATACGAGCTTGCGTTACAGCACCCTCGTCAAGGTCTTTATATGTAGGAGTTGTGTCACTAATGTCATTGGCGTTATCGGAGCGTAGCATTTCAATATCTTCACGGGCCTGAGCTATCTTCTTCTCAATGAGGATACGAAATTCCTCAAGCTCCTCGGCGTTGTATCGTTTTTTGTTGCTCTCTTCCATGATTTATAAATGTCTTAGTATATGTGATGGGGATAGGAATGATTGTTCGGGAGTTATCTTTAGAGTCTATAATGATGTGCAGATTATTGTTTACTGATTTGCACCGCAATTATAGCTCCATCCAAGTCAATCTCCTCAGCATCGCTGAGTAGATCTGGGTAGTCAACAGTATCTGCCTGTACTTGTGTCTGGATATACTCTTGGTGGGTGCGTAGTGCACGCGTGATTTCTTCGGGAGCCATTACTAATAGCTCTATATGGTCGTTGACTTCATAGCCTAACTGCTTGCGGAGGTTTTGTATGCGGTTGACGAACTCTCGTGCAGTGCCTTCGGCTATTAGCTCAGGGGTGAGCGTGATGTCTAGAGCTACTGTATGACTACCCTCATTAGCTACAGTCCACCCAGGTATATCTTGAGCAATAATTTGCACATCCTCTAGAGAAACCACTATCGATTGATCGCCGACAGTTAGGGTGATCTCGCCAGATTGCTCCAGCTCACTGATCTGAGCTGGTGTTAGCTGGCTGATTTGTGTCGCAAGGGCTTTCATTTGCTTGCCTACTTTTGGGCCCAGGGCTTTGAAGTCGGGCTTGACAGTACGTACCCAAATAGAATCCGAAGGGTCTACAAAACGGATTTCCTTAACGTTAACTTCGCTGAGGAGTAAGTCGTGCACCTGCTCTATGTGATCCTTATCTGCTGCATTATTGACTGGTAGCATGATAGCTCCGAGCGGTTGTCGTACCTTGATATTTACCTTACGGCGGAGCGATAGTACAAGCGTTGAGTAGATTTGAGCTAGCTCCATGCTGCGCTCTAGATCGAGATCTATAAGTTCCTCCTCTGCGACGGGGTAAGTTGATAAGTGCACTGAGCAAGTATCCTCGTGTAGGTCTCTGTAAAGACGATCGGCATAAAACGGAGCTATCGGGGCCATAAGCTGAGCGACTACAGAGAGACACCGGTAGAGTGTCTGGTATGCACCGAGCTTATCTTTGGTCATGGATCCCGCCCAGAAACGTTTACGCGAGAGACGTACGTACCAATTACTCAAATGCTCCGTGACGAAACTTTCGATAGCGCGCCCGGCAGGTGTCAGGTCGTAGTCTGAGAACTTGCGGTCTACTTCCTTGATAAGGGAGTTAAGTCGTGAGATTATCCACCGATCGATCTCAGGGCGCTCTGCATAGGGTATGGGGTCTAGAGATGAGTCAAAGCCATCCAGATTACCATAAAGTGCGAAAAATTGGTAGGTATTGTAGAGTGTCCCAAAGTATTTGCGACTGACCTCCTCTACACCCTTTGTGTCAAATCGAATATTCTCCCACGGATTGGCATTGGTTATCATATACCAACGTAGTGGATCTGAGCCGTATTGCTGGATAACTCCAAAGGGGTCTACGGCATTGCCTAGGCGCTTACTCATCTTATTCCCATCCTTGTCCAGGACGAGACCATTTACGAGTACATTCCTAAAGGCAATACTATTTTGAGTCATTACAGAGATAGCATGCAACGTAAAGAACCAGCCACGTGTCTGGTCTACACCCTCAGCGATGAAGTCTGCTGGGAATATCTCTCTACGCTCTACCTCCTCTCGATGCTCGAATGGATAGTGCACCTGAGCAAAAGGCATGGCTCCAGAGTCAAACCATACGTCTATTAGGTCACTCTCACGACGCATGGGTCGCCTGCCATCCTTGGACACCAGAGTGATCTCATCTACATAAGGGCGGTGTAGATCTATCTTGTCGTAGTTCTCCTCGCTGTAGTCTCCAGGCGTAAATCCTGATAGTGGATTGACAGACATGATACCTGCTTTTACAGACCGCTCACACTCCTCGTATAGCTCTTGGATAGAGCCGATACAGATCTCCTCATCTCCATCCTCCGTACGCCAGATAGGTAGGGGAGTACCCCAGTAACGGCTGCGAGATAGATTCCAGTCTTGTAGATTCTCTAACCATTTGCCAAATCGTCCCAGCCCGATCGCTGTGGGGTGCCATCCAATAGTTTCATTAAGGCTTATCATCTCCTCACGACGAGCCGTCGAGCGGATAAACCAACTATCTAGGGGATAGTAAATGATAGGCTTGTCAGTACGCCAGCAGTGTGGGTAATTGTGCGTATGCTTCTCTACCTTAAAGACGCGGTTTTCATGCTTGAGCATAACGCAAATCTCCACATCAAGTGTCTCTTTATCTGGAGTATCGTTAGGGTCGTACTCCTTCTTTACATAACGCCCTGCGTAGATATCATAGAGAGGTACGTTGACCGAGTCATGAAGGAACTGGTGATCGAGCGCCTCGATCTTGTAAAAGCGCCCCTTTAAGTCGACCATAGGACGCCGCTGCCCCTTATTGTCGATCATCAGAAGGGGGGGGATCCCGGCAGCTTTTGCCACGCGGTCATCATCAGCCCCGAAAGTTGGCGCGATGTGTACGATACCTGTACCATCCTCTGTGCTGACATAGTCTCCAGGGATCACCCTGAAGGCCTCATCTCCTGGATTGACCCACGGGATCAGCTGCTCGTAATGTATCCCCACTAGGTCCCCACCCTGGCAAGTGGATAGCCTGTGCCATGGAGCCTTACTGTAGACTTCCTTATCCCAGCTCTCGGGGAGCTCATCAACCTCGCACTCACTGTCAAAGTAATTATTTAGAAGTGCTGTGGCGAGTACCACCGTAATAGGCATCGCACTGTAGGGGTTAAAAGTCTCTACTACAGTGTATTCAATAGATGGTCCCACACAGAGAGCCGTATTAGATGGGAGGGTCCATGGAGTTGTCGTCCATGCTAAGAAGAAACTATCTCCACGCCCTCTCAGCTTGTCTGGGGCATCTATGATACGAAACTGAGCTGTACAGACTGTATCTTTGACATCTCGGTAACATCCCGGCTGGTTAAGCTCGTGAGAACTCAGTCCCGTGCCTGCTGCCGGACTGTAAGGTTGTATCGATAGTCCTTTGTACAGTAGATCCTTTTTATATAGCTCTTTGAGCAGATACCAGAGCGTCTCGATGTACTTATTCTTATAGGTCACGTAAGGATGCTCCATGTCTACCCAGTATCCCATCTGCTTGGTTAGCGACTCCCACTCGGCAGTGTATTGCATTACCTCCTTACGGCAGGTCTGATTGTACTCAGCGACGGAGATGGTCCTACCGATGGCGTCCTTGGTAATGCCAAGTTTTTTCTCGACCCCTAGCTCTACGGGAAGTCCGTGTGTATCCCACCCGGCACGGCGGTCTACACGATAGCCACGCATTGTCTTGTAACGACAGACGATGTCCTTGATAGAGCGCGCGATGACATGGTGTATACCCGGCATGCCATTAGCGGAGGGTGGCCCCTCGTAAAACGTATATCTAGGGGCATCCTCGCGCTGTTGTAGCGAGCGTCGGAAGAGTTGCTCCTCCTCCCACTGGGCGAGCACCTCCTGATTGATACGAGCAAAGTCGGCAGTTTGATATTCCTTAAAGGGCGTCTTCATCAGGGCTATAAACTTGTCAGTTAAGTTTCGTCCACAAAGATACAGATTATCGGTCAAACAGACTCTCATAGCTAAATATCACCTGCTCTGAAATGACAGACAGACTGCCCCGAGAGTAATACTAGATCTATGGTGGCTTGTCCTACGATTAATTAGAGAGTTGTCAGGAGGGCATTCCGGAGTAACTATTTGGGCATTCCGAAATTAGCAATTGATGATACCGGAGTAAAAACCTCTTTATTTCGGTATTATCTAGAGTTTATCGCCTAAGATCATTCGTTTGATAGAGCGTAGTAGCCTAACCTTACGGGCATGGCGGCGGATGAATCGCCATAGGCGTGTGCGAATCGGTGTTGCCGTCAGCCGCGTTATCACCTCTTGTAGATCACTCTCTTTCTGAATCTGCTCAAAAAAGGCTCCTCGTGCTTGAGGCTCGACAACACTATCCTCGATGGATGGATTGCCGGCAAGTGCTCCTGAATAGCTGGTCTCTACGCGAGAACACTGTACGCTGTTAAAGAGTTTACGACCCCGCTCGTTGTGGATTAAGACTAAGCTAGTTCCCTTGTCGTCATCAAGAGCCTGACAGACCCTCTCGATGCCCCAATAGTCTCCGAGGGTGAGATCACTCAAACTACGCCCACCCTTAACCATGCAGTGATAGCAACTAGGACGTAAGTAAAGATTGTGGAGGAATCCACGCATGTAAAGATTGCTTCCGTTGAGTTGATGCACGGTATGTAGCTTTATTGCCTCGGGATTATTATTGAGAGATGAAGCAACCATTTCGGCTGTAAATTCATAGTGTCTCCAACCGGATTGATCTTTGTTCCTAAAGGATATATTGGTGAAATGGGAATTTCGGTCAGACTTCTTGTCTCTCGATTGGAGGAGTGCCGTGCGGTACTCCCGCCATACTCGAGGGCTCGGCACACCATGACAGACGATATCGATGGTTGTTAGGTTATCGTACTCCCTACCTAGGTAATTGATAAGCCCTCTTATCTGGCAAGGGGTCCCAGAGAAGAGAACTTCTCGCCCCTCCTTGAGGAATTGCTTAGTGTGTAAATAGCTATTCCCTATACGGCTCTGGACGTACTTACTTCCTCGGAAAGGGGGTAGTCCCTCTCGGGTATCAGTATAATCATGCAGTACTCCCCAATCTTTATCAAAACGGGCCCCAAAGATGACCCCTCCACGTCGGATTATTTCCTCAGCTAATAGGGTAAAAATCCCTCCCGATGAGCTTGCCATACGCAGTGGTAGGTCTAATGCTTGAGCGGCATAGACCTGTTTAGGCTCTTTGGGTGTGTAGGCAGTTAAGAAGGGACACACCTCCTCACACCTATTGCACCGAATGCAGATATCTAGATCGACAACCGGGTACCAAAAGCCCTCGTCATCACTCTCTAATTGTATGCATTGCTTGGGACATACTTGTCGACATGCCTCACACCCGCAACACCTGCCCTTGTCCTTTATTTCAATCATTTACCTGAAGGAGAGATGGTGTCGTTGTGAGGAGATCGCGACTTATGCTCTTGCTCTTGCGTACTGAGCATGCCACAAGCAGCACTAATGTCCTCGCCACGTGAGGTGCGTATGGTCGTGGGAATACTGGCTTCATTGAGACTATCTCGTAACCACTTCATACGGGCTAGGTCAGAGCTGGGGAGATCAATGTGGGGAATGCGATGATAACGAATGAGATTGACATGACAGTCAAGGGGAGATAATAAACGTTTGAGAGCAGAGAGATGGCGAGGAGTATCGTTGAGTCCGGGAAAAACTATGTACTCGAAGGTGAGTCTGCGCTGGTGACTCCAGTCATACCTCCGTAATAGAGCTACCGCTTCTGATAGTGGCATAGCTCGCTCTATGGGCATTATCTTGAGACGCTCCTCGGGAATCGGGTTGTGCAGACTGATGGCTAGATGACAAGTGCACTCATCTAAAAATCGCTGGAGACCGGGGAGTAGCCCAATTGTAGAGACTGTGATACGCTTGGAGCTCATAGCAAGTCCGTCGGATGCCGTAAGGCAGTCGATGACTTGTAGGAGTGTGTCTACGTTGTCCATGGGTTCTCCCATACCCATAAAGACAAGATTAGTCAGTTTATCAATCTCTGCGACCGAAAGTACCTGATTTATAATTTCACTGGCAGTGAGATTTGCCTCAAAGCCCTGCTTACCGGTCATACAGAAGAGGCAATTCATCTTGCACCCACGCTGAGAAGATATACAAAGGGTAGCCCTATCACCCTCAGGGATCATGACAGTCTCGACGAAACCTCCACCACCTGCAAAGAGGTACTTGACGGTACCATCCTGAGAGACCTGCTGTAGGTGTGATTCCGTGCGCCCGATCTCGTATTGCGAAGAGAGGAGTGTGCGAGTCTTCTTGCTGAGATTACTCATCTCGTCCCACGAGGTGACATGCTTCTGATAAAGCCAGTCGGCTATCTGTCGCCCAGTATATTTGGGAAGCCCTAGGGATATGGCTATATCAGTGAGCTGTGAGGGTGTCTTGCCAAGTATGTGTGGTAGCATCATCGATGATGTCGCCTCTTGCTTACAAGTGTTATACAAGCTCAAAGTCTAGCTGTCTCTGATCTAGATCGGCACGAGAGACACGGACGGAGATTGGGTCTCCGAGGTTGTATCGCTTACCAGTGTGCCGACCACGGAGCCGGTAGTTCTTCTCATCATAGTCAAAGTAATCATCCTCCAGTTTGCGAATTGGGATAAGCCCTTCGCAATGAGATCCGTTGAGCTCTACGTAAAGACCCCACTCTGTAACGCCGCTGATGACTCCATCAAATACTTGCCCCATACGGTCTTTCATGTACTCTACCTGCTTATACTTGATAGAGTCTCGCTCAGCCTGTGCAGCTATTTGCTCTTGATCACTACAATGCTGGCATATCTCCTCTAGCTTACCGATAGTTACAGAGCGCCCCCCAGCGTAGTAGCGTGTTAAGAGCCTGTGTACCATAAGGTCTGGATAGCGGCGTATCGGGGAGGTGAAATGTGTGTAGTAAGCAAATGAGAGCCCGTAGTGCCCTATATTGTCTGGGGAGTACTCCGCTCGTGTCATGGAGCGTATGGCAAGAGTCTCTATAAGGGACTCCTCACGCTTACCCTGCACACTGTTGAGGAGTGTATTAAAAGAGAGACTAACTTGATGATTATCACCCCGAAGGCTGATCTTATAGCCAAATTTACTGACAAATGAGGCAAGTGTTTCAAGCTTCTCCTCACTGGGCTGTGCATGTATACGGTAAATGAAATTCTTAGGTTTTTTACCCTTGGCACGAACAAGACCTATATCCTCGGCTACGGTTTTATTGGCAAGGAGCATAAACTCCTCAATGAGATGGTGCGACTCATTGTCTATAACCTCTTGAACACCAGTGGGATGTCCTTTAGCGTCCAGAGAGAAGCGAACCTCAGAGCTCTGGAAGTTAATAGCGCCCTCGTCAAAACGTCTCTGGCGCAGTAGCTTAGAGAGCTCAAAGAGTGGCAGTATGATCTCATGACACACTTCACTCCGTCCCTCGATAACCTCTTGAGCCTCTTCGTATGTCATACGTCTATTACTCCGTATCACGGTACGACAGATGCGGTATTTCTGCACATGCGCCGTACTGTCAAGGATGAGTATGCAAGAGTAAGCGTATCGATCTTCGTTAGGACGCAGTGAGCAAAGGTCATTACAAAGGATCTCAGGGAGCATAGGGATGGTCCTATCTACCAGGTAAACACTAGTGCCACGTGCATAAGCCTCTTGGTCAATCTTAGACCCCTCGGTGACGAAGTAAGAAACATCTGCGATGTGTATCCCGACTTCGTGCAGCCCATTCCCTATATTTCGATAGGATAGGGCGTCGTCAAAGTCTTTGGCATCGGCAGGGTCTATAGTTAGTGTTGGGATCTCACGGAAGTCTTCTCGCTGTGACAGCTCCTCCTTGGTTATCTCTCCGGATAATCGCTCAGCCTCTTCGACAGCCTCTTGAGGATAACTGAAATCTATATCATGCTCAGCGAGTATAGCCCGCATTTCGGTGTCATTATCTCCTCTGCGACCGAGTACTTTGATCACACGACCTATGGGGATCTTATCTGTATTAGGCCAGTCGGTGATAGCGACCTCGACTTTAGACTCTGGCTTAGCACCATTGAGAGCGTCTAGAGGAATAAGGATATCGGTAGACAGAGTGCGATCTTCTGTAATGAAGATCGCCCAGTTTTTCTTAAATTCTAGTCGACCAATAAATGTGTGCTTCGAGCGCTCGACGATGGCTATTACCTCGGCCTCTGAAGCTCCGCCCTGTCGCTTTGCAAAGAGACGTGCTCGTACACGGTCTCCATTGAGGGCATGCATGGAGTTACGCTCGGCGATGAAGATGCTTTTCCCTCCCTCTTCAGGTATGATAGCATTGTGCCCATTGGCATGGCGCTCAAAAATCCCCTCGATAAGCGCCCCAGTGAGATTATATTTATAAGAGCCTGGCTTGACACATATAAGCGTGTCATCGAGAGCTAGTACTTCTAAGATACGATTAATTGTCTGACGAAGTGGCTGGGTCGATATGTCAAGCTGCTTGGAGACTTGCTTATAATTCCACGTATGTGTTGGGTTAGAGGCGAAGACTTTGATAACCGCTTGTGTGAGGCTCTCAAGGTTGTATTGTCGGGTCTTTTGTTTAGCCCCCCTTTTTTTGGATATACTTTTCTTACTACCTATTGGTGCCATAATAAGATGTCAAAAGATCAACAGTTGAGAGAATCTAGATGATGGGTTAATAATACGAGGAAGTGGGTGCGGCTAGTATTGTTCAGATCGATACGGCCCGTTGTCTTGATCCTGTAAGATACTTAGATAGCTCTTGTATCGTGATGGAGCGATATGCCCCTCTTCAAGAGCTTTAAGGACTGCACACCCAGGCTCACGTAGGTGAGTACAGTTTGCAAAGCGACAGTTCCTAGCATGGATAAAAAACTCTCTAAAGAAGTGACTCGTATCTCCCTTGCTCATCTCAATTGTCCCAAAGGCTTTAATGCCTGGTGTATCAATAATCCATCCAGTATAAGGATGTGGCAACGGGTACATTTCGGAATAAGTAGTCGTATGTTGCCCTGTCTCGTATAAAGAGGATATCGCTTGCGTCGTCAGATTTAGCTCTGGGATTAAACTATTAAGTAGGGTAGACTTTCCAGTACCAGAGTGCCCCGCGATGAGAGAACACTTGTCGTTAACTAGAGAGAGCAGTTCGTCGGTGCCATGCTTCCTAATGGCTGAGATAGGATGGCATGGGTAGCCTAGCGGAGTGTAGATATCTATCAGCTCTTTAAGTGTTTGCTCATCTTCTGAATGTAGGTCATCGATTTTGTTGATTAGGATTTCTACCGGAATTCTATACGCCTCAGCTGTGGCAAGAAACCGGTCAATGAAGGTGTAAGAGGTGCGAGGTCTAGCAACAGTAACCATCAGAATAGCTAAGTCAATATTGGCTGCAAGGATATGAGACTCTTTAGAGAGATTAGTCGCACGGCGTATAATATAGTTGCGCCGAGGTTGTAGAGATTCTATATAAGAGACACCCTGTAGTGTACTCGGTGTGAAAGAAACCCAGTCTCCAACTACAATTGGATTGGTACTACGTATCCCTTGAATACGTACACGTCCCTTGATGAGACAAGAGAACATTCTGCCTTCTTCGGGTACATACACCGCACAATTATTGCCTATGACCTTAATGACTCTACCCAGCATAGGGTTAAGGTAGTATATTTTGTAAAGAGATCAAACAAAACTCGGAGAAGAGAACCAAGAGCAAAAATTTCTAGACTTTCTCTCCTCCAAACTTTAACTGCAGAGCTCTTTATGTAAGGAAAGGGAGAGATTAAATTGTCATGATTTCTTTTTCCTTAGCCTCAAGGACCTCCTCGACACGAGCTATATACTTATCGTGTAGCTTCTGGGCTTCACTCTCTGTCTGCTTGACCAGATCCTCCGATAGATCTTCTGCCTTTACCGCTTTTTTTACAGCATCAATAGCGTCTCGACGAGCGTTGCGTATACTAATCTTAGCCTCTTCACTCTCAGCCTTAGACTGCTTGACGAGATCTTTACGGCGCTCTTCAGTAAGTGGGGGCATGCAGATGCGTATGATCTCTCCATTGTTATCAGGCATGATCCCCAGGCTAGAGTCGATGATCGCCTTCTCTATATCTTTTATTAGCTTCTTGTCCCAAGGAGTGATAGCAAGCGTTCGAGCATCGGGTACAGTCACTGAGGCGACCTGATTGAGAGGCATTGGGGCTCCATAAGCTTCAACGGTAATACCGTCTAGTAGAGTTGGGTTAGCTTTTCCGGCACGTATGTGATCTAGCTTATCTTGGAGGTATTCAATAGCTTTGATCATAGATTGCTCGGCAGGACCAGTAAAATAGTTTGTACTCATATAGTGTTGTGAATTAAGTTTTATAGGGAATGCGATGCTAAGATACTATAGATCCAATATCTTCTCCACTCATCACACGAGCTAGATTGCCCACGGTATCCATGTCAAAGACAATAATTGGCAGATGGTTTTCCTGACAGAGGGTCATGGCAGTTAGGTCCATAATTTTCAAACCCTTGTCATACACCTCTTGATAGCTTAGGTGAGACAATTTGGTCGCTGATGGGTCTTGCTCAGGATCTGCTGTATAGATTCCATCAACACGAGTACCTTTAAGTATTATATCTGCTTGTAGCTCGACCCCGCGTAGTGCAGATGCGGAGTCTGTTGTAAAGAATGGATTTCCTGTACCTCCAGCGATAAAAACGATATGTCCTTGAGACAATAGTTGACGAGCAGCCAGTGCATCATAGTAGCGTGCGTAGGGCTCCATCGGAGTACTGGTCATAACCACTGCACGTGGAGTATTGTCTATATTTCCAGTTCGGGCATTTATAGCGGCACTTATAGCGAGAGCGTTGATTATTGTCGCCAGCATTCCCATGCGATCCCCAGACACCCTGTCTAGGCCTTGTGCAGATCCAGCCATTCCTCTGAAAATATTTCCCCCTCCGACCACGATAGCTACCTCTACGCCCATATCGCTGATCTCTATAATCTGTGATGCATAGTCATTAAGACGTGTAGCGTCGATGCCCTGCTTAGAGCCTGCTGCGAGAGACTCTCCACTAAGCTTGAGTAAAACTCGATTATATTGTGCCATAATATATAGTGTGTCAAATTAGACTCCCAATTGCTGAAATCGTTTTGGGATCTCAACGATGAGACAGAGCCCTAACATGGCGGGCTTGTTCCATGCGTAGGGTGGTCGTATGCAGGTTTGGAGAGTACGGGCTAGACGTGTAGTAGAGTCCCAAGGACGAGCTTTGTATTTGGTTACTTGCTGTATTGTCTTCGATCGCTTAGCTATGTGCTTTACCCAGCCTGCTTGTCGTCTGTCTGGGTCTGCGAAACGGTCTTCTATACGTTTCATATCAAAATACCCAAAGTGGAAGAGGTATAGAGATGGGTCTATAGTGAAATTATGACCTTTAATACGGTGAAATCCTGAGCCCCACACTACAGGTTTGGCAATGACGCATGGCTTTGTGTAGCGTGTCGACAGACGGGCATACTTGCGTTGCTGGAGGAATGCTTGCCCTTCACAAATGTCATCCTCCTCTTCGAGATGTTGTCCTACATCAACTCCTAGTCCCGATACGCTGATCTCTACCTTTAGTTGGCTGAGATATTCCTTAAGAGTCATCCCCACTAGGGGGTCGACGACTAATATTTCGTCAGCATCCACTCCGATGACAAAGTCATAATTCTCCTCCGTCAAGAGCTCCCTAGCTCGCTTAGAGAGAAAAGCTATACGACCTTTATCGGAAGCAACCACCTGCCCCTTTATTTTATCCACAGCCATGACTGTAGCTTTCTGGCACCAGTCAGGTATGGGCTGATCCTTGCCGTCTAGATAGATGTATAGATTCTCCTCACCTAATTCACGCCCATAGTAAGCAGTCCACTTGCGTAGATAAAAATCATCATTACGCACCATCGTTAAGACGGCTATCCTCTTCGGTCCCATAATCTAGCCATTAGCTAGGCGTCAATATTGGCATAGGTTGCATTCTCCTCAATAAACTCACGTCGAGGCTCGACATCCTCACTCATCAGCATGGAGAATACGGAGTCTGCGCTAGCAAGATTCTCTATATTTACCTGACGGAGAGTACGAGTCTCGGGATTCATTGTGGTGTCCCAGAGCTGTACATCGTTCATCTCTCCAAGACCTTTGTACCGCTGTATCTTGATCTTATTCTCCTGACCATGCCCATACTTAGAGATAAAGTTAGCCTTTTGCTGATCCGTCCAGCAGTACTCCTCGATACGATCCTTTTTACACAAGTATAGAGGAGGATTTGCAATGTAAACGTAGCCATTCTCAATGAGAGGGCGCATATTGCGAAAGAAGAATGTAAGGATAAGTGTCGCAATGTGAGCTCCGTCTACATCGGCATCAGTCATGATAATGATCTTATGATAGCGAAGTTTTGAGAGGTTGAGAGCTTTGGAATCCTCCTCTGTCCCGACAGTTACACCGAGAGCCGTGTATATGTTTTTGATCTCCGCATTATCGAGAATGCGGTGCTGCATAGCTTTCTCTACATTGAGTATCTTACCACGCAGTGGGAGTATCGCCTGATATTTACTATCACGCCCCTGCTTAGCTGTACCGCCAGCGGAGTCACCCTCAACAATAAATAACTCGCATTCAATAGGATCCTTACTGGAGCAGTCAGCCAATTTGCCTGGGAGCCCCCCCCCAGTCAGCGGGGATTTACGTTGTACTAATTCCCGAGCCCTGCGAGCTGCGTGGCGGGCTTGTGCAGCTAAGATGACTTTGTCTACGATCTGCTTAGCTTCTAGAGGGTGCTCCTCCAGATAGATCTCTAAGGCTTCACTTACGGCAGCATCAACAACTCCTACGATCTCGCTGTTGCCGAGCTTTGTTTTTGTTTGACCCTCAAACTGGGGCTCTGCGACTTTGACACTAACGATTGCGGTCAACCCTTCTCGAAAGTCATCACCCGATATCTCCTCCTTTACCTTATCTAATAGGTGTGAGTCGGTCGCATACTTCTTTAGTGTCCGGGTCAATCCTCGGCGAAAGCCAGTCAAGTGCGTACCTCCCTCAATAGTGTGAATGTCATTAACGTAGGTATAGACATTCTCTTGGTAAGATGTATTGTAGGTGAGAGCGACTTCGACCGGGACACCCTGTTTGTCTGTGGTGTGATGGATGACATCGTGTATGAGAGACTCCTTAGCCCCATCTACATAGCGCACGAATTCGCTCAACCCATCCTCCGAATAGAATGTCCACTGCTTAGGTTGTCCCGACTCGTCATGGACTCTATGGTCAATTAATTTGAGGTGAAGGCCCGCATTAAGATAGGATAGCTCTCGTAGGCGGTGTGAAAGCGTCTCGCTACTGTAGACAGTCTCACGAAAGATTGTGTCGTCAGGCTTAAAGGTAATCCGTGTCCCGGTATCGGTTGCTGTGCCGATAACCTCTACACTAGTTAGAGGTTTGCCACGACTATACTCCTGACGGTAAACCTTGCCATCACGATGTACCTCAGCGATGAGCGACTCGGATAGGGCATTGACGCAGGATACTCCCACACCGTGTAGACCTCCAGAGACTTTGTATGAGCCTTTGTCAAACTTACCACCGGCGTGTAGCACCGTCATGACTACCTCTAGAGCACTCTTGCCTTCCTTAGCATGCTTGTCGACAGGGATACCACGCCCGTTGTCTGTTACCTGGATAGAATCATCTGCTAAGATCTCTACCAGCACCTCTGTACAGTATCCGGCTAAGGCCTCATCGATAGAATTGTCTACCACTTCGTAGACAAGGTGGTGTAAACCCTTCTCGCTGATATCTCCTATGTACATGGCTGGGCGCTTACGCACTGCCTCAAGACCCTCTAGCACCTGTATGCTACTTGCTGAGTAGTTACTGCTTTGTTGTGAAGAGAGCATTATATCTTTCTCCTGTTCGCTCATTATTGTTGGCTTATCGTCATGAGATCGGTAAGCTCACACGAAGCTCCCTACCTCTCTTATTAATGTATTTATGTGCTCCACAAAGATACGCAAAAAAGAGACTTCCATCGGACTTCTCAGATTCCTAGTACAGAGACAAAGAATTCCGAATTTGAGAATGGACTATTCCGGAATGCACCATTGAGGATTCCAGAATAACTAATCGGGCTTCCCGGAATAAAAAAATCCCTTACGGGAATTATGATCAATTTCGTCGGGAGATGCATTATCTCTTAGTTGAGGGCTCTTTGTGACAAGGCTAGTCAATCTATCCAAAACTAGGAGTAGGAGTCCTTATCAGGGCACATTTAATAATCCAGGAGCCCTATAGTGTGCCAGACTTTATCGGATAATGAAAAAGCCACTGACAGGCGTATTCCTGACAGTGGCTCAAGAGACTAAAGAGATCTCTCCTCAGTTTTGTAAACTTTGTGGAAACAATCTAATCCCTATGCAAGGAATAGACCTCTTACTACCCCAAATGTTAGGATGGATACAAGTAGTGCCAGAATAGCGTATAGCTCTGGAAAGACGGCCATAACCATGGTCGCACCAAATAGGTTGTTGCCAGATCCTATTCCCTTGATACCATTAGCACAGACTTGTGACTGTCGTATGGCTGAGTAAAGACCTACAATACCTAGGCTGAGCCCAGCTGCAAAGATAGCCCACGCAGCTCCGGATACTAGAGCATTTGCTGTGAGGAGGTCCTTGATGAGACTGTTTGCCATAAAGAATCCTACGAAGCCGTACAAACCCTGTGACGAGGGTAGAGCGGAGAGTCCGATGTACTGCCCGAGGGCATCTGGGTTCTTTTTCATAGAGCCAATGGTAGCATTTCCTGCGATTGTTACGCCGATGGATGAGCCAATACCGGTGAGGATGACCATGAGTGCTACTCCTCCGTATGCAATTAGTTCGTTCATGTTTTATGTATATCTGTTATTTGATTTGATTATACTGATTATGGGATGGGGGAAGAGTCGGTCTAGTTGACTTTAAAGGGTGTGTAGGCCTTGCCTCCTCCCTCAAACTCACTGTTCTTATAATACTCAACAAAGGTGAGTCGCAAGGGATGTACTAGGGAGCTGATTATAGCTAGACCAAAGTTTAGACCATGACCGAAAAGAAGGATAAAGACCATCACGAGCCAATTGATCCCTACAGGGAGCCCACTAGACATGGATACTGCCAAGTTGTTGAAGACTCCTCCCAATACGCCACTAGTGAGTCCGATAGCAAAAAGACGTATGTATGAGAGTGTGTCTCCAAGTAATCCTGATGCGGTGTTGTAACTGGTCCAAAGGGAACCGCCTATATTCACTAGAATGTTCTTATCTGGACTGTTGAAAAAGACAACGATAAGCCCAGCTACTATGGCTAGGATATAAAATATAGATGTCACATAAGACGGTATGACTATAACCTGAGACATAGGGAGCGTTATTGCCATGATGAGAGCAAAGATAACAACAACCCATGCGTAGGATGATAGAGCGTATTTAAATCCTCGTTGCTTCTGGATCTTGACTGCAGCAATCGTCTTGGCAAAGAGTATTTGTATGATACCTAGTGCAACGGATAGTAACATTAGGTTGTCCTGATTAAGGAAGTAGTCGTCGCGTACTCCACCTAATACCGAACCATCGTTGGCCCATGGCATAACCATACCAAATACTGTACCTAATAGAGACCCAACAACAACAGTTGCCCCCCCGAGCCACTGTGCTAGAGAGCAAATGTCTTTAGCACTCTGACCCTTGACTTTGCGCTTGAAAAGTGTTGCTAGTCCGAATATGATTAGCCCATATCCGGCATCTCCAAGACACAAACTGAAGAAAAGCATGAAGAAAGGGGCAAAGAATGGTGTCGAGTCTAGCTCCGAGTAGTTGGGTAGAGAGTACATCTTTGTAATTGGCTCAAAGAGACGACTGAAAGCTCCATTCTTGAGCTTGATAGGGATCTTATCCTCACTAAGGATCTCCTGTTGGGTATAATAACAAGGGAGCTGGTCTAACTCTTGCCGTACCTCGGAGACAATGCTATTCGGGATCCACCCCTCTAGAAGTATAACCTTGTCCTCAGCCTCACAGGTAGCCTGAAGGAAAGCATTGCTCATTTGGTATTTGTCTTGTAGTAAGAGGTCGTACCCCTGCAAATCCTCTAGATGCTCGTCGATGAATTGATGCTTCTCAGTATTGATCTGCTCTGAGCGCTGACTCAAACAGCTTAGCCGCTCTTCAAGTTCCTCGGGAATTAGTGTAGGTGCCTTGATACGCTCGGCATCAATGCGCTCCGTACTTTTATCTCCGATGGTGATAAAGTAGTGATGCGAACGTCTGGTATTGATGATGATGGCATTGTGCTCCTCCTCCCAAATTTCTTGATACTGAGCTGAGGGTACGATATAGAAGTTTATAGGGTACCCTTTGCACTCAAGTTGCTCTAATAGTTTGACATCGTATTCGCCCCAAGGCTCCCAATAATCATTTTCACGTTGCTGGCTCTCGATCTGAGCCGCCACTTTACGTTGATCCTCTAGGAGCGTCTCAATTTGTTGCAGTAGGGCTTGAGCTTCCTCTACTTGACAAGGCTTGCGAGGGGAGCCAATGGGACATCCCTCAGAGCGTTGACGAGATAGCGAGCGTATAAGCTCAGAGAGCTGACGACGCTCTGCCACAATCTGTCGTATCTGATCGCTTTCGCTGGTGGGCTTATTCTCTTTGATATGTACGACGCCGAGCTCTCTCAGCTTGAGGAGAAACTGGTCATAGTCTTGATGATAGACTAGGAAGAGATACTTATCTATTTTTTCTATCATTGTGCTAGTAACTCTTTTTGTTTGGCGTTACGGATCTCTATGTTTGATCGCATGATCTTCTGAGATGCTTTAGAGAGGCTTTCCTCATCCTCTAAATAGCGTTTGATCTTAAGTATGGCATCTTTGTAACCCGGGATCTGGACCTTCTCGAATAGGTTGACTTTTTGCGTTGTCTTGCGGCGGGCATATTCAAGATACTCTAACTTTAGATTAAGAAATTCAGCTTCGATACCTAATGTTGCAAGGGCTTTGAGCAGCTCAACACCCTGAGCGAACCAAGAGGGATTGATAAAGAGACTGAAAGGCTTGACTTTGTAGTCTATGTTGTTTAGTACAGGGACAACAACCCCTGCAATCTTTTTAGTTGACAACTCTACACCAGTCACGCAGACTAACGTTGGATCAAATTCCTCCCATAAAGCTACCATGTCTTGGTATCCTTGTATTCCTTGCTCTAATTGCTTGTCAAGAGCATCTATCTCACGGCGAGCCTTCTTGACCTCCAGGCGCAGGGCACTCTCTTTGCTCTTAATCGTGGGCAGAGTGCGCTCGCGCATCTTAAGCTGCTTCTGTTGCTGCTGTAGCGAGGTCTTGTTGTACTGAAACTTGATCGCCATCTCTCTTCCTATGCTTTGTCCGTTTTAGCTCCTACAGGCCAATACTTATCAATCAAACTCTGGCGTATATTGACCTCTGTTGGTGTAAAATACTTAGCAAATAGTCGCCAAGCATGGTCTAACATCTCAGTCGTGTTAAGGTTGACATCAATAGCTAGTAGATCATTGGCATAATCTTTCGCAAAGTCTAGTGTACGCTGATCGTAATCGGTGAGGTCAAATCCATTTTCCAGCTTTGTCTGAGCATTGGCAGCATCTGCATAGAGTCGTACCCCGGCATTCATCACTTGAGGATGGTCTTCACGAGTTTTCTTACCGATGACAAGTTGTTTCAGACGAGAGAGTGAGCGGAAAGGATCTACAATTACTTTACCAATAGAGGTATCACGACGTAGGTAGAGCTGACCTTCAGTAATGTAGCCCGTATTGTCTGGGACAGCATGTGTAATATCTCCCCCGGAGAGAGTCGTCACAGCAATGATAGTAATGGATCCTCCATCAGGGAATTGGACAGCTTTCTCATAGATCTTTGCTAAATCAGAATAGAGCGAACCCGGCATAGAGTCCTTGGATGGGATCTGATCCATACGGTTAGACACAATGGATAGAGCATCTGCATAGTTGGTCATATCGGTTAGCAGGACAAGGACTTTCTCGTGCTTCTGCACCGCAAAATACTCTGCTGCTGCGAGAGCCATATCAGGTATCAGTAGACGCTCTACAGACGGATCCTCCGTCGTGTTAATAAAGCTCACGATGCGATCTAGGGCTCCGGCATTGCTAAAGGTCTTCTTATAGTACAAGTAATCATCATTCGTAAGACCCATACCACCCAAGATAATTTTATCGCTCTCAGCTCGTAGTGCTACTAGAGCCATGACTTCGTTGAATGGTTGATCAGGATCAGCAAAGAAAGGGATCTTTTGTCCCGTGACGAGGGTATTGTTTAGATCAATGCCAGCAATACCAGTTGCTATGAGCTCAGAAGGTTGATCTCGGCGTACGGGATTGACAGAAGGACCGCCTATCTCTACATCTTCACCCTCTAGTTGAGGTCCGCCATCAATCGGATCTCCATAAGCATTGAAAAAGCGACCGGCTAGTTGATCACTTACTTTGAGTGCTGGGGCTTTGCCTAGGAATACAACTTCTGCGTTTGTCGGGATCCCTTCCGTGCCAGCAAATATTTGTAGAGTGACCTCATCTTGATTTATCTTAACGACTTGGGCTAGCTTGCCATCAATCGTTGCTAACTCATCATTACCGACGCCCGTTGCATGAAGCATACAAGTAGCCTTAGTAATGTTGGTAATACGTGTGTATATCTTTTGAAATGCTTGTGTGCCCATTGTATTGTAGGCTTTATCGATTAAACGTTGACACGAACTTGCTGCTGGTTAATCAGCTGTTCGTATTCTTTTTGATACCTCTTGAAGTCGTCGCTCTGATACTCTGAGTAGTTCATCTGCTTGAGATAATTTATCAAGGTCTTGAAGAACTTGGTCACCTCATTAAAGTCTTCAAAGGAAAAGTCTGTGTGACATATCCTAATTACTCTATCGAGCATGTACTTCTGACGTTCTAACGGAGTATTGCAATCTATATCGTCAAAAGCGTCTTGTTGTAGGATGACAAAGTCTATCAGCTCTGATTTCCAGAAGATCACGTGATATTCAACAGGGACTCCATCATCACCGAGGATGTTGATTTGCTCTGCAATCTCCTTACCGCGCTGCATGCGAGTCTTAATCTCATTGACTTTGTCCAGCCAGTCTGGCTCAAGGTTGGCTGTTATAAAGTCTCTAAATTCGGGATACTCTAGATACTTAGAGTAGCTATCAATCGGATTAACTGCGGGATAACGTTTGCTATCAGCGCGCTCCTGCTCCAGAGCATAGAAGCATCGAGCCACTTTTTTTGTGTTTTCCGTCACAGGCTCCTTAAGATTACCACCAGCTGGGGATACTGTCCCAATGAAGGTCACAGATCCCGTCTCCCCATTATTTAGATAGACAAATCCGGCACGAGCGTAGAAATTCGATATGATAGCAGATAAGTCCATTGGGAAAGCATCGGGGCCAGGCAACTCTTCTAGACGATTAGACATCTCTCGTAAGGCTTGAGCCCAGCGTGATGTAGAGTCTGCCATAAGCAATACTTTAAGACCCATAGAGCGGTAGTACTCAGCAATAGTCATTGCTGTATAGACAGACGCTTCACGGGCTGCCACTGGCATGTTGCTCGTATTAGCAATAATGATCGTACGCTCCATCAGCTTACGACCAGTATGAGGATCCTCAAGCTCGGGGAATTCGGCAAATATCTCGACAACTTCGTTAGCGCGTTCACCACAAGCGGCAATAATTACGATATCGGCTTCAGCTTGCTTTGAAATAGCATGTTGGAGCACTGTCTTACCTGTACCAAAAGGACCAGGGATAAAGCCCGTACCACCCTCTACAATTGGGTTGAGCGTGTCGATTGTTCGTACACCAGTCTCCAGAAGTTTGAAGGGTCTAGGCTTTTCGCTATATATCTGAATGGGGACTTTAACGGGCCATTTTTGGACCATAGAGACGTCACGCTTGTTCCCCTCGGCGTCTATTATGACAGCTATAACCTCCTCAATCGTATATTGTCCCTCTGGCTTTATGCTCTCGACGGTGTAGCTCCCCTCCATAACAAAAGGAACCATGATGCGATGAAGCTGATGATTCTCATCCACCTCACCTAGCCATGAGCCAGCCTGTACCCTATCTCCGGGTTTAGCTATAGGTTTGAAATCCCAAAGCTTCGTCGTGTCTAAAGGATTGGTGTAGTCTCCACGCTTGAGGAAGACCCCATCCATTTTGTCCAGATCGTGTTGTAGACCATCATAGTTCTTAGAGAGCATACCTGGTCCGAGAGTAACCTCAAGCAGATGGCCGGTGAATGTGACCTTGTCACCCACTTTCATACCTCGGGTACTCTCAAAGACCTGCACGTACACATTAGCTCCAGTGACTTTGATCACCTCGCTCATCAGTTCTACACCACGTACTATGATGTAGCATATTTCATTTTGCGATACGGGTCCATCGACCTCTACCGTGACGAGGTTAGAGACGATTCCTTTTACCACACCGTTTGTCATTGTATCTGTTTATTTCTTTTGTTTACGTTTAAACTCCTCCAGCGAAGTAGTACTCTCGTGCTTTAGCTGGGAGACTATTTGACGGAAGATCTGCTCACCCGTCTCCTCGTTGAGTGCTACCCACCGCTCCAGTATCTCTAGCTCTAGATAGTAGGCTAGGAGAGACTCTATATCAAAGGGCTTGAAAAAGGTTTGCTCCTCTAGCCACTGCCAGCGTAGGCGATCAATCAGTTGCTCACGGTGAGCGATGTCCTCCTCGTGACTGATATTGACTAGTTGTTGTATCTGAGGACACATATCCTCCGTAATACCAAAGTCTGAAGCTTGGGAGGTACGTAGGTTATGCTGTAATATGCCATCACCGATGATGTACTCCTTAGGGTCGAAGCCAAGCAGACGACTCGTATAAGCTGCGAGGACGTTTTTGATGTTTAGGTTAAACTTCGCCCACTCTGCTATGAAACTATTTTTTTGAGTCATCAGATAATCATAGTACATAGCCATGAGCTTATCCTGCTCGAGCCGTAGTTGCCGGATTGAGTAGGGATGCTCGGACTGCTGGAGAGCTTCATGTCTCTCGGCTTGCTCCTCTGTCAGGTCATCGGCATGCTCAGGGTCTGGGAGACGCATTTCCACATACTCTTTGATAAATGCCGGCAGGCGCTTTGTGTGTGGGCGCTTGCAACGCTGCTGCGTTGCTATGATATAGTTGGCTAACTCTTGTGAGTCAATTGTCTCCAGCGTATGTTGAGGTGTTAATACAATTTCCGAAGGATCATCGCCCCATTGGATTGTCTCATCTGTGATCCACGCATTGATAGTCTCTAATATGAGAAGTATCTCATGCTCCATGAGGAGAAGATCCAAGAGGTGCCTGTCATGCTTGGTAAGTACCTGTCTCAGATCTGTACGCAAAACATCCGTTTGTATCGGTAGCTTACGGTCATCCACACCAATGTTTGGCAGACCGGAGATGGTAGCATAGTATTTTGCCATAATGTATTTGCTAGAGACTAGACATGGTCAGGGCTGCAGGCGCTGCGTGAGAGGAGTGATACTTCCCTCGCATAGCTAGCTTGTTGTGTAACACTTTAAAAAAGCTCCTCAACTAGTCGAGGACGCAAGAATCCCTTAAAGAAGTTAACAAACTCCTCCTCGCCAAAATTCACCTTGTATGATCCATCAGCAGGGGCTATAAAGAAATTTGCGCCCTTTGAGTCTCCAGCCTTGATCGTCACGGCCCCGCTATCTAGTAGATGCTTGGCATTGCTGAGCATATATTGCTCTAGGGATTTAGCATTTTCAGTTTCGATGATAAGAGGCTCTCCGACAGTCCACCGCTGCACTATGGCGAGCATGAGACGCTGCATGAAGTCCGCATCTGTCGTCATCGCTTGCACGTTATCTCGCACGATACGGTCTGTCAAGCTATCTGCAATGGTACTATGCGTAGAGCTAACAACCTGCTCAGCATAGAGTTTGAGCTCGGACTTAGTGTTTTTCGCCAAGTCTGTTGCCTGACGCTGAGCCTCGCTGACAATACGTTGTGCCTCTTCATGAGCTTTGGCTAGTATCTCATCGCTTTGTTGCTTAGCTTTGGCTAAGATCTGAGTAGCTTCTTGATTCCCTCTTTCTACCCCCTCGTGATAGATTTTGTCGGTGAGTTCCTTAATCTTGGAGTCCATCTATATATCGTAGTCTATATTTCTTGTCCAGTTAGCCCCACTATTATCGGTGGTGGTGTTAATATTTCAATCGGAGACAAAGGTAATGATTTAGATTTATAAATCCTATAATCCCTCGACTCAATTGCATTTTTTTCTTGTTTTTGGCAGATAGCTCTTGGATCGAATGGGGATCATCGTATGTGGGGGACCTATGTGAAGTAAGAGTAATTACGGGATAGAGACTCTATAATACCCGAGTCGCCAATCGACTACTCCGTAATAGATGATTTGCCATACCGTAATAAATGGTTTTTCATTCCGGCTTTATTTCTAAATCACTCGGGGATGCTCCTGAGGGTGATACCTCATACTGTAACATCTCTTTGCAGTTTGTTGGCAGAAGTCCTCGGATATTATGTGGAATTTAAGCTGTGGAATTAAACGAATCCGCATTAAATTGATCTAATATAAGATTCACGAGGTGGAGCATATTGCCCAGAGCATCACTAGTCAGAGTGAGGCGTGGAATATTGATACCCCTCGGGACAATTGCCTAAGGTCAATAAGTTCGCCACTCACATTTCTTCACTTGTATGAGACAAAAGACCCTTTTTATCATAAGGCTTCAATATACCATATTGCTCTTATTCCTGTGCGCTCGCACTCTCTCATCTCAGCAGAGAGACACGCTTACTCTAACTCTTGAGGAGAGTATATCACTAGGGCTAGAGCAGAGTCCCATGATACTGGGTAAGGATGTAGCTGTCGTCAATCAAATGTATGCCATGCGAGAGGCTCAGAGTGCTCTATATCCTCAGCTATCTCTCTCCGGAAGCTATGGATATACGCTCAAGAAGCAGCGGATATACTTTGACGGGATGCCTGGAATAGGTGCGATGCCAGGAATGGAAGATGGTATAGAGATGGGGCGCACCCACAATATCCAGATGGGGCTTCAAGCTGGGATGTCTTTAGTCAATGCAACCCTTTGGAAAGCTCTCCAGATAAATCGTGCTCAGGTAGACCTAGCTTTACAGCAGGCTACACAATCTCGTCAGGAACTTATAGGGCAGATCAAGCGAGCTTTTTATACAACGCTTCTGGCTCAAGAGTCTTACGCAACCTTACAGCAGAGTCTTCATAACGCTGAGCTTAACGTAAGGCGCGTAACGCAGCGATACAGCGCAGGTCTGGTCGCCGAGTATGATAAGATGAGGGCTGAGGTACAGTATGCCAATCTAAAGCCTTCTGTCTTACAGGCTGAGCAAGGAGTCGCATTAGCATATATGCAGTTGGCTGTGTTGCTAGGGATAGAGCCTCGTACAGCAATACGAATCGAGGGGCACTTAGAAGACTTCCAATTAGTGAGTCAACAGGTTATCGCCCAGGTGCCTGCTACAGACTCTCTATGGCTAGAGACTAACCCGACACTACAGATGCTAGAACTACAACAACGTATAGCGGACGAAAGTGTGAAGCTCTCAAGGCTTACTCTAATTCCATCAGTATCTCTCGGCGCAAACTACAACTACAATTTCTCTTCCAATGACCTTAATCTCTCTCAGAAACGCCTGTGGGTACCATTTTCAGTTGTGAGCATTCAGTTTCAGTTCCCTCTATTTACAGGATTGAAAAATTACTATACCACGCGGCAAGCAAAGGGCAGAGCGCTGCTATTACAATTACAGCGACAGGACACTGAGCGGTCTATCTCACTCAGTATGCAACGGCAGCGAGACCAAGCACGCAAGGCGCAAGAGCAGTATAAATCCGCATCTCAGATACAAGCGACGGCAGAGCGCGGCTATGTCATAGCACAACGTATGTATGAGACGGGTATGGGAACGCTTCTAGAGGTCAATGATGCTGAGCTAGCTTTGCTACAAGCACGACTCAATCAAACTCAAGCTCTCTACGACTATCTTATTGCTGGGGTGGAGGTAGAGTTACTCCTTGCCCCTGATGCTCCTGTAGAGGATTGCGATACCTATGGACAGCGCCTCAGGGCAATCCAAAAAATGACACGATATTTCTAGCTTTTAATACTCCTATGTTACGTCTATTTCCTATGATTCAATCGGTGCGGATCCCAATTTTTACAGGTTTCACAATTGTGCTTATTACTTTATTTAGTTGTAAATCAGCCAGTAACGAGAGTGATACAACCTTCTCCCACAAGGTGGATTCAACGGAGGTAAAGTATGTTGAGGTAGCAACAGCTGCAATAGAGACACTGGCAGATATTCAAGAGTACACAAGTACTGTAGAGGCTAAGGTAACAAACCAGATAACGCCACAGATCAGCTCTCGCATCAAGAGGATATGTGTGGAAGTAGGTCAACAGGTAGCCCGGGGCCAACTCCTCGCGGAGGTAGATCGTAGCCAGTTGGAGCAAGCTCGATTACAGCTAGAGGAGCGTAAGAGTGCGGCTGCCCGCATCGAGGAGCTCTATAAGATAGGAGGTATTGCTGAGGCTGAGTGGGAATCGGCAAGACGTGCTCTGGAAATAGCTCAGACAAACTACAATAATATTAGGGAGAACACGCAGCTACGTAGCCCCATATCAGGTGTCGTAACAGCTCGTAACTACGATACCGGCGACATGATGTCTCCACAAATGCCTCTATTAGTAATTGAGCAGATTGACCCTGTAGTGCTACGAATTAATCCCTCAGAGCGTTACTACAGACAGATGCATAAGGGGATGCCTGTCTCCATTACCTCGGATGCTCTGCTTAATGAGACTTTTGCAGGTAAGATTTCGCTAAAACATCCGACGGTCAATCCTCAGACGCATACTTTCGTACTAGAGATAGAAGCTACTAATCCAACACGCAAGCTTGTCCCAGGTCTTTACGCTCGCATATCCATTAATCTAGGGGATCAGGAGTGCATTGTGGTACCAAGTGAGAGTGTTGTCAAGCAAAGAGGTAGTGGAGAGCAGTGTGTATATATAGTACGTGCTGGTGTGGCACATAGACAGATCGTGACCATAGCGCGTATGACGGGTAAATATGCTGTGATCGAAAAGGGGGTGACTCCTGGAGATATTGTTGTGACTACTGGGGCTAACCTCCTATCAGACCAAATGCCTGTGCAGATTTCTAACTCTTAAAGGATTTATCCACCATATACTCTCCCTCTAACCTATGAGCCTTTATCAGTCTGCTGTACGTCGCCCTGTGACGACCATCATGATCTTTCTTGGAGTGGTGGTCTTAGGTTTTTTTGCTTTAGGACGTTTACCCATAGATCTCTATCCAGACATGGAGATCAATCAGGTTATGATTGTTACTTCTTACTCTGGCGCAGCACCGGAAGAGATTGAAAACAATATCACCAAGCCTATTCAAAATGTTTTGAATGGCATTAATGGCGTTAAGCATATTACCTCTCAAAGCAAAGAAGATATATCGATAGTCACTCTTGAACTTAACGAGGGTCTCGACATAGAGCGTGTCATCAATGACACTCGAGATAAGATGAGTGCGATTACAGAGGCTCTCCCTGATGAGGCAGGGACACCAAACATTATCAAGTTTGGTATGGACGACATCCCGATCTTGATGCTCTCTGTAAAGTCTGAAACTAGCTCTAAGGCTTTATACAAGATACTAAGCGACCAGGTGGTGACTCCTCTAGGACGTATTCAAGGCGTCGGTGGCGTTCACATCTTAGGAGCCAGACAGCGGCAAATTAATGTCTACTGTGATCCATACAAACTAGAGACTTACGGCTTAACGATCAGTGATCTTAGCGGACTTATAGCGGTTTCAAATCGTAATATCTCTGCAGGCTCTATGAATGTAGAGCGCAGTAAAATATCCCTAAGAACCGTCGGGGAGATAACGGATCCGAAGCAATTAGAGGATTTACCCATCTCTAGTTATCATGGTCAGACGATCTACTTGAAAGATGTTGCTTCTATAGTGGATGGAGATCCTGAGCAACAGACGGTTTCCTATATAGATAATCAGCGAGGAGCGATGCTCATGTTGATGAAGCAGTCTGGAGCCAATACGGTGCAGATTAATAAACAGGTCCTAAAAGCACTGCCAGGCATCGTAAAGGACCTACCCGAGGACGTTCAGATGCAGGTCATAATGGATCAGAGCGACTTCATCGTTAGGTCTATCAATAGTCTTAGTTCGACAATTGTGATTACATTCTTTGTCGTTATGCTGATCGTACTCCTCTTTCTAGGGAGGTGGCGTGCGACTTTTATTATTATACTGACAGTCCCGATTTCTCTACTATCTGCTTTTATATATCTACTGATCACAGGTAATTCACTCAATATAATTTCCCTTAGTTCTCTATCCATCGCCATCGGAATGGTAGTAGATGACGCCATCGTAGTGCTGGAAAATATCACCAGCCACATAGAGCGGGGGAGCTATCCTAAGCAAGCAGCTGTACATGCAACCAATGAGGTCGCTCTTTCTGTCATAGCCTCTACTCTCACTATCCTAGCAGTCTTCATGCCGATGGTTATGATGGGGGGGATGGCAGGTATACTCTTCCGTCAGTTAGGATGGATAGTTAGTATCGTCATGGTTGTCTCGACGCTTTGTGCACTCACTCTAACGCCGGCACTATGCGCTCATATGCTACGAGCTAATCGTCAGAGGACAGAGGGATGGCAGACGAAACTTTTACGCCCCTTTAACCATTTTATCGATAGCCTCACACGATTCTACCAACGTATACTAGCGTGGGTGTTACGACACAAGTGGATTATGATAAGTTTGTCGACGGGAATATTCATCTTAACTCTTGCATTGGGATCTCTAATTAAAACGGAGTTTATGTCCAAGGCCGACGCTGGATATATCTTCATTAAGATCAACTATCCAACAGGGACCACGATAGATAGGCCTTTAGCAGCAGGACATTATCTTACAGAGCTATGGCATAAAGAGTTCCCAGAGGTTGAGACCATGCAATTCTCTACCGGGCAAGCAGATGTCCTACAGTCTAGTGCCACGGCTATGGCTCAAGACAATGGAGATAATATTCTATCTTTTAACATTAAACTCATCGATCTCGGCAAACGCTCTCGAACGACAGATCAGATAGCCGCTGAGATGCGCCGGGATCTGGATGCTATGCCTGGTATTAGGCAATACGATGTGTCTACAAGGTTTGCAGGGGCTGGAATGCAAAACACTATCAATATTGATCTCTATGGTCATGACTTTACTGTAACGGATCAAATATCCAAAGAGTTCATGTCAGAGATAAGAAAGGTCCCTACATGCGCTCAAGCACTGAGCAACCGAGATGAGTTCATGCCTGAGTATCAGGTTGTCTTTGATCCTCAACGACTGGTGGAGCATGGCTTAACTAATACAACCGCAGCTACATATCTCCGGAATAGTATTCATGGAGCCACCGCATCCTTTTATCGTGAGGACGGTCAGGAATATGAAATACGAGTACGTATGGCCCCAGAGTTCAGATGTAGTATGGATGACATTGCACAAACATTAGTGCGAACACCTCAGGGTACAACGGTGCGTTTAGGTGACCTAGGCAAGGTTGTCGAGCACTTTGCTCCTCCGTCTATCTATCAAAAAGATCGCTCTCGTGTTGTAACCATAGCACTTACCCCGGCTCCTAAAGTAGCACTCTCCGAGTTAGTCAAAAGTGCCAATCATGTTCTCGATGGTATTGATCTCCCAGAGGGCGTGAGCTATGATATAACTGGAGCCTATGAACAGCAACAAAAAGCTTTTGCAGATTTAGGGACATTGCTCCTCTTGATTATCTTTTTAGTCTTCATTGTTATGGCTGCAGAGTTCGAGAGTCTGGCTTCTCCGTTTGTTATTATGTTTTCTGTCCCTTTTGCCTTTACGGGAGTTATCCTTGGCTTACTCTTGACAGGAGTCCCTCTTAGTATAATAGCTCTTATCGGATCTATCATGCTCGTTGGGATTGTTGTGAAGAATGGAATAGTCCTCATTGACTATACAATCCTTAATCGAGAGCGAGGAATGTCTGTCCGTACAGCTCTTCTACATGCTGGAGCCTCTCGCCTGCGACCCGTACTTATGACAACGCTCACGACAATTTTTGGAATGGTGCCGATGGCTATCGGGATCGGTGAAGGGAGCGAACTGTGGCAGCCCATGGGTATTACAGTAGCCTTTGGACTCACAATATCAACCTTGGTCACATTACTCTTGATACCGTGTGTTTACGCTATGGTATCTCGCCGTCAGATACTCCGTCGTCGCAAGAAAACTCTCAGGCGTGCTCAAGCTCGACATTAATTAAGTCAAGATCTTACATATGATTAGCCAAGCTCTTTTTATAGTCTATAACAGTGCCCTTCATGGTCTTGTCATCCGCATATTGGATCAGCATAATGCCAAGGGATACACTGAATGGAATGAAGTATTTGGTCAGGGATCACAAACGGGTATACCTCACTTAGGAAGCCACGCTTGGCCTACGACTAACGGAGCATTACTTGTTATCACAGATAAAGCACGTGCTGAGCAGATCCTCTCATCACTCCATCAGTTAGATTTGGAAAATCCCAAACAAGGGTTAAGAGCCTTTGCTTGGGACATTACGAGGTGTATCTAAATGAAGTCAGGGGGGTACTTGTTAAGCTCTATTAGGCGATCATTGATCTGAGTATCGCAGCGCAGGCGCGGGATCTTATGTTGACCGCCTAGCTTTCCTTGCTCTTGTAACCAATCGTGGAAAAGCCCCCGTCGCGCCACCACAAGATGGGGCATTAAGAGAGCCATATCGGCATAGCGCTTTGCCTCGTAGTCGCTGTTGAGACTGCGAAGCGTCTGGTCTATCCGCTGGATGAATAGATTGGGATCAGAGGGAGGCGTGTCAAACTCTACAATCCACTCATGGTAACCGTTTGCTGTATTTAGGCAAAAGCGAGGGGCAACTGTATAGTCAAGTACTGTCACACCCATTTCTTGTGATACTTTTGAGATAGCGGTTGTTGTGTTATGTACCATCAACTCTTCTCCAAAAGCATTGATAAAGCTCTGTGTACGCCCAGTGATGATGAACTTATAAGGATGTAGCTCCGTAAACTTAATCGTATCACCAATAATGTAGCGATAGAGCCCCCCGAGGGTGGAAATAACCAGTGCATAGTTAATACCTTTTTGTACATCTACTAGAGGGATTGCTTGACGGTCTGCCTTATCAAACTGAGTCATTGGGATGAATTCATAGAAGATTCCATAGTCCAACATCAGCAGCATAGAGCTGGAGGATGGGTCGTCTTGTATGCCAAAGAACCCTTCGCTAGCGTTGTAAGTCTCCCGATACTGCATATGCTCAGAAGGGATCAGTTGTTGATAACGCTTGCGATAAGGGTCAAAGCTGATCCCTCCATGGAAGAATACTTCTAGATGCGGCCAAACCTCTGTGAGGTAATCTCGATCTCTATACTTCAGAACCGCTAGAATCGTTTCTAGCATCCAGCTTGGTACTCCTGATAGACTGGCAACATCTTGATGAGCTACCTCCTGCACGATCTGCTGCATCTTAGCAATCCACTCATCCATCAGGAGTGTTTTTTTAGATGGGATGCGATACATTTCTCCCAGAGTGGGCATATTTTCCACCAATATGGCAGAGAGATCTCCCGTATGTGTCCCGGCAGCGAAGGTCGTCGGTTTGTGGCTCCCTCCGATTACTAGACTCTTGTGTGCAAAGAACTGACTATCTGGTCGAGTGTCTAGATAGAGCCATAGGGCATCCTTTGCTCCTTGATAATGACAACTCTGTAGATGTAGTCCTGGCACTGGGAGGTACTTACTCCGCCCACCTGAAGTCCCACTAGAGGTTGCAAACCAGCGACAAGAGCCTTTGACAAGTTGGTTTTGCTCTCCACGTAGCATCTTTTCTGCCCATGGGCGTATCTCTTCATACTCTACCATAGGGACTATACGCTGGTAGTCAGCGTAGCAGCGTATTGGATCCTTGGTGATAGACTGCTCGTAAGCGGTATGGCGTAGGATACGCATGATACGCTTAAATTGCCGGACTTGTATGATGTCACTCTGCTTAGCATATCGCTCTATGCTCTTAAGCCGAGGATACATAAGATGATAGATTGTAGAGGTCTTTCTATCCATGAGGTTGCGGATTCTTAACCTACAGCCACGAGACGCTGATAGCGTAGCATGGGGGAGGTGTGGTAGACAAGTACAGAGTATTGATTGTTCGTTTGATAGTAGTCTCCCTCGATAGCGTTGCGTTGTAAGGGAGAGGGAGCTATCGTTGTTGTATATCGATAGCTAACATATCCTCCCTTTACAAGGGTTGTCAGCTCAAAGCACCTGGTAGTAGTGTTGTAGTGTAATGTGCGTTGCTCTTTAGTCAAAGCATCAAAGGCACCCCCCTCTAGTAGAGGTATACCGTAAGCTAAGGGGTCATCGAGGTCTAACCGCCAGGTGACCCAGTAGTATTCTGTCGATAGATCATCGTCATATGATGGATAATCCGTTTGACGCACTTTCCGGTATCCATTGGCGTCAGGCATAAGTACATAGTTGCCGCTTGTCGCATGATCTATATGGAGGATGGCTTGCAGAGCACCCTTATTAAAACTAATATGCTCTACGCCCATATTTGCCGTACGCTCCGAAAGGAGCTCGTAAGCTCTCCATTCATTACCTGCCGCAAACGAGGCTCCCTCGTATCCCTCGTAGATTATAGCCCCTGGAGCAATACTTGTAGGGCGTTTCAGTATTTGGTAGCGTGTAGAGGAGTCATTTTGCCCAACTATGATGAGGAGGTCTGATAAAGGGTCGCTAGAAAGTGTAGGGGGAAAGGTGATACTAACACCAACTTGCTGATAGTAGGTATAATTACCCTCAGGTGTCGTTGGTACAACTTGTATAGAAAGATTTGCCAATGGCTCGTATAGAGCAAAGCCTACTACGAAAAGGGGGGTGCTCTGTATTTCATCGCACCATGCGGTAACCCGATAGTTGCCTGACAGCAGAGGCTGTAGCTCTGCTCCTTTTCCTAAGCGCAGCTCGTAGTGGCGATAGGAAATATGAGTTCCCTCAGATGGTTTACTCTCCTCCGTTTGCCATAGGTTGTTACCAATCCATCCAGATAGATATTCCCCAAAAGCAAGGAGTTCATTCACCTGCCAGTCAGCATTGCATAGCTCTATCTTGTAATAAATACGATGAGGTATAGCATCTAGTAGATCAAAGCTCACGATCACCACCTCATCACTTCCTAAACGAGCTATAGGATAGGGTCTCATAACCTCCTCGCCCTCACGGTACACCTGACACTGCAATGTCTGTACCTGCGATGCGTAGATGTGGTGGGGGAAGATCTCTCCCAGCAGAGAGTTTGCTAGGCTTAATAAGAGCAGGCAAATTATAGAGACTCTATTCATTGGCTCAAAGTTACAGATCTTCTACCTAATAGCAAAGAGATCATGAAGGTTTAGATCCTTGAATACTCAAAATGTAGAGTGGGATGCTCCTAGTAAGTTGTCTGCTGAAGTTTCTACTAATGTAGGAGCCTAGTGTCGATGATTAGAGTAGGGTAGGGAATCGTATAACCCTTTCTAGACAAACCATTGCATCACATAATGGAGTAGGGGTATCAGTAATGAAGTCCACACCCCCATGATACCGATAGCTAGCCCACCGATAGCACCCTCTAAAGCTCCCATTTGGATTGCTACGGAGGTTCCTACACCATGAGCAGCAGCTCCTAGCGCAAGCCCCTTAGCTATGCGATCCTTTATCCTTAATAGTTTAAAGAGCGGAGGTCCTATGATACCCCCTATAATGCCAGAGATGACAACGACTACCGCTGTTAGGGCTGGTATCCCTCCTGATTGCTCTGATAGTGCAATAGCAATAGGAGTAGTCACAGACTTTGGCTCCATAGAGAGGGCTATATCTTGTCCAGCTCCTAGTAGATATGCTACACCTACGACACTTAGGATACCCAATAAAGAGCCAACAAATAGAGAGAGTAAGATCGAGGTCATACGCCCTTTTAGATGACTCGATTGCTCGTAAAGTACATAGCCAAGTGAAACAACAGACGGTCCCAATAGGAAGTCTATCAGCTCGCTTCCACGCTTATAGCTTTCATATGGAGTACCAGAAATATAGAGTAGTAGGATAATAATCCCTATGGTTACCAACAGTGGATGCAATAATCCAATCCTCAGCTTACGATACAATAGTAAACTTAATAGATAGATCCCTACCGTTATAGGCAAGCAAAAAGCAGGTGTAAGGAGTGTTGAAATAAAAGACATAGCCCTCCAGAGTAAGACTTATGATTTTGATCTCTGATGACGCATCTCAAATCGATGTTGCATACGTCCCACGACTATTAAAACCAGCGCTGTGCTAACGATCATAGAGATAACAATCGCTGGCCAATATCGCTTGATGAGGTCTAACTGTGTGATTAACCCCACACCCGCAGGTACAAAGAATAACCCCATATTGAGCGTTAGGAACTTGGATACACTATCTACCTTTTCTGGCTTTATGAGCTTTGTCTCCAGCGCTGCAAATAGTAGAATCAAGCCTATTACGCTGCCTGGTAGGAAATGGCCAATCAGCATACTGATCAATTCTCCTAGAGCGAAAAAGAAGAGTATCCAAAAACTTTGTATGAGAGATTTCATCTTACGAAACTATTTTGACTTAAGAAAACATCTGCAAAGTTAGTAAAGCACTGTCTATACGCAGTCTATTCCTACCGCCTCAGATATTTTATACCTCAATTATGGTATAAAACCCTCTATAGGCTCCCCATTTTAATGGAAATAGAGTATCTTTGTCTCTGCAGAGGTATTTATAGTAAAACTAACAGAGATCCTCTGCATTACCTAATCTAGGGTCTAACTACCTAGAAAAACATGGAAACGTTTACTTACACACTCTAAATTTAATCAAGCAGTTATGAAAAAATATGTTTGCGATGTCTGTGGCTATGTCTATGATCCGGCTGTGGGTGATCCAGATAGTGGCATAGCACCGGGGACGCCCTTTGAAGCTATCCCCGATGATTGGGAGTGCCCTGTGTGCGGAGTCTCTAAAGATCAGTTCTCTCCAATGGAAGAGTAGTAGCCACAATAGGAGTTACGTCATATAGATGACACTTAAATAGTGACGTGCCCCATGACCATTGGTTATGGGGCACGTGTTTGTTTACCTGTACGGTCCCTATAGACATTGTATTTGTCGCAACGAGAGCTTACCCATAGGAATAAGAAATAATTCCGGAATCGAAAAATGATAATTCCCGGATACTCGTATGACGATTAGCTAATACTCGATCGAGAGTTCGGGAGCAAATGTTTTATCCCTACGACACAACATAGCTCTCAAGGGTAAAAAAATTAACCTGCGTACACTCCCCTTAGCCAGACTCTTCCCGAAAAGAGCAGTGAGGAGTGCAGGGGGGAGAATAGATTTTTTTTCCTTACCTTTGAAAAGCTAAAACCATAATTCAACCGAATAAACTTTACCAACTAAATAAATGAGCAGCACATCACTACCAAATACTCAGGGCAAGTTGATGCTTGCTACCATACAGGGCTACGATCACCCAGGTGTTACGGCGTCTCTCATGGGAGTGCTTGCAGATCATGGTGCATATATACTCGATATAGGACAGTCAGACATACATAGCCATCTTAATCTAGGGATTCTTTTTCAGATGAATGAGCAAGACTCTGGATCTGTGTTAAAGGATCTTCTCTTTAGAGGCTACGAGCTAGACGTACAAATACGCTTTACCCCAATTGCGATGGAGGAGTATAGTAAGTGGGTTAATGCACAAGGTAAGAATAGGTATATCATCACAGTTGTAGCCCGCAAGATGACTGCTGAAATGCTCTCGGCAGTGTCTGGTGCCGCAGCTGAGCAGGGGCTTAACATTGATAATATCCGCCGTCTGACGGGACGCATACCACTAGACCCGACGCAGCGAGCTCCAATGGCGAGTATAGAATTTTCTATGCGCGGTAATATCAAGGATGTTAACTCTTTCCAGCTAGATCTTTTACGGATGAGTGGAGATCTAGATATGGATATATCTTTTCAGAGAGAGAGTATGTTTCGTCGTATGCGCCGCTTGATATGCTTTGATATGGACTCTACACTAATCCAGACAGAGGTCATTGATGAGCTTGCTATGCGTGCTGGTGTAGGAGATAAAGTCAAAGAGATTACGGAGCGTGCTATGCGTGGCGAGATTGACTTTATCGAGAGTTTTACCGAGCGAGTCGCACTGCTCAAGGGATTAGACGTATCTGTGATGGATGATATAGCACATCATTTGCCGATTACGGAGGGCTGTGAGCGCTTGATGCGTACGCTCAAGATCATGGGCTATAAGACCGCTATCCTCTCTGGAGGGTTCACCTACTTCGGGCATTACTTGCAGAAGAAGTTTGGTATAGATTACGTTTATGCCAACGAACTGGAAGTCTCTGGCGGTAAACTGACGGGTCGCTATGTCGGTGATGTCGTCGATGGGCGTCGCAAGGCTGACCTGCTACGCCTAATAGCACAAGTAGAGCGCGTAGATCTGATGCAGACAGTTGCTGTAGGTGACGGCGCCAATGATCTACCAATGCTTTCACTCGCAGGACTTGGGATAGCCTTTCACGCAAAACCTAAGGTTAAGGCAAGTGCTGAGCAGCGTATCTCGTCTGTTGGACTGGATGGGATACTCTATTTTTTGGGTTACAAAGATTCGCTCTTTGATGAGGAACTAATGACCTGTATGAAAGATGGAAATTGCTCGACGGTCTTTCCCTATAATTAATATAATCTTTAAGGGGTGTTTTAAGCCATCGTCCTAGATTCTAACCGCCATATAAATATGATTAGACATTGTGTTATATTCACGCTCAGGCTCGTGGGTAATGCTGAGGAGCAGCAGATTAGCTTACAAAAAATCAAGTCTCTACTAGAGGGGCTTCCAGAGCAGATACCTGAGTTAGAGTCGATGGAGGTGTTCTTTAACTGTAATCCAGATGAGGAGTCGACCTTTATGCTTCAGGCAGATGTTGAGGATCTGGAGGCTCTTAACACATATGCTTTACACCCTGCACATATTCAGATAGTTAATGATTTTATCAAGCCATATAAAGTGGGGCGTACTTGTATTGATTATAAGTTGCACGATTTTTATCCTCACTAGAGTTATGTATAGTCAAGAGAAAGGGAATCCAGACCATCCGATAGTACACGACGGAGATACAATCTACTTAGCCGGGGGATGCTTCTGGGGTATGCAAGCGTTCTTTGAGGAGGTAGATGGCGTAGTGGCTACACAGGTCGGTTACGCTAACGGCACACTAGAGCGCCAGCCAACCTATGAAGAGGTATGTACAGGGCAGACTGGTTTTGCAGAGACACTACAAGTTGTATACGATGCTAGCCGTGTACCGCTCAGCTATATCCTAGAGCGTTACTTCTCTGTCATAGACCCAACATCACTCAATCGTCAAGGAGCTGATGAGGGAACTCAATATCGTACGGGGATATACTATACAGTGGAGTCCCAGCGCCCGATTATAGAGAAAGCTCTTGCCACATTGCAGCAAAAGTATACTGCTCCCATTATGGTCGAGTGCCGGGAGCTGCATAACTATTACCCTGCTGAGCTATATCACCAAGAATATTTACGTAAGAATCCTGGAGGGTACTGTCACATAGGGCGTACACAGATAGCCCGTGAACATACTATTCGTTATGTAGATCACGAGGCTATGCGCAAGCGTCTTACCCCAATGCAATACCATGTGACGCAAGAGAATGGTACAGAACCACCCTTTGACAATGAGTACTACAACAATTCCGAAGCTGGCATTTATGTAGATGTAGTCTCAGGGAAACCACTTTTTCTTAGTACTGATAAGTTTGAGTCGAGTTGTGGTTGGCCAGCCTTTGCAAAGCCTATAGAAGACCAGTTACTCAAGGAGACAACGGATCGCTCTCACGGTATGGTACGCACGGAGGTGCGAAGCAAGGATTCGGATGCTCACTTAGGTCATCTCTTTGAAGATGGACCTGAGGAGTTGGGAGGGTTACGTTATTGCATCAATAGTGCAGCACTACGTTTTATCCCTTTAGATAGTTTAGAGGCTAAGGGGTACGGGGAGTATCTCCGATATTTCAACAAGTAAATCGATCTTGGGGGCTAGGTGTTAGGAGATGTGTGTGACATGAAGGTCTTACACCTGAGTACTTATGGGGTTAATAGTGGGGCTGGTATAGCAGCATTGCGCCTACTGCAGGCCGAGCAGTGTTACGGCATGGATGCTACGATGCTAATGATGTCTCGAGATACGGGAGGGTATGCGGGTGTTTACTCTCTCGGTTTAGAGCGTGGCCTTTACAGACAATGGAGGGGCGCCTTATGGGGAGAGCGTGGGGTACTTGCTCTCCTAAATGGATTCAATCGAGAGCAAACATTCAAGAGTTCGGTGGGATTATTTGGTGTCTCTATGCATTCTGTACGTCCCTACCTAGGTAATTCTGATCTCTTACATCTTCACTGGACACAACATGCTTTCCTATCTCTGAGGACTCTAGAGCAAATATTTGCCCTCGGAAAGCCTATTGTAATCACCATGCATGACTCCTGGTGGTCTCAAGGGATACAGCAGATAGCAACGACGGATCGATTTACAGCCCCATTACGTTGGCTGGATAAGCAAATCAGAGGACGCAAGGAGTGCCTCATGGCTCGCTACCCGGTACATTGGGTAACAGTTTCACATGCTTTAAGAGAAGAGGTCTCTCGATCAGAAATCGTACCGAGAGAAGGAATCAGTGTCATAGGCAATGTATTAGACAATGCATATTACCAGCAGATATTACCACAGGGAGAAATTGAAGGTGTAGGAGCTCCAGAATACTATCAAATACTTTTTGTGGCGACCCGTCTAGACGACCCAGTGAAGGGCTGGGGCTATCTACAAACAGCGTTACAGCTGTTTGTAGAGCAAATTGGGCGGCAAGCAGAGCGAGTACGACTTCTTTTGGTTGGTGAAATGTCTGATTTATCGAAACTCCGTCAGATACCATTGTCTATACAGTATATGGGGCGCATATCAGATGTAGATCGTCTGCAACAGCTCTATAGGAAGAGCTCAGTGCTGATTTCAACCAGTGAACGAGAGTCCTTCGGGCAAACACTCTTAGAGGCTCTGTCTTGTGGGACGCCTATTGTTGTCCGGAACTCTGGGGGACCTGAGGATATAGTAATTAATGGGCTCAATGGCTCCATTGTTGCTCATGACAATCCTCTGGAAATGGCAACCGCTCTCCAGCGACATTTCTCAGGTGCTGTACACTATGACCAAGCGGAGTGCCGAGCTTCGGCAGAGCGATTTGCACCACAAGTAATAGTGGGGAAATATGCTCAACTCTATAAACAAATGTGCTGCAAGGGCAAATAGTCTCTCCTATGTGTCAATGACTACCCAACCATTATTACTGACTATCATTACTATCTGCTATAATGCAGAGTCAACTATAACTCCGACTTTACAGAGTTTAGCTGGGCAAAGTGAACAACAGTTTGAATATCTAGTCATTGATGGGGCATCGACAGATAAGACTCTTTCACTGGTTTCATCGATATATCCTCGAGCTGTAGTTTATTCTGAATCCGACAAGGGGCTGTATGATGCAATGAATAAAGGTCTGGATCGCGCCTCAGGCAAGTACATTTGGTATCTCAATGCTGGAGACACTCTAAGGAGCTCTGATACTGTAAGGATGATCTACTCAGCACTCAATATGTATCATCCAGATCTACTTTATGGTGATACGATGATCGTAAATAGTATGTATCAGGATCTATATCCCAGACGGTTGCGTCCACCTCGGGTACTAACGCCTCGCTCTTTTGTAAATGGGATGCTTGTCTGTCATCAGTCCTTTATTCCTAAGCGGGAACTGGCTCCACACTACAATCTGTCTTACCGCTACTCTGCAGACTATGACTGGAGCATTAATCTCATTAATCGTATCCAGTCTCAATATTTCATAGATGACTATCTAGTCAACTATCTCAACGAAGGTGTAACAACACGTAATCACAAAGCTTCTCTTCTAGAGCGACTACATATAATGGCGAGGCATTACGGTTGGGTTGCTGCAATAATGCATCATATAAGTTTTATCTTCCGAAGGAAGAGATAATCTACCTAGAGTCTATTTTTGGCGGGGGCTATATACCTTGTCCCATTTTGGAAACACCCCAACGAGCAAAAGCCTCTCTGGTAATTACCAGAGAGGCTTTTGTTTATGCACCAACATCTATAGTACGGGGTTAGTAATCCAACTCATCCTTGGCTAACATCTCCTCTTGCTTATAAAAACGGAATGTTTTGACTTGCAGTTCTACCGCAGCAGCATCATCGCACACAATAATACTAGAAGGGTGCAGCTGTAGTGCTGATATAGGATACATTTGAGTAACATTACCCTCAACAGCTTTGCTGAGAGCATGAGCTTTGTTGGGACCGCTGATCAGGATCATCACTTCCTGAGCATCGGATACCGTGCCAATACCCACTGTGAGAGCTCGTGTGGGGACTTTTGATGGATCATTGTCAAAGAAGCGACTGTTATCCCGGATAGTCTCAGGGAGTAGACGTACCTCACGAGTACGAGAAGTCAAGGAGGAGCCAGGTTCATTGAACGC
>CAUUAW010000008.1:0-77135 GCA_963543315.1 uncultured Porphyromonas sp.
TGCTTCCTTAGCTCAGTTGGTTAGAGCATCTGACTGTTAATCAGGGGGTCCTTGGTTCAAGCCCAAGAGGGAGCGCGGGAATTTTTTTAGTCTCGGTAGCCCTTGATTAGTGACCCAAGACACCAAGACAATAGAGTTATAGATCTCTCCCTCGAGAGTCTCTCCCCCTGGAGAAGCTTTTTGGGGAGGGATTTTTCTGTATACTTCAAAATATTTTGTACCTTTGGTACCATGGTTCTTTTATCCAATCAGAAGCGAACCTCTCGTATCACAATCCTCGGTTTGACAATAGCTTTGACGGTCTTACTCTCTATCCGAGGTGAGGGGGCTGTTGTGCCGCGATTGGACACGCCGCCTACAGGTCATAGGGTCACCGTAGTGCCAACATCAATTGAGAGGCAGGCGGTACAAAGACTTTATGAGCGGATGGAGCTGGAGGGGACGCTCTCTTTTGAGGCTTTCAGCCTGGGTGTGCAGGGATATAACCATATCGCAGATAAGAAGCGTGCGAGACTAACTATTGTAGACTTTTCCAAGCCATCTACAGAGGATAGGATGTTTGTCTTTGATATGGAGCAAGAGAAGCTCCTCTATGCGACACTTTGTGCCCATGGTCGTAACAGTGGAGGAAATTATGCGACTTCGTTCTCCAATCAGCCGAATTCTCTGCAGAGCTCGCTGGGATTCTATTTGACTAATGAGACTTATCAGGGCCGTAATGGCTACTCGCTGCGTCTAGATGGTCTAGAGGTTGGGTACAATGATCAAGCTCGGGCACGAGCTATCGTAGTACATGGAGCCACTTATGTGAGTAAGGGGATCACACGACAGGGGCGTCTCGGTAGAAGCTACGGATGTCCTGCGGTGCCTATAGCCTTAGCGCGTCCCATAATAGATGCGATCAAGGGGGGAAGTGTACTATACATCTATGCCAATCGTCCCGATTATCTAGCTAAGAGTGCGGTGGCTCGCTCCGATACGGAGCAAATAGTTGCAGAGCCGAGTAAGCTCACGCAGCTGATTAATTAAGCTCGTCTAGTGTAGAGTACATTTGCTGATATGCTCGCATGTAGTAGTCGTAGTACTGCGACCATAGAGCGTGAGTTGCCGTCTTGCGTGCTTGCTTGTAGCTCTCCGCAGGGACTCCGCAGCTAGCTTCTAGGATGATGCTTGCTAAAGAGTCGATAATGACTTTGTCCTCGTGGTCCCGACGAGGAATGACTTGTACACCATGGTGTAGGCTTGTCGAGGTGTCCTCTCCATAAAGGTCTAGTATTGCCTGCCCAAAGCCAGACAGATCTGTCGTGACAGTAGGGACGCCATAGGCAATACTTTCTAATGGGGTGTAACCCCACGGCTCGTAGTAGGAGGGAAAGATGGTTAGGTCGAGTGCACTTAGGAGGTCGTAATAGGGTAGCTCCAGGATGCCATCGCGACCATCTAGGTAAGTGGGTACGAAGACGGGGTAAAGAGCTAGTTCCGTAGCCCCTTGGTTTAGTAGGCCAGCTAGGCAACCTGCTAGTAGATCCTCCCGTAGATTATGTAGCCAATGGGTGATATAGGGGTATTGTAGAGGAATGCCCGTAAGGTATTTGTCGTGGGGGGCCTTCAGTAGATAGGTAAGGTCTGCTCTAGGCTCGACAACCCACGCGGGGATAAAGAAGTAGATGATGAGATCGGATGCAAGTCTTGATTGCAGCCTTACGATACTTTCTAGAGCTTGGACGATGAGATCAATCCCTTTGTTTCGAAATTCGTAGCGTCCGGATGTGGCGATAAGATGTGTGGATTGAGGGGCAAAGCTTTTGCCATATAAGGCTCCTGCAACCTTCATCAATCGCTTGCGTGCGAGAGATCGGTGCATGCCTGAGGACAATGAGTGAAACCCGTTGGGCAAGACGATAGGCGTGCGCCCTAAGAGCTGGGAGCACTCGAGGGCTGTTACCTTGCTAACTGTCGCAAATGTAGTCGCAACATGGGCAGCACACTTTTCTAAAGCATGCTTTGCCTCGACATGGAGCTCTCGAGCCATCTGATCTCCATTGTACCCGTTGAAGTATCGATAGAGATCCTTACCATTGCTACAGATAGACCTACCCACTGTCGTGGCATGGGTTATAAAGAGTGCGTGTAGGGATGGCTCAAGTAACTTATGGTAGAGTACGCCCATGCCAGTAATCCACTCGTTATAAATGCTAATTGTCTTACGCTTGGGTGGAGCCAGTAGAGGTGTTACTGTATGGATTGTCTCGGCAGCGGCAACGGCAAATAGGCAAGAATCATCGTAATCTCCATACCCTAAATCGGACTGGATGCCGTAGCGCTCCCACATGAGATAGTAGAGTTGGTCTCGAATGGCAGTGAGGGGGGTATAGTCTATTAAGATAGTTTGAGCTTCTCCCCCAGGGGTAAGCCAATAGCCTTGAGTGATTGAGAAGGCGACTCCTAGTAAGGAGAGTTCATAAGGTAGAGCAGTACAAAAGACTTCTTGGTGAAAGTCTTCCATCTCATCGGTAGGCTTAATCAGGGGCCCTATGAAAAGGACACTCCGCCTGCCATGACGATGTAGCATTTCTCCAGTTCGTGAACTGAGTACCGTGTATATGCCACCCACTTTGTTGGCAACCTCCCACGAGACTTCGGAAATGAAGTATGGATCATTCATGTCAGGGACCTATCTTCTAATGCAATTAGCAGATCGTATGCTACTCGCCGACAGGAGATAGATAGCTCGTCCGTTACTACGTATTCCTCCAGGATGTCTACCAGATCTGTCGCAAATGGATTGTGAGACTGACGCTTCGTGTAGTTTGCAAGAGTCAATAGAGCTACGTAGAGAGTCTCCTCTGAAGCTTTTTTACTAGAAACAATCTGAAGTGCCCAGCAAATGGCGATGTGACAATGGGACAAAAGATTGAAAGCTAACTGCTCTCGTAGCTCCCCATTAGATGCTACTGCTAGAAAATCTTCGATGTCTTGCTCTGTGAGATCCTCTTTGGGGAATAGCATCGTCGACAAGATCAGTAGCTCACGCACGGATGTCTCTCTGAGAGCCTGGGATAGCTGTCGGGAGGGAGTGTATTGCTCGGCTAGCTCTACAAGATAGCCTCGAGTCCAACCCCAGTTAAAACGGTAATCTAGTCCAGATTCTCGCATTGATTGTGCTACAGAACCATCCATACGTGTGCGTAATGCTGCACGTATGGACGCTAGTTGTGAGGCTATATCTAGGTATTCTTGATTAAGCACTTGAGGCGCCCCTAGTTGGGCATGTAAGAGATCCTTTGACTAGGTACGAGCGATGAGCGTTGCGATGAGCCCTCCCATTCGCTTGGAAGCTGCGTTAGCAGCTGCAATGACTTCGTCGCCATCATTTGTGTACTCCCCTTCAAAATGCCATCCTTCATTAGTAATGACAGATATTCCCAAGACACGTATGCCAGCGTGGCGGGCGACAATTACCTCTGGTGTCGTACTCATGCCGACAGCATCTGCACCAACCGTCTGCCAATACTTGTACTCTGCGGGTGTCTCGTATGAGGGACCTGTGAGACTAACATACACTCCCTTTTTTAGTTCTAGTTGTTGCTCCCGGGCTATACTCTCTGTAAGAGCAATTAATTCCCGATCATAGGCACGGGTCATGTCAGGAAAGCGTACGCCAAAGTGCTCATCGTTTGCACCAATTAGGGGATTCGGGAGCATATTGATGTGATCTCGTATGAGCATGAGGTCTCCGACGTGGAAGGTTGAGTTAATACCTCCAGCGGCATTAGATACAATCAGTATTTCAATGCCGAGGAGCTTCATGACTCTAACCGGCAGTGTGACGACCTCCATCGGATAGCCCTCATAGTAGTGGAAGCGTCCTTGCATCGCAACTACGGGGACGCCACCTAGAATCCCAGAGATAAGATTCCCTTTATGCCCGATAGCTGTCGAGTGTGCAAAGTTTGGTATTTCACTGTATGGGATAGTTATTCGATGCGTAATCTCATCGGCTAGGTTCCCTAACCCGCTCCCTAGGATGATACCTACACGAGGCGTTGCAGAGATTTTACTCTTGATATAGTTAGCTGCTTGCTGATATTTTTGAAAATCCATAGTCATATCTCTTGTTTTGGATTATGAGGGGAGAGATTCGTTTAGTTGAGAGAATCTATCCTTTGCAATTACGATGGAGGAGATCGTAAGCTGTATGATGGGCCATTTCGATGATTTTGTCTGCTCCAACGATGACTCGGTCTTGCATTAAGAGTACTCCATCGACAATCGTCGTCGAGACAATTGATGAGGAGCCCGCGTAGACTAAGTTAGAGGTTAGGTTGTGGCAAGGCACCATGCTAGGAGTCTCTAGGTCTATAAGACAAAGATCTGCCAGATATCCCTCTGCAATGCGTCCGCCCTTGAGTCCAAGCATTGCGTAGCCTACTTCCGTGGCAGAGTGGTAAACGTCGGTCGCAGAGACAGCCGTTGGGTCATAACGCCATACCTTGCCTAATAGGGATGCCATACGCATCGCTATATACATATCCAGATCATTACTAGAGGAGCATCCATCTGTCCCGATTGCTACGGGGATGCCTCGCTTTTTCATCTCCTCATAGCGGAAGCGCTCGCCACTCGCCAACTTCATATTACTTGCGGGATTATGTACGAGTGTACACCTATGACGAGCTAAGATATCCAGTTCCTCATCATCAAGCCACAAACTGTGCGCCATGATACAATTAGGGCTGAGGGCGTCTATTTCCTTTAAGTAGCGTACGGGTGTCGTACCATGCTCGGTTATGCAATCCTTTACTTCACGCTCGGTCTCCGAAAGATGCAGATGAATCGGGACAGAATACTCCTCTGCAAACTCCTTTGCAAAGTGTAATTGCTCTCCCGATACCGTATAGATCGCATGAGGCCCTACACTCCAGCTGATGCGCTCAGGGAGCTCTGCAAAAAGCTTCTTGTATCGGTAGCAGTTATCTCGGTCTAGCTGTGCTCTGACTACATCCCCACGATCAAAGAGCGTATAGCTCAGATTGGCACGTATCCCAGTCTCCAGCACCGCTCTAGCGGTAGCCTCGGGAGCAGTATACATGTCTAGGAAGCATGTCGTGCCACTCTTTATCATCTCTATACAGCCCAGTAGTGCGCCGATATAGATATCCTCTTCCGTCATGTGCGCCTCAACGGGCCATATGTACTCCTCCAGCCAAGTTTGCAAAGGCAGATCGTCACCATACCCTCTGAAGAGCGTCATGGCACAATGCGTATGTCCGTTGCATAGACCTGGTACGACGGCTTTATTCCGTCCATCAAGGATCTCCGTATCCTCGTCGATGGGGAGTAGGTTGACCCCGATTTTGTCGATCAGATTGTCGACAATCAGTAGATCCTGCGTAGCATCCCCTATGAGAGCTCCCTTAATTAAGATACTACTCATACTCGTACTTACTTAAAGAGTCTGTAAAACTCAGCTACAGCCTCTATACCCTTGCGAAAGACTCCTACTGAGAAGCTCTCATTTGGTGAGTGTATCGCATCCTCCTCTAGTCCAAAGCCCATCAATACGGTCTTTAGTCCGAGGATTTGCTCAAAGGCTGCTATGATGGGGATACTCCCACCACTTCGTATCGCTAGAGGAGCTATACCGTATGCCTTTTCCACAGCTTGTGAGGCTGCTTGATAGGCTGGCAGGTCCATCGGACAGTAGTACCCGGCACCGCCGTGCATAGGTGTCACCTTAACCTGTACGGAGCGTGGCGCAATCGCTTCGATATATTCTTTCATTAGGCGAGAGATCTCCTCATGATCTTGATTGGCTACCAGCCGGCAGGATAGCTTAGCATAGGCCTTGGATGGTAGGACTGTCTTGGCTCCCTCACCTTCATATCCACCCCAGATACCGCATACATCAAAGGATGGTCGGCAGCTATTGCGTTCGAGAGTAATGTATCCCTCCTCTCCTTGTGTCTCGCGAATGTCTAATGCACGGCAATAAGCCTCCTCGGAAAATGGGACCTTGCGAATCATCATACGCTCTTCGTCCGACAGTGGTAACACCTTGTCGTAAAATCCGGGTACTGTAACCCGCCCTTTATCGTCGACAATCTGAGCGATAATCTTGCAGAGCTCATTGATTGGATTGGCGACAGCTCCGCCAAAATGCCCAGAGTGTAGATCCCGATTTGGACCTGTTACCTCCACTTGCCAGTAGGCAAGTCCTCGTAATCCAGCTGTAATGCTAGGGGTTTTCTCACTTAGCATCGTCGTATCTGATACCAAGATCACATCTGCGGCGAGGAGATCTTTATGCTCACGGCAAAAGGGCAATAGACTCTCCGAGCCAATCTCCTCCTCACCCTCAAAGATGAACTTCACATTGACCCCGATCAGCCCTAAAGCCTTAGCCGTCTCAAAGCCTTTTAGCTGGATCATGATCTGCCCCTTGTCATCGTTTGCTCCGCGCGCATAGATGCGCCCATCGCGGATCTCGGGTTCAAAGGGCTGGCTCTCCCATAAATTCAGGGGCTCTACGGGCATTACGTCATAATGACCGTAGACTAATATCGTTTTTGTAGCTCCTGGTTGCGTGTAGTGTCCGAAGACAATTGGATTCCCATTTGAGGGCATCACAGCAGCCTCCTGTACGCCTAGCGAGAGTAGGTGCTCTCGTAGATATTCAGCCGCACGTTGCATATCTCCCTTGTGCTCACTCTGCGCACTGATAGAGGGGATACGGATCAGACCGTATAGATCTTCATGAAAGTGTTTCTCGTGCTCTGCAATATACTCTTTAATATTTGTCATAGTAAGCTGTCTAGGTTTTTATGGCCGTGTAAAGATACGAAAAAGCTTACGATTCCAAGGTAATACCCGTTGAGTATACTGCCATTGAGTAGCCTCTATGGAGTAAAAAGTAAATTATTCGCTAATGGCAAAATAATGATTCCCGAGTAAGAATTTCATAATTCCGTAATAAACAGACGAGCACTCAGTAAGAAACGATCGAGCATCTCGGAATAAAAGATCGATAGCCCGTGAGTAAATCGGACATTTGTACAGGAGTAAACAAAATACTATAGGCTAATGCCTATGTTAGGTACCAGTGAGTCCTTTTTAATAGGATTGGATGACCCAACCCCTTGCTTATCCAATAATTATCCGTATCTTTGTGCTCAATAGCATTTTTCACAAACTATTTATGAACCACTACGAAACCGTTTTCATTTTAACTCCCGTTTTGTCTGATGCTCAGATGAAGGAAGCGGTAGATAAGTTCACCTCACATCTCACCTCTGCTGGTGCTACGATTGTGAACGATGAGCACTGGGGGCTCAAAAAGCTAGCCTATCCCATCGAGAAGAAGTCTACCGGATTTTATCACTTCATAGAGTTTGATGCTGATCACTCAGTTATCAAGCCCTTTGAGACGCTGCTCCGCCGCGATGAGACTGTCTTGCGCTACATCACAATAGCTCAAGACAAATTTCACCATGCGTATGCCGAGAAGCGTCGCTCACTCAAAAGTAACCCTGTAGCACAGAATTAATCATGGCAAAAAGCAGAAGAGGTCATTATAGTAGACCACTCCTTGGGGAGGTACAGCAGAAGAAGTATTGTCGCTTTAAGAAAGCTGGCATCAAGTTTGTCGATTACAAGGATCCCGAGTTTCTCAAGAAGTTCCTTAATGATCAGGGTAAGATCCTCCCACGTCGTATAACGGGCAATAGCCTTAAGTTCCAACGTCGTGTAGCTCAAGCTGTAAAACGAGCACGCCACTTGGCGTTATTGCCCTTTGTTACAGACCTTATGAAGTAGTTATCACCTTAGAGATAGATAAGACAATGGAAGTAATACTCAAAGAAGACATTATCAACCTAGGCTTTAAGGATGATATAGTAACCGTCAAGGACGGCTACGGACGTAACTACCTCATACCTCAGAAGAAGGCAGTTATCGCGAGCGAGAGTGCTAAGAAGATGCTTGCCGAGGAGCTACGACAGAGAGCCCATAAGCTCGAGGTGATCAAACAGGAAGCTCAAGCTCTAGGGGATAAGCTAGGTGGTACTCATCTCGAGATTAAGGCTAAGACATCTAAGTATGGTGTTGTCTTTGGCTCTGTGACAAACATCCAACTAGCTGAGGCCCTCTCCGAGCTAGGATATAAGATCGATCGTAAGATCATCCAAATCAAGAAGGCGGTAAAGGAGGTCGGTGATTACGATGCTCAGGTACGTCTACACCGTGAGGTTATTGTACCCATTACCTTTACAGTAGTGTCGGAGAACCACACCATTATCGAGCATGAGGACAAAAAGCCCGAAGCTCCAGTACCAGCTCCCGAACCTACGACTACTAAAGAAGCTGAAACGACCGAGACAGCTGAGTAAGTGACACCTAGTCGGGTGTGAGACACCCGATCGTAACGATCAGTATACTACTATAGTAACGGCTCTTTGGAGGGAATTCTCTCCGAAGAGCCGTTGCTCCTTTTGTCTTGTGCATGCCGTAATAATGCCTTGCCCACCAGCACTTGTCTGCCGTAGAGGTATGCAATCCCGATCTAGGCGTAACTGTGCATCCCCCCAAGGACGAGGTTGACCCCAAAGTAGGTGACAAGGACCGACAAGAAAGCGATCAAGAGATAGACGTGGAGGAATCGCTGAGAGCGAAATAGCTGTAACGACTCACTGTGTAAGGGAAAAGCATAAAGAATTAGCGTGATGAGAGCCCACACTTCTTTAGGATCCCAGCTCCAATAGCGCCCCCAAGAGATATTTGCCCAAACAGCACCGATAAATATGCCGATAGCTAGGAGTGATACGGCAGGGTAGAGAAGAGCTCTGCTGAGAGCTCCCAGGCGTATCCCCACAGTAACGTGCTTGGATAGGATAAGAGCCATGCAGCTATTAAGCATCATAAAGGCGAGCAGACTGTATGCAATCATGATTACTAGCACATGAATGCTTAGCAAGGGGGAGTGTAGTACGGGCATCAGTGGGGTGATCTGGGGATTGCGTCCCCCAAGGAAGGCGACAAGGAGCGTTAAGCCAGACATAAGCAAGCCGAAGGGGTATAAGATATTGTATCTTTCTCCTGCGAGAATGGTCAGGAATAAAAGGATCCAGGCGAGAGCTTGCATCGTCTCGAATCCATTACTCAGAGGGACATACCCGGAGACAACCCAGCGCAGTACCACCATGATAGACAAGTAAAGTAAACTACCATACGTCACACCCCGTATGAATCGCCGTAGTACAAGTGATCTGTATTGCAAATCGACAGCAAGCGTGTAGGCAGTCCAAATGAAAAGTAGTACTCCGATTGTTGCCAGTATTTTGGCGAGAAGTCCTATATAAGGCGATAGTTGATTATACCATCGCTCTGAGCGAGAGCGTATCTGAGATGGACAACTCTCCCACCCCTCCTTAATTTGGTACTTTCGGAGCTTGAGAAGAAAATCCTGGACTTCGTCCCATCGTTGCATGATGATAAGCTCATTGAGATAGTTGAAACTCTTGCGTACGAAAGTCCATTGGTCTAGAGGCATATCTATGGGAAGTATATCAGCTGAAACAGGGTTAAACCAAGATACACCCTTCCCATCCCGAACGGGATAGATTTTGAGGACTTCACTAGATACGAGACCTTGTATGATCTGAAATTTCTCATGTGCCTCAAAGAGACCTTTCCTCCCAGGTAGATTGGGATGCTTGATATAGGTGTCTAGTAATGGTGCTAGGCGATAGTTCCCTTGAGTATCAAAGAATTGTCGGAAGCATGCTCTCTGCCCATCGGAGCACTGTAGAGTCTCTCGCACTCGCGGATCTTTGATGCGGATCATCGGCTCGTCAACCCAATCATCGTAATAAAAGAGCCACCCGGCGAGAACTTGCTCAGCAGAGTATCTGTGGTAGCTGTTATGCCCATAGAGCTTCTCTGTGAACTCAATCGCAAAGGTTTGTATCGGGCAGACACGATTGTTGTACAAGATATAGAGATCACCAAATGTTTTTGCCACCTTTTGGGGAATGGTCTTGGGTTGCGCCGCTGATAGTTCACTAGACAATGTCGGCAAGGAACAGATCCCCAACAAGAGAAGACCCTTTGCCGTAGGAGATAGAATGGCTTGCTTGAGGAGCAATCCGATCTTATGACGACGAGAATACAGTCCCCCGATGAGACTAATTGCTAGGAGCAGATACCCTATGTAGGAAAGTGAGATACCCCATGGGTCATAAGCTATCGAGAGAACGGTGGTATTATGATCAGGATCATATCCTGATTGATAGAAGCGATAAGAGCGATATCGGAAAATTTGATTCATAGAGACGGAGCCTTGGACGCTTTTGCCCCTTTCTACGTCTTGAATGATTAGATTGCTCTGGTAGTCTAGAGGAAATTCTGTCCCTATATAATAGGTTAAGTCAAACCGCTCTAATGAAACCCCGAAAGGTAAGCTCTTCTCCTCCCCTTGATCGCTATGATATTTATTTGTAGGGGGGGCTCCTTTTTGTAATCTAATCTGCCCATGTATAGATGTCCATCGAGTTACGCCAGCTCCTAGTAAAATAACCAAGAGAGCTATGTGTATCATCCAGACCCAAAAGCGTCTATAGAGTTTTACCTTGAGGATATATATCAGCCCGGAGCATGACAATGCTCCCCACAAGAGTGTGAAAAGAGGAGATCCATACCAGTAATCCTGTACAAAAGGAGTCCCATATATCTTTTCAATCACGGTGGCTATCGCTAGGACAACCACCGTGATTGATAGTAGAGTAAATGAAAGTTTACGCCACAGCATGACAGCTTTATCAGAGTGCTACACTATACTGCATTAATAAACTTGACAATTGCATTGCGATCCTCCCTATTGAGCTTGCGAAAGAGTTCTACTGAGTGTCTCGCATCACTCTTCGTAGCCCCATGCCACATGATTGCTTCGATGACATTACGAGCACGGCAATCGTGCAGGCGGTTCTGGTGACCTGATGCCTTTTGACTCAAACCTCTACCCCAGAGTGGCGTTGTACGACACCAACCCGTGCGGATATCGTTTTGCATGAAGAGACGATGTTGGATCAGATCTGAGTAGGGCCAGATCTTTTGTTTGGGATAGCGTGGCATAGGTTTCTTACCACCCTCAGTCAATCCATAGACATCGACCACGATGTCGTCGCCAGTAGTCCATGAAGGTTTGTGACAAGACGCGCACCCGATCTCGGTAAAGAGCTTCTTGCCCCACTGTATATCGGGCGCATCTATATCTCGAGCTGCTGGGACGGCTAGACCTCTTATCCATACCATTAGGTCATAGCATGCTTGGGCATCCATTTCTACAGGGAGATCTGTAGCTGTGAAGAAATCATAGATATCCTTTTCTACATTTCCTGACTTCTTCCTATCGGGGTAGTATCTATAAAATTGTGCCTGTACATCGGGGTCCTTGCTGGCTGTCCTAGCATAAGCCTCTGGGATGTAGAACTTGCGAAACATAGGCGTGATGATGTTTGTCACCTCCCATAGACTCACATTCGCAGACAGTTTTGTAAAGTCACAAGCATAGTCAAAGCGCATTGGGTGACCATCTGCATCCAGACCCGTGGGAGCAAAGTCACTACCAGTCCAGATAGCAGGGTTGAGTGGTTTGTGCGGGGTCTCTTTAATATACTGCTGTCGTATGTCCTCGTCGCTGATAGCATCTAGCAAGCCCGTACCATATATACCTATTGTAGACTCAAGTGTGACGATCGCCTGATCTAGAGGAAATGGTTTGCCTCCAACCTCGAGTGGTGAATATATTGCGTCCGCAGGGAGACTAACCTCAGGGTAAATGAGCTCATAGGTCTCTCCATCATCAAATTTATTGCCCCACTCATCGGTATAGACTCGCCAATCGATCGTCATCTTATCAGTGTTGATCATAGGCTTAAAGGGGGGTAATGCGACAGTCATCGGGACCAAGCCGAGTGATGATGCTATGTTTCCCTCCTTATCTGTGACAATGATAAGGCAACCGTTACCAAACTCCTCGCTACTGTAGCGCGTTATCCGCTTACCATGCCCATAGCCTGGGTGGCAAGCTTCGCAAGCAGTACGATTATAAAGTGGTCCGAGTCCGGTAAAGGTCAGACCAGGCACGTCTCCAGCAGCATGAGCCGTCTCAAAGCGACGCTCTCCTTGCTTGAAGTTTGCGTCTAGTCCAGCTAGTTCTATCGCCTCTGTTGGCTGCTCAAAGCATGAAGAGGTATTGTTAAACGCAGTACCCAATAGTCCTCCACTGTAATACTCCTCAGAGAGCTGCTTAGTAGACTCATCTGCACGCTCTTGCTGACAAGCCGTGAGAGCTATGAGGCTGAGTGCTAATCCTAATAGTTGAATCGATTGATACTTCATCTTAGTAAAGGCTTAGGGGGAACAACGATTCCCCCTCTCCGCACAGTTATATCTAACATCATAATCTATTGCTTAAGTAAGTGTGTGCGGTAGAGGGGAATTATAAGTTAGTTTACTTTTGTACGGCAGCAATTGCTGCATCTAATTGCTTTAGGAGAGCATTGCAAGCCTCGATGGCGGGTTTTGTCTCCTCCTTAGTTAGGTGATTGCGAAATGGAGCTGGCATCTCCGAGACCGTCTTGATGGCAGTGTCTATTGCGGCTCGAACTTGCTTGTCTAGGTCGCTGTGATTTTTGGACATATAGGTCGCCATTGAGTAGGTGTGAGCCTTTCCATCGAGAGAGCCATAGTAAGCATTCCGGACACTGACTAGATTGTCTGTAAAGTCATCGATTGAGTTCCAGCTGTACCAGGACTCTACGTCTAGTACGTTGCCTGAGTTAACGGGATCTGTAATCTTCGTATTTCCGACCTCATCTGTTATGTCACTGGCACCTTGCAAGATCTGAACGAAAGCATCCGTCTGGCTCTTGTACGAAGTGTTACCCTTCTCCCCAGCGGCAATCATCAGCTCGCCGTAGTTTAGAGTAGGTAGCAACTCAGCCTCTTCGAGAGTTTTTTTCTTAGCTGCAGAGATTTTCTCTATCCCAGCCCAGCTTGCTTCTAGACGAATTGTCTGGCGAGCTAGATCCTCGGCGACAGCTGCATTATAGATCCTCTCAGGGGCAGAGATGTCATCTACCTTACGCGCTTCACCTTCTCTAAAGAGGATGTACTCTACTGCGTGGAACCCTAGTAGTCCATATCCGAGAGAAGCAAAGCCAGCAGCATCTGCTCCTTCCTCCTCGAGCTCGGCGAGGAGCTCTTTGTTTTGAAGTATATTGTCTAGCTGATTCTTTTGTAGAGGCCAGGAGTCGATGTGCGGATCGATGTTATAATCCCCAGCAGCGCCGAATAAAATCGCTTCGCTACGCTCCCAGTAGACGCGAGCCTCTACCCACTTTTTGCAGGCTTTCTCTACAAGCTCTTGAGAGGGTTTGTCCTTGAGCTCCTGGCATAGTGCTGACAGCTCGATTGCCTTGTCGGCGAGAGATCGATAGGTTGGGACTACGACCCCGTGGACAAACTGATCGAGGATAGCTGTCTTCTCGGGATCGAGTTGCTTATCCTTGACTCCGTTGTCGTCTTGACAAGAGACTAATGCGACTCCCACTAGGGCTAGAAGGAGAGTCTTGGCGATGTTGGTTAACTTATTCATAGTTGATCGTATTATGTGATTTAAAAGTATCTAGTTTAAAAGTGGAACATACCGTAGTATGCAATCCCAAGGCTAATTGCCGGCTCATCGTTAAATTGCTTGCGGAGCAGGCGATGACTATACTCCGCCTTGATGACAATGTCTCGGATAGGATAGTAGTTTAGACCTATAGTGACCTTTTGCCGCTCCCATTGTAACTCGTCGGTCATATTACTGACCACCTGAAACATGGAGTCGTAGTAGTCATAGCGACCGAATAGATAGAGTCTCTGTTGCAGTTGACGCAGTCTGGATGACATAGAGAATAGGTCATATCCCCCCTCGACACCTGCAGCAAAGGCTGACTTGGCGACACTATTTTTTGGTGAGGGTGAGTCCTTGCGTGTGGTACGATTAGCTTCTGTGATCTCCATTGAGTCTCCGAGATGACCGTAGTCCACATTACCCCGTAGGATGAAGTGTGGATCTGCGTAGTGGAAGTCGAAGCTCCCAATGCACACCAAGCCCAAAATTTTGTCGTACTTATTTGTGGCGTTGAGCGTATTGCGACCGCTACTCCCTACATATCCGCTTAAGCTTAGGCGCAGATTGCGTACCGAGTAGTTGTCTACACGCATTGCGCAGGCATAGTTAGTCGCCATTTTAAATTCGTAGGGACTGCCAGCTCCACCATGGATCCAGTTTTTATTGTTAAAGCGGTCGGCATCTAGTCCTGCAATCCCCATGATCTCATATCTCCAGTCTCGAGTTTGTCCCCAGAGACCTACACCTGTCTCATGCCAAGTACAGGGGAGTATTGTGTTTTCCCCCTCAGGGCGATAGACGGTAAAGAACTCTGTCGGCATATGGTACGCATTGGTTGCCCCCACAGGCACTACCATATGTCCGATACGTATGTTTAGCGCACGGGAAAAGCTCTTCTGTAGCCAGAATTGCTCTAGGGCGACCTCTCCGCCACGCTCTATCTCTGACTCATACTCACCCGTCTCCTCCTCCTCAATCTCTATGGCACTTTCCGTACCACCATGCTCAAACTCAATCTCGGACCCTAAAGACCAGCCGTGCCCGAAGTCATAACCTACGAAAAAGACGACGTGCGGCAGATCCACTTGTCCATAGCTACGAGCATCTTTATAACGTTTGGCATCGGTATATCGCTTGAAGTTGTTACTGTAAAACATCCTTGAAGCAACAGCTTCCCCATAACCACCTAAAGAGAGCCTCCGCGGAGCTTTTGCAGAACTTTGGGCGAGCGTATCTACAGTTTGCGCCACGGATAGCTGCACGCAGCACAACATGATACAACATAGCAGCGACGATAGTAATATTCGTTTCATAGGCAATGTTAAGATGACAGTCAAGCTACAAAATCGGGCTGGGACATTCCCCTGCCGACATGTCTCTGCTCCGAGGTTTGTTTAGTGTAAACGAGGGATAGCAAGAGGCGTTAGAATACCTTACAGACTGCGTTCGAGTCCCGATATTTCCACTGCAAAGTTACAATAGCATTGCCCAACTGACGGTAATCCTTATTAGCAGAAGGTAGGTATTGGGGTGGGGTATTTGTCTTGCGGACACCTTGTAGTAGGTATGGTGTGTCCTGACTATGTATCCTTATGTGCCACCCAAGAGAATCCCCCTATCCAGGATGACTCTGGAGGGTAGTTGCGACGTTACCCCCAGTCCTCTGCACTCTTGGTAAGTAGACTCCTTTTGACATGTGCTCCCTTAGACACTTATATCCGACGAGGAGGACTTACCCTTGGGACGAGGTCCGTAACTCCAATCAATTATTCCGTAATTGCCAGATGGCAGTTTCGGAATGCTTAAATGACCATCCTGGAATAAATGGATGGCGATTCGGGAGTTTTTTGTCAAAGTATTCGGGGAAATCGTAGATCTCCAAGAGTATGTCAGGAGACTTCAACGACTCGGCCCCCCTCTGAGGTAAGGTAGAGGATATAAGCACGGGCAGATCGGAAGCCACCCTTTAGGAGAGCCTGCCGGTAGAGCCGTAATTGTCTGGAATGCTTGGTCGTGTAGTGCATAGCTTCATCTCCTGTCTTATAATCTATGATGACTGCTTGCCGAGCCTCTGCATCATACATGATGCGATCAGGACGCAAGATGCGAGATCCTTGTACGATACTGCGCTCGTTGACTACTTGCCACCTACCGGATCGCTGGTAGTACTCCGCTATCATAGGATCTGTGAGTGCTCGCTCGATATATACCGCAAGCTCCTCAATATCTTCTTGAGGGATAAATCCTTGCAAGGCTTTTGTCTGTAACGCTTTCCTCCATTCACTGGGAGAGTCTAGATAATCTATCTCGCTGAGCAGGGTATGTAAGAAGATCCCTCTGCGTACGGCATCATTTTGATAAGAGATACTCTGAAACCGTCGTACATGCATGGCTGCCAATCTTCCCTCCGATTTGTCTCTAGGCACCGCTTTATATGTCTCTGACGAGAGAGAGGCACTAGGGGGAAGCTCGTGGACCTCAGGCAAGCTACAGCCCTCTGCTAGAAAGGTTTGTAGTGTGCCCGCTATAGACTCTGTCTCGATGGTCTCCTCAGATAAAAGGAGCGGTATCTCCTTTCTATCCCCTTCGCTTCGAGCTGTTTCAGAGATCTCTGAGACGAGCTGACTGACTAGTAGCTCAAAGTTGACTCGCTTACCAGTCTCCTGATTACCATCCTCTAGTAGTAAATGCATCTCACTCTTGGCACGGGTCATGGCTACGTAGAGGGCATTGATGCGGTCTAGTAGTGAGGAGGTTTGCTCTCGGATAATAAATGGCCTGAATGGTGTTGCTTGAGCAGCCTTAGATGGAGCAATGGGGAGCAGCTGAGGTATCTCCACCCCCTCCCCTAATAGCTTGCGTATTATTGGCTCGACCTGTTGTCCCTCGCACCAGATGGTATCTGTTGTCTCCAGGAGTCTCATTTGATACTCTAACAAGAAGACGACGGGAAATCCGAGCCCCTTTGCTGAGTGTATCGTCAGCAGTTGCAGTGCATCCTGTGCCTGTAGGCTTAACTTTGGTGTGTGATGATCTAGCCACTCTAAGAAGCCCTGCAGGTCTGCATAGTTATCTTGGCTATAGTCCTGCACGCTGTCTAGAAGTGCATCCATATAGGGTTGATCAGCCGACGTGGATAGGGGTTTTAATAACTCTAAAATTAGGATGAATAGCTCGTAGAGGGATGCCGACTGACCCTCCTGATAGCAACGAGAGAAATCAAAGGTGGGGAGCTGCCCCTCTCCGGAGGTTACACTGCGTGCTAGTTGATCAAGATGTGCCACGGCGAGTCGGTGCTCGAAGCTCTGTGAGTAGATCTCCTCAGGCGTACCAGCATTTGCTACAATGCTACGCAGGATATCTATGACCAAGCGGTAGAGTGGATTGGCATCAAGTGTGAGCATCTCACGGGATACGAAAGCGAGATGCTGCGATTTCGTCCTATTGCGCTCGATGATAGACCGTGCTATGCTCTGGAGAGTGTCATTTTTAGGGGCTAAGATTGCAATGTCTGATAGTTGATATCCTCGTGCGAGAACTGCGGGGAGTGCCGTGTCGAGGAGATAGTCTATCTTGCGCTGGAGCTTGTCTAATGCGGAGGTTTGATCTTGCGAGGATGGCTCTCCCCTAAACTCCAAACAGTGGTGGATGAATACGCCCCCAGGCTTCTGCCTATGTGCCGGGGGGATCTCCTGATGTACCTCTTCGGGTGAATAAACTTGGCATACCAGACTGTCCTTATGGTGTAAGAGATGAGCTAAGCCTCCTGTTTGAAATCCCGAGGAGGTCGACAGAAGAGAGAAAAATCGGTTGTTAAAGGATACAATTGCCGGAGCACTACGCCAGTTGTAGATTAGGTTGTGGAGCTCTTGATATGAAGTAAAGTCCGCGGCAAGCGTACTCTGCAGTAGTGTGGGATCACTATTGCGAAAGCGATAAATACTCTGCTTGACGTCTCCTACGATGACGCTATCACCTCCAGCTCCTAAAGCTTCTCTTAGGAGAGGCTTGAAGTTTTCATATTGAAAGCGACTAGTATCTTGAAACTCATCGATCATGTGATGCCTCAGGCTAGTACCTAGTCGCTCATAAATGAACTCCGTACTGCCGGGCTGACCGACTAGACGACGTATTAGTCGCTTGGCGTCATCTAGCAGCGTGACTCCTAGCTCCTCGACGACTAGCTTGACGTTGCGCTGTATCTCTCCGAGGAGTTGCAACTCATATCCTTGCTCAATACAGACTTGCAGTGTGTTTAAATCAGCATAAGATTTGATGATCTGGTAGAAGGATGTTACGAAAGTTTCTTCTAGATCTTTGGCATAGCTCTCGGAGAGAGTATCCTCTATTCGCCCATCTTTGAGATACTTCTCCCAAGTAGTTTGGGTTATGAAGGAGTCTGACTGACCGATTGTGGGCTGACTATACTGCGTGTCCACGAGACGAGTTAGGGGTGACCTAGACTTGCCTGGGAAGACCATTACACCGCAGCTCTGCGACTCTCTGCGAAACGACTCTACTTGCTGGATGATCTGCCCTTGTATCTTTTTGACCTTACCTTCGACAGCTAGGACGAAACTCCTATAGGTGTCGGGGTTAAATATGTCTACGCCTTTGAAATCAAGCTCTTGTATCTGCTCATTGTACAGTTGCTCGGCAAATCTACTCAAGCTACTTCTTAACGCACGAACGGACCTATCCTCTCGTTGCTCCAAAAAACGTTGGATAGCTTTCTGTGCATCTACCGAAGGTGCGTCAAATAGTCTCTCGACGGCAAGCTCAAGGATCTGGGTCGTAGAGAGCTCTATGCGAGTCGATGGCCGTTGCTTTAGTTCGATAGCTAGAGCATGGATTATGTCTTGAAAGAAGGAATCGATCGTCTTGACGCGTAGTCCGCCATAGTCAAAGAGGATCTCCTTGAGGGCTCGACGCGCTAAATCGGAAAGGAGATCATCGTTTGGATACAATCTGTGGAAGGTCGTATAAAATGGAGATGAATGTGGATCTCTAGCAAGCGTATCGAGCTCTTTGAAAAATCGCTCTTTGAGCTCCCCCGTAGCAAGATTGGTAAATGTAACTGCTAGGACCTCTTGATAGCTACTCTCTGGACGTAATAGGATGTGACGGAGGAAGGATTCCGTCATAGTATGTGTCTTACCAGATCCCGCCGAAGCCTTGTATATGTGAAGCTTGTTGTGTCGTCTGTTCATACGCTTCCTTACAACGGGGCTTACTCGTGTCTAAGTCTCAGAGCTTCCACTACGGTGTAGATTGCTGAGTAGTCGCTTATAGAGCTTATGATACTCGTGCTCGAGGTAATAGTGTACCCCGATGGTACAAAGCGTTAAGAGGAAGGCTGTCAGGATTATGTACCACAGTTCCCACCGGAGGAGTAGAGTCAAGATTAGCAAGATCCAGCGATAGTAGTCATCGAGCATACTTAAGGAGATACAGACCCCCCGCTTGCTCTCTGGCATCTGCTGTACAAACTGTGCGGGTACTCCACCATCGTGCGCATGGCGATAGAGAAATGACTGCAGGCGATAGTGCCATGGGAAAAATCGCTCCCAGAGTGTGAGTAATATGTACATACGATGCCGATTTGATTTGGACAGAGGCTCGCTTGGAGTAGACGTTAGGACATTGTACTTGTAATAGTAAGCAAAGAGAGGGGTATAGTGCTTCTCTTGAAGTTGCTTGGACATGCTCTGCTGATAATGTCTGACAAAATACTCAATAAGTAACTGATAGACGTAGAGTAATATCGTAATGAGAGCTAGTCCTGTATACCACCATCCCGACATTTTAGCAGAGCCATCTTGTGGTGGATAGGTACTCATGCGCAGCGGGAGAGAGAGCAGCAATGTAACCTGTATGACAATGGGTGTAGAGATATACCAAGCTAAGGCCCGGCTGTGGAGGGGCTGACTAGTATTTGCTCCAGATAATCTTTCCATCCATATGGACCGAGCGAGCTCATTGAGTGTCAAAGCAAGTAATATCGCAGTCGAGCCGATCATTCCACTCCAGAGAGACAAGGGATCGATAAGAGCAAAAGAGCCTACCGCCCCCATGAGCATCGCAAGTACGGACATGTAATGGATCTCGGAAAAGTCCGTATGTACTAATATCTCGTGAGCGATATGATCTGTCATAGGTCGGATCCCTTTGCTTACGATCACGCCATCAATGTACTTCATCTCTCTTATTTTCTCTTGCTTTTTACTCGTTATCTCCTCGCTTATTCTTGTATAGCTTGGGAAGGACGTTGCTTCGAGCGTCCTCATCAAGCTGACGATTCCGATAGAGATCTATAGCCATGTAAATAGATCCTAGGAGAGCCTGCTCATTAGCTACACCTCGCATGACGATATCGTAGCCTGTCCCATGGTCTGGTGAGGTACGGATAATCGGTAATCCAGCCGTTACGTTGACCCCATCATGTAGATGTAATAGCTTGAAAGGGGCTAAACCCTGATCGTGATACATAGCCAAGACAGCATTATACTGGGAGTATGCTTCTGAACCCCAGAAGCCATCGGCCGGGAATGGGCCAAAGGCGTAGATCCCTAGCTCTCGCTGCGCAACGTTTATAGCAGGGATAATTGTTTCTATCTCCTCAGATCCGATCAGACCATTGTCCCCCGCGTGCGGATTAAGCCCGAGGACTGCTATCCGTGGTGAAGATAAGAGAAAATCCCGTCGTAATGTCTCATCGAGGATCTCCAATGTCTTGATTAATTTTTTCTGTGTAATAACCTTTGACACCTGACAGATAGGGTCATGTGTAGACGCAAGAGCTACACGGAGACCTGAAGGAGAGGCTAAGATCATCAGAGGCTCTTTGCCTTGTCCGCAGGCTATACCTAGATAGCTTGTGTGTCCTTTGTAGGGGAAGCGGTCTTGAGGCATTGCTGATTTATTGATCGGGCAAGTTACTAACACATCTATGACGCCACGATTTATGTCTTCCGTGGCCCTCTCGAGGGCTGCGAGGGCTGATAATCCAGCCTCTGTAGAAATCTTGCCTGGTGTTACGTCAATCTCATCCCCGACCACGTCGATCACGTTGACCACACCTGGCTGTACCTCCTGAGCATCTGTGATTAAGTGCCACGAGGGTCGCTCTATTTGCAACGCCTTACTATAATAAGCTGCAACGCGAGGAGAGCCATATATAACAGGGGTAAATAGACTTGTCAGCTCAGGACGACTAAATGTCTTGAGGAGTAGCTCGTAGTTGATCCCATTTATATCGCCATGAGTTATCCCAACTACAATCTTCTTGTCAGTCATATATCAAGTGGGTATGAGGTAAAAACTTTGATTAGTAGGTTGTATATTCCGTCCATCGAGCCTGAGCTACTTGACCGGCATCCCAATGAGTTACAGAGTCAGGACGTATGGAAAAGAGAGCCGCCTCGACTTGCTGCATAATATTCCTCTTGGCTTCGTTGGGATGATATACAAAAGCCTCGGCAACGACCAGCTCATCCCCTTTTGGTGTCACGAATGCATGCTCTACAAATGGTCCGCCCATCGAGCCTCCGCCACGCAACTCCCAGAGCCCTCTCAACTCAGTCCTCATCGGTTGACCTATGAGGACTATTTGTCTTGTCATCAGGATATGGGGAGCTGTGACGGCGTGACTGCCCTCTAAGGGCCCTGGTACGTTTGCTTTGAGTACGGAGTCACGTAGGGATACTAGGTAAGGTATAGTCAGTGGTTCCCCATGGTATGGTACTTTGTAGAGGAGCATATCAGTGCGTCTACGTGTGGCATTATTGGATAGCCATAAGCAATTAACTCCCACTTTGTAGGAAGTTATATCTTCGGGCGCATTGAGATGGTATCCCAGGTTTTGTACTGCGAGTTGATCCGCCTGGTGACTAAAGTCCTTCACTAGGCTGGCTGCTTGTAAGGATAACTCGTGCCGTACGAAAAGATTTAGGATAGCTCGTCCTCGATCAGACATCAGATGGCGTATGGAGTCAGCAGAGGGACTATTGATCGTTACCACAATCTGCCCATGAGCCCACTGATCATAGGTGTACTTAACACTACTCTTTGTGTAGCGACCTCCATCAATGTCTACGATTAGTATGTTACGTACATACCGCAGGAAGGAGTCAAAGTCCTCACGAGCTACTGTCCTTACATCCATTTGCTCCTCGATCTGAGGCATAGCGGGGACATAACTTCGGAGCATATTCTTGACGGCGTAGCCTGCGGAGTCCTGTAGGTAGTCTCGGTCCATCACAAGCATCACTTCATTTGGTGTGCCACTCGCCTGGGTAAATGTACTACCGACTCCACCCGTACAACCGCGTAGGGCGAATAGCCCGAAGACAAGGATGATAGCTAAAGCCATCTTCATATAGAGGGATCTCATTTGTAGTCAGTCTAGAGTACTGGTTCAATCAAAGCTTTGCTTACGCTTGCCGTAGCTCTCTTGTCGCTCTTTAACCTCCTGATACTTACTCTGTATACTCAGGTTATTGGGATATTGCTCCAGCATAGCTTCAAGGAGAGGTAAGACTATTGGGAAGTTGTAGTACCTCGTCTTTAATATGTGATCAGCGAGTAGTAGCAGACGATGTATAGTGCCTGGAGCAGCTATGCCGCTTGCCGTGTACCCCTTGTCATTGACCCCCTTGAGGAATATGACATCGTCTGGTACGCCCAGATCATCGTCAGTTAGAGCATTAAAGGGGAACCAGTAGTTCGTCTTATTCTCATCAAAACCCTCTATGAAGCCATACTTCTTTAGGTTTTCGCGCATCTTAATTGTGCCCGAAGCATGTACGACTTGTAAATCCTCGGGGGGGATAGTAGCGACATCCTCCTTTGACTCTAGATCATCTAGTATCTCACACAGCGTAGGCTGCTCCACTGAATTTTTGGGAGGATATTTCGTAGGCTCCCCCCTATAGGGCCTAATTGTCCTGGGCTTGAAGTACGACTTTTCTGTATCGATGTCAGATAGAGGTACACGATCTCCCGGCTTGAATATATACGACTTACTCTTGTCTATCTCTCCGACAAGCTCTGTGGATAAAACATCTGTACTGCCCCCTTCTCTGAGATCCCAAGCTTCCATCTTGTCGTCTCCATCCCACGGGATAGCTAGCTCGTCAGCTATAGCCTCATCATCAGTATGAGGAGTACACTTCGCCTCGCTAAGGGGCATAGATGTTGAGCCAGCCTTGCAGTAAGCTGTGACGGACTCGATCAGATCCTCACGGATGAAATGCATATCTCCATTACTCGTATCAAGGACGATAAAGTCGCCACAAACAGTCTTAAAGAAGCCTCTAAAGGTTTGATCCTTTGACACTATAAGTATATCTTGACCTACAGTTAACCAATATAAAAAGTCATTCTTCACAACAAATCAAGTGACAATTAAACAAAACTAAGCAAATCACCCGACAGGGTACACAAAGATAGTAAAATCTTTCCACTCATCTCTCACGAGATCCATAGTGTCACTAGCTGATATCTTGCGGAGCCCATCTCTCAGGGCTTGGCGTAAAGAGAGGGGAGTAGTCATGGGGAGGTTTGGCAATAATACCCGAATCATGGGGTTACAATCCCGGAGTGCTCAAAGGGCCATTCCGGAGTCATCGATCGGGCATTACGGAGCTATTTACAGATCATTCGGTAGTAAATGGAGACTTGAGGCTTATAGGGATGTCGGGCTATTAGACTCCCTCTATCCACAGCAAGGATCCGACACTTGAGCCATGAAGTTGTGCAGATAGCGAGACCCATGCTCAGAGATATAGCTCTCTGGGTGAAACTGTACACCCCAGAGGGGATGAGTCCGGTGTCTGAACGCCATGATAGCCCCATCAGACTGTGCATGAGCGGTTATCTGTAGCGTGTCGGGCAAGTTGTTAGGGCTAACAACCCATGAGTGGTAACGTCCTATGCGACTATGCATTGGGATGCCGTCGAGTAGTTCATCACAATTATCTATGACAATTCGGTCTGAGTGACCATGGAGGGGTACCTGTATTTGCTGTAGTCTGGCACCGAAATAATGTGCTAAAGCTTGGTGCCCTAGGCATACGCCTAGGATGGGTAGCCTCGTGTGATAGGTGTCTATTAGAGAGATGAGTCCCTCTTGCTCATAAGGTAGTCCAGGTCCAGGAGAGAGTATCATCCCTTGGCAGCGAGCTACCATCGCGGGTGTGATCAGCTCGGTATCGTGTATCTCAAAAGTGCACAGGGAGAGCTCGCGGAGGAGCTCGACAAGATTGTACACGAATGAGTCGTGATTATTTGCGATCAGTAGATGTTTCATTACAAGCCACGAAGGTATTACATTTGCAGAAAATATTCTATTTGAGGTGGCGTATATGAAACCATGGATGGTTGAGAGACTAGATGAGTTAGGGAGGCGTGGGGAGCCTTTTTTCTTCTTGCTAGACTATGAGCAGAGAGAGCTGATTGTTGTCGATAAGCCTTTGGAGCAACAGAAGGTCCTATTCGATATTAGGGGTGTGACGAATGTGTCCACTTGTCACAACTCTCAGGTGCCTGCGCAGTTGATCGTGCATCCTATTGCATCAGATCTCTATGCAGATAAGTTTGCAATTATACGTCGAGCACTGGAGCGTGGCGATAGTTTCCTCGCAAATCTAACGGTGGCAACCCCTATAGATCTTAATATCTCACTAGAGGAGGTCTTTTACCGCTCACAGGCTCCATATAAATGTTACCTGCCAGGGCGGTTTGTGTGTTTCTCGCCAGAGAGTTTTGTGCGTATGGATTGTGGCGAGATTAGTTGCTTCCCCATGAAAGGTACCATAGATGCCTCTCTAGATCATGCCGAGGAGATCATCCTTCATGATTACAAAGAGACGGCAGAGCACTACACTATCACCGACTTGATACGCAATGATCTGAGTCGTGTGAGTCGTGATGTACAGGTAAGGCGATTCAGATATATAGACCGGCTAGTGACAAGTCGTGGGAGGCTGCTACAGGTCAGTTCGGAGATCGTAGGGTATCTCCCTAAGAGGTGGGCTATCCGCTTGGGTACTATCTTGCACGAGTTACTACCAGCAGGGTCGATCTCTGGCGCTCCAAAGGAAGCAACTGTGCGAGTCCTCGCAGAGGCAGAGGGGGAGGAGCGAGGATTCTATACTGGGATTTGTGGCTACTTCGATGGATTTTCTCTAGATAGTGGCGTGATGATCCGTTTTATAGAGCAGGGGGAGAGTGGAGCTCTTCGTTATCGTAGCGGTGGCGGGATTACAATCAATAGCCTCTGCGACGAAGAGTATCGAGAGGTATGCCAAAAGGTCTATCTACCATTCGTATGAGCTGCCCCCGATTATTAGAAACTATCCGTATTGTAGATGGAGTCCCCCAGCTGTTGGAGTTGCATCAGCAGCGTATAGATCGCTCTTTGATGGAGTACGGAGTCTCTACTCCTTGGCAGGTAGAGGAGTATCTGCGAGCAAATCCCTGTCCGCAGCATCTAAAGGAGGTGGTCAAGTGTCGGATCTGTTATGCCGAGGAGCCTATAGAGATAGAGTATCATCCTTATCAAAAGCGGGCATTACGATCATTGCAGTGTGTCCTAGCCCCTCGACTAGACTATCATTTGAAGTGGGCTGATAGGGGACCTTTGCAAGCATTGTTGGAGCGACGGGGGGGGGCTGACGAAGTCTTGCTAATTAATGCTGGGGGGGAGCTAATGGATAGTTCCTATACGAATGTAGCTCTCTCTCAAAAGGGCTGCTGGTACACTCCTCGTACTCCTCTTTTAGAGGGAGTGCAAAGAGCAAATCTTATTGCTCTCGGTATTTTGAACCCACGAGATATCCCTATCTCCTCTTTGAGAGGTTATGACCTCATAGCCCTCTTTAATGCGATGATGCCATGGGATGAGCGGATAGAGCTACCCATAGCACAGGTCTATGCTCTCTGACCCTAGCGCAAGGTGCCGGCAAAGATTATAATTCCCTTGTGTAGAGGTTTCTTGTAGTATTGCTCTCGACTTGTGGTCTCACGTATGATTTCTGTCGATGCCGTAAGGTCTAGACACAAAAATACCAGCTCATGCTTAGCATATGATGCTCTAAGCATGAGCCAGTCCTAACTCAAGGTGTGACTACTTATCCCGAGTTAACGATCTCCCCTACAGAGAGACTAGTACTCGTCAGAGACGGTTAGCTTCGCGCGTCCCTTAGCACGACGCATAGCCAATACCTTACGCCCAGATGCGGTCGCCATGCGAGACCTAAAGCCGTGCTTGTTCTTTCTCTTGCGATTGGATGGTTGGAATGTACGCTTCATGTTAGTATATCTCTGTGCTTATATATTTACTTCGGATAAGGATCTCTCTATGTGAGAGGAGGACTTCGGCTGGCAAAGATACGAAAAATATATTTATCATCAGTCTATACCCTATATCGGTCCTCTATTTTCGAGATTCTCGGATAGGAATCTCTCTAACCCCCAGAGATAAGGGCTGCCTTCGAGTTATCTTAAGGAGATCATTATCTCAACAGCTTGCGGGTATGCTAGCCTGATTATCCCGGAGTGCTTGATCGGCCATTCCGGAATCCTCGTTTAAGCATTCCGGGATGCTCCTTTCACTATATCGGAATCGCCAGTCCGTGATTCGGGAGCCGCCTCTCCCCTAAGTCAGGGGTGTACCTCCTCACTTTTGTGGACCTAGACATGGCTGGTATGATCTATCGATGCGTTTGGAGAAAAATATTTTTATTCGTATCTTCGACTTTAGAAAATTTAATGGCGTAATCCTTATGGTGCACTGCCGGGCAAGTTGATTGTGATTTGCTACACTCAGCTCAACAACGACAGATTGTTAGGTACATAACTGTAAATTAAACATATAAGTTTTTATGGTCCGAACTATTACCAATTTACGGAAGTCGTGCATAGCTGGATGTGCTATTGCACTATGTTCACTAGGCATGCACACTGCACTACAGGCGCAGGAGGTCGAGCTCGTCAAGAGTTTGAGCCCACAGATCATGCCCCAGTGGTCGATGGTAAAGTCTATTAGTGAGGGAGATGCAGAGATCCCTGCTGATGAAAAGCAAGCTCTGATAGACATCTACAATAATCTTGGTGGGGCTAGCTGGGCACCCTCATGGAATCGCTGGGACCTAACAGCATCCCCCTCTACATGGAAGGGCGTAAAGATCCAAGATGGCCATGTCGTCGAGCTGAAGATAGATAGGCGTCGCGCTAAAGGAGCGTTGCCAGCCTCCATAGCAAATCTGACGGAGCTACGGCTCTTCTGGTGCCAATCGAATCAGATAACGAGACTCCCGGACGAATTGTTTACCATGCCTAACCTAAAGGAGCTTGTGGCTAGCCTGCAGAATATAGGTGATACACGGACATTGGTGCAGGAATTCCCTAAGAAGGTTAATTTGCCTGTACTGGAGACACTCTTTATGGATAGCAATGCTTTGACGGGCTCTCTACCGAGTGATATATACATGCCTAAGGTTAAGACGCTATGCCTTCAGGACAATAAGCTCACGGGAGTCATACCCGATGCTCTGACTAAGTGTACAGATCTAGAGTATCTGTACCTCCAACAAAACGATCTATCAGGCGAGCTGCCTCAAGATTGGAGTTCATGTGCGAGCATGGTACAGTTTGTCGTAGAGCAAAATCCACAGTTGGAGGGTAACTTCCCTGCGACACTAGCTACTCTGACCAACCTGCTTACAATTACGATACAGCAGACTTCTATAGGAGGCGAACTACCGGCAAATATTGGTAATCTAGAGAACCTAATAGATCTCTTACTCACGAGGAGTAAAGTAGGCGGTCTCATCCCAGAGAGTATCGGGCATCTGGCTAAAGTTAAGCAGCTAGCCTTTGGGGAGTGTCAGTTTAAAAATCCGCTACCTGCTAGTATGGCAAATCTAGAGGATCTTGTATTGCTCCAATTGACAGGCAATCCCCTCGGAGGTGAGATCCCGACATGGCTCTCCAGTCTTACTCGAATAGAGGACTTGAGATTGGCTAAGTGTCAGCTGACGGGGCGTATCCCCGCAACTCTATTTCCCGCAAGTAAGGATAGTGAGGAGGGGCTGTGTAAACTGAAAAACTTTGACCTCTCGTACAATCAGCTGGAGGGCGAGCTCCCTAAGGGTGTAATGAACTGTCCGAATCTCGTGCGTCTGTGGGTTTGCCACAATAAATTGGAGGGAAATCCTACGGGTTACTTTACATATGAGACCTTCCCTCATCTCGTCCAAATAGAGCTTAATGACAACAACTTCTCAGGAGGTATCGGAGAGCTTTTTACCAATCCGCAACGGGTCTTGAATCGTGTGGACATCTCCAATAATAATTTCTCGGGTCCAATACTCCCAAGACCTAGCACTTCGGATTACGGGGTGCTACTGGGCTTCAATGGGAAGAGCGCTATCGTCCATGGAAATAAGTTTGTCTTTTCAGACTTTAGCAACTTCCGAGGTTCTCTGGCTATTGATGCTGATGGAGATAAAACATTGGTCTATGCTCCTCAACAATTGACGACGGAGGAGGAGATAAGAGAGGTAACTCTCGGCAAGAGCGTTACACTAGATGCTACTCTCCCAGCACCAAAAAACTGGAAAGAGGATGGTGACTCCTACATCCCCAATAGCTACCAGTGGTACAAAAATGGCGCACCTCTCGTCAACGCAACCAATCCGACCTATACGATCAGTAACTATGGTGCCGATGACGATGGGGAGTATCGCTGCAAGATAACTAATAGTATCACTCCTCGGTTAGAGCTATTTACGGGTCTTGTGACGCTTAAACAAATTGCATCTGTCTCGGAGGTCTCCAAGCCGGCTATCCAGATCACGAGAGCTGCAAACACGCTACGTATAGAAGGGGCTCAAGGGGTGACACTTTACAGTATAGATGGTACGAGTATCGCATGCACAGAGGGTGAAGTCCTCCACATCGGAGGGCTCTCTGCTGGTAGCTATATGCTCTATATAGTGATTGATGATATACCGTATACCGTTAAGTACATACTATGACGGTTATGAGATGACGCCCCCTAAGGGGAGTGTTGCCATACGTAGCAATACTCCCCTGCGCGGATCTCACCCGATTATTAAACAATGGAAATCTCTCCCCCTCCTCCGGGCGGACTACATTTGGGCCCATCATAAGGAGAGTGGTCTCTCAGTTGTCTCCAAGGGGGGATTTGTACTAGATAATGATGGATATGAAGCTTTTGAAACTACTATTACTATCTCTATTCTTGTTGATTTGCTCTATGCCGAGGCTTCGTGCTCAGGAGAGCATCACATTGACATTAGCTCCAGATCACCCAGCTACTATCAGACTCAAAGTTGTCGCAGAGGGAGACTGGAGTATAGAGGGAGTTAGGGAGCCGGTCGTTCCTACTAATAAAAAAACTACTTATACACCAACGGGTGAGACTATCAAGCTAAAAGGAGCTATTCACGAGCTAGACTGTGCTTCGGCTCATCTTAGTGCATTGGATCTGACCTCTAGCTCTAAGCTACGAAAGCTGGATTGCTCTTTGAATGCTATCTCTACACTTGATCTCTCTGCGCACAAAGAATTGTCTCGGCTCGACTGTAATAGTAATGCTCTAACGACTTTATCCGTAGACAAAAACAAGAAGCTTACCTATCTGGACTGCGGCAGGAATAGGCTGCAATCGCTAAGTCTCTCGTGTAGTAGCCTTGAGGAGCTTAACTGTGGTGTTAATCTTTTGTCTGAGTTGACCCTAATAGCATGTCCCTCTCTAAGCACCGTAATGTGTCACCGAAATAAAATCCATGGTATGGGTATGGAGCATCTCATCCAGAATCTCCCAAGGAGTACATCAGACGGCGGTGTACTAGTCATTATAGATACGGAGACCAAAGATGAGGAGAACGTCTGTACGAAGGAGCAGGTCTCCCGCCTAAAGGAAAGAGGATGGGATGCCTATGATTGGAAAGGTGGGAACTTTGAGGAGTATTCAGGCAGTGAGGCTGTCGCTCCGGGGGAAAAAGAGGCTATTTACCTCAAGACATCCAAGGGCATAGGAGATAAAATATCAATGATCATTGATGGTAGCAGTGATATCTCTTGTACGGGTATAGGCGCCAGTCATCCAAGGGCAGGGAGCTACGGAGTATACTATTACGAGTTCGGAGATCACTATCACGGGAAGTCAGATTACGCTTTTCTCCTGTACCATGGGGGGCTTACAGAGTCTGACTTTACGCATGCCCCCTCTCTTAAATCCCTCAATGTAAGTAGTAATAGCCTTAGGGCTCTAAACCTATCGGCTCAGAGATCCTTAGAGATGCTCCACTGTGGGATCAACCAACTCACGGAATTGGACCTCTCAACTTTGGAAGGAATACAATCGGTAAACTGTGTCCAAAACGCTATTGCTGCTCTAGATCTATCCCATAATACCAAGCTAAATTTCCTCAATTGTGCAACCAATAAACTCATCGGGTTACAAGTGGAGGGAGAGTCTCTCAAGACACTTTTATGTTATGGCAATCGGATTAAGACTCTAGATTTGAAAGGCTGCCCCAATCTAATACGAGTGGAAGCCTTTGAAAATGATCTGACGCAACTAGACGTCTCTCTATGTCAGACTCTAGAGCTCCTCTACTGTGGTACTAATAGGCTAACATCTTTAGATCTTTCAAATAATACGAAGCTCAAAGAGCTTGGTTGTGGAAACAACCTAATAGAAAAGCTTGACTTGACCCGGCAAAGAGAGCTTTCGCTACTCTATGTGACTGATAATAGGCTTGGGTCTCTGGTTCTTTCTCCAGAGGCTACTCAACTAGAACGTGTAGACTGCTATCACAATCAGCTAAGCGGACAAGGGATGGCTCTTTTGGCAAGTTCAATGCCAGCAGTCTCTACGGCAAACTTTGCGGAGATATATCTCTACGATTCGTCTCTTGCTCTCGAGGGGAACAAGGTCGCTACGGAGCAGATACAAGCTCTGCAAGCAAAGGGCTGGACAGTGTATGACCAGCATGGAGACGACCCTGTTATATCGGCGAGCGAATCTATTGGAGTGGATTCTTTTCAATACTCCTTTGATGCTGTAAGTGGGGCGTTGAGTTTTACGGGAGCTAGAAGAGATTGCAGATATGATCTCTTTGACATGCAAGGTCATCTAATATGCTTCACAGTAACTAATGGGGCGGGAGTTGGCTCTGTATGTATCCCTAATTTCATGACAACGTGCTATATCCTCTATGGTGAGGGAGAGGCTTACAAAGTTTCTCTAGCCAATGAGGGGCTGTGATACTCCAAAATATCTTGAAGCTCTATATGAGCCTTGAGTGTAAGATACGAAGTCGATAGCTCTTATTGATCGAACTTATCAGGCTCAAACAATCTTGGATAAACAACAAAAAGGACGAGACCTACTATGAAGAAACTAAACATTTTCTTGTGTATCTTTCTTTTCTTCTCCCTTGGGATCCCCCTTTGTGCTCAGGAGTCTCCAGTAATCAAACTAAAGACTACACTTCAGCCCAATGGTAATAATACTATCTGTATCTGGGCTGTAACGACGACTGGTCGCATATGGGTTACTGGAGCAACTCTCCTAGACGACGAATATTTAGATGGCGAGCCCAACTACTACACGATTACATCTCAAGATATTACCATCGAGGGTGATATAACCTATTTAAATATCGATGACAATCATCTGACAAATATTGATCTCTCGGGTAATGGATCCTTGCGTAGTCTCTTTTGCGCCAATAATGAGTTGGAGCAGATCGATCTCACGACAAGTGGATACCTATCGACATTTGACGGGCATGGGAATCGCTTCAAGTCGTTGGATTTCTCTGGAAATAAGAAGATGCGTATTGTATCTATCGACCGTAATTGTATCAATGGAGAGCAAATGTCGCAAACCCTCAGGTCTCTTCCTGATCAAAGCTCGGAAACGGGAGACGTGAAGATCTGGGTTATCGACACGAAGGATACAAAAGAGCAAAATGTCTGCACTAAGGAGCAGGTTGACATCCTAAAGAAAAAGAATTTTCAGGTACTGGACTGGGCAGCAGGATACAATAATCGCAAGGGGATACCGTATGAGGGATCTGACGGGGAGCCCTCCATTATCCTATCTTCTGACCGTACTTCAGGATCCTGGATACTGGTCGTGGATGCCAGTGAGGAAGATAGGGACGGTGTATGGCTCGACTTGAATGGAAATGCTACTTGCGATGACGGAGAGAAGCTCACAGCTCGTGATTTCGGAGGATTTTTAATTAAGCCCGTAAAGGCAAAGGATCTTACAATTTATGGTAAGATAACGGTCTTGGAGTGCCAAGAAAATGAGATTACGGTCCTTGATCTCTCTAAAAATCCTTTTCTGGAGGAGCTGAACTGCGGTAAGAATTTACTTACCTCCCTTAACTTGTACTCCAATAAAGCTTTGAAGAAATTGGAAGCTTATCAGATGGGGCTTACTACTCTAGATGTTAGTGCAAATCCAGACCTGCAGGTGCTGAAATGCTACGGTAATAACCTAACCTCCATAGATCTATCAAAGTGCCATCAGCTTACAACATTGGGGTGTGATGATAACAAGCTCTCCTCGCTTGATCTCTCTCAACAGAAGAATCTAACTTCTCTGATGGCTCATGGGAATCAATTAATGCAGATAGATCTAAGCGCATGCAAGAGTCTTAAGAATGTCACGCTGTATGAGAACCATCTGACCTCCATTACGCTTGCAGAGCATCCTCTCCTAGAGGAAATTTATCTTTACGAAAACAAGTTGCAAACGCTAGACCTCTCTAGGTGCCCATCGCTTAAGTATCTAAGTGTAGGGATGAATCAACTTAAAACTCTAGACATATTGCACAATCCATTTATCAGAGACATCTTTTGTCCTATTAACCGACTAGAGGATCCTGTTGTCACCACTCTGGTGGCTCAGTTACCAGATCGTGCGAACGAGCCTCAGTCTGGAAAACTCTATATCATAGATACAGATTGTAGCCCAGCAGACGGGAACTTCTGTTCTAAAGAAAATGTCTGGATTGCTCGGTCTAAAAATTGGAAGGTATATGACTACCGCCAAGGGAAAAACGGCGGAGCCAACAGCTACGAAGGAGCATTGGAAGAGAAAATCTATACGACGGATCAGGCGAAAGCGATACTAACCTCTCAAGAATCGATAGGCGTGTGGAGCTTTCGCTTAGATGCTCCACGAGAAGTAAGAAAGAGAGCATGGATCGATAGAGACAACGACGGGGTATATCAGCAAGGAGAGGAGATTAAAGATTGGGACCAGATGTTTACGCTGCCACGGACTACACCAAAGATCACAATATATGGAAATCTAGAAAAACTGTATTGTATGTCAAATGGGCTTACAGAGATGGATCTCACCAATATGCCCCAGCTGACGCGCCTATCTTGTCGTGATAATTTCCTGCAGAAACTAGACGTGAGCCACAATAAACAGCTCTTGGAGTTATTTTGCTATGGGAATAAGCTCACGGCGCTAGACCTAGCTCAAAATAAAGATCTCTCTCGCTTAGATTGTGAAAAGAACCAACTCACAGCACTTAATCTGGGAAACAATGATAAGCTACAGGAGCTCTATTGTCATTATAATCAATTGGATCTATTAGATCTATCTAAGAATAATATGCTTGATAGGGTTAACTGTGCCTATAATAAGATTACATCATTAATGCTTCCGAGACAAAATAGACTTCGAATAATCAGTTGCCACAACAATGATCTATCGAAAGAAGAAACGAGGGTTCTAGCGGAAATACTGTACGATCGGTCTAATGAAGAGGCTGCCGGAGTGATTGTCGCCATTAATACGCTAGACGATAGTGAGCTAAATGTATGGGCGGAGGAGTCGGTCTCTCGTGCAAAGGGGAAGAATTGGCTAGTCTATGATTGGGCAAATGGAGAGAATGAGGGCAAGAACCCTTATGTAGGAGATCCGAATCATATAGCTCAAATTACCCCAACTGGATATCCGATAAGAATAGTTGGAACAACTATTTGGATAGAGAATAAGAAGCATGATGCTGTCTATCTCTATTCCCTCTCGGGGGCTCTCATCCTTGAAACCCGGGAGTCTCAACTTACACTCCCTTATGAGGGATCTTTTTTGCTTTTCCTAAAGGACCGTTGCTACATCGTATCGATTTAATTTCTACAGGTCTAGCGAGTAATTATATACACTTAGCATAGACTTTATCAGGTAATTCCTCAACGCCATATGAGAGCTATTCTTACCTGGATTATCTTTTCCCAAAATAGGTATTAGTCCCAATTAGGACTCCGAATCGAATCAATGAATAACACTTTCACTAATCAATCAATAACTATGAAGAAACTAAGGAAACTACTGGGACTCGTCCCTCTGCTCTTGCTGTTGTTACTACCTCATGCAGCAGTCAGTCAGACCCTCCCGACAACATTGGTGGTCAGGACGACTGAGAGTAAGGAGTTGTGTTATGATCTAAGCAAGATTAGCAAGATTACCTTTGGGTCGGGAGCTATCAAGATGGAGTGTGTCGAGACTGGCACGCACTTCACCCCAGCAGCAGTGACCATAGCTAGCATTGATAAGCTCTTCTTTGCTAACGATCGAGAGGAAAACACCACACACATTGCACCGGTACGCTCAGCCCCGATGACGGCACTTAGCTACTACAATCTAGGTCGGGAGATCCACATTGAGGGCTTTACCTCCAGCGATGAGATACTCTATGTCTACACTACTGATGGACAGCTCTTATCACAACTCCCCATCACATCCGCTACGTGCATCTTAGATGTGACCCGATGGTCTCAAGGACTATATATTGCTACAACAAATGCACGACACACCATTAAGATTACTATCCTATGAAAAAGCAATTACTACACCTTATTATAGTAGTCGGCCTACTCGCCCTACTACCCTTACTCGTTACTGCACAGAGCAACGAGCGCATGCTTATCTACTCTAAGAGTGGTGATGTATTCCCTTATCGGATAGAGCACATCGACAGCGTTAAGTTTCTCACAGGCACACTAGACCTATCTCTCAATCCCACAGTTAGCCCCCATTCAGATGGCACTACCGGTAAGATGAAGCTCAAGATTGGAGCCGTAGGTAGTGATGTACATCGCATCAAGGTGGTTATCCCAGAGAGCTTTGTAATTGCCAAGATGAGCGATATGCAGTGCATCCGACTCTTTAATCCCGATCTAGCCTCTCGTATAGGAGTCCAAATTTTTGAGGTAGAGCCGGATAAGGAATACGATCTCTCGGGATTGCAGCAGGGATACACCTATACGGCGGTCTTCCTTCCTTATGACGCGATCAACTGTCCTGGCAATATCAAGCGTGTCGAGTTCACAGTTCCTAAGGGCAAGCTAGCCGGAGACCCTAAGATAGAGGTTACATTCTCAAATGTTACACAGACTGGCTATACAGCTACCCTCAAACCCAATGAGGATGTCGCAGGTTACTTCTTCCTCAATGATGAGACAAACAACCCATCACGGGAGGAGATGATGAAGATGTTCGGGCTCCCCGATCTTAAGCATTACATTGTACGGTTTGGGGCTGATTTTGCGACAGGGAAGGCTCACACCGGAGTCATGGAGAGTAAGATGGATGGCTTCAAGCCTGGTGTCGAGTATACAGTCTTTGTAGTTCTTGTGGACAAGGATGGGCAGTATTCGGATCTTTATACGACCTTTACGGTCACAACGCAGCAGAAAGGCACCTCTGAGACAGCTCATGTAAGCATTGAGGTCAAGGATATTACAGAGAGTGAGGCGACGGTGGTATACACGCCCGATGCAAATACCTCCTCTTATCGAGAGACTATTGTCGAGAAATCATTATTCAATGAGGCGGATATGATAAAATATCTACAAGACACTCCAGATAATATGTCCTTACCCTACCATAGTGGTGCTTATACATGGACTTGGAGTAAGCTAAAGGCTGGTACGGCTTACTATGCAGTTGCCATGGGTAAGAACGCTGATGGTAAGTGGGGACCGCTCTCCAAGATCGAGTTTACGACCATCCAAATTGCTCAACCCATAAAGCTGCCACTTGAATATGTCGCAGAGTACAATGTCAACTCAGACGGAACAGACTTTGCCACAATACATGCCACCGATGTGAGTGGTTACTTTACTTTCAAAGATGCTGTATCCAAGTTCAGCGACATAACCATTGCTGGCAAAAAGTATCACCTTCCTTCCAAAGAAGAGTGGATGTCAATAGCACCGCCCTCTCGGAGTACTCCGGACTATATAGACTTTGGTAGCAGTTACACTTATACAGATGTTACTGAGAGCGTAAGTGTCGGGGGGGAGACTATCACCTCTAAGAATGACTATTATGGGGCAGAAGAAGATGTAGTGTATGCTCTTCGATTCAAAGGGACAGATCTTTGTTCTGCTTGGAAATATGAATACACCTATGAGAACTCCCATAGGGTACTGAGAGTAACGGCTCGTCCTGTGGGGAATGCCACAACTCCCATTACTATAGATGATGTCAGGACCCCTGAATTTTGGGGAAGTAATACTAGCGAGGATATTATTCGCATACTCCCTGCCTCTGGATGGTTTGGTACATCCAACATGCTTTATGCTCAAAATTCGCTGGGGTGCTTCTGGTCAGCAACAAGCTATGACCAGAACAGAAGTTGGTATATGGTCTTCGGGAAAGCGAACTCTCGTGTTGATTATCACTTTGGAGTTTACCATTACTCTGTTCGTTTATTTGAGACGGTCTCTCGTTAGGTGAGAAGATCAAATAGTAAGTAAGGGGGCACTTCAGCAGACTCCCATTTGGAGTGTCCCCCTTTTTGTTACAAGTATAGATGAGACTTCTATGAAGTTTATCCCAATTAAGGAATGCGATATGATGAAAAGCAGAGCTTGTCTACTTTGTGTACTGGTGTTGTTGTTAATCTGTAGCTCCTGCCGAGAGAGGGATCAGCAAATAAGTATTCAGGTGATTAGAGTTGACCCATCTGAGCTTACACTCAAAGAAGGCGAGTCTTATCTATTGACGATCCGATGGAGTCCAAACGAAGTGAAAGGTATCCCTATTTTCACCTCTGAGGATGGAGCGATAGCTACAGTGGATGACGAGGGAAAAGTGACCGCCCATGCCGAAGGGGAGACAAAAATTAATGTGTCCATGGAGGGGAGGTCTGCTTTCTGCCGAGTCCGAGTGGTAAGGGAAGTGCCCTCATCAGCTATTACCTCCGTTATCATTAACCCAAAAGAGATGATATTGGGGATTGCTGAGAAGTCTCGGATCTCAGTCCAATGGCTTCCCGCTGACGTAGAGGCAACGCCGTTATTTGCTTCAAATGACACGAGTATAGTCATTGTGGATGATAGGGGAGTTGTAGAGGCTATCTCTCCAGGCAGCGCCGAAGTAAAGGTGACAATACAGGATGTCTCGGCTGTATGTAGTGTGACTGTAATGCAAAAGCTTAGTCAAATGCCCCTCCTTGCTTTTGGCAAAGACAAGGCTACCCAAGGAGAGATTGCCAGATATGAGCACGAAAGGGGGCGAGAGCTCAGTGACGGAGTAATAATCCAGGAGAGTTTTAAGGCGAAAGCTTTTGTGAACAAAACCCTCGACCTATTCCCTGTTGTTTCTTATGGAATGGAAGATAACAATGATAATCCAATCATTGTAGTCCTCGGGAAGGAGGAGATTGTATCTTGTACACAGACACTTGCTCTCTTAAGGGATAATGGCTTTTCCAATGTAGTGGTTGAGAAAAATGACAAAGGGAAAATGATGATCCGAGCTTCTCAAAATGGGAATGACAATATAGTCCTTCTCGGACAGGAGCAACGGATTGCCGATTCGGACATTCAGCCAGAGACTCGGTTGATCCTTATGATTATCAACAAGGATGGTTACCCTCTTCCCAGTAAACTCCACGACTGCATTATGGGAGCTATTGACTTCCCCAGTTGGCAAGAGTTTATGAGTGGTAATGTAGCAAGCCTCAAGGCGTTTGAGGAGGCTCTGGGATTCCGTTATTTCAATGAATCTGAATCTTCTGTAAGCAACCTCTTATTTACTACGAGGAGAGATCAAAGATCCCGCTCCAATATAGATTGGGTTTACTATGTAAGGGATCCAGCATCTTGGGTACCTTTTATTGATTGTCAGATCAATTGCATCGATCAAGCAAAGGAGATTGACACGGAAGCTATAAGATTGTGGCTCTCTAATAACGGATTTACTCGCAATTTTAAAAGGGCGTTTTCCAAAAATGATTGGTATTACGTGTGGAATAGTGATCAAAGCGTCGGTGCTCAGCTCTACATTGATAGGCAGAGAGGTATTTGCGCAATGCAAATATTCCCAGGAAATGTTTTAATGTCTGCTCCGAAGGTAAGGGGCGTTAGCCTGAGGTGTCCCCTACACCAACCTCAATTGCTGTAAAAGCCAATAGGGTTCCTAGGGTGTAGGCTGTCCGTCATCTCATGGACCTATATCTCTATTGACGAACCTTCTTGTTACGATGTTTGGATATATCAGCGGGTTATATTAGAGGCATCAGGTAGTCCTTTTAGTGCGCACCTGTGGAATTAACCTTCGAATCAGCTCAATTTATCCAAACGGTTCTTCCCGTTTGAGTGCTTTTAATTACATCGCAGCCAAATGATGATTCCGGGATACGCAAACGGCGATTCCGGAATCGTTGTTTGCGTATTCTGGAGTAACTGATTGACATCTCCGGAATGATTATTTAGGAATTTCGGGCTTACTGTATGATAATCTAGGAATAGCGAGTTTGACCGTAGGGGGATGGTCGTAATGCGCTTACATCAGATGGCGGTACAAGCAGTCTAGAAGTATAGGCTAATGGTGCTATGTCAAAGATTATTGCTACTTTTACAACCGCAAGATGCCTAGCCTGCTGTTTGTAGCAGGTCATAACCTAATCTTTAGATTTAACCATGGCAGTAGAAATAAGACAGATAGATGGTCGCAAGGAGCTGAAGAAGTTTGTGGAGTTTAATCTAGAGCTGTACAAAAACAATCCCTACCACGTTCCCAATATCATAAAGGATGATATAGATTTGCTCGATAGGGATAAGAATCCTTCCTTTGACTTTTGTGAAGCTGCTTACTTTGTGGCATATAAGGATGGCAAGATGGTAGGGCGTATAGCTGGTATCATCAATCACAAAGCTAATGAAACTTGGAATCAAAACTATGCACGCTTTGGCTTTGCAGACTTCATCAATGATGACGAGGTCGTGGATAAACTCTTTGGGACTGTCGAGCAGTGGGGGCGCAATAAGGGGATGGATTACATCCATGGTCCTATGGGCTTTACCGATATGGACCAAGAGGCTATGCTGGTAGAGGGTTTTGATCAGATGGGTACGACTGTAGGTCTCTACAACTATGCTTATTATCCTAAGCAGCTGGAGCGTCTAGGCTATACGAAGAGTCAGGACTGGAAGGAGTATCTCATTAAGATCCCAAAGGAGATTCCGGAGAAACATCAGCGGATTGCTGATCTTGTGAGAGAGAAATACGGTCTGAGGGTAGTCAAGTATAAGAGCCGTAAGGAGATTATGTCTCATGCAGATGAGATCTTCACGACGCTAAATAAGGCATATGCTCCGCTCTATGGGTATAGTGAGCTCTCTCCAGCGCAGATCGAGTTTTACGCAAATAGTTATTTGCCTTTGCTACGCTTGGACTTCTTCACAGCGATCGTTCGTGAGGAGGATCAGCAAATGATTGCATTTGCCGTAACACTCCCAAACCTTAGTAGGGCTATGCGCGCGGCTAAAGGGCACTTATTCCCCTTCGGCTTCATACCCCTTTTAAATGCACTGAAGACACCCCCTAAAGTTGTGGACCTTTACCTTATTGGTATCTTACCAGAGTATCAAAATAAAGGTATCAATGCCCTGATCTTTGCAGATCTGATCCCTATCTATCACAAACTAGGCGTAGAGATGGCTGAGAGTAATCCTGAGCTGGAGAATAACATTGCCGTACAGCTACAGTGGAGCTATTTCGAGCGCAAGCACCACAAGACACGCCGCGTTTTTATAAAAGATCTGTAGCCTCTTTACGAGGACAAGACTTTGCCTTCCCTAAGTTGACTACGTGCCGGTACATCAATGCCAAACCAAGATCCTGCAAACTCTCCAAACCTTTTATCTCAAGCCTCGGTAGCGGAATACACTGAGGAGGACTTTCGGACACTCTCATGGAGTGAGCATATCCGTAAGCGTCCTGGTATGTATATTGGTAAGCTCGGAGATGGGACGCAGGCTGATGATGGTATCTACATACTTATCAAGGAAGTTATAGACAACTCCATTGATGAGTTTGTCATGGGGATGGGAAATGAGATACGCATCTCGCTGGATAGTCAGACAAATGAGGTGCAGATACGAGACTATGGTCGTGGTATCCCTCTGGGCAAGTTGGTCGATGCTACCTCAAAGATGAATACGGGCGCTAAAATAGACTCGCAAGCATTTAAGAAATCAGTGGGGCTCAATGGCGTTGGTCTAAAGGCTGTCAACGCTCTCTCCTCAACCTTTACGGTGCAGAGCTGGCGCGACGGTCAGACATCTTCGGTAAGCTATGAGCGTGCTGAGATGGTTCTGCACACGCCCGTGGAGCCGTGTAGTGAGGGGGATAAGGCTCATGGCACTCTAGTCTCTTTTATTCCCGACTCACAAGTCTTCCGTAACTCACACTACGATCTGAGCCATGTAGAGGCACTGGTGCGCAACTATTGCTATCTTAATACTGGTCTGGTACTCTACCTCAATGACAAGAAGTATGTGAGCCGTCACGGCCTGCGGGACTTTCTCGCCGACACGATAACGGGAGATCCTCTCTATCCGATTATACATTTGTCTGGGCCAGATATCGAGGTAGCTATAACGCATATAGATCAATATGGGGAGGAGTTTTACAGTTTTGTCAACGGTCAGTACACGACTCAAGGTGGCACGCATCTGACGGCATTTAGAGAGCAGGTGGCACGAGTTATCAGAGAGTTCTCGGGAAAGGGCTTTGAGTATGGAGACATCCGCTCTGGAATGGCAGCAGCCATCAGCATTCGTATCATAGAGCCGGAGTTTGAGAGCCAGACAAAGATCAAGCTAGGCTCCAAGGAGATGGTCCCTCAAGACCCAATGTTTGAGCATGAGCCCCTGAGAGGTGTCACCGTCCAGAAGTTTGTAGGAGACTTCCTCAAGGAGAAGCTGGATAATTACCTCCACATGCATCCTGATGTTGCAGAGGTGATGTTGCAGGCGATTCAGTCTAACGAGCGAGAGCGCAAGGCTATGAGTGGCGTGACTAAACTAGCTCGTGAGCGTGCGAAGAAGTCTAGCCTCCACAACAAGAAGCTCCGCGACTGTACGGAGCACTATAATGATCCAAAGGCTAAGGACTCCGAGTTGACTAGTATTTTCATTACCGAGGGGAACTCGGCTAGTGGGTCTATTACTCAGAGTCGTGATGCGCGCTATCAGGCTGTCTTTAGTTTGCGAGGGAAACCTTTGAATAGTTATGGCCTAAGTAAGAGGGTAGTCTATGAGAATGAGGAGTTTAACCTACTCCAAGCAGCTCTCAACATAGAGGATGGTCTGGACGGACTCCGCTATAATCGAGTCATCATTGCGACCGATGCGGATGATGATGGGATGCATATACGCCTCCTTACGTTGACCTTTTTCTTGCAATTTTTTCCAGAGTTGGTACGACATGGGCATGTCTACATATTAGAAACTCCACTCTACCGAGTATCTCTCCCATCCAAGCACAAGAAGAGTATCACATCTCGAGTCACAACGGCGGGCAAAAAGGGTCAGGAAAAGAATTCACATCACCAAGTAGAGAGTTCGGTTTACTGCTATAGTGATCAGGATCTTAATGCAGCTGTCGAGCGTATGGGAGCCTCTGCTCAGATTACACGCTTTAAGGGGCTGGGAGAGATCAGTGCTAATGAGTTCAAGGAGCTTATAAGTGAGGATAATATTAAGCTGCGACAAGTTACATTACGTAAGGAAGATAATTTGAAACGTATGTTACTCTTTTACATGGGTAAGAATACCCCCGATCGTCAAGACTTTATCATAGAGAATCTAGTCATTGATGAGGAGATCATATGACCCTCCCGTAGTTGCACAGATATTCGTCAAGACCATACGATCATGCGTACAGGATTCTTTGCTGGTTCCTTTGACCCATTTACATTAGGTCATGCTGATATTGTAGAGCGCGCGCTAACTATTTTTGATGAGGTTGTCATAGGTATTGGGGTACACCCGACTAAACCTCCGTTTTTTACTCTGGAGCAGAGGCTCCAACAGATAGAAACGGTCTATGCCCTTGAACCTCGCATCAAAGTTATTACCTACAGAGGAATGTCTATCGATGCTGCTAAGCAGTGTGGGGCACAGTGCTTTATCCGAGGGGTCCGCACGACAAGCGACTTTGAGTATGAGCAGAGTATTTCGCAGATCAATGACCATCTCCAAGGCCCTCTCACAGTGCTTCTTTTCGGAGCTCAGGATCTGCTACATATCTCCAGCTCGATGGTACGAGAATTACTTAGCTGGCACCGAGATGTGTCGGACTATGTGCCTCGTGGGATGCCTCTCCATTTCGATTAGCTTAGTCTCTCTCGATTAACTTCTCACCATCTCTCATCATGGGTCAATCAGCTGACATCAATCATATTTACGATTTATTTCTTCAAAGTGAGGGTATCTGTACCGATACACGACGTCTACATCCTAATACACTCTTTGTATCTTTGCGAGGAGCTCACTTTGATGGGAACCGTTTTGCCTTGGAGGCTTTAAGACAGGGGTGTAAGTATGCCCTCGTTGATGACGAGAGTCTTGTAGAAGGGCCTGAAGCGATCGATCTACGTGAGAGACTTATTTACTATAGGGATGGAGGTCTTGAGGCATTGCATCGGCTAGCTCTCATACACCGAGCAAAGTCTAATGCAACCTTTATAGCGATTACAGGAACTAATGGTAAGACGACGACTAAGGAGCTTATCTCTGCTGTTCTGTCAACGGACTATAAAGTACACGCTACTCAGGGGAATTACAACAATGAGATTGGCGTACCTCTCACCCTATTACAGGTATGTCCCGAGCACCAGTTTGTCGTTGTTGAGTTAGGAGCTTCACATATTGGAGACATAGCCTCTCTCTGTACATTAGCTCAGCCACAGTATGGTATTATAACTAATATAGGTCGTGCTCATCTCTTAGGCTTTGGAACTCCTGAGGGTGTTGTCAAAGCGAAGGGTGAACTATACAGCTACCTGAGAGAGCATGCAGGGCAAGCTTTTTGTAATGGAGAGGATAAGACTCTTATGAGTAACCTTAGTGGGTTACCGACGATTTACTACAATGGCACAACCTCGCCGCGCATCATTGGAGCTGTATTGCCAACAGACGATACAGGCTTGCTACATATCGAATGGACAGATCAACTAACAGGGGTTGGGTATCAACTAGATACTCAATTAGTAGGAGATTATAACCTTAACAATATACTTGCTGCAATAACTGTAGGGTTACACTTTGGAGTCTCACCAAGGGCGATAAATAAAGCAATAGCTACTTATCAACCGCGTAATGAGCGGTCTCAAGTACTTCCCCTCACGTACCAGCATAATCGTGTCATACTGGATTGTTACAATGCCAATCCCTCCAGCATGGAGGTCGCTCTTGAGAGTTTTTTTGCGATGACTCCTCAGGACCTTAGTCGGATGCTCATATTGGGAGATATGAATGAATTGGGTGAGGCTGCAGAGAGCGAACACAAATCTATCATTAAGCGGATACAAAGCTATCTTTTACGTTATCCTAAGATGGTCGTTTATCTATGTGGCCCGAACTTCTTCACTCTGCAAGCTCAGTATGGAAGTGAGCACTTCGTTTTCTTCCCTTCGGCGACTGCTCTCAAGCAATACATTGCCAGACATCGACCACAACACAGCTTTATCTTAATAAAGGGATCTAACTCACACCACCTTTCGTCTATCGCGGAGCTATGCTAAATAATCGTCAACAACAGAATCTAGAGCAGCGACAAACGCTCTCGGCACGACAGATACAGCAGATACAATTGTTGGAGCTCCCTGTGACAGAACTGGAGCAACGTATCAGTGCCGAGATAGAGCGTAACCCAGCTTTGGAGGAAGCTTATCCAGTCCATGATGAGAGTACTCCCGAGCAGACGAAAGCTCCGACGGACTCCCCCTTTGGACAGGCAGATCAAGATCAGCTAGAGGCTCGCAATGAGTTTGGGAATGACGATGAGATCCCGGCTTATCGTCTGCGTATGATTTCCGAGAAGGAGCAGATGCGAGAGGAGATCCCCTTTGCAGCTCATGGCCTTTCCCTTGTGGATTATCTCAATGATCAGCTCTCTTCACTCCAACTGACAGAGAGACAGCAGCTGTTGGTTCCCTATATCGTCGGCAATCTACGAGAAGATGGCTACTTAGACCGATCGTTACAACTCATTGCTCAGGACTTATTAATTAAAGAGGGCGTTGATGTTTCTGTGGAGGAGTTGTCAAGGCTACTCCAGATTATCCAGAGCTTAGATCCCCCTGGTGTAGGAGCTAGGGATCTACAAGAGTGCCTACTATTGCAACTCCATAGATTAAAGCAGAGCGATACTGTCATCAGTGCGGAGAAGATTATATCGGATTACTTTGATGATTTCGCTTATAGACGTTTTGAGAGGCTCATGAAGAGAGGGTTTGAGGAGAAACAGCTTCAGTCCATTACTGCGCTTATCCATCGGCTCTCTCCAAAGCCTGGCAATGGATTTGATGCTTCATCCGAGACATTACTCTCTAAAATTACTCCGGACTTCGTTATTACAGAACATGAAGGAGAGCTCATCCTGACTCTCACAGATCAGCGAGAGATACCTGCTCTGACAGTATCGCCGAGCTATAAGCAAATGATTGCTGATTATCGAGATGCTTCCACCAGTGAGCGTAGTAAACTCAAAGAGGCGATACAGTACACTCGAGACAAGGTCAAGGATGCTGAGTGGTTTATCTCAGCTCTGCAGCAGCGCTATGACACGTTGCGCACGACCATGACTATCATCATGACTATACAGAGAGACTTCTTCATATCAGGAGATATCGTAGACTTGCATCCGATGATTCTTAAAGATGTTGCTGAGTTGGCTCGATTAGATATCAGTACTATCTCGCGAGTGAGCAACAGTAAGTATGTGCAGTGCCAGTGGGGTATTTATCCTGTCAAGTTTTTCTTTAGTGAGAGTATGCAGGCAAAGGATGGTAGCGATGTCTCTACAAAAGTGATCAAAGACTGTCTCAACCAGATCATCCAAGAGGAAGATCCACAACATCCGCTCACTGATGATCAGCTTGTCGAAGAGCTTTCCCATAAAGGGTATGACATTGCGCGGCGCACGGTAGCCAAGTATAGGCAATTATTGGGATTACCCTCAGCTCGGCTCAGACGCAGACTCATGACATAGTTACACATGGATATAAGTTATCACTATCCTCTGCGTACATTGCTATTAAGCTTTTTCTGGAGTCTGTTATTGCTCCCTTCTAGTATTGTTACAGCTCAGGAGGGTAATGTTACGATTGTGTCGGGAGAGCTGTATGATGTGCATACGGGACAATCGGTTCCTTATGCAACGATCTCGACAAAGACCTTGCAGGGGCTTGTCGGCTCAGTGAGTGATGATAATGGGCTCTTCACCCTTTCGGTACGTCAAGAGCAGGTAGTACAGGACAGTATTACACTGCAAATTACCTGTCTAGGGTACGAAGGGCTGACGCTACGCCTAGATAAGTATCAAGATCAAGACTTAGGGCGCATAGCTCTCACCCCCAAGGCAACACTCATGGGGACTGTCGTTGTTAAGCCTAAGAGTGGTCGATATCGACGCAAAGGAAATCCAGCCGTAGCCATTATGCGACGAGTGATGGACCATAAGACGCAAAGACAACTTTCTTCTCTGTCGAACTACTCCTATCAACTGTATCAAAAAACATTGCTAGCACAAGGAGATGTGGCACGAGGCAAGAGCTATTGGGGGATCCCTAAGTGGAGGATGAAGACCTTTGTTGATAGTTCGTCATTGGCTAGGACGCCCATCCTCCCATTCTCATTGCGCGAGCGACAGATGGTCTATGCGCAGCGAGAGGGGCAACCGTTGCCCCCTCTACTCCTCGGGAACAAGCATCGGGGGGTCGAGCAAGTTATTGATGAGGGGCTCCTGACGAGCAATCTAGACGCTTTGCTAGCTCCCATAGATATCTATGACAATAATTTACCGATACTCTCCAAGGAGATCATCGGTCCCCTAAACAGTCAGCTGGGGATCATATTTTATAAATATTTCCTGCTAGACACAGTCCCGGATGCGAGGGGCAATGCATGTTATCAGATACAGTTTGTCCCGATAGAGATACGGGACGCAGGCTTTTCGGGGACGCTGCTGATAGATACCATAGACTATAGCGTTCATCAAGTAGAGATGAGATTACCGAGCAAAGCTAATGTGAACTGGATCGACCGGCTCGGGATCACTATTGATTACGCACCGCAAAGCATTACACACCCTGATGGGAGGCGTGATAGTCTATGGCTGCCTTATCGTCAGGAGTTAAATGCACTCTTTAAAGTTTTCGACTACCTAGACATCTCCATCTTAGCACGTGTCACGTCTATATATAGCCACTACCAGTTAGGTCTTGGGGCGTTACGCCCGGAGAGCCTCGATCCGCGCCTCATACTCCCTCCAGACAGTTTGCAGCGACTTGTGACCCGTTGTGTAGATGACTATGGTCTCGTTGTGCGACCCGAAGCTATAGACTCGACCGAGAGGCGTGCTGTACAACTCGCAGATTATATATTAAACGATCCCAGATACAGACTTTTTTCACTGGGTGCTAGAGCTCTATCCATTGGTTACTTCCCTATACCCACCGAGCCTTTACGTAGGGAGCGGGTATATGTCGATATAGGACCTCTAGAGACTCTGATTAGTGCTAATGTGATCGAGGGGGTACGTCTACGTCTTGGTGGCATGACCACTGCCAGATTACACAAGCAGCTCTTTGCCGAGGGCTATGTAACCTATGGGAGTAAAGATAAAAAGTGGAAGTACTATGCCAGTCTTACCTATTCTCGGACTCCTAAGGAGATCCACTCCCACACTTACCCCCGTAACAATTACACGTTATCTGTGCGCAATGATCTCTTCTTCCCTGGAGAGAAGGCCTACGGACTGTACAAGGACGGTATAGCCTCCATCTTTGGTACTTATGGTATCACCCGTCGTTATTACGGTATGAGCGCATCAGCCTCTCACGAGCGCGACTGGTCTCCAAGTACCTATACGAGGTCTTGGCTTAACTATCAGCGACAGAGACCCACTGGGACTCTCCATTACTATAGTATAGACTCTTTGGGTAATCGGTATGAGGTGCAGCAATTTGAGCAGACGGAGGTCGGCGTCTCACTAAGTTGGACCCCAGGGCGTACTCCTTACTCTGGTCGCAGGCCTGTAAGTGTGGTCTCGGCAGACCTCTACAAGCCCTCTTTTACTCTATCAGGACTCATATATCCTAAGGGACTCTGGGGTAATAGAGCCACTCACGGTGCTCTCTACATAGCCTATCATCAGAGGTTATATCTAAGTATTTTAGGGGCACTAGATGTTGCACTCCAAGGTGGTTTAGCCTTGGGTGCTACGCCTCAGTCGCAGCTTTTCACACCTCATGGCAACCAAGCTTGGCTGCTTGTCCCTAATGCCTTCCAAACATTACAACCTCTAGAGTATATAGCAGACAAATATTTAGATTTTAGGTTGCTATACCGTATGGAGGGCTTACTCCTTAACCGCATCCCCCTAGTCAAGAGAATAGCTCTGCGTGAGCTGGTTGGGATACATGGATACTGGGGAGATATCTCTCCCCGACACATAATCCCAATACCCGGACAGATAATCCTCCCCGACTATGCGACACCTATGCGTAATAATTTACATCTAGAGCTATCGGCAGGACTAGATAATATCTTTCAGATGCTCAGCATACAATACTTTTATCGCATTACTGGACGTGATATCCCCGCCTGGCAGCGCCACGCGATCAGACTAGGCATTACTTTTGTTTTCTGAAAGGCATCCCCCACAAGCGAGGATTTAATGAATGGCTCTTCTCTGCAAAGGGAGAGCTCGCCTTGAGTAGGTATCTAATTAGTTTACAGAGACCCATATAGGGGTATGCGCCTTGTCAGGCCATTCCCTTTAAGGTGTAATGATATGGTACTAGCATGTACATTCACTAATACATGTCTCGAGAAAAATAATTCCGAAATACACATTAGACTATTCCGGGATAACCGTCTGACGATTCTGGAATAAAGAATCAGTCATTCCGTATTAAATCTCCTGTCATTAGCTAATAACCGGTTCCCAACGGGTGAAGATTTGCAATAGGTCTCCCATAGAGTTATCTCATAGTACGGGTCCTTACTCTCACCAACTTTTGGAGATAGTCTATCTCGTAATGATAGAAAGAGCCCTTAAGCTTTGTCTAGAGATCAAATCAGTACCATCTCATGTAAAGTCTACATCGACTTTAGGCAAGGGGGCTGTACAGAGGCTAAGGGGCTAGTAATCCTTTTACCTTGTGACATCTCGTGAGAAGGTAATAAAAAACGTACCGCAGGGAGAGTTGAGTCCCTCTACGGTACGCTTTTATGTAATGAAGATTCCTAATTGTAAACTCAGCTAACAGAAGCTTGCGATAGTCGTTGCTTACGCTGTTGGTAACGTTCGCATTGCTGACACGTGTCGTAGCCGAGTAGTGTGCCGAGGATGAAGTCTTCCTCAGGAGAGAGCGTCGTCAACGAGCGCCCCCGAACCATCTCTGAGACGATAGCTATGCAGAGATCCTTACCAAAGAAGAGATTGACTCGTGGAGACACACTAGAGATCTCCTCTAGATGGTAGGCTATACCTGCACGCTCTAACCGGCTTGTGAGTTGAGGCGCGACCTCTCTGCTGATCGTGCAGAGAAACAGTGGACGAATCCCTTTCTGGAACTCGTAGACTTTATCACTCAGCATCACCCACTCGGTCGACATACACACTTAACTAACAGAAAAAAAGAGGGTCGCAAGCGACTTAAGCAAGGTTATGCACGCTGGATAGCTTGCACCCATGTATCTAGACGATCGGCTGTTTGGTCACTTTCGTTGTCTTCGTCCAGGCAGCACCCAATGAGCTGACCGTTGACTTCACATCGTGTTGCATCATAGCTGTAGCCGCTAGCTGGTATCTGCCCGATGAGTGTTGCTCCAGCACCGCTAACCTGCTCAGCAATCTCTGCCATGGCATCGCAAAATGTATCAGGATAGCTACTGGAGTCTCCGCACCCAAATACGGCAAACTTCTTACCTGAAAGGTCTTGCTTGACAAGCTTAGGTAGGAATCCCTCCCAGTCGTCCTGAAGATCTCCATAGCCCCATGTAGAAGTACCGAGGATGAGTAGATCGTAATCCTTAACTGACTCTGCGGAGGCGTTGGATACATTGTACACATTAGAGGAGTCAATACCTAGTAGCTGGGCTACTTGCTCTGCAATGCTCTCGACATGCCCCGTGGAGGAGCCAAAATATAGTCCGATATTTTTCATTTGCGTTGATACGTTTTATTGAATTTTCCTGTGCACAAAGGTAGGAACTATCTAAGTATCAGCCAATACCTTGAAATAGGTAAAATAAAACCTATTGGGGGCTGATACAGCAAGAGTCTCTACCGTTTAGACAGCAGAGACTCTTGCCACATTTTTACTGTATACAAGCAGTACTTGAGCCTACTTGGCCAGTCTCCGCTTATATTCCTTAAGACCTTTCTGTAGGAAATCTATATACCTACTAATATCGGTGTCGTGAGCATAGGACGTACCTAGGGGATTGCCCTCAGGGTCTATAGCAATGTAGTAGGGCTGGGCGTTGGCTTTAAATTTATATCGCTGTAGGTAGCTCCACTTGTCCCCAACCGTGCGAAGCTTTGTCGTCGAACCGCCCTCCTCAACTTCGAGTATTTTAGGTAGAGCTGTCTTGTCATCTACCATTAGGGTGATGAGGATATAATCCTTTTCAAGTAGCTCCTTGACGGTCGGATCTATCCATACAGAGTTTTCCATCTCACGACAGTTGACACAGCCATACCCAGAGAAATCTAAAAGAACAGGCTTGCCAATCTCTTGTGCATATCGCATCCCAGCATCATAGTCATCAAACTGGGCATGTACCTCACCATCATATAGATTGAAGTCCTGGGTATAAAGAGGTGGTGCAAAGGCTGTAATAGCTTTGAGTGGGGCTCCCCACAATCCAGGGATCATGTAAATGGCAAAGGACAGAGAGATAATTGCCATGAAAAGACGTGATACGCTGACCCTCTCCAAAGGCGTGTCATGGGGAAGGCGAATCTTACCGAGGAGGTAAAATCCTAGCAGTATGAAGATGACAATCCATAGAGCCAGGAATGTCTCTCGGTCTAGTATCCTCCAGCCATAAGCAAGATCTGCAACGGAGAGGAACTTGAGAGAGAGGGCTAACTCGAGGAAGCCTAAAACGACCTTGACGGAGTTGAGCCATCCTCCGCTCTTAGGCATGCTTTGCAACATGTTGGGGAAGATAGCAAAGAGTGAGAAGGGGAGAGCTAGAGCTAGTGAAAAGCCTATCATCCCAACCGCTGGCGCAATAATCTCTCCCGATGACCCTGCCTGTACTAATAGGGTGCCAATGATAGGACCGGTACAAGAGAATGAGACAAGGGCAAGGGTAAATGCCATGAAAAAGATTGAGAGTAACCCAGAGGTCGTGTCAGCTTTAGAGTCCATCTTATTGGTCCATTTGGATGGCAAGACCAGTTCGAAGGCTCCAAAAAAGGATACTGCAAAGAGAACAAGTATCAGGAAGAAGATAATGTTAAAAACAGCATGCGTTGCCAGCTTATTGAGTGCACTAGCTCCAAATATACCCGTGATGATAAGTCCTAGACTGACATAGATCACGATGATAGAGAGTCCATAGATCAGGGCATCGCGTATAGCGGCTTGACGAGACTTAGTGCGCTTGAGAAAGAAGCTTACAGTCATTGGTATCATGGGCCATACACAAGGGGTAATCAGTGCAATCAAACCTCCTAAGAAGCCGTAGATGAAGATGGAGAGGAGGCTGGAGTTAGACTGCTGCTGGGAGCTATCTCCATAAGCCTTTAGCTGGTCCTCCACAGGGGCCCAGTATGCATCACGAGAGATACTCCCAGAGGTAATGGCTGTAGTATCTTCGTCGCTCGGAGAGATAGTCGCTTCACTTGTCTCGGCGTTAGTCACTTCTGTTGTCATCTGGTCAGAAGTCGTAGCTACAGATGATGCAGATGTTGTGGCTAGCAAGGGGCTTGACAGTTGTGAGCTATTGAACTTGTATCCATAGTTAACAGGTACGCATGCATCGCTACCACATGCTTGTCCCTTGAGCTCCCCCTCGTATACAAAGGCCTTAGCGTCTGTAATCTCTAGTTGTTGCTTAAAGGTTACACTACCAGAAAAGTCTCTTACGTCCATTCCAAAGGTTTCGTCGTGATAACTGTGTGGCGCTCTGTCTGCTTTAAACCCATCTAAAGCCTTAGCTCCGATGAGTTTGTCTATATGGAACTCAAGGGAGACTGGACCTCCTGGGGGGAGCCCTTGATCATATAGATGCCACCCATCGGTGATGCGAGTTGTAATGGAAATGGTCGCAATCTGCTTGCCATCGTCACTAATTTGATGAGAGAACTTAACGGGTTTGCTCATCCCTACGGGCTGTGCTACGAGCCGTGGAGAGATAGCAAATAGAATGGCGATAATAAGGAGTGAGTATGCTTGATGATGCTTCATAGTTTTCTGTATAGAAGTTTGTTAATGTGGCTTACGGGTATTAGTGTGGTCCTCTATTGCGTGAGGTATAGTCGCTTTATTCTCAAGTACAGATCCTTTCTGTCCTCGAGAAAGGCGAGTCTGGGCTATCTTGCTTAGATTAACGAAAGGTCTGTCGATGGTGAACTGCATTCGCTTTTGCAAGATCGGATGGTATATGGTTATTTCGGTAGCTCGCAGTGCCAGATACTTGCTGAGGTCTGAGGCAATAGTTTCTGAAGCTCTGTGATCCCCAAGGAGTGGGATGCCTAAAGATGCAAGTGCGGAGCGTATGCTATTATTGCGTGTGAAGAGAGAGAGAGTCAACCTGGTGAGATAAGGTCCCGTAGAGATGACTTGATAGCTTGCCCGAAAGGGTGATGTAGTTTTATCTTCTTTTTTTGATTTAGATGCTCTCAGACAATGCTTGTCTTCCCCCTTTTTAGATCCATTTGTAGGGGGTCTGTACAGTTCACCTTTATTCGTATCAATAGATCCAAGCACGACAGCCTCAAACTGATTGGATAGGACGAAATTATGCCACTCTGCAAGTAGATCTTGCTGTAACTGGCGCTCACGAGCTACGATGATGATGCCCTCTGTTTCTCGGTCAAGACGGTTTAAAAGGAAGATCTTCTCATGAGAATCAACCTTCTTTAAGTGTTTAGCTACAACCTGAAAGAGACTACTCTTACTAGTCCCCCCGACAGAAATAGTCGGGATGCCTGGGCGCTTGTGTAGTACAATGAAGTAGTCATCTCGGTATAACTCTTGGACGAGCGGATGCTGTAGTTTTTCGGGAGTTCCGATATTGTAGATCTCAATACTGTCACCCTTAGATACGGGCGCATTGAACTGAGTCGTCGTATGTCCCGCCAGTTGAACACATCGATCGCGTAGGTACTGCTTGATAGTAGTACGGCTGCTGCTAGGGAGCAGTTGTATGAGTAGTCCTAGTAAGGGCCCCTCCTGCGTGGCTGTAAAGATATGTATGCGTTCACGCCGAGGAGGCCTCTCTGGATTGTTGGTTGGCTTTAGGGTCATGCTTGTAGCTTGTTTACTCTACGGTGTTATCGCCAGTAGAGTGATCCAGATGGTATAAAAGTACCACATTAGAGTACAGTATCAAGACAGAGGCAATCAATAGGATTAGTTGCCAGTATGATGTATGCACAATGAAAAGGTAAGATCCCGCGACAAATAGCACTCCGCCTAGAATAGCCATGCCTCGCAGACGCTTCGTGCGAAGATCTGCGGAGGAGTTGACGAACGCTTGGCTAGTCGTGTAGAGAAGTGAGCCGACTAGTAGTAGATAGCCAAAGACTTCCCCTTGATAGAAGAGGGGTATGAGTAAGCTCGCCACCATGAGAAAGAGACCTAGCTTATAGCATAAGCCTATCAATTGGTGACGGAGTGGTTGTTGTCGACACATAGAATGTTGTTCTTTTAATCCCTAGAAGCTTCAATCTCAAAAGATTGTTATTCACTTTGCTCATCCTCATTAGCGGGATGGTCTTTGATGAAAAATATAACCTCTTCGGGACGTTGCATGCGGTATTCCTCACGAGCGATACGCTCTAGGGAGGCTTTGTCTCGCTTGTAGTTGTCTATCTTTAGGCTGTCACTGCGGTAGGCATCATCAAGTCTTTTGCACTCATCGGTGAGTGCTTGTATCCGCTGAGAGTAGCGTAGCTGTTTGCTTAAATTGGCATTACTAAATGCGAAAGTGTAAACACCCATCCCCAGCACAATCAAGCTACAGAGGACAATCTGAGCTCGCTTGGGATGGGCAGAACTCCAACGATTGAGTTTATTCATTATCTCCCTAAGGGGGGGCATCTTTTAGGTGTATTTAAGGATATTGGTCTTAAGGCTATTTATCTAGTATCTCTACTTTTGAGGACCCGTATTCCTTGGCCTCAAGGATTTTGGGTGATCCGTGAATAATTAGTTGTGAAGCTCCATTGAGACGATAGCAAAGAGATTCACTATTGAACACCGCGGCTTTAGCAGTACCCATTAGAGCGATATCTAAGTTAGGAATGGCAAGCTGTTCTCCATTTAACTGCGAGACTCCAAAGAGTTTTGCAGTTAGACTAGAGGCAGAGCCTAATATGTTAGCTTTGGAGCTCCCTGATAACCGCATTGTAAGAATACCAATCTGATCCGCTATCAAGTCTAATTTAGAGGCTCCAACCATGTTGATCGCCCCATGCTTAGCTCGTATAACCCCAGAAAATGCGCTGGATCCAGATGATTTAATGAGAATCTTGTTGGCAGAAATGGATAGATCGTCTATCTTTGAAGCCTCAGATAGGACAGCTGAAAATTGTGCAGCTTCAAAGTTCCCAATGAAAGTAGCTTCAGAGGTCTCGGCTAAATCTATTTGGGTAATATACGGCATCATAATTTGGACTGTAATATCTTTGGGCGCTAAGCCCAAAAGATGCCTTTCCTTACTAAGCTTTTTAGGCATTGTGATATACAAGGTCTCATTACATTGCTTTATCCTCACGTCTTTTAGAGCCTTTTGGGGAGCAATGATTGAGACTTTATAATCTTTGCCTTGCGTTATTACCAGACCAATACCACAATTGACCTTGATGGCTGTAAAGGCGCTAAAGTTAGTCTCTTTAGGTGTTTCATCCCAAAAGAGCTTCTTCTTACAGCTGCACCCTATTAGAAGGCAGCTATAGAAGGTAACAAGAAGTAGCGAAGAAAAAGGTAGCCGAGTCATGGTAACACTGTATGTACAATTAGATGGTTTGTCGTAGCTTGATAAATTGTATCTTTGCTGAGACCTCCTAGCGCCTCGCCAAAGGTAACAATTTATTTAATAAGAAAGCATGTATCATTATGAAATGTCCCCATGGATCCTTCTCTATATTGCTATTGTTCATCCCACTTTTTTGTTCAAAAGCAATGGAATGTACAAGGGACCATTCACTCTCCGAAAGCTTTTACCGAACTATTGTTCAGGTTCCAGACACTCTTATAGAGGAAGATGTTATCAATATTCTCTTACCTACAATACATATTTCTGGGATCCTGCATAGACCTCTTTCAAAGTCTGAACGATATGTCTACTGGCGACGAGTCCGCGATGTCAAAAAGGTCCTCCCTATAGCAGAAGATCTCACAAGGATGATTACGGAGACCTATGAGTATTCAGGATCCTTCCCTACGAATCAGGACCGGAGGGATCACTTGTTACGTCTCAAGAAAGACCTAATCAAGGAATATACACCAAAGATGAAGGATCTAACCCTTACCCAAGGGTTATTGCTTATCAAGTTGATAAATCGTCAAACAGGCTCTACCGGGTATGAGATTGTCAAGTCAATATATGGCGGATTCTCTGCTTCATGGTACAACACTCTCGCAAAATTTTACGGAGGGGACTTGGATGTCTCGTTTGATCCAGAGCATGTGGAGGACGATGCGGTAACGGAACGCATCATATATTTATGGCGTCATGGGCTATTGTGAATTGAGGCTCTGCTTAGCTTTTGAGAAGTCGTAGTACGATGTCTCGTTGAGCTATGATAGATTGGTGTCCATCAATCCAGTGGATTGGAAGTCCTCGGCGTCCCATTCCTCTAAACCAAGTCATTTGTCGCTTTGCAAACTGGTGGATGGCTGTTGCTAACTGTTGCTCCATCTCCGAGTAATTTAGTTTGCCTTGTAGATAGAATGTTATGAAACGATACTCAAGACCGTAGGCGACGAGTGTTTCAACAGATATTCCTTCATCAAGTAATCGTGAGACCTCTGCGACCAACCCATCTTCTAGTCTACTCTTTAGTCGTTGATCTATGCGCTGTATAATCTCTTGACGGGCTAGTCGAATGCCAATTATCAGCGGTGGAGATTGTCGCTTCACTTCGCAGAGTACATGGCGGTAAGATTGTAGTTCTTCCGGATGCTGAGCATAGTGGCTAGCTACTTCAATGGCCCGTATGCATTTGCGTGCCGAGCTTATATCCACATTGTCAATATGCGGATAACGGGCTAGGATCGCCCTCAAATCATTTAGACTGAGTAGTTCTAGTTCTTGACGTAGAGCATGGTTAGGGGGGACTTGGTGTATTGGTCTTGTTTGAAGGATTTGTTCGAGATATAAACCAGATCCTCCTACGAAAAGAGGGTTGAGTTGTTGGGATATCACCTCCTCATATGCTTTATCAAACGATTGTTCGTATTCGAAGAGGTTAAAAGGAGTACCCGCGGGAACTATATCTATAAGATAGTATGGGATTCTCCCTTGAGCAGTCTCATAGGCATCTAAATCTTTCCCAGTCCCTATATCCATGCCAATGAAGACTTGCCTACTGTCACCACTGAGGATTGCTCCATGTAGCTCTTGAGCTAGAGATACTCCCAGAGCGGTTTTCCCGCAGGCTGTGGGTCCCACGACTGTGAGTAAATTAGGATAGTACACGGGTCTTTTAGAATAAATGAAGCGGAGATTTGATCCCTCGATATAAATAAGGAGGGAGCAACCATCTCCCCCCTTTCCTTTTTCCCTTGAGAATATTTCCAGATCTCGATCTTTAGGTTCTCTCCTTGCGAATGACATCGTGTGCTCCACCCTCAACGATAGAGGTTGAAGAGACAAGAGTGAGCTTGGCATGCTGACGTAGCATTTCAAGGTTTACAGCTCCACAGCTACTCATTGTTGCCTTGATTTTGTTTAGGGTCTGTTCGAGAGTATCCTTCATAGGTCCAGCGTATGGGACATAGCTATCTACACCCTCTTCAAACTTCATTGATGTAGCTGCCCCTCCACTATCATATCGTTGCCAATTATGTGCTCGATTGGATCCCTCACCCCAGTATTCCTTTACAATGTTATTGCCAATGCGTAGTTTTTCTGTGGGAGATTCATCAAAGCGTGCAAAGTAACGCCCCATCATAAGAAAGTCAGCCCCCATGGATAGAGCAAGAGTCATATGGTAGTCGTGTACGATCCCACCATCACTACAGATTGGGATGTATATCCCTGTCTCTTTGTAGTAGTCATCACGAGATCTGGCTACGTCAATGACAGCTGTAGCTTGCCCTCGACCGATACCTTTCTGCTCGCGAGTGATGCAGATGGATCCACCTCCGATGCCTACCTTGATAAAGTCTGCACCAGCATCTACGAGATAGCGAAAACCCTCCTGGTCGACGACATTCCCAGCTCCAACAATAACACTACTACCATATTGCTCCCGTATCCAAGCGATGGTATCCTTCTGCCACACGGAAAAGCCATCAGATGAATCAATGCAGAGGACGTCTGCACCCGCAGCTACAAGTGCCGGCACCCGCTCTTTATAATCCCGGGTATTGATACCTGCCCCTACCAGAAGAGTCTTGTCTTGCTTATTTTGTAGCTCTAGGGGATTCTCCTTATGATTGTCATAATCCTTGCGAAAGACGAAGTAGCATAGCCTTTTCTCCTCATCAATGATTGGTAGTGCATTAAGCTTATGCGCCCAAATAATATCATTTGCTTCGCTTAGTGACATCCCCTTATGTCCTGTTGTGAGGCGATCAAAAGGGGTCATAAAATCTGCAACTTTGCGATCTAGAGGATCTGAAGAGATGCGGTAATCTCTACTGGTCACCATGCCACATAGTATGCCGTCGGGAGTGCCGTCATGTGTAACGCCTATTGTTGAGTGCCTAGTACGCTGTGTCAAAGCAAGGACATCGGCGAGTGTGTCTGTAGGACTAACGTTGGAATCACTACGTACGAAGCCAGCCTTGAATTTTTTGACACGAGCTACCATCTCTGCCTCCTCATCTACCGACTGCGATCCGTAAATAAATGAAAGCCCCCCATTGCGTGCAAGTGCGATAGCCATCGTATCGTTGCTGACACTTTGCATGATGGCTGAGACAAAGGGAATGTTGAGGTTGATACGGGATTCGCCCTCCGAAGGTCTATACTTGGCAAGGGGAGTCCGCAATGAGATCTTGTCGACAGTGCATTCTGGTGTCGTAAGACCTGGGATGAGCAGGTATTCGCCAAAAGTGTGTGATGTATCAGGGAAGATAATTGCCATAGGAAAGCGTACGAATAGAGGTAATGAGGATGCTCTGAGAAGGACCTAATGTGGGTATAATCAGCGTAGCCTATTTGTAGTGCGGACGAGGATGTCATCCTTGATAATATTGCGCATCGCAAGGTATTGGCAGATCAGATTGATAATGGGCAGTATGAGCCAGGCTTGCATACGGGCTCGAGCCTGCATAAATTCTGTCTGTTGCCACATGGTATACGCAAAAGCTATTATAGCGGCTACCATCAGGAGCAATCCAACAATTGTCATACGTATCTGTAGCTTACGCCATTTGTAGAGGAAGATCGTCGCAAAAGAAATTATGATGACAAGAGATGTCAGCACAAATGACACTAGGTTAAAGTACTTGATACTAGTCCAGCCCATTGCAATGACTCCTGTGAAATTGGCTACATAGGTCGCCTCCTCGTTAGCAGGGATGAGGGAGAAAAGTCCAAGAATGAGGAGTAGGGTAGCGGAAACTCCACTGAGGAAAAGGAATAAAGTCTGGATGCGTTGCCACATAAGTTAGGGGACGTATAGATCGATTAATCTTGGAGGGGGTCTGCAGGTAGGCGGAAGTATACCTCACCATTGAGAAACTCTGTGGTGGCAACTAAGGTCGGTTTGGGTAGCTGCTCATAGTACTTAGAGATTTCTATTTGCTCGCTGTTCTCGACGGGGCTCTCTTCAAGAGCATCCTGATAGTTTGCATACTCCTGAAGCTTCTCGCGAATCTCGTCACGCATCTGTATAGACAGTTGGTTCGCACGACAAGAGATGATGCGTACGGACTCGTAAATATTCCCGGTCTGCTCCCAAAGATCTGGTAAAGAGCGTGTGATGGTGGTTTGTGGTACAACCTGTTTCTTGTTATTTGTTGACATGTTTGGAGTGATATCGTTGTATGTGGAGTCTATAATGTCTAGCCTACTTGGTGTATCTCGATCTGCAGTCTAGTTTGGAGATCATTCTTTGTTGATGATCAAGCGCTCGGCTTTATCTCGCAGGTTTTTGGCTCGTTTTATATACTTCCCATTAGGGAATGCATTCTCATAGTTATAGTAAGCGTCGATGACCTCTCTGAGGCGTCCCTGTTGCTTACTCTCGACACTGTTGATCGCTTGCTGGTAAGTAGCTCGCAAGATGATGTAGAGCAGATCTTCCCGGTGCTTAGTATAGGGATAGCTCTTGAGGGCATTGCGAGCAGTTATAATCGAGGAGATGTAATTATTGCCCAGATAAGTACCTAGATTGTAGTAAAGATCTGCCGTGATCAGCTGCTTCTCGGCGAGTCTATCTTGTAGGTCAAAGAGCATTTGCTCTGCTTCTTTGCGATGCGGACTCTGTGGGTAGGTCTCTACAAAGCTCTGTAACTCCTTGAGCGCGCTATATGTGATCGACTGATCCAGACGGGGATCAGGAGCCACACGGTAGAGGGCTAGTCCTGTCTTAAAGCGAGCCTCTGCAGCTCGTCTGTCTTGAGGGTACTTACTATATAATCTGCGAAAGTACTCCGCTGCACTTTCCTCTTGCTTACTCTGCAGTAGAGCGTCAGCCATGATGTATAGAGCTTGCGCCCCTTCTTGAGTCCCATCGTAATATGGCAGTACATCGACCATCAGCTCTGCTACACGCCGATACTTACCCTCGTTGTAGTACTTCTTCGCGTAGGAATAGCGTAAGCTGGCATCTTGAGATTTTTGTATGCGTATGTACTCAGCACAGCTACTCGTGAGCAGGAGCCAGCTGAGGACTAAGATGCGGAGGATAGTCTTTCTTGTCATATATACTTACCTACAGCGTACTACTTGCTCGCAAAGGTACGAAAAAGTGATTAGAACATAAGTTGCCTATCGTCGATGTGAAAAACAAAGCACCCTAGTCGACTCTCCGAGGAGAAGACTAGGGGATCTATTTATATCGCGCTAATCGTTTACGATTAGAATGTATATAGAGAGCTGATCGACTCGTGGCTACAGACGCGACGTATCGACTCGGCAAAGAGGTCAGCTACGCTGATAATACGTACCTTCTCGCTTTTCTTAGAGTACGGTATGGAGTCTGTGAAGATCATCTCTGTCAGACCTGACTGATCAATGCGCTTTGTAGCAGGGTCACTCATTACGGCGTGTGTGGCGAAGGCTCTTACAGATTTAGCACCATGCTCCAACATGAGGTCAGCAGCCTTGGTCATGGTCCCTGCAGTGTCTACAATGTCGTCCACGAGGATTACATCCTTTCCCTTGACATCCCCGATGATAGTCATCTCAGCAACTTCGTTGGCCTTAGCACGACGTTTGTGGCAAATAACCATAGGTACGCCGAGATGGCGTGCATAGCTATTCGCACGCTTTGTGCCCCCGACATCAGGAGTTGCAATGCAGAGGTTCTCCAAAGGGATATTGCTCTCGATGTACTCTGTAAAGACGGTAGAGCCATATAGGTGATCTACGGGTACATTAAAGAAGCCCTGGATCTGATCTGCATGTAGGTCCATTGTGATGAGACGAGTGATACCAGCTACGCCTAGGAGATCTGCCATTAGCTTAGCTCCGATAGAGACACGAGGCTTGTCCTTGCGATCTTGCCTTGCCCAGCCGAAGTAGGGGATGACGGCCGTAATATAGTGAGCTGATGCCCGCTTAGCTGCGTCGATCATCAGTAGGAGCTCCATCATGTTATCGGCATTGGGATAGGTCGACTGTACTAAGAAGACATCTTTGCCGCGGATACTCTCCTCGTAGGATACGGCGAACTCTCCATCGGCAAAGTGCTCTGTATTCATTTTACCTAGAGGGCAGCCCAATGAGTTACAAATCTTCTCCGCGAGACCTTGAGAAGCTGATCCAGCGAAAACTAAATAGGGTAATTCGTTCATTGTAGTAATCAATAGAGACAATCTGTCCCACAAAGATACTGTTTTAATGATAAACGACGGTTATGACTCCAATTATCCTTTGGGGAGGTCCTCTTGCTCCCGGCTGATACCCCCATTGCCGGATGGTGGAAAGCGGATGATCGTCAAGCCGTCACGTAATGGGAGGAGGAGTTGCTCGACAGCTGGATCTGCAGATACGAGTTGGTTGAACTGCTGTATGCCATCTAGTTGTAGATCTCTATGTATTGGCGTTGTAGTAACCTTGCCATCCCAGAGCGTATTGTCAGCGATCAGTATCGCCCCCGGGTGGAGGTGACCGCATAGCATCCGATAGTAGTCCGGATATTGACGTTTATTAGCATCCATATAGACTAGGTCGTAGTCATATTGTGCCAGGAGCCGGGGCATGATCTCCAGAGCCTCGCCGTGATGTATATGAATGCGGTCGGCACATCCGCTGCGCTCTACAAAGGGAGTGAGGAAGTGGATCATCTCACCATCGTGCTCTATGGAGTCTACCTCACCGCCATATGCCTTTAGGGCCAGAGCCATAGCAATTGTAGAGTAGCCACTATAGGCTCCGAGCTCTAGAACTCTGCGAGCTCCGACCAGATGTATTAACATAGAGAGTAGCCCTGCTTGTGTAGGTCCACAGACCATCCTAGGCTGTAGGAGCCGGACATAGGCGGTACGTAGTAGTTCATCCAGTAGGGGATGACCGAAGGAGCTGTGCTGCTGAGCGTATAGCTCTAGCTGTTCATTCATGGTAAGGAAGGGGTGTACTCGGGAGACTTATCTTGAGGACTACGGAGTAAATATCAATTTATTTGGTAATGAAGAAATCATAATTCCCGAATCGTCAGATGCCTATTCCGGAATAACAAACTCATGATTCTGGAATAATCTAAATATGATTTCGAAGCTTGTAAATCTTGTTGGCTAGAGACTCTCATTATTCAATATGGACCATAAGGCTATCTCGTAGCTAGCCACGCCAAAGCCCGCAATACTCCCCAGGCAATAGGGCGCTATGAGTGAGGTGTGCCTATAAGACTCCCGAGCTAACGGCTGGGTGATATGCACCTCGATGACAGGTAGAGAGATGGCTCTTATTGCGTCGGCTAGAGCCACTGATGTATGAGTGTATCCACCAGCATTTAGTATGACTGCCCGATAGCCTAGCTCCTCAGCCATATAGAGATACTCAATAAGTGCACCCTCATAGTGAGTGTAGCGTATAGAGATTGCCACCTCTTTTGTCTCACTGGCTAGGTGCTCTAAGTAGGGGATTAGGGGTGTGGCGCCATAGATATTAGCTTCTCGCTGGCCTATCTTAACGAGGTTAGGCCCATTGAGTATCAGGATGGATGGTTTACCATCTGATAAAGGTGTAAGAGGATCAATCATAGCCTTGAGATCACTTGTTGGTTAGGGTGCAAAACAGTATCTTCGTTGCAAAGATAAGAAGAAAGTCTCTTGGACAATGAGTCTAGACAATAGGCAGCGACTGATACAGCGATACAAAACCTACTTGAGACTAGAGCAGCACCTATCTGACAATAGTATAGACTCTTATCTCTATGATGTAGATAAGCTCTTTACCTATGTCACAGACATGGGGCTTGGTCTCCGAGATGTGGAGTTAGAGCATTTCAATGGCTTTGCAGCACATCTGCTGGACCTCGGTATCTCTATGCGCTCCTTGGCACGCATACTTAGTGGTGTCAAGAGTTTCTTTCGATTTCTAACCCTTGAGGAGGAGATCCCTATAGATCCTACAGAGATGTTGCAGACACCTCCTATATCGAAGACCCTTCCCGAGGTTCTGACCTTAGCGGAGGTAGATAGCTTGCTGGCAGCTATTGACTGGAATCGCCCGGAGGCTTCACGAGATACCGCTATCATAGAGGTACTCTATAGTTGTGGCCTTCGTGTATCGGAACTGAGCTCTCTGACCTATTCGGATCTCTATCTTGATGAGGGTTATGTACACGTATGGGGTAAAGGTCGTAAGGAGCGGTTGGTACCGATGAGCTCCAAGGCAGTGGACGATGTGCAGCACTACCTCCGTGACCCACTTCGATACACACCGAAGCCAGGGCATGACCAGTATGTCTTTATCTCTCGTCGTGGACAGGGGATATCGCGCATTACAATCTTTTGGATTATCCGGACTTTGGCAAATTTGGCAGGTATACATAAAGAGGTCAGTCCGCATACACTGCGTCACAGCTTTGCTACACATCTGCTAGAGGGGGGCGCGGATCTTCATGCTATCCAGCTCATGATGGGGCATGAGAGTATCACAACAACGGAGGTGTACACTCATGTGGATCGCTCAGCCCTTAGAGCAGATGTGCTGCGCTATCACCCTCGCAATCAGAGGGTATCAGAGAGGTAACGCTGTACATAGTAGAGCCACCAGGCGAATGATAGTCCGTTGGAGGTTGTCGGAGTCCAAGGTATCTGTTGCCGTACCTCGTCTAGGAGAGTCCCCCCCATGAGTGTACTAAAACCCATATCGTCGGGTACGAAGAGTCTACTTTTCCTGGACAGCTGGTAGGCTATGTGGGGGCGTACTATCTGCTTCAGTCGGTAGAGGGGGCTTTCGACAACTTTCGATAGATGGAAATCGTCGCCGTAGCTTACCTTGTGTCGTTTGAAACAGGTGTCCGTAAAGTCTTCATAGATCTTTTTGCCCATACGATAGCCTGGTGGCAAGCTGTGCATCAGAGTGCTTAGCTCTTTATCCAAAAAAGGTACCCACACAGGAATCCCAAAGTAGCCCCATGAGCGAGACGAATTGAGGTAGTACTTACTCATCATCTCCCTATTGTGCATCAGGTCGAGTTTCTCTCGTAGAGATAGAGAGTCAGGGTAGCTATGTAGCATATCTTTCTGTATCTCTGTAAGTCGCATCACCTCTTCGCGCGTGAGTCTCCTATCCCCACGCTCCAAGAGTGTCAGCTGGTAGGCGCAACAATCGCAAGCTCTTACTCCATTGGAGTAGGGGACGTTTAGATTGTCTCCAGCCAATACACCTCCATTATGCCCTGAAAGGACGATGGGACCTTGTGCTCCATAGGCCGATAGAACCCATCTCGCAGACGTGTACTCTGCAAAGTAGTATCCCGAAGCAAGACCACTGATATAGCGTAAGAAGCTTAGAGCTTCCTCATCTTGTGTGTACCCTCTCTTGTCATACGACGGTGGAACTGTACAGATGAACTGATGTCTAAAGCCTAGTTGCTTAGCTACACTTTGTGCTTTAAGGACCTCTCTGATGCCCTTATCCCTGCCATAGGTGAGCGTCAAGACATTTTCTATACCTCGCTCTTTGAGTGCTATCGCAATCAAACGAGAGTCCCTCCCTGCCGTGAGCGGAAGGATCACATGGCGATCTCCGATGACTCTAGCCATCCGGTCAAAAGCCCTACCATAGACTTTGTGCATCCACGTCAAGGCATCTCCATATTTGAGTCGTGTAAACTCCCTTGAGAGGGATAAGCCTAGGTCATACCGATCCACCTGTATCTTACCCTCCTCAAAAGAGAAGCAGAGAGCGCATCCAGCCTCTAGACGTTTGATATGAGGTGAGAGCGTCTTGTCATTGGGTAGGAATCCCCATCGGGAGAAGAATAAAGCCTCATCAGAGGTCAAAGACACCATCTCATCGCCTTTACAAAGTAAGTCAAACCCGTTATCGCTGACATGTATTGTCTTGCCATCTACTCGATAGAAGAGGGCTAATGTAGAGCGTACATCCACTGCTGCAAAGAGAGACTCACTAGAAGTTGTGACGACTCTAAATTGCCCATCTAGAGACTTAACACGCTCTACAAAGTGCGAGAAGCAATCGGTCTCACAGTAGTCCTTTATGTCGATATCGTAGAGCAGCTCATCATGTGGAGTAAAGGCCATGCCACGAGTTAAGCTTTGGTCTTCAGGCGAGTGCATGCAGTTTACGTTCATAGCGAGCAATTATTCGAATAAGGAAGAGTAGATAAAAAATCTCACGTACCATCTTTAGCAGGAAGTAGAAGGGGATAAATGAAGTAAAGGAAAGACAGTTTAGTCCCACCAATATGACGGCAAAGTCAAAGACTAGAAAGAGGAGTTCGATTGTCAGATTAGCTCGTTGTAGTCCAAAGATATCAGGGAGGACATTAAAGACCGATGACAGGAAGTTAGGGATTAACATTGGGAGCATCCATCGGATGATGAGTGCTGAAGTCTCCCATCCCTCACCTACGACAATACGTACTAAGAAAGGCATAATCCACGCTAATAGGATAGCCAGACCTGTAGCAATAAATACAAAGCGAACAGCGAAAGTGCGGATAGTAGGTGCTATGTGCTCGCCTCTAGAGACCGACTTGCTGAGACGCTGTAAGTACACTTGACTAAAGCTCGTGCTTAGGATGCCCACGGGGCGTAGTGCCAGCATCGTTGCCATAGTCAAAAAACCCACCTCGCGTGCTCCAAATTGTAGTGGGAGCATAAGTACTAAGAGCGAGCCCAGAAGTGTATCGACAAGTGCTTGTACCATACCATAGCGGGGAAAGTTGCGGTAAGTTTGAGCAATACGACATATTTCCTTTCGCATTGGCATCGGCTTCTTGAGCAGACTTGCCAACCCTTTTGCATGAGGTAAGAGTGCAAGCAAAATACTAATCATAGCTGATGCGATGAGAGAGCATGCAGTACGAGACACACAGCCCAGACATACTTTGAGTAGGTTGTTGGAGGTCCCCTGCACTAGTTGTCCTACAGAAAGGCGATTATAATGTTGCATACGTAGCGACCATAGGGATCCCACATTGTAAGTAGCTAGTAGAAGGACATAGGCGGGAAGCAAATAAATCAGGGAGCCTAAGTCATCCCCCCCGCCATACATTCGGACTACCCTCACCACGGGGATTAATAGACAGGCAAAGAGTGTGCATAGCCCCAATGAAAGGAGAGCTGATATGCGCCCTGAGGTATTGTTAGGAGCTATTACGATTGCCTGCTCGTAGCGCCCAGAAGCTATGATGGATAGGAGTCCCCCCCAAGCCATAAAGATCCCCAGAGAGCCCATAACCTCTTCGTTATACCATCGCCCGATGATGGGGATTAATAGGAATGCAACTAGCTGCCCGATAACTCCTGAAGAGATTAACTTAAGGCTGTCTCGTGCAATCCCTCCAGAGGGGGGCGGGGATGTAGGTATATTGCCAGGCATATATTCTAAAATTGAGGTGGGGTTACGTGATCTATAGCCCCGAGATCGGGATTCTCTCAATTGTTCCGATAGTACAACGCGATAGTGATGGACAAAGTTAAAGAAAACACAACACTCATATCCATACTCATTGTAGGGCAGATTTCTCAAGCTATATCCTGTTACAATGTACTTTATAATAGGGGTTGATACATCTCAAAGGGCTTTGTAAATAGCAAAAGCAGGGGACAGCTGCCCAGCTATCTCCTGCTTTTATGATGGTTTCAGAGGGATCTTACTTTGCGCCCCCAAGAGGTACAAGCTCGTAGGTATGGCTTGGATTATAGCCCATTACCCAGAGGAATGGAACCCATACGCATAGACCTCCGATGATTGCACCTACATCAACTTGCTCATTACGAGTTAGGATAACATTGGTGTCTTGATACCCATCCTTCGTCAACTTAACAATGGTAGAGGTTCCCACCACCTTTGTATCCGTATACGTGTATGGTGTGACACCCATATACTCCTGATTCATGTAAACCTTAGCACCTTGAGGATGGGAGTTGATAATTGTCGTGCTAGCACAAGAGCTAGTCGATAAGACAAATCCTGCGATTAGTAAAAGACTTGTCAGGGTAGTTAAAAATCTTTTCATCGTTTATAGATGTGGATTAAGTGAAAATATTTTTAGAAGCGATAGGTAGCGCCAAGTGTCAAGTAGGTAAGGCCATAGCCTAGCTCACCCATGACAGCCCAGTTATCAGAGAGGTAGTAGCGTGCACCTAGGTGTACACCCCAACCAAATGTAGTATCAGACCCCTTTGTCTTGGTAGGTCCGTTAGGGATATTTGTGTTGTAGTTCCAGCTGGCGATGTATAGACCAAGCATTAGAGAGGCATAAGTGTCTAGATTGTCTACGAACTGATAGTGTAGAGAACCGCGGGGACCGATGAGGGTTTGGTTCCAAATTGACTTGTCGAACCCTTTGATACGATAAACCTCACTACCGAGGTAACCTCCGATACCGATAGATCCCTTGCCGTCGAACAGCTTATCGGCGATGCTGTGGTCTACGCCTATGGAGAGGGGCGGTAGGAGGACGTTATAGTCACTGCTAAAGAGAGAGCCTCCGATCCCGAGTCCTAGGTTGGTGGTAGTAGTACCTTTGCTAAAGGTAGACTGAGCCTGAGCTGCAAATCCAAGGGTCAGTACCGCAATTAGGAGGAGTGCAAATCTTTTCATACTCATTGTTATTAAGTCGTTTGTATAAGGTATTAATAGTTTTTTTCGTGGCTAGGCTTTACCAGCCCTTTTGCGGTCCAGCTCGCTGAGGAGTATTTTGCGCAGGCGCATTGACTTAGGAGTGACCTCTACATACTCGTCAGCCTTGATATACTCTAGAGCATCTTCTAGGCTAAAGACTACGGGAGGAGCTAGGGTTACCTTGTCATCGCTACCCGATGCTCGCATGTTTGTCAATTTCTTGCTTTTGCATACATTGACCGTTAGATCATTATCTTTGGTGTGCTCGCCGATCACTTGACCGGCGTACACCTCTTCTTGTGGAGCTATAAAGAATCGCCCACGACTCTGTAGGTTGTTTAGAGCATAGGCAAATGCCGTACCGCTCTCACCTGCTATGATACTGCCATTGTTACGTCGCTCTATATCTCCGCGCCAAGGTCCGAATTCGAGGAACCTATGCGCCATGACAGCCTCTCCAGCAGACACTGTGAGGACATTGTTATTGAGCCCTATGATGCCTCGGGAAGGGATTGTAAAGACTAGATGTGTGCGTCCATTGTTGCTCTCCATGGCTGTCATCTCTCCTTTGCGGCGTGTGACCATGTCGATAATACGACTGCTTGCCTCGTCAGGGAGGTTGATAGTCAGCTCTTCGATCGGCTCACACCGTACGCCGTCTATCTCCTTAATAATGACCTGGGGCTGTCCTACTTGCAGCTCATAGCCCTCACGGCGCATTGTCTCAATGAGTACTGATAGATGGAGGACCCCACGCCCGAAGACATTCCAAGAGTCTGCCTGATCGGTTGTCTCCACACGTAAAGCTAGATTTTTGTCTAGCTCACGCATGAGACGATCGTGGATATGCCTGGAGGTGACGAACTTGCCTTCCTTACCATAGAATGGCGAGTTATTGATCGTAAAGAGCATCGACATCGTTGGTTCGTCAACGGAGATAGCATCTAGCGCGTCTGCATGCTCTGGATCGGCGATAGTATCTCCAATATCAAAGTGGTCAAAACCTACGATGGCACAAATATCTCCGCTAGAAATCTCGTCTGCCTTTGCCCTACCAATGCCTTCAAAAGTGTACAACTCCTTGACTTTCTCTTTGTGAGACTCGTGCCCCTCGTGGCATAGTAGCACGGAGTCGCCACTATGTATTGTGCCACGATGCACACGCCCCACAGCGATCCGCCCCACGTAGGAGCTATAGTCCAGAGAGGTGATCAGCATTTGTAAAGGACCCTCTATCTGTTGTGGGGCTGGTATTTCGGAGATGATGGCGTCTAAGAGGGGTGTTATGTCTTCTGTTGGCTTATTTACATCGCGGCTCATCCAGCCTTGCTTAGCACTACCAAAGAGTGTGACAAAATCCAACTGCTCCTCAGTAGCCTCTAGAGACGCCATTAAGTCAAAGACCATGTCTTGTACTTCCGAGGGGCGACAGTTAGGTTTGTCTACTTTATTAATAACTACAATCGGTTTAAGACCTATGGCAAGAGCTTTCTGTAGTACGAAACGCGTCTGAGGCATCGGACCTTCAAAAGCATCAACCAGGAGCAGGCATCCGTCTGCCATGTTGAGGACACGCTCCACCTCACCGCCGAAGTCTGCGTGCCCCGGGGTGTCGATGACGTTGATCTTGACGCCCTGATAAGTGATGCTGACATTCTTCGATACGATTGTGATACCTCGCTCGCGCTCTAGATCGTTATTGTCTAGGAAGGCGTCTACCTCTGCGGCCTTATCCTCTCGAAAGAGTTTAGCTGCAAGAAGCATCTTATCGACAAGCGTCGTCTTGCCGTGGTCTACGTGAGCAATGATAGCTATGTTGCGTATTTCTTGCATGTATATGGATCTTGTGTCCTTAATAATGGGTGCAAAGGTACGAAAAACGCGGTTAGTGATGTAGAGGGGCTAAGACATACTCTGATGATACTTACCCTACCCTATAGGTCTACCGGGAGCTATTCCGAAAGGACGAAAAAATAATTACGAGATTTCCAATCGACTATTCGCGAGTTATCGATTGGGATTACCGGAGTAAATAGCTCGTCATTACCGAGTTATTGATAGATAATTCGGGAAAGGATGGGCTCTGGCACCGTGGACCGTCAAGATGTTGATCCGTTTATACAGATAAGTTGGTATGAGGGGAGCTTGGTTTTGAAGGAAAAGATAGCGACCTTTGCCCAACATTTGTAACACATATATTGGATATGAAGCATACATTCTTTCTTTTTGTCTGGGGATTGATTGCCCTGACGAGTAGCAGCATCTCTCTAAGGGCTCAAACTCATACAGATCATGAGGGGCATCAGGCATCGTGGTTTGTGGGAGGTGTGGCTAGCTATTGGTTTAATACAGACACGAGGACCCATAAGATGCACTTGCATCCTGAGTTCGGATACTTTTTTAATGACACATGGGCTGTAGGATTGATTGCGGGATACGGTCTGAAGGGGGGCGATACAAAGACTGAGACCCTTAAGAGAGTTTCGATAGAGCACGAGATTTCCCTCTCTCCATTCATTCGCTACTATTACCTACACCGGGGGCCATTTAACTTATACGTGGATGGTAACCTTGGGTACAGCTATGAGACCGATGGAGATCATGCACAGCAAGGTTTAGAGGTGGGTCTAAGACCAGGAGCGTGCCTGGACTTGACAGAAGGGCTATGCCTATGCTTGCATATGGGCTTTATGGGCTATCGTAAAGACTTCCATGGAGAGGAGTCTGGGGTGCCTGCTAGTGGTTTTGGGCTTGCCTTTACCCCCGAACACCTAATGGTGGGGTTGGAGCTGGAGTTCTAGTCGTCCTCATCTACAAGGCAATTGAGCTGCTCTATGTAATCCAAGAGCGTATCGCGACCTAATCCTGTTGAAGAGCTGGTGACAAAGAGTGGTGGAAGCTCCTCCCAGTCCTCGAGTAGACGACCTCGGTATGTCTCTACGGCGCGGAGTTGTGCCTGCTTCCCAATCTTATCAGCTTTGGTAAATACTAGGCTAAAGGGGATGCCTCCCGTCCCCATCTCATTGATGAACTCTAGATCGATACGCTGAGGCTCATGACGAATGTCTACGAGTATAAAGAGATTGACCAGAGATTTCCGATGGGTTACATATTCTGTAATGAGTTTGCGAAAGTGAGCCCGTTGATTGAGGCTCCTCCGTGCGTAACCATAGCCGGGGAGGTCGACAATATGCCAGGAGTTATTGATAAGAAAGTGATTGATCAGCTGAGTCTTCCCCGGCTTTTGAGAGGTCATGGCGAGTCCTTTGTGCCCCGTGAGCATATTGATTAGAGAGGATTTGCCCACGTTAGATCGACCGATGAATGCATACTCGGGTAAGTTTGTCGTAGGGCAAAGCTCTACAGAAGGACTACTCTTTACGAAAGTGGCGGAGTGTATTAACATAGGGATCTGTTTTTTTGATAAGGAAAGATGGATGTGCGGAGAGGATAGCTCCTGCCGCTGACCTCTGATTACTGCATGGTCGCCAGCGTTTTAAAACTCTCATGCATGGCATCAAAGCGTGCTAAAGACTCTGCTCCAAATTTGCTCAGAGACTGGCGCACCTTGTCGAGAGGCTTCCGATGCTTCAGCTGGGTCTTGGAGTAAAACTTGTCGGCATAACAGACGACTCGCTCCTCAATACTTTGAGGCATATAAATGCGATCGAGAGGTAGCTCAAGACCTCGCGCTCGAATGGTCTCAGCATCTAGCCCTGTACCGGTGTGTCGCTCGGCTACAAGGGCATGGGACTCTAGTCCCATACTGCGTAATAGCTCTCCTCCTAGGTACCCGTGTCGCAAATATGGCTCCGATCCATAGCACCCAATGGTGGGAGCATCGGTGAGATAGATGCCTATGTCGTGTAGCATAGCCCCCTCGTAAACGAACTGCTTATCACAGCAAAGCTCTGGATGATGCATGACGATATCAAGGGCAAGTTGAGCTACTTGCTGACTATGCGTCAGGAGGATGTGGTAGCCGAGGCTGTCGGTAGGGTAGTAGCGCTGGATAATTTCTACGGGATCAAGCATGACTATTTGGGAATAACGTTGTAGGTAGGCTGAGCAGCCGTCTGGGTAGAGTACTCGGAGGCATATGCACATTGCGCCTGAGCAATACCACGTTGGTAAGAGCCTGGACGCACGACACTCTGTGTATAGCTTATCTCATAGGATCCTCGTAGTAGATTATTGATATGATATATCTGAGCATTACTACGAGCTTCGACATAATAGCCTAGCCCCCCTTGCCACTCGTAGTGACTAATCTGCTCAAGAGGCTCGCAGCATGCGGGGCGCATATCTCGTACAGTGACGAAATCTAGGTCACGATGCGTTGTGATGCGTAGTTTTGTGATGAGGATACTCCCGACGGATAGCTCTTCATTTGGTTGTATGGGGCGCATCTGTATCTGCCCATTGATTTCTTCGCGAATATAAGTTTTTGTCTCAATCTCTAAATCTCCATAGCGCTTATGTACATCATCGAGGGGTTTGCTGCCAATATTGAGGATACCACCCCAGAGAAGAGAAGAGGGATTAGTGTGAGAGATTACAATCCTTCCCTTATGATTTAACACATCGGACCTGTATTGCAGAACGCAGTAAGAGTCTGTCTTAAAGCACTCAGACGTTCCATCAGAGAGAGGTACGGTGATGGTGACATTGTCAGATGGTCCCTGTGTACTATGGTCGCTTAGGAGAGATAGAAGTAACTCTACCTGAGTCAGAGTCGATGCCCGAAGGTTGGTCCGTAGGTACTCCATAGACCAGCGACGCATTTGTTGTACCTCTTCGTGATAGATGCCTAGCTCCTCAAAGAGCTCAATCGTTTTTTGTTGTAAGGACATGGATCGGTCTCTCCAGAAGTAGCCTCCTACCACGGTATTGGCAAAGAAAGATCCTTGTGCGGGATCATGCGATAGATGGTCCCGGAGCGTAGCTGCTAGCTGGAGAGCGAGCTCTCTTTTGCCTAATTTATCTAGTGTGTACGCAGCTTGAGGGAGCCAATCCAGAGGAAGTTTTTGAACATCTTTGATAAGGAGAGGAGAGAGAACACTTGCAAGTACCCTAGCGGTATGTGATTTTTGTATAGCATCTGCACCACGCCAACGATAGGAGAGATATAGCCACTCTGTACCCCATGAGGGGAGAGCCTCGATTCGCTTGCCTTGTACTGGCTTTTTCTTAAGTCCTTTCATCCATTCTGTGGCTATGCGGTCGTAAGCATCCCATCCCTGAGAGAGCATGGATTGAAGCTGCTCCAGTGGCTCTAACTCATAAACCGCGGATAGGTAGTCGAGGATAAGTGGGGTAAGTAGAGGTGATGCTGGCATATCGGGATACCAAGACCAGTGACCAGAGGTAGATTGTAGGCTACTCAGTAGAGCGACATCCTTTAATACAGTACGATCTTGTGGAGAGTTTAGGATCTCCCACAGTTGCCCTTGAGCACCATCTACCCAAAGCTCAGTGGCATGCCATGGAGTTTGCTCTAGGGGTGTCAGGAGTGTATATTGATTATTGTGGAGTTTGTTGGTATTGTCTGTAGTCCTCTGTCTCTCCTTAATCCAATCAGCTATCGCTGGTTGACGGAGTAGCTGCCTCGTTCGGGTTAGAGTGTAGATCCGTAAGAGCGTGCTGACGGCATCCTGCTCGCGGTTGTCAAAGATGATGGGCAACTGTTGTATGGCGAAGTGACACGGATTACTCCAAAGCTGTAAGTGCAGAGTACTGTGCTTATCCTTGTTGGTCCCTAGCAGATCATTTAAGGAGTACTCGTAAGTCATCTTGTTACCCCACGAAAAGGGAACGCTTTCGACTGTCCGGACGGTAGCGGGTTCTATGGGGATGAAGTACTCTTCGCCATCGCTGTATCCCTCACTGGTGAAGTAAATCTGGACACGTAGAGCGTCTGTAGTTGGCAAGGGAGGTAGAGCGATAGCATAAGGTGTGACACCTTTTGCTGGGACTGATAAAGAACTTTGTAGAGAACCTCCTGTAATCGGAATCGCAATGCTGTCAGACTTTGCTGTGTTAGAGAGGACAACTTGTAAGTTCCCCATTAGGGGAGAGCCTGTAAGATTACGTACAGATCCAGTCAAATAAGCCTTATCCCCCTGCATGAGGAAGCGAGGCTTTAAAGTTTCGACCATTAAGTTTCGGTAGCTTTTGATATCTGTCGTCGAGCTGCAGTCCACTAGCTGACTGTCATAGCCAAAGAGACATAGACGGAAGCAAGATAGAGTCTCGGGCATAGTCCCCGAAAAGGTTACTACGCCCTCGTCATCAGTACAGAGATAGGGTAGGAAGAAGGCTGTTGGGGAGAATTTACTACGCAGTACGGGTGCGGCGGTAGTGACGGCATCGTCAGATAATTCATAGTTACCCTCAGGGAGTTTATCGGATGCATTTACACCTCGTAATTGGTCTTTTATACCACCTTCTCTTAGATGGCTTGCTTTAGCTGACGACATCATGTAGAGAGGATATCCTTGATTGTCCCCATTGGGGTAGGATCTCCCCATATTGAAGTTGAAACAAGGATTAGGGACAAACGTCTGTAGGCAAAGTGAGCTATACTGCGAGAGACGATAAAAGTCAAGAGGTTTCAGACTCTCTAGAGCTGCGTCATACATCCATGCCATGACGGGGATGCCGCGAGCTGGGGTGCCATCGCTGTAGCAGAGGCGAGCCTGCCAAGTATGACTCTCTCCAGCTAGGAGTTTATCCGGTTTCTCTATCCAAGAGATCTGTAGTGTCGGCTCATCAGGGGTGTGGAGATATTTAAAGGATCTGGAGTAATGCTTGTACTCCCCGTTGTGCACTGTGTAAAGCTGTACTTGAATCTGCCCTTTGGGGTCGATATTCTCGGGCAGCTCTGGGCACCAATGTCCCACATGATATGCCGGGAGTGCTGGTAGCTGTCCGTAGATAGCTGGTTTATCAACTGTCGTAATAATGAAGTATATTGCTTGCCCCGCTTCGCGGCTAGCGTAGTATATAGTGGGGGATTCCCCTTTGGAGTATTGATCAGATGGGGATGCACACCATAGGACCTGCCTGGTGCTAAGAGACTTGTCTCTCTCTGAGAAGAGTGTAATCTCGTATTGCCTCTCTAGGAGCTCACCGTTATCACTTTGATAAATGAACGTTAGTCGATATTCTCCGGAGGGTAGACTAAGCCACTTAATGGGCAAACTTTGCTTCTCATTTGCAATAACCTCTGTTGTCCAGGTGTGTGTCGTGTCAGATAGAGAGGTGAGATGCAGCTGTAAGGTCGTAGCTATAGGTATACCGCTTTCATTAGTCACATGTATGGTAAACTGTTGCGCCGCAGTCGCATTACTTTTCAAAAAAGTGAGATCTCCTTCGTAGTCGATCAAGACTGGTCTATTCCCTACCCAAAATGATCGTTCTATACGTTGCGTTTCACCACTCGGAGAGGTGATAGTAATCTCTAGTTGATATGAATGCCCCCCCCAGGATGATGCTCTCTGACGGAATGCATCTGTACGTAGATCCGTCAGGGTAATTGGGATTTCAAAAGTCCCAGTCAGCTCATTTACTGAGATAGTCCCCGATGCAAGCCGCCGGGTAGTAACCTCCTCACCATACCACCAGTTGCTATAGCTACCTGTAAAGATATACTGCACCGACGCTCCTGCGAGGGGATAACCGCTGTAGGTCCTGACAGTACCACTGACAGTAATACTGTCCCCCAGTTGCATCTTTATCTGGGGCAGGGTTAGTGTTGCTTCATAGCTTGGTTGCTTATACTCCGAGACCTCTATCTTGGAGACAAATACCTCAAAGTCATTCAAAGACTTTGTGCTAGAAACCTCAATCATATAGGTCCCTGTCATAGCCTCCTTAGGGATATGCATAGACGCCTCCACACGTCCCCACTCATTTGTTACCACGTAGACAGAGTCAACTCTGTCGCCCTGGGGTGTGGTCAGTGAAATGGTTAACTCTAGTTGTGGTAAAGGCGAGGCCTGCTTAGGGTCGTAGGTGTTGCGGTATGCTACAGCATATAGTCTGATTTCATCACCTAATTGGTAGATACTTCTGTCTGTCTGTAGGATGCTCGTCTGGATAGGCGTTGGAATCCTCGATAGAGATAGCTCTCTTAGTTCGTTGTACCCGAAGCTGCAAGAGGGGAGTAGTAGTCGATGATCGGCGCTTTCTATAAAGAAAGTCGCGTAATAATCTCGCCTAGCAGGTGAGGGCATTGTTAAGATGCCTAGATTGTTAGGCTTTAGCTCTCCTAAGACTTCGAGTGTAGCCTCGTAGTCTGGGTGCCAACTGGTACGGTTATACCCGTAACTCCATAGGTGTACAGGGTCTGTCGAGGCTCTTCCTGTCAGGGCATTGAGGAGTTGCACGTGACCATCCTCCAGATCGAGAAGTATCTGATCGCTCACCATAAAGTCATAGCTAGTGGTGTCAGAGTCTCCTATACCTGGTAGTTGCTGAGCCTCATCCGTGTGATGCGAGACAACTTGTAGGCGATAGTGACCTATGGGTAGGAGCGGGAGTTGTAATGAGTCCGTTAGTGTTACAATGCTCTCTATGTCAGACTTTCCCTCATACTCTTGCTCCCAAACTCTCTGATACTGCTTTGGGGTAATGGGTAGCTCCATGTTGACGGCATCTTGTGGGGAGATGGCATAAAGATGTAGTGAGAGACTCTGCACATTGGCTATTTGAAGCTCGATAGATCCGTTGTGATCAGCCAAAATAAAGTTAGGGACTGACACGTCTACCTGAGGCGTGAATATCTCTCTGAGGATCGACTCTGTGAGCTTAGAGTACTTGCCTTGCTTGTCCAGCCACTCAAGATAAGGGATAATAAAATAATAGGCACGCAATGGATCATTACAGGGCATCTCATAATAGTAGTCGAAGAGTCGCTTGTAGATCTTCATAGCCTCAAGGTGCATCCCTTTACTCAGCCCCAAAAGTTCCTCCAGGCGCTTTGCAACTGTTTGAGTAGAGATCCCTCTGATCTCTTCATCTAGTATGACTGCTTGGTATAAAGCGTATAGCTTAGCTCCCTCATCCGTCTGTTGTATTTGGTCATCCTCTAGCAAAGAGCGTGTTTTATCATACCAAGAGTCTCGATTGCAGCCCCTTAGCTCTAGTTGATATAGATCTCTTATAGAGAGCATGTGGAGTAAATGGCTTAGCAAGGTGTAGCACCCTTCCTCAGGGATCTCGTCGAGGTACAATGTACGTGGGATGTGGTTGGTCTCTTGATTTGGGATGTTTTGGTAGAGCTCTTCACTTGGAGTGAATGCAACCTCCAGTAGGGGGGCTATAGCATTTAGGTAGTTTGTATTACTCCAATGGCGAGGAGTGACGCTGTCCCGCTCTCCCGCCGCTGGCGATAGCCCCATTGATCTCCAGTAAAAATTGTTGGCATGAGAGATATATTGCTGGGCAATGTATAGTGCTAGGAATCGCTGATCTCGCCCTTGCAGTTTACTCCGTCTCTGCCAGGCTGTATGGAGTAATGAGAACTGCTCTGGCAGACGATCGTAATCCAGATGAATGAGAGCCTCTTTGTGTGCCTCTAGAGCTTCAATCGTGTAGGGGAGATTCCCCTCGCGAATGGCCTGTATTGTCAGTCGTTTAGCGCAGTCTAAGGTTTGAGTGGGGAGACGTTTCTGTTGCAATTGTTGTAGCTCTTCATAAAGAGACTGACTAGAGTGAGAGCGATGCTGCGCTGTGAGCACCATACTAGAGAGTATGGTGACGATAATGATCAGTAGTGGGGTGTGCAGTCTCATGGGATGGGGGTATAAGCGGTGAATCGCAACGTGAAGTTAATTGAAATAAAAGAGATATACAACTAGCCCTCTACGAGATCCGAGTCGAGGTTTGTGCAACTCGAATGGCGAGTAATAGCAACTATCGTATAGAGCCAACAGCTACATCCTTGATGATATTAGAGTTTGATCTGTCTCTTATACACATCTCCGAGCCCACGAGACTACGCTGCATCTCG
>CAUUAW010000009.1:0-69938 GCA_963543315.1 uncultured Porphyromonas sp.
GAATGCTTCAGAGGAATTTTGATATTAAAATTACAACAATGAATAAACGAAAAATGCCCTATGAAACAGAGAATACAAAATATCGTGATGATTTTTTCAGTCATTACGGTTTTATTCTTGTCGCTTCCGATGGCAGCGCAGGAAAAGGCGAACATAACTTTGAGGTTTGATGCCTCCGTCGCCACAGATAATAAGCCATATAAGCTTAAAGACGAGATTAGCATGCTGATTGAAGCCGAAGACAAGGTAGAAATCAAAAGTGTAGGTATCGGCAATCCCGAGAAATGGGAAAATGGGGAATGGATTTCATATCCTATAACAATGCAAGGCTCCTTTGATATAGAGATCTACGGCAAAGTAACTTCATTCAAGGTAGAGGATGCACTGGTCGTCAGTCTTGATGTAAGCAACTGTCCTGGACTCAAAAAGCTGTCCTATTCCGCGATACCTCTGAAATCAATAGACGTAAGTAATAATAGACAGCTTGAGTATCTTGCATGCAGCGTTACAGAGATTCCCAAACTGTCATTGTCAAACAACAAGAGACTCAAATACTTAGAATGCAGTCAATGTGAACTTGAATCTCTTGAATTGACAGGATTGGAAGATTTGGAGTTTTTGGATTGTTCAAACAACAAATTATCTGCATTAAATCTCAAAGACAATTTCAAACTGAACACCCTGCGTTTCTCCTCTAATCCGATTCCAAACATAGATTTATCGCAACAGAAAGAGCTGAAATTTCTAACAGCTACTTATTTGCCAATCCAGACTCTTGATTTGTCGGGACTCACGAACTTGGAAGTAGTGAATGCCGGTTATTGTCAACAACTCGGGAAAGTCGTTTTTGACAAAGGGGCTCAAAAACTGAAGGATCTAGAGTTCAATGACTGTAATCTTACGGAACTTGATGTTTCTGGGCTTGATGCCCTTCAGGTGATTTCTTGTGAACGTAACAGATTGGCAGGAGAGGGAATGAAAAAACTCATTGAGTCTGTTCCTGACCACAGCTTCCCTCATGATCTCCTTAACAACAAAATACGCATTATAGACACATCTTCGGAGAAAGAAGGAAATGTCTGTACCGTGGACCAAGTGGAAACTCTTCGTAAAAAACTATGGGATTGTGAAGACTATAATGGAGGACATCCTAAGGCTTATGCCGGTTCTGTCCCGGCTGAAGTGGAGTCCGTCAAGGGAGCAGTGCTTGAAGTCTTTTCTCGAGAGGGATTTATTGAGATAAAGAATGCTCCTGCCAATTCCATATATAGGCTTTTAAATGTGGAGGGAAAAGTTCTCACACAAGGATATTGCGACACTACAGGGATGGCTCAAATAAACACAAGAGATTGTCAAAAAGGAGTATTCCTACTTTACATTGCAAATGTTACAAAGAAGATTGTTATGTAAGAATTTTCTACAAGGTTGGACTATGAAAGCGGTTCGCCTTGTTTAAGCTCCTGATAGAGAAAAGTACTTGACAGAAAAACGGGTCAAATCCTTTTCTCTTTCGTTAGCAATAGTTCTTACATAGAGTTTCTATAGTTTTCTTGCAGCAGTCGGTTGATATCGGAGAGGCTGTAGATGATTTTTCCTGCGATTTGGGTGTAGGGAATAATGCCCTTGTCCCGATAGTCCTGCAAGGTGCGAGGACTGATGAAAAGCCGTTCGCAGACCTCCCGCCCTGTGAGGTAGATTTCACCCCCGAACAGCGGACGGTGCGTTTGGGCAACCTCCCAAATACGTCTGCTTACTTCCTGAATGCCCGAGATGAGTTGTTTCATCTCGGGTGTTTCTTTGTTTACGATTTCGTGTTCCATAGTCGTGGTTATTGGCGGTTTGACTTTTTGAGGAGAGCTTCCACATCCTCGCGTTTGTAATAGCACTTATGCCCGATTTGGATAAAGGGCAGCACGGAAGTATCCCGATAGTGCTGGAGCGTTCGTTTACTGATGTTCAGTATTCGGCACACGTCCCCGTTGTGCAACAAGTTGGGAAGTTCGGGCTTCATGCCGAAATTCTCTCTCATACAAAGAGCCAACTCTTCGATGCTCTTTTTCAGTTCCTCCCAAGCGGAGGTGTCAATGGCTGTAAATCTCATGTCAATATCGTTTTAATTGTTATTTCTACTTCGATTGATGCAAATGTACGCAAGCGAAATCCTCGTCCCAAGCCTCGATGAAATCAAGGGAAACAAAAGGAAGTCGCAGGCAAATGTACAAGAGAACAGCACCTATTTCTCCACTTTTTCTTAAGTGCGTACTTGTGACTCTGATATGGATAGAAGTGGCTCTCTTACCAATGAACACACCCGCCCCCTTTCTCTCTCGAGGAAAAAGTATGCAGACGTTGGCAATCCGATGAAGTCGCTTGCAGAGCTTTTTTTCTCTTATCTTGCCATTTTGAGCGTTTTAGTTCCGATTTATCCTGTTTATCTCGTCCATTTTCGGAGCATTTTTGTGTACCCCGAAGCAACAGCCTCGCAAACCTTTGCATTGTGCGTTCGGCTTTCTAACTTGGTTTCAGCATCCGTTCTCGGGTGAAAGTTCAAAACCAAGCAAATAGAAGAAGTACGAACAATGAAAAAAGAAGAGCATGGCAATCCCTCTAAGAACGCTCAAATAGAAGAGTTCCTTTCGACTCGGTATGAGTTTCGATACAATACCGTGTTGCACCGAGCGGAGTACCGTCCACGAGGAACGGGTGATTATACAGTCGTAGACCGCTACCGCATCAATACCCTCAAACGAGCGTTGGACAAAGAAGCCGATGTACAGACCTCACCCGAGAACCTGTACAGCATCATCGAAAGCGATTTCTCCCCACGCATCAATCCTGTGCAGGCTTATTTCCACAGCTTACCGATAATGGAAGAAGCCAAGAAAGGAGCAATTACTGCCCTTACCAACTGCGTGAGCGTAGCCAATCCAGAGAAATGGAGGGAATACCTCACCAAGTGGCTGGTGGCAGTAGTCGCCAATGCTATGGACAACAAGCAGTGTCGTAACCATACCTGCCTTGTGCTGACAGGCGAGCAGGGAAAGTTCAAAACCACGTTCCTTGACCTCCTCTGTCCACCAGCTCTATCCGACTACCGTTATACAGGAAAGATATATCCACAGGAGAAAGATGTATTGAGCCTTATCGGTCAAAACCTTATCATCAATATTGACGACCAACTCAAAGCCCTCAACAAGCGGGACGAAAACGAACTGAAGAACCTGATTACCTGCCCACAGGTGAAGTATCGTATGCCTTATGAAAAGCACATCGAGGAGCGACCCCACTTGGCAAGTTTCGTGGCTTCGGTCAATGGCAACGACTTCCTCACCGACCCGACAGGGAGCAGACGCTTCCTGCCCTTTGAAGTATTGGCGATAGAGATAGACCGAGCCAAGAGCATCCCGATGGATGCCGTTTACAGCGAAGCCAAGACTCTACTGAATGAAGGATTTCGCTATTGGTTCAATGATGAGGAGATTATCGAACTGCATAGAAACAGCGAGGCTTTCCAAGTCTATACGACAGAGATGGAACTGTTGCTCCGCTATTTCACCTTTCCCACGGAAGCGGAGACGGCAACGAAACGCTTCTATATGACCAATTCGGAGATAGTGGGCTACCTCTCCATTTACACCCGACAGCAGCTCTCCCCAAAACGGATGGGCGAAGCCTTGCGAAAGGCTGGTTATGCGAGGGAGAGTCGCAGGATAAACGGCAATCCCGTATATGTCTATGCCGTCCGTAAGATTTACCCCGAGCAACCACCATAGCACCCTGTTGTTACCGACCCATTTGTAATACTCCTTTCGCTTTTCTTTCCTATTCTCCTTACTACGTTACTACAACTAAGGATAATACAGTGAAAGAGAAAGGATTGCGGGAGGTATCCATCTTGCGACACGGCTTACTACCATCTTTCTACGCTTCTACAGCAGAAGGAATGAGAAAAGGTGTAGACAGGAGGTGTAGAAGGATAAAACCGAACGAAGTGTTACACTTTTCTCTTTCACTGTCAATCTCTTATCTGAATGTAGAAGAGTAGTAAGATAAAAAGAGGAAAATTCCAAAAAGAGAAAACAGAGCGAACAATGAGATAACGAACAAATAAATAACCCAAATCCAACAATAACAGCAATGAACAACGAATATTACAACCTACAACACATCAAAGCGATACCGATAGCGGACTACCTGCACGCTTGCGGTATCGAGCCAGCCAAGCGTTATAACGGCTACGCCCTTTATCACGCTCCCTACCGAGACGACCCCAACGCCAGCCTGAAAGTGGACTTTCGGCAAAACCTGTGGCACGATTATGGGACAAGCCAAGGCGGAGGCATCATCGACCTTGTGATGCGGATGCAAGGATGCAGTGCCTACAAAGCAATGGCACATCTTGCCGAAGGAAAAGCGATAACCCTCGCTTCCTCTTCCTTTCATCGTGAAACTCACACAGAGCAGATAAGAGGTGAACAGCGACCAAGTAATGTAAGGCGTATTCTCTTCATCAGCGAAGAGTTGCCCCTGTATCTGCAAAACTATCTTCGAGAGGTACGCGGGATAGACCTTGCCGTGGCAAGTCCTCATCTCCGTCATATTCGCTACGAAGTAGGAGGACGAGAGTATTCTGCCATCGGCTTTGCCAATCGTGCAGGAGGATATGAACTCCGAGACGACAAGACATTCAAGGGAACGATAGCTCCAAAGGATATTTCTCTGATTGCAGGAGAAGCGAACAATGCTCCTCACTGCATCTTTGAGGGCTTTATGGATTTCCTTTCCCTTCTCACGATGAAAGGAAAAGAAATCGCTCCCTGCCTTGTACTGAACTCGGTCAGTAATCTTTCACGAGCCATTGCCTATCTCCACGAGAAAGGTATCGATTCCGTTCAAGCTTTCTTCGATAACGACCAAGCTGGACGACAAGCCCTACATTCTTTACAATCGGCAGGTATCAACGTGGAGGATATGAGCCGACACTATTCCCGATACAAAGACCTCAATGAGTACCACGTTGCCCAAAGAACAGGGCAAAAACAGGTGATACCACCTCGCAAACGAGGACTTAGACGATAAGGCAAAAGAGAGCAAACAACATTATTCTATCATCAGGTATTCAAAGATGCAGGAAATAAAATGTATGCGAATAAACGGCTTTGTTTCGATAGCTACGGCAGTTCCTCAGAACAGCAAGTTTGCAGAGCCAAACTTAGAAACAAAGCGTGCAGGCATTCACAGAATGCAACGTAACAAGAAAGAAGTACGAGCAGGGCGGAGCGGACATTTCAAGAAATGCCATAGCTCATTAGGGTATTTTCTTCACGCTGCACTCCGTTATCGCTAAAAAATACCCTCCTGAGCCAAGGGACTTTGCCCCTTTGGATACCCCTAAATCAATCTTCAAACAATGGGCTACGCCGTATTACATATAGACAAGGCGAGAAGCAACGACTCGGGAAATACCGCTCATATAGCGCGGACATATACCCCGAGTAACGTCGATCCTTCTCGCACACACTTGAACAGGGAATTGGTGCAATTCCCTGCAAATGTGACCAACCGTAGCGAAGCGATAGAGCATCGTATCGCCACGGCAGGTATCTACCGAAAGGTTGCGAAGAACCAAGTCAAAGCCCTGCGCTTTATTCTGTCAAGCTCACCAAAGGATATGGCTCGCATAGAGCAGGAAGGACGCCTGTACGAGTGGTGTGATGAATCGATGGATTGGCTTCGCTCCACTTTCGGGGCGGACAACGTGGTCGCTGCCACACTCCACGCAGACGAGGAAACGCCCCATATTCACGCCACGGTCGTCCCGATTGTCACGGGCGAAAGACGGAAAGCCAAAGAGGAAGCCGAGAATGGGAAGCGGAAGTACAAGACGAAGAAAAACAAGGTACGGCTTTGTGCCGATGATGTGCTTACGCCAAAGAAACTGGAGCAGTATCAGACGGACTATGCCAAGCGAGTGCAACGGTTCGGGTTGGAACGGGGCGTACACGGCTCGGTAGCCAAGCACCGCACCACGATGGAGTATTACAAGGAAATTCTCAAATCCACGAAAGAGAAGGAAGCTCAAAAGGCGGAACTCACAGCCAAGATAAAGGAGCTGGAGAAGCAGGCAGGCAAGCTCCGAATGAAAGGCACGCTCTACTCCCTCTTTGGCAACTCCGAACTCGACAAGGCAGAGAAGCGTATTGCAGACTTGGAACAGGAAGCCGAACGGCAACAGTATCTTTCGGAAAAGGAGAAGAATGAAATCCGAAAGGAAGTCGTTCTCTTGAAGGACACGGTCAAGGGAAGGGACAGAGCCATTGCCGAATTGAAAGAAACCGTGCAGATTTACGAGGAAGAGCGGAATTGGATAAAACGTTTTTTCAATGGCTTCTATCAACTGCTGAATATTCGTCTGATGCTCCGAAAGATGAATTTCTCTGATGACAGGATAGCAGAGATGTATCGCACGGAGACGCCCCAGCGAGGTACGGCTAAAGCCTATTCGGGATTATACAAGAGAGAGTTTACGGAAGAGGACAGCGAAATCCGTATTATCAAGGATGAGAAGAAGCGACCGCTCCTCACCATCAACGGGCTTCCCATTACCGATTGGTGCGAGCAGAAATGGAAACAGCTAATCAATCGCAACCGCTCGCATCGGTTGTAAATGAATACGCATACTTTTTCCTTTCATAGTTGTATTTCAGTCCCGATAAAACTTTTTAAGAAGAAAATCACGCAAAAACGCTCACTTTCCCTCGTAAATATGTACCTTTGCAAGTAGTAAAAGTGAGCGTTCTTTGGCTATTCAAAACAATGTACCCTAATGCACTCCGCTCATTTCTAAATCGTTACCTGTGCATCTACTCCAAAATGGTAACGCTCTATTTTTCAGCAAGATAGTTCGCAAGCAAAAAATCTGCGCGGATGAGTGCACACGGACCCTACAAAAGTCTGATCCTTTTTTAGCAATTTAAGAGCTCTTGGCTCAGAAGTCATTTGCAGAGTCCCAGAGGCAAGGTTTTTGATCTTGTCGAGGAGCAGATCTTGCAATTTGACAAAAAGCGCTGCAACATTTTCCCATTTAGGTCGTCTTAAAAGCAAACGAAGCTCTTATGGCCATTTGCAGAGAGCGTAGTTATACATGACCGATAGTTTTAGTTTTACAGTGATTGCGATGGATAGAGCCACTTTCATACAGACCTACGTCCCCTTGCGGCAGACGATACTACAGGTCTGTATGGCTCTTCTATCCAACGAAATGGATGCTGAAGACGTGACTCAGGATGTACTCATCAAGCTCTGGGAGCAGCGAGACTCTCTAGAGCAGATTGCATCTCCTAAAGCCTATGTCACACGCGTCGCACGCAATAAGTGTATTGACACGCTACGCGCACCAGCTCAACGACTCCGCAATGCAGCGCCTCCGGCAGAGGTTCAAATGCCTGCAGTAGTGACAACGCCCCATGAGGAGCTGATCGTCAAGGAGCAACTGACTCGTCTGGACTATTGGGTCGAATCTCTCCCCGCGCAGCAACAAGAGGTCTGGCGACTAAGACAGGAGCAGATGCTTACAAATGGCGAGGTCGCCGATCGGATGGGACTACAAGAGGTCACCGTGCGATCTATGATCTCTCGGCTTCGTAAGGATGCCCGTAAGCTGTGGACCGAGCATACAGATGCACGACAACAAGACTAACGCACCCTCTATAGATAAATATAAATTGAGCAGGACTCACTCCTATTATGATATACCCACCACATGACATAGACCAGCTCCTGGAGCGTTACTACGACGGTACGACTTCGCCCGACGAGGAGTTCGTGTTATATCTCGAACTTCTCAAAGAAAGCCCCCAAACACCACACTACGCAGATCGGATGCTCCTAGAGGCTACCCTGCAGCGAGCAAGCTCTCAGACGATAATCAATGAGGGGAGCCTTCTAAATCTCCAGGCCCCGTCACGCTGGCAACTGTGGATCCGCAAATATGGCGTCGCGGCTGCTGTGCTAATCACTGGGGGCGTGGGGCTATCTCTTCTCTCTCAGTGGGGGCAAGATAGCCGACAAGCAGAGCTATCGCTACGTAATGGTCAACCTATACCTCAAGAGCAAGTTGACGAGTATACACTGGCCGCCTTCTCACATCTGAGTGACTGCGTACAGCGCTGCTCCGAGCAGCACGAGGAGATCGGTGGGCTCCTCGACCGACTACACACCTCTTATCGCTCTTCCATGGACAAGATATCCCTTGATGCTGAGGGTGGATGGATCTTGGCAAGCAACTAAAACAAATCTCCCATTCACCTGCAACAATTGACTCTCTCAGACGACTTAGAAGCAAGACTATAGACTGAATAAATACACCGACAGTATGAAAGCATATATGACACCCTCTCTACGAGCCATAGCAGTCTACATCTCGATGATGCTACTCCTCGGTACGACCCTATCGGCTCAACGAAATACACACGCCTCTTCGCATACGCGCATTAATACCTCCAAGCTTTTGGACACCAAAAATGTCGATGTCGTCTACATATCCCCCTCGATGATCGAAAATGTCCCCAAAGCGAGTCTGAAGATCGATGGAGATCCGGCGATGTCTGGCATTATGGCTTGTGTGACATCTATACATATATACTCCTCCTCAGACCGCAAGGCTATATATGAGATACGTAAGACCTTCGCTCCGATTATAGAACTAAAGAACTCAGATCTGGAGCAATTGATGTACGTCAAGGATGAGGATGGCGTCATCAACGTAGTTGGTCAGATGCAAGGTAATATAGCTACGGAGATCTATATGATCGTATCCAATGAGGATGAATACACGGTGATCAACTTCTCTGGCAACTTCTCTCGACGTCAGCTGGAGGAAGCTATAACCCAAGACAGACGTAAGCACAAATGATCCGGCAGCAATGCCAGAGAGAAGTACAGACTGGAGTGAGTCTTTCCCCTTTTTCATAATACGGCAGATACTTAGCGGATCGTCACCGTGCGTGAGCATCGTGTCCTCCACACACTGATCATCTCTTATGGGTCCCTAGTCCCATCTCACACCAAAGTCAGATTAGAGAGCGCGAGAGATGATGTGTAGCAAGACTGTTTTTGTTATTAGTTTAGTTATAATTGAAAAGAGGCGACGAGAGGGTGTCCCACTACCTAGTGGAGCACTCTCTCAACCTTTTTACGAGATCCTCTCTAGAGTACAAATTTATTCCAGAGTAGTCAATCAATAATTACGGAATAGTCAATCGGGGGCTCCGGAATAAAAGTCCTTCCTCCCCGCTTTCATTTCCAGATTATTCGGGAATGCTTTAGGACGTAAGGTTGTATACAGCAGCTAAATCTAGCATCATGCCCACTGCAAGAGACAGAGAAGTGGCTAATCTCATCCCTTCCCAATCTCTGTACGCTCTAAAAGGACGACATGCTCCACGTGGTGTGTATGGGGGAACATATCTACAGCACAAGCCCTCACAGCGCGGTAGATCCCCCCTGAGACTAGGAGAGCTAGATCACGTGCCTGCGTAGCCGGGTTACAACTAACATAGACAATACGCCTAGGAGCTGCCCGTAAGATCACTCCAATAACCGACTCATCCATCCCAGCACGTGGGGGATCCGTGACTAAGACATCCGGGCACCCATGCTCGGAGACAAAGTTATCAGTCAAGATAGCTTTCATATCTCCAGCGTAAAAGGTCGCATTTGTAATCCCGTTTTGGTCTCTATTGATAAAAGCATCCTCGACAGCCTCGGGGACATACTCTATCCCCACAACCTTTTGACAGCTGCGAGCTAGATAATTTGCAATCGTCCCAGCTCCCGTATATAGGTCATAAACGATCTCCCGCCCCGTAAGTTGAGCATACTCCCGTACCTTATCGTAGAGACGCTCCGCCTGCAAACTGTTCGTTTGATAGAATGACTTAGGTCCGATACGGTATATCAGATCATGCATTTGCTCTTCTATATATGGGGTACCACGATAGAGCTGCGCAGGGAGGTCGGCAAGGCTATCATTGAGCTTCGTATTGACCATATAGTAAAGTGAGGTAATCTGCGGAAAGCGTCTATACAAATCGTCCAATAAGCGTATACGCTCAGCCTCGGCACCCTCGGCAAAAGCGATCAATACCATAAGCCCGCCCAGCGTTGTAGTACGTATGAGGAGCGTCCTCATAACCCCTTTGTGCGCTCGCTGGTCATAATAAGGATACTCTTCCCAATGAGCTAGACAGTACCCGTGCAGGTAATCGCGTATCTCGGAGGCAATCGGATCAGCAATCTGACACGTCACACCGTATAAGTCGAGGACTTTGTCAAACATTCCCGCTTTGTGAAAGCCAACTCCACAAAGCTGCTCACCGGGCAAATCCTCGGGAAGGGCTGCTAACTCCTCCTGTGTTAACCATCGACGTGAACTAAAAGTAAACTCGACCTTGTTGCGATAATGCCACGGCTCAACGCAACCCTCGATCGGCTCCACATGCTCTATCGATATATGCCCAATGCGCTCCATAGCATCCAGGGCCTGCTGCTCTTTACCTCGTAATTGCTCGGCATAAGGTAGCTGTTGCCACTTACACCCTCCGCATGAACCAAAGACTTCACAACGAGGGGCTACACGCAGTTCCGAAGATTCCAATAGTTCTTCCAATGTACCTGTCATATAGCTCCGCTTGGAGCGTACCACACGTATACGACATCGGTCCCCAGGTACCGTATAAGGAACAAAGAGCACCTTATCCTCGACATGTGCTACACACTGCCCTTCGGCACCCATCCGCTCTATGAGTACATTATCTAGGTATCTCGGCTCTTTGTGTCCTCTTGCCATAAAACGATTATTTGCGGGACAATAGTTGCTTTACAAGACTTACATACTGCTCTGCTAGGGTTTCTGCACCTTCCTCAGTGGGGGCCTCTGTATAGACACGCACGATAGGCTCCGTATTACTCGTACGTATTTGCACCCATGAGTCGACAAAGTCGATCTTGATCCCATCTTCTGTAATGGGAGTTAGTGCAGACAGTTTATCCTTTAGTCTTGCAAAGAGCGTTGGCACATCAGTCTCGGCGGATAGCTCTATACGGCGCTTGCACATGACATAGTCTGGATAACGCTTGCGCAGCTCGCTCACCGTCTCGTGACTATGGGCTAGATGTGTAAGGAAGAGTGCTATACCGACCAAGGCATCTCTCCCGGCATGTAAACGAGGATAGATGACGCCACCATTACCCTCCCCACCGATAAGTGCATCGGTATCACGCATGCTCTTAACCACATTAACCTCTCCGACAGCTGCTGGCGTATAGACCCCTCCGTACCAGCTCGTCACATCTCGCAGAGCACGTGTGGAGCTCATATTGGAAACTGTATTCCCTCCCTTGTGAAACCCTAAGAGGTAGTCGGCAACTGCAACTAACGTATATTCCTCTCCAAAGGGAGTCCCCGTCTCATCTATAATAGCTAAGCGATCTACATCTGGGTCTACAGAAAAGCCGACATCGGCATGTGTCCGACGGACTAGCTCACAGAGATCGACCAGGTGACCAGGTAATGGCTCCGGATTGTGGGCAAATTTGCCATTGGGAGTGTCATTAATCCCATGCCATTGCTTGATACCCAATGCAGCAAAGAGAGGGGGCAGGGCAATCGCTCCGACAGAGTTGATCGGATCATAGGCAACGGTTAGCTCAGCTTGACGAATCGCCTCTACGTCTACCTCAGGAAGTGACAAGATAGCGTCGATATGTTTCTCCAGATATGAGTCTGTCGAGATGATTTGTCCCAAGTTCTCAACCGTTGCAAAGGGGACCGTGTGATCCTCTGACAGACGAAGGACTTCATTGCCCCGGTCTGCATTGAGAAAAGTCCCATCACTACCGAGAAACTTTAGGGCATTCCACTGAATAGGATTGTGAGAAGCGGTAATAATAATGCCACCGTCTGCGCGGGATTCCAGGACCGCCATCTCGGTTGTAGGGGTTGTCGCTAATCCGATACGGATTACATCACAGCCCATCCCGAGGAGTGTGCCGATGACGACCTGCTGTACCATTTCTCCAGACAGTCGTGCATCACGCCCCACTACGATAGTCGGTCTATCTATTGACTCATAAAGCTTGATATGCTGTGCATATCCTACTACAAAGTGTACTATAGTCAGAGGATTGAATCCGTCCATCAGTGAGCCTCCTATCGTACCGCGTATCCCAGATATTGATTTGATGAGCGTCATATTATGGGGTGCTTCATAGTGATTTCCCTGAAAAATCATAGAGATCTCTAGGTATCTCTGCAGTTACAGAAACTGATACCAAACCTCCTCACAGTACATCGGAGCTCCCGAGCTGTACGCTAAGTTTGGGCCTACGAGGAATGGGACTAAGAGACGTACCCGGGCACCATTACCGACCATCGTAAGTGGATAGGCAACACCCTCACACATCAAGGCATCGATAGAGTGACCGAGCTTCTCCTGTATCAAGAGGTAGTGTACGGCACCCGTACGATCTCGCTTATCGACATAGATAAACTCAGTCGTCTGCTGGTAACCCTTAGAGAGATTATCAAAGGAGTTTTTATAGTTTGGGGCGATGAAGCGACCCTTCATGCGTAGCATCACCCGTGTGCGGCTCGGCACTGCGAGTTCTTTGCCTAGGTCCAAGACCTGCATATATACGCCATTAGGAAACTTATACCACACATTCTCATCAAATTGTCTCTGCCCCTCAGTACCCTCTTGTACGTTCATCCCCTGCTCCTTGACGAAGTTTTTAATTATCTTCTCCTCATCACGGAGCATCTCAGAGAGCGATCTGATACGCTCCTTCTCTTTGCAGCTAGAGAAGGCTACTAAACTTAGACATAGTATTGACACGAGAGCCAGCAGAGTGGTCGCTGTATGGATTGTTGCTTTCATAGGTTATAAATAATCTTACTGTAGTCCTAGTCTCCTTGTGGTGGATAGATCTGCACCAGCTTGCGTAGCCCCGCCCATATGAGAGCCAGGGCATCCGTTAGTGAACCTTGGTACTCTGCGCCCGCAGCATTGAGATGACCTCCACCACCAAATAGCTCGCTAGCCACCTCATTGACGGGGAGCAGACCTTGTGACCGTAATGAGATCTTGATCGGCTCGTCGGGATCTCGCTGCTCTCTTAGGAAAGCAGCCACACGTATTCCCTCTACATCCAGAGGCACATTGACCAAACCTTCAGTATCTCCAGACTGTATACCAAATCGGTCGAAGTCCTCTTGCCTAAGGGAGAATACCGCCACCCCCAGCTCCAGATCATAAGTCGTGCGCTCATTGATGACGTAACCGAGCAGTCGCTGTCGGCTAAGTTTGTCGCTCTTAAATATCTTTAGTACGATCTTATCGTGGTCAGCACCTAGCTCCATTAGTGTCGCAATGGTCCTAAAAAGCAGAGGGGTGATCTGCCCATGCCTGAGTAGTCCCGTATCCGTATAGATGGCGGCAAGCATATTTGTTGCCATATCAGCTCCACCATATGGAGGCACACTCCCAGCATCTCCCATGCATCCGAGCAACTGCGCCAACAGGAAGCCCGTAGCACACACCGAGGGGTCGCTGTACATATGATCTACCAGATTTACATCTGGCTCCGGATGATGGTCTATCATCAGAGAGCGTTTGCCAGGTTGCACTAAAGCCTCTGCGACCAATGCCTCCAGGGGATTACCGATACGCCCTATATGATTATGGTCTACCAAGACGATCAGCCTAGCCTCTGCCAGTAGTCTGCGCACAGCCCCCAGATCGCTCTGCATAGATATGGACTGTATAGACTCTACACCTGGGAGCCAATGCAAGTTATCCGGCACGCAGCCCACCACCAGTATAGAGACCTCGTCCGCCCCTCTATCCAGCAGATAGTTCCTTAACGCCAATGCGCTACCTATACAGTCGCCATCGGGGGACTTATGCCCCACAATAACCACGCGACGCTCACCCTCACAACCCAAAGTTGTAAGCTCCAAAGAGTCTGGCAATGAGGTAAAATTAAGTTGAGACATAGGGATCTGAGCTATGATGCACCCACAAAGGTACAAAATAGATTGTTTAGACTTAAGCCCCTGCCGACAGCCTAGATCTCTGCAAAGCCTGGAGAGCACATCCGCAGAGATTCCATGAGACCATAAAAAGCCTCCCTGATTACTTATCAATAGCTCACTAATCGAGGTATATTTATCCCGGGAATCCCATTTAACTACTCCGGAGATCTCTTTCGACTACTCCCGGGATCTCATCTGACAATTCCCGAATGCTTGACCGATGACTCTTCGATCGCAATCTGATAAATCGACAGAGGGGATGCGGTGGTATCGCTAGCCACGACTCATCCCCTCAGTAGATTCTAATGCCCCCATCGGAGCACTAGACAGTGTATCACAACTCTAGTGTCTTACAAGCAGCTTTAGATTATTGCCTCCAACCTCCAATATGTAGCTGCCTGAGGGGAGGTGTGAGACATCTAAATTTGCGACTCCAAGCTGATCAGTCGTAACCGATAGCTGGCGCGCTCCCTGCAAGCTGTAGAGTGATACGGTCATACCGCCCTCTGCCCCCTCTAAGCACACTAGGCGATCAGCAGGGTTAGGGGAAATACATAGGTCGGGAAGATCCACCGTCTCGACAGCTAGACTCCTCTCTATACGTACCTCCACAGCAGGCTTATCGCCAGACATGATAAACTGCCTCGTGTAAAGATTACCATTCCATCGGAATATGTAACTACCTACTACACAGCTACGTGACTCTGTTATCGTGACTCCCTCCAAAAGGATTGACTCAAAATCCCCGATGGCATAAGAAATAGGAGCTCCTTGATCCGCACTTACTTTAGCATATATATTCGCATTTTTAATCCCTAGCTGGGAGTGATATATTGCGCTTGAACAAATACCGGAATGAAGCTCATAATTCTCCCCGGGGACTATCTCGATGGCGCAATCTGCTATCGAAAGTAAGGCGTCAGCACTCATTAAGATGCCATAATCTCTTGCCCTTATAAATAGCTCACCACTGCCCTCAATACTCAAAGCACTCGCCAAACAGAGCGTCGGACCAAAAGCGGGGTCAAACTTATTCTTCCCCTCCAGATGCAATCTGAGTGCCTGATCGCCAAAGTCATCTCCCAGATCGATGATACTAGACGTCATGTCGTTGGATATCGTGACATCCTTGATCCTTAGCGTATGATCCCCCGGGGAGTAAGTGATATACCCCCATCCCTGACAGTGACTCCATCGATCTTGTCTAGGGCGTTTACATTTTCTGAGGTGACCTCTACACCACAGATGGAGAAGCTATCGCTTTCTTGGGCCTCTCCAATCTCGGATCCTAAAAGCAACGCAAGTAAGACTCCGGCTAAATGTTTCAACTTCATAGTTTCAGATATTATAAGATCTACAATAGACTCTCCCACAATCCTCGATGACACTCCCCATAACTCCTAGGGATGACCTAGCGCTCCACCTCTGCGGGAGAACTCAACCAAGCACCCCACAGCACAAATACAACAAAACTTTTTAATACACAAAAACAATAAGATACGCGCACCCCAAGACTAAACCCACCACCAGACCAAGCAAGGCTCCCTAAATTATCGCTTAGGTATCCCAGTATTGTCTTTTATCAATTCCGGAATCGCCGTTTGACGGCTCCGGGGATCTCATTTGATGACTCGGGAATAGCTGCTTGACAACCTCAGATGGAGCTCATGAGAGTCTTTTGAGCCATTGGGAGAGTTCCCCTAGGCCCCCATCTAGAGTTTGTCAATGCAATGAGTCGGCTTATATCATCTTTTTGTGTACCTTTGCCGAGCAGAGTACACAAGCGTGGCCCAGATGGTGGAATCGGTAGACACGAGGGACTTAAACTCCCTTGACCAATTGCGGTTGTGCGGGTTCAAGTCCCGCTCTGGGTACTGTCCGCTAGCTCTAGTCACCAGTTTTTAGTATCTTTGCAGAGAATGCATGGAATCTATTATGGTTGCTAAAGACAAGAAAGTACTCTACATATCTCAAGAAATATATCCTTACTTACCTGAGAGTGACTTGGCGCATGTAGCTCGTTACCTGCCAGAGCACATACAGAATGCAGGGCATGATGTGCGCATCTTTATGCCTCGCTATGGGCTCGTCAATGAGCGCCGCAACCAACTCCACGAGGTAATCAGACTATCTGGCATTAATGTCATCGTCGATGACTATGATCATCCGCTCGTCATCAAGGTGGCCTCCATTCCCTCGACACGCATACAGGTTTACTTTATAGACAACCATGATCTCTTCGGTCGTAAAAGTCTCTTTGGGAGTAATACAGGGGGAGAGGCTAGTGACAATGCCGATAGGAGCATATTCTTCATCCGAGGTGTACTTGAGGCTATAAAGAGCCTGCGCTGGATACCAGATATAATACATTGTATGGGGTGGTTCTCTGCTTTAGCTCCCGTTTACCTTAAGACTGCCTACAAGGACGACCCCTACTTTGAGCGTGCTAAGGTGATTTTTTCCGTCGATGGCAACGAGGAGGAAGGTGAGATAAGCTCTGACCTGATCAAGAAGTTAGAGTTTGATAAGATAACTGGCGATCTGCTGGCACCGCTACAAGGAGAGATAACTCCAGATGCCCTCAGACGTATGGCGATACACTACTCTGATGGTGTCATATTAGGTCAAGAACAAGTCTCTCCGGCTCTTGTAGACTATTTGCAGACACAGGCAGACCATAAGGTATTGGAGTATCCGGGTCCCGCCACAGAGCATGCCGAGGCTTACTTAGAGTTCTATCGCAGCTTCTCATAGATAACCTTGCCACAGCAGACCTAAGACGGATAAGTCCCCAGTGATATCTCATTGTCACTGGGGGCTTATCCGTCTTATGATGTGAACTACGCCTTACAGGGATAGCACTACGACATATGCTCCTCGCATTCTCTGGATGGTGTGGAGGGCTTACTCTATGACCACAACAAGTGTGGCAAAAGTCGGACAGCCGTCATAAATAAACTGGGCGTGTGAACTGGCGTTGCGCACACACATGTGTGAGCGGGGCGTGGTACCTAGAGAAGGGCTGAACTCCTGTATCTTGCCCTTGGGATTATTCACTGGAACTCCATGGATATGAGCCCCATCTGTAAAGCGACTCGCCCATGGCGCAAAGCCTGCGATACGACTAGACCCATCACTGGTGTAGTACATCTTTGCTTTTTTTTGCTGGAGGACAAAGATACCCAGAGGGGTTTCTTTGGCATGGGGAGGCTTATAGCGCCCGGTGGTAGCAGGATTAGTGCTACGCACAAGATAGTGTGCGGGGGCTTGTCGCTCTAACACTACGATGTGCTGATAGGCTCGGTCGACAATGATGACATGTGTAAAAGTGGTTGTAGGAGGTAGGAGCTTGATATACTTCCTCGGCACATACCAATCATTCTCGGGAGACTCGACACGACCTCGCCAAAACTTTTTCCCAGTCATGTCAGACAGCGCTATGAGAGTCCCGTCATGCGCATAGAGCTCTGGTGTAAGGGTGTCTGCTTGTGCATAAAGCGGCACAGACTGATAGCGCTCTACCCCCAGAGAATCCGAGACTAATTTATAAGAATCCCTATGCCAAGATCTAACAAGAGGAGCTTCGCCATTTAAGTTCTTATAGTTTTGCAATATGCCCCACTGGTGCGGCTCTGCTTGTAATAGCTCAATGCGGAGGAGCTGCTTGCGGATCTTATCCCACTGTATGGTACGTGTCGTGCCTTGGTACTTGTAAGTGTCCTCTAGTATATACTTATCAAAGGTGAGATCCTTATCGATGGATATCTGATCAATCGTGAGTTTATGATGGTCTGTAACAGTATCAATGGAATGTATCGAGCCAATCAGCAAGGGCTCTACAACACTTTGTTTGTCCGGTTGGCAAGCAAGGCGCAGCGTGAATACGAAGAGTAAGAGCAGGAGGGCACTAGATGTTTTCATAGATAACGGATGGATAAGTTTATTGAGGATCGTCTATCCCCCTTAACTCGCCCTCACTCCAAACCGGGAGTGACTGAAACCGTGAGTAGCGAACGGATATTATCGATAAGGAGTCGTACAGCAACAGAATTAAAGCCTCCCTCAGGAATAATGAGGTCTGCGTAGCGACGTGATGGCTCTACGAACTGCTGATGCATTGGTTTGACTGTAGTGAGATACTGCTCTATGACAGAGTCTACACTACGTCCCCGCTCCTTGACATCTCGCTGTATACGACGTGCTAGACGTACGTCGTCGTCAGTCTGTACATATATCTTGACGTCCATAAGGTCTCGCAGAGCTTGATTTTCAAGGATTAGTATACCATCTATGATCAAGACACGTGGAGGGGTTAATGTCACTGTCTCAGGGATGCGGTTGTGATTGACAAAAGAGTATACAGGACGCTCCACGCTATGCCCCGCACAGAGTTGTCTGATCTGCTCGCACATCAACTCTGTCTCAAAAGCGTCTGGATGGTCATAGTTTAGCAGAGCACGCTCAGCCAGCGGCAACTCATCATGCGCCTTATAATAGTAGTCATGACTGAGGACTACAACGTTTTCGTCTGCAAAAGTTTCTTGTAGGCGATGCACCAGCGTACTTTTACCTGAAGCTGTACCTCCGGCAACACCAATAATGATAGGCTTATGTGTCATTACATTTGAGACTTAAAAGATTATGACTGTATCGTAAAGAAGTAATGTCTCCCCGCACACTGCTCCATAGTTGCCAAGAGTAAATCATAAGAGGCTCCTGCTAGGAGAATTTGGAGATGACTACCTTTAGGATAGGCATCCGGTGTCGCAGCAAACTCGGTAAGCGTCAGTGCAATCTGAGGGACCTCTCCTAAAGGATCAGTTGTACCCACCTCCACGTGCCGATAATGTGCTAAGCATCGTTGGAGTTTTATGGCCAGCAGTACACATGGAGCTGCTAGTCGTGCCCAACAACCACTACGTCGATGCTTGAGGTAGAAGAGACGCATTGCCCCGTAAAACGACTCTTCATAGTGCACTCGCTGAGCCGCTTGCTCCGACTCTCCCTTGTAGTGCAGCACTGGTGTTGGGAGAAAGTAGTTATGATAGCCGGCTTGCTCTAGTGTGTAACACAAATCTATATCCTCACCATACATAAAGTATCGCTCATCTAATCCACCTAAACGTAGGTATAACTCACGGCGCATCATCAAAAAGGCTCCTGTCAATATTGGGACTTGCTGCACTTCGTCTCCCGAGAGATGCCCTTGGTAATAGCCATTGAACCAGGCTGAGCGGGGAGCTAGTCGGTAGAGATGCGCCAATCGGCAGAAGCTATGCCACAGAGTTGGTACTCCGCGTTTGCTCTCGGGGTGCATATCTCCATGCTGATTTATCAGTCGAGGTCCCACGGCTCCTGCGTGTGGGTGGTCTTGTAAGAATGCTAAACACTGCGAGAGTGTCGACTCCCCTAGAAGTGTATCGGGGTTTAGTAGTAGGAGATACTCCCCATGGGCCTGTGCTATCGCTTGATTATTTCCTCGAGCAAAACCGATATTTGTTGGGCTTGAGATCAAATGCACTTCAGGGCATGTAGCAAAAGCCTCTTGGAGACGCGCCATTGAGTCATCACCAGAGGCGTTATCCAGTATGATAACCTCCCCATCCCCGTCGATCAATTTCAAAGCACCCAGCACCGAGCGTACTGCTTCGATAGCTAGTTTTGGGACTTTATAGTTGACTATAACTACTGAGAGGAGCATGGAGCTCTACCCTACTAGGCCGATACTACGATAAGATAGTAGTTCTTCTTACCTCGTTGTACAACGAGGTATCTCCCGGCGATCAAATTTCTAGGTGTAATCGTCATCTCGGCATCTAGTACACGCTCCTTATTAAGGCTGATACCGTTAGAAGCGATTAGCTTGCGCAGCTCTCCCTTAGACTTAAAGATCGGCGCGTGCTCAACGAGCAAGTCCAAAAGCTTGACGCCATCAGGCTGGCTCAGCACGGTGCGCCCCACATCGTAGTGCGGGACTCCCTCCATAATCTCCCTGAGTAACTCCTCTGGCATTTGACGAAGTTGCTGGTGAGTATCGCTGCCAAAGAGTATCTGCCCCGCAGAGAGACTCTGCTCATACTCTTCACGACCATGTACCATGACTGTGAGATACTCTGCTAGTGTACGCTGCAAAAGACGCTCATGAGGGGATTGGCGGTGCTGTGCTATAAGTACTTCAATCTCCTCTAGGGGGATACTTGTGAAGATTTTGACAAAGCGCTCTGCATCCTCGTCCGACACGTTGAGCCAAAACTGACAAAAAGCGTACGGGGAGGTGTATCGTCTATCGAGCCATATGTTACCCTGCTCCGTCTTTCCGAACTTAGATCCATCAGCTTTCTTAATAAGCGGGCAAGTTACAGCAAAGGCTTCTCCCCCATCGATACGCCTGATCAACTCGGTTCCCGTCGTTATATTGCCCCATTGATCAGATCCACCCATCTGTACTCGACAACCATACTCCCGATAAAGGTGTAGATAGTCGTAGCCTTGTAGGAGTTGATAGGAAAATTCCGTGAAAGAAAGACCCGACTCTGCATTAGCTTCCAAACGGCGCTTAACACTATCCTTAGCCATCATATAGTTTACCGTAATATGCTTCCCGACATCTCGGATGAAGTTTAAGAAGCTATAGTCCTTCATCCAGTCGTAATTGTTTAGGAGAAGGGCTTTGTTTGGAGTATCGGATTCAAAGTCTAGGAAATGTGCTAACTGCCGTCCTATGCACTCCTGATTATGTTTGAGGGTATCGAAGTCTAGCAGATTACGCTCTTGAGACTTCATCGAAGGATCTCCGATCATCCCCGTCGCTCCACCCAACAAAGCTATCGGGCGGTGCCCAGCACATTGTAGATGTCTTAACATCATCACACCTACCAGATGTCCTATATGTAGTGAGTCTGCTGTCGGATCAAAGCCTACATAGGCTGTCGTCAGGTGACGTGCCAATTGCTCTTCGGTACCAGGCATGATGTTATGTATCATACCACGCGCCTTCAGTTCACTAATTAGAGAGGGGTGACTCATTATATTGTTGTATTACTTTGCCTGCAAAGGTACAAATAATCCCCAGAGCTTATCGACCTTAAGAGTCGCCTCGAGTCAAGACTTACGATAAAGTGTCAAATGACCGTAGGCGTGCGATATACTTACCTAGTATGTCAAACTCCAGGTTGACGATACTCCCCACCTTTATCTGGCAAAAGTTGGTGTGCTCCATTGTGTAAGGGATGATGGCCACTTCAAAAGAACGCTCCTGAGAGTTACACACTGTCAAGCTCACACCATTGACTGTTACAGACCCCTTCTCGACAGTCATATATCCTTGTCTCATCATCTCTCGATCTACATTATAGACAAATGTAAAGTAATGACTACCATCTATCTCCCGTATTGCCATACATCGAGCTGTCTGATCCACGTGCCCCTGCACGATATGACCGTCCAGTCGTCCACCAAGCATCATACTGCGCTCCACATTCACATAGTCTCCCACCTGCAACAAGCCTAAGTTACTACGATCCAATGTCTCCTGCACCGCCGTGACTGTATAGCAATCTTCCTCTATAGCGACTACAGTAAGACAGACGCCATTATGTGCTATACTCTGATCTATTCCCAACTCTGAGACGAAGTCACATGAAAGCGTCAAATGGAGATTACTCCCCTCTCGGATCACCTGACGCACTTGAGCCATACCCTCTACTATTCCACTAAACATATATACAATGTGTTTTATTACGCCACCATAAGGCTATCGCTTCTCCCACAGCTTATGGGATATCGAGCAGAAGCCAAGATGTCTACCTACCCTATCAGTCGAATCAAACAATAGCCTCCGAGTGTAAGCCACAGATATAGTACCCCCGCTAGGATAAACGGCTTGCCCCCAGCCCGCCTGAAGCGTGCAAATGAAGCATCACTCCCTAGTGCTGCCATCGCCATACAGAGCCCAAAATCATCCACCCAGCGTATCGCACCGCACAAATGCCTATACCCATCACCCAACCCTTGACGACCAGCAAGGTAAGCAACAAAAGTATTAACGCAGATCATGACTAAAAACCATATCGCAAACCAAGGTATAGACACTTTACGCTGTGTCAAGCCACTCCCATTACTACGAGGTCTCACCACAGAGGTAAGGATCAGAAGGTATGGTGCCAAGAGAATTACTCTAATCATCTTCGTAATAGTCGCCGTGCCTGCGATTGCCTCACCCATAGCTCCACCTGCACCTGCCACGTGTGCCACCTCGTGCAGAGTCCCCCCTGTGAAGATTGCCATCTGGTGCTCTGTCAGCCCCAAGCAACCTGTTGCATAAACAAGTGGATAAACGAACATGCTAAGTGTGCCAAAGAGGACCACCGTGGCTACGGCTATGACAGTCTTCTCTGAGCTAGCCCCTAATACAGGCTCCGTACCCAGGACTGCTGCAGCTCCACAGATCGCACTCCCCGACGCTGTTAGGATAGCCGTGTCTCGATCCATCTCGAGCCAGCGTCCTATTATTACGCCAAGCACGATTACCGATGAGACAATAATCAAGTCATATACAAAAGCTGTAATCCCTGCAGCATAGATATCTGTCAGCGTAAGGCGGAATGCGTAAAACACGATTGCCAGGCGCAATATCCGCTTGGACGAAAAAGCTAATCCCGGCACCCACTCGGGACTAAGCTTGTGTCTCAAAGTATTAGCATAGACCATCCCTATGATCACACTAATAATCAAGGGAGATATACGAAGTGTTTCCTTAAAAAGCGGTAATTGCGCTAGTGCTACGGACAATGCTGCAAAGGCTCCCATCAGGAGTAATCCGTACCAAAAGCCCATACTCGGACGTGAGATCGATTTCATCATGCGACCATGTTATGTCAATTTAGATAGAAGTGCAAGATTATAACGCCAACCATGTGTACAGGAGCGATACGATAGCGATGAGAGCAAAGACCAACGCAAAGATCCGATTAAAGAGCCGCAGATTGCGCTGACTCACCAAATCTCGCAAGCGCGTAGCTATATACGTTATAAATAACCACCAGCTCAACGCTCCCAAAGCGATGGCTAGAATGCCCAATGCAAACATCCCATAGGGTGGCTCACCAAGAGGGTAGACGAAGTTCAGCTGACTGAAAAGCACTACATAGACTGGCACGATCAGTAAATTAGGTATCGTCAGCAAGAATCCACTAGCCAGATGGGAGAGATTACGCTGATTGATCTGAGCGACCATACGTCGCGAGACGCTCAGCCGGGGAGTGCTAAAGTATAGATAGAAGGCAAAAGCCAGAAAGAGCAGACTAGCGACTATACGCAGAGCGATCATATTGCGATCTATGTAGTCCAGCAGAATGCCCGTAAAGAGGTAAGTTGCTACGGCATAGACAAGATCTCCCAGTGTGGCTCCTATGCCCGTGATAACCCCGGCGCGTCGTCCCTGCTCGATAGCACGACGTAGGCAGAGGATACCCGCAGGTCCCATCGGTGCCGAGATACAGATGCCTATGATGATACCTCCGAATAAATGCAATATATACTCTGTGATCCACATGAAGTTATAGAGGGATATAAACCGGCGAGCAGATCTCTGACCGACAACTTCCGTGCAAAGATACAAAATGAGACTATTGCAAAGGACATAAATCCTCTTAGAGCAAAAAAGGTACCTCTCGCAAGCACATCACAGTACTCGCATGAGCGGAGAGCCTACCAGAGCACTCTACTCCCAGAGAATCTCTTGACAAATCTGTCACAAATGTCTATACAGTCATAAGGGGTCTAGACAGCACCACTGCGACCAGAAGTAGTCTTTTGTCAAAACAAAAGATAAATCTCCTAGCCCCTATAAGGGTCTGACAAAAAACCTAAACTAGCCTTCGCATGTAACCGAGGGCTACGCCTGATGCGGATAGGACAACTCCAGACTACGCAATACCCCTTTACAAGACGACGCGGTAAGTCTCATCGTCTATATGCACCACATAGATGCCTTTAGGCAGCATAGCACAGCCTATCGCATCACCGGCAATAAAATCGAACCGCTGGTACATCCTATTGCCACACATATCGTATAGAGCCACCGTATAGCACTGCCCCGCCACTAATCCCTCGATATAGATATTCTGACCATCAGAGAGGAGCTTATAGCTAGATACGCTAGGGGCTGCAATGATTGGCAGGGCTGTCGGGCGCTTACTCGTGGAGAATGTACACTTAATCACATCTTGACATGCAAAGGATGGAGCGTACCCGACTTCGCTAGTATAGTGCATTTGCAGCTGCCCCTCTGCAAAGGAGATCTTTTGTATATCCTTGAGGGCAATCACCTCCTCCGGCTTATTGCGTTGCTCTATGACGATACTAAGGGGGTAACTCTCCTGCGCATGTACATAAATTAGAGAAATAAGCAGTAAAAGTACTGCAGATATAAATTGCACTGACCTCATAAACTGGAAGTTAGTATTGATAATTAGCATTACTATCGTGCGTCATACGAGAGGGGCTCCTAAGAAGCAACAACCACTCCTTACGTGATCCAAGAACAAGCAAGAGACTCCCCCACAAGTCCGCTCTCCGAGACGAATATAAATATTTATCTTGAAGTAGCCGCAAGTACCTCTAACCGGAAATACAATAAACACCAAAAAAGCACCCGATTAACTCCGAAACTCCCATTTAATTATTCCGGAATACTCGTTTGCTAGTCCCAGAATCGAGGACCGACTACTCCGGAATGTGTAATTGATAACTTCGGAATTGCCTTTTGTCGATCCACAAATAGATGTTTGGCAACTTCCTAATCGCAACCGGAAGAAGCGGAGTGTGGCAAGGGGAAATGGTGGAGGAGTGAGCTGATAAATAAAGAGATGGGACGTGGCGGGCACGGGAGCCGTGGCACATCCCATCAATAAGTTCTTATGCTCTCATCGGAGCATGAGATATCCTATTTCCTGCCTAGTGTCTTACGACTAACTTCAGTTTGTTGCCTCCTACTGCTAACATGTAGCTGCCGGCAGGGAGATGTGAGACGTCCAAGTCTGCGACACCTGTTTGATCTGTCGTAACGGATAGCAGTTGCTCTCCTCGCAAACTGTAGACGGATACGGTCATACCAGCCTTCGCTCCCTCTAGTCGCAGATCTCTATCCGCAGGATTCGGGAAGAGGTGTAGGTCGGGGAGATTAACCCTTTCGACAGCAAGGTTTTTCTCTATCCGTACTTCTTTTGCGGGTTTACCGCCAGACAGGACGAACCGCTTCACGTAAAGAACGTTATTCCTTCCGAAAGTGTAACTGTCTATCCCCGCATTGTTTGGCTGAGTTATCGTGGCCCCCTCCAGACTGATACTCTCAAGCCCTCCGATGGCATAGGGATAAGGGTCTTTATCTGCACCGGATGCTTTGGCATAGATACTAGCATTCTTAATTATCAAGTGGCTCTGCTGGTCCCAGCCTGCGTCAATGCCGGCACGACCATCTTTGCTCGCCTTGGAGACGATGTCAAGGGTGCAATCTTTAATCGTGAGAGTCGTGTTGCCAAAAGCGAAGATTCCAATAGAACTTGTTCTTATAGATAATTTTCCACTTCCCTCAATACTCGCATCAACTTCCGTCCTAAATGTTGTCAAGATAGAAGAGTCAAACAGATTTTCTCCCTCAAGGAGCAGCGTGAACGGGAGATCTTTATATTTTGAGTACGCACATAAACAGTTAGCCCTCCCGTTAGAATGTAACGAAACATTCTTGATGCTTAGCGTGTGACTGTCTGGTGAGTAAGTGATATATCCACCAGCACCGACTGTGACTCCCTCGATTTTATCGAGCTTGTTTACATTTTCTGAAGTGACTTCTACACCACAAATCCAAACGTCATACTCTTCCTGAGCTTTTGCGATTCCTGAGCCTAAAAGCAATGCTAGTAGTACTCCAATTAAGTGTCTTAGCTTCATTGTTATAGATGTTATGTGATTTATAATTAAATTACTCATAAGCCCCATGAGAGTTTCGTCCTATACCTAGGGAAACCTCAGCTCGACTCGCGTAAGATAACGCTAGCAAACATCACGGATTACAAATATAGTAAAATTGTTTTTTTTTACAACTTCGAGAGATCTCACCCATTTTCCCAAAAAGCTCTCTGTCAAATCATTTGATTATCCCGGAATGCCTGCTCGACCACTCCGGAATGTGCATTTGCTGATTCCGGAATCGCAAATCGACTACTCCGGAATACCCGACCGCTTACTCCGGTACCATCAGTTGACCATTCAGAGATGGGGCTTTTGACGATCCTCGAATATTTAACTGGGGACCTCCGAGAGGTTACAAGATAATGCCTTAGTCGCAACCGGGGGGATTGAGAGTGGTAGGGGGAGGAGTCGGATTTGTAGAGTGAGAGTTTGGGGGGTGGTAAAGTGAGGAATAGAAAGAGGGAGACTGAGAAATCTGGATCAGTAGAGCGGAGATACAGAAGAGATAAACTGAAAAATATAGGGCGAGGGGACGTGGCGAGCTGAGAACCACACCACATCCCCCAACAGTTTCTTATGCGCCTATCGGAGCGTGAAACGGTCTCTGACAAGTTTAGTCTCTAACAACTAGCCTTAGTGAGATCAAGTATCACATCTCTAGTGTCTTACGACTAGCTTCAATTCGTTACCTCCCACCACTAATATGTAGCTACCTGAGGGGAGGTGTGAGACATCTAAATTTGCGACTCCAAGCTGATCAGTCGTAACCGATAGCTGGCGCGCTCCCTGCAAGCTGTAGAGTGATACGGTCATACCGCCCTCTGCCCCCTCTAAGCACACTAGGCGATCAGCAGGGTTAGGGGAAATACATAGGTCGGGAAGATCCACCGTCTCGACAGCTAGACTCCTCTCTATACGTACCTCCACAGCAGGCTTATCGCCAGACATGATAAACTGCCTCGTGTAAAGATTACCATCCCATCGGAATGTGTAACTACCTACTACACCGTTACGTGGCTCTGTTATTGTAACTCCCTCCAAAAGGATTGACTCAAGCTCCCCAACGGCATAAGGATGAGCAAACTCTTTGATCCCTGTTGCTTTGGCATACAGATTAGCATTCTTAATCACTAAGCGAGGATCCTCGCTAGCGTTTGCACCAATCCCCGCACACATCCTTGTATCTGACTTGGAGACGATGTCAATACTGCAATCCTTTATCGTGAGCCTCACTGAGTTAGCTATGTAAATCCCGGGACACTCTGATCTCACTACAAGGCTGCCGGACCCCTCAATATGCATATCAAATTCCGTAAGGAGAGGGGCATAGCTAGGCGAGCTAAACTTATTCTTCCCCTCTACATGCAACACAAAAGGATCCCCTCCAAAACCAGATCCCACAGATATACAGGAACTTTCTCCACTTTGTTGTAAGGTGACATTTTTGATCTTTAGCATATTAGACTCTGGAGAGTAAGTAATATACCCGCCATCCCCAACGGTGACACCCGATATCTCGCTGAGATCGTCTACGTTCTCTGAAGTGACCCTTACACCGCAAATAGAGAAGTTGTAGTCCTCCTGTGCTCTGGCAATCCCGGAGCCTAAAAGAAATACTAATAAGCCCCCGATTAAATGTTTTAATCTCATAGATTTAGATAGTATTAAAAATTTATATATAGTATAGACACCCCACCGACGACATCCCTCATAACTTCCAAGGGTATCACCTCGCTACTTTTTCAGGGTGACGCCATTATGCCCCTACACGATACAAATATCGTAAAAACATTTTTAATACACAAAAACAGGGTCCTCAACTCCCGAAACCCGAACTCTCCATTAGGTCAAGCAGACTCCCTAGAGCATCGCTTAAGTATTCCGGGATTATCGTTTGCTTATTCGGGAGCTCTCGCTTACTGATTCCAGAGTCGTCGTTTGAGTACTCCGGCGCTCTCGCATGATGATCCGGGAATAATCAATCGACAATTACGGAGTAGTCTATTTCTCGTAACGAGATTACATGGCGATGTATTCGTATAGAGGTTTCTGTAGCATCTCAACAAGGAGCGTCAAGGGTCATCTTTGCACAGGAAAGTCCTATTGCGCAATGATGCTCTTTAAGCTCTAAATTTGTACCTTTGCCTCGGAGGGGCGCTCAACGACTTAGAGTGGTCATGGGAGTAGTGCTCTCGTCCGAAAAATTCTTTATTCATACCATCTTATACTTAATACTCTTACTATGTCTCAAGCGACACAAGACCAGTCGTACCTCTTCTTGGTACGCACCTATGGCGTACAGGAGCTAGCCGTGCGCTATTTCCCTCATGTCAAGCCAGCGAGCGCGACGCGTCATCTGACACAACTGATACGCGGGGATGGCGAGCTACTGGAACAACTATCACAGATAGGCTATCGCCGTGGTTGCCGCACCTATACACCTGCGATGGTTCACCTGATCGTGCGCTATCTAGGTCTACCAGAGCACTATATATTCGCAGAGGAATAAGTAAAACCATTGACAAATCACCTCGTCTACTACAGGTCTAGACAATAAATTCTTATTGCTAAATTCGTACCTTTGTAGACGTCTAGCCGTCGGTCTACGCGTAGTAAATGCCCGATACTTACGATGGCTCTGACTCTCAACACATGAATCCAGTACGAAGACGTCGTAAGCTTTTTTGGACCTTACTCCTAGTACCCCTGACAGTAATACTCTTACTCGTTGGGGTGGTCTATGTCCCCAGTTTCCAGCGCTGGGCTATAAGGCGACTCGTACAGACACTCGAAGAGCGGACGGGATGGGAAATAAGTGTAAAGGAGGCACGTATACGCTTTCCCCTACACCTAGAGGTCGACAAATTACTCGCCATGGACAGGCAGGATACTGTCTTATGGGTCGATGCCTTACGGACGAGCTTGCCGATAGTTCCCCTCTTTAACAAGCATGTTGAGGCGCCACATCTAGAGGTACAGAGGGCTCTAATAGCTATGCCTCTAGATAGTCTCAATAGGAGTCGTATAGATGCTCGAGCAGAGCTGCTAGAAGCAGGATACATACAGGTCGATCTGACTAATCTGGATATAGATATCGCCGCGGTGTCGCTAAGGGATGGTTTCTTTGCCTATACACAAACTGACACGACCGAGAGTAGTAACTCGAAGCTATCTATGAGCATCAATGTCAATAGAGTAGACCTCACACGCTTTGCGAGTTACATACATCTCTATCCATGGGATGTACACACGGATGCTTACGCAGACCGTGGCAGCGTAGACAAGATTATGGTGCAGATTCCAGACTTCAACTTGCTAATAGAGCATATAGACCTAGATCTTGCCAAAGCCACCTATGCAAGGGATACGGCCACGGTGTGTGAGCCTTACGTGGACTACACTCACATGCACTACTATGACGCTCATGTGAACCTAGACAACCTGTACGTGGATTACCAGGGGACCGTGCGACTGGATGTCAATCAAGCCGAAGCTCATGAGCAGTGTGGGGCTCATGTGAAGGATCTCCGTGGATACTTCGAGCTTGCTGACGAGGTGGTGAGTCTACGCAACTTTGCCATTACGACACCCACTAGCCATCTAACCGGCGATCTAATACTCCCGCTGGGCATATTTACCAAAGATCAACAAGCGATTGTTACCGCCGAGATGACAGGGTCTCTGGCGGCTAAAGATATTTACTACTGCACCCAGATCAATCTGGATAGTCTACTCTATCGCTCTAACCCCTATAGGATCCTAGCCAATACGCCGATCTCTATAGATTTACGAGCTCGTGGCTCCCTCTCCTCACTAGACTTACCACGCATCTATCTACAACAGAAGGGTCTGTTCGCCCTGACTGCAAGTGGGAGAGCCTCGGACCTCCTGGACAAACGTCGGCGCATGATCCATCTGCAAAGTAATCTACAGACGGGCACCGCAGCATCTTTATTTCTTGCATTAGCCGGTGTAGAAGAGAGCTCTGACAGACTGACTCTCCCCAGCATGATGGAGCTGGACCTAGACGGGACCCTACAAGGCGAGCATATCAAGGCGAGTGTAAACCTTTCAACTCCTAAGGGCGAGATTTCCCTGACTGGATCTTATGCCATACCTCAGCAACATTATCAACTAACAGGACATCTGAAAGGATTGGATCTACACCAATTCTTACCCCAAGACTCCCTTGGCGTGATCTTGGGGACGATAGGAGCTGAAGGCGTAGGCTTGGACTTACGCGATAAGCATCTGGAGAGTGTACTATCAGTAGACCTCGATGAGATAAACTACAAGAGCTATAGCTTACAAGGGCTTTCCCTCTACGGATCACTGCAGCACGACTCCCTAACTCTCAGACTCCGTGCAAACGATCCCTCGATACAGCTAGAGAGCTCGTTGTATGGCGACCTTTCCGTAGCAGAGGGTAGTCCCTCTTTTGACGGGAAGATAGATCTAGCCCTCTCTCACTTAGACCTAAAGCGCATGGGACTAAGTGATAGCATCCTAGAGGGTCATATGAGATTGACGGCTCAGCTGTATAGCGACTTTGCAGAGACACATAAATTCGATGGCGAGCTGGCTAAGATTGACCTCATGACCGGGTCCCAGCAGATACAAAGCGACCATCTAAGTCTGAGTCTATACAGCGACACATCGCAAATAGTAGTGCGGATCAAAGAGAGCAACTTAGACTTACACGTGACGGCACAGGAGGGGATGAAGGAGCTTTTGACCTCCATAGCAGGGGTCTCTCAATGGATAGAGGGATATCGCTTTGATGCTCCGCAGTTGACGACCTATAGCGATTTGCTCCGTACACTGCCGAGAGCACATCTGACAGCCCACATAGGAGCACGGCATCCGTTGCGATCTCTATTGCAGACGCATGGAGTATCCGTAGAGTCCCTTGAAGCCGATCTGCACACAAGTCCTAAACAAGGGATTAGTGGACAAGTGCAACTATACGACCTCCAATACGATACACTACGATGTGATAAAGCTCTACTCCAATTATCTACACTGTCTCTAGATAGGCCCGTACTAATCGATCGTCTGACTCATGTAAGCCAGCAGCTCCCCTCAGAAGCAATGAGGCCTTTGCTCCTATACGATCTCTCAAACCAATTTGAATCGAAGGGACTAGGCAAGCACTATACGCACTCCTTCCTACAAGTAGACTTGAGCCTTAAAGGGGGTAGACGCTCTAATCAAATGCCCTATCAGATCATCGGATCGGTACAGACGGATCTCGTAGCCATGAGTCTTGATCTGGACTGGCTTAGAGACCATGAGCTATACTATAGTTTAGGTGCCAGTGGATACTACAATAAAAATGGCTTTGGGCTCAACATCTCCGACAAGGATATATATATCGCTGGAGAGCTCTTACACGTCAACGAGGGGAACGCTCTTTTTTACTTCCGCAAAGACAACCAGATATTTGCCAATCTTGAGCTAATCAGCCCTAGAGGCACACAACTAACGCTACACAGCGAGCTAGACGAGTCTACTAGTACACAAAGCTTACTCTGCAATGTACAACGTCTGGAGCTGGGAGATTTAACTCGTATACTCCGTCTGCCTCGTATGAGCGGACGCGCATTTATGGACGTCCGCATCGAGCGCCTCGGCAACCTGTACCGCGCTACCGGAGATCTCTCAGTAAATAAGATGACTTATCAAGATGGTGACTTAGGGAGTGTAAGTGTGGCATTCTTTTACGAACCTCGAGACAATAACTCACATTACGTCACAGCCCAGGTGAGCAGCAATGGAGATCTAGCCCTTACCGCCGATGGTATCTATCATTCTCTCGGGAGAAAAGGGACTCTCGACATGGAGGCTTCCTTCAGAGCATTCCCCCTATACCTCGCAAATCCTTTTTTGAGTAGTGATCTCATCAGTCTAGCTGGGACACTTGACGGGGCATTCTCTATAACAGGGACGCCTGAGAGCCCGATCCTCAACGGGACTCCCCATATCACTGATGGCTCTATAACTCTTGCCATGACGGGGAATAAGTACCTTCTTGACAAGCACCATCTATCTATCCGAAATAGTCGACTAGCGCTCGACAATTATCGACTAACACTTGAAGGGGAAAAGACTTCTATCTATCTCGACGGCTGGCTATCTCTCTTTGGTCCTGAGGCTCTCAAGAGCGATCTACACCTGTATGCCGACCATGCTCAAGTGATAGACAGTAAGCATCAGTACCAACAATCCATTTATGGTCGAGCAGTCCTGTCTGCGGATCTTAGAGTACAAGGATTTCTAACAGCACCTCAAGTGCGTGGCTCTGTAACGCTACACGGTGGCACTAATGCAACCTATGTATTATCTCAAGCAGCTATCAAAGCTCAGAACAATATGTCGGGCGTTGTAGACTTTGTCAATCTATCCGATACTACAAGTCAGAGACAGATTACTGAAGCTCCTAAGCAATCCCTCGGGCGGATGGACTTGTCCGTGGCTCTACTCATCGAGCCCGCCGTCCAAATAGGAGTCGACCTATCCCCTCGAGGGGAAGACTATATACGTATACAAGGCGGTGGTGATCTAAGGCTCAAATATCCACCACTAGGCATGATGAGTCTAGTAGGACGATATGACTTCAACGGAGGAGAGGTGCAATACGAATTTCCCGTCGTAGGGCGGAGACACTTCGATATAGATCATGAAAGTTATCTCGTGTGGAGTGGCAATCTGATGGATCCATACCTCCACTTTATTGCATCTCAAAAGCTCCGAGCCGACGTGACCGAGGGTGATCGTAGTCATAAGGTAGACTTTGAGGTATCCATAAAAGCCGATGAAAATCTAAATGATCTAACTCTATCCTTTGACTTAGCAGCTCCAGAAGATCTAAGCACTCAAAACAAATTGTCTGCTATGAGTGAGGAGGAGCGTGGTAAGCAAGCTGTTGCAATGCTTGTCTCCGGCACTTTCCTCGCGTCTGATCTAAGACAAATATCCGTCGAGCAGGTCCTAAGTTCTGTGGCTATGAGTGAGCTCAACAATCTAACAGGCAAACTACTCCAGGGTACTAGTCTATCGCTCGGGATGGAGCTGGGAGGATACGACCAATCACAGCTACAGCAGACAAATTATACCTACAGCTTTAGTCGTCGCTTCCTAGACGATCGCATACGCTTCGTCATTGGAGGACGAGTAGCCTCTGGCAATCTCCCGACGAACTATGAGCAGACTTTTATTGACAATGTCACTTTTGAGTACCGTCTCGACGAAGCTGGGAGGCAGTATGTCACACTCTTCCATCGTCGTAACAACGACAATATCCTCGAGGGTGTTGTCTCTGAGACTGGAGTGGGTTATCTTGTCAAACTCAAGGCTCGCAACTTTATCGACCTTTTAGACCCTCGCAATTATCTATGGTGGCGTAAGCAGCAGATCAAAAAAGGTCGAGGAGCCTCCCTTATCTCCTACGACTCGCTCTCAATTCCCTCCACATTCCTTGACTCTATACAGTCGCCAGCCTCTATGGGCTCCCAGATCTCACCCTCTCATCCCCGACAGCGATGACTCATACTTCCAGCTCTCTAGGCTTTACGTACCCTTTACTTCTCTTAGTCGGTACACTTCTTTTGGTGAGTAGTTGCTCCGTAACACAACATATACCCGAGGGAGAGATATTATATATAGGTACCGGCAAGACGCAGATTGTAACCAATGACAGAAGTACTTCTGCCGACCGTGCTATCTCAGATGTAGAGAAAGTCCTCAATGTACCCCCTAATGATGCTTTCTTCGGGAGCGCACGCTCTCGTTTTCGCATCCCAATCGGACTCTGGTTTTACAATGGTTTTGCTAATGACAGCACTTGGATTGGTAAGAGACTCTACAAACTTTTTGCCGAGGAGCCTAAGCTAATCAGTGATGTACGCCCTGATGTTCGAGCTCAACAATCCAGATATATCCTCCATGAGCATGGGTACTTTGACGCAGTAGTGACCGATAGTTTGGGATACGCTCCAGGCGACTCGCTCCAGGCACGGGTCTACTACACCGCATCTCTGGGAGTCCCGTACTGCTATGACAGCATCAGTTTTATGGAGCCTTGGTTGCTCGCTGATGGGGAGCTGCTCGATCATAAGCAAGAATCCAAGCTCCGCATAGGAGACCAATTTGACTTTGGCAAGATTCTTCAAGATCGCGACATGCTAGTCTCACACCTGAGAGATCATGGATATTACTACTATGATCCGGAGCTACTCATCTATCAGGTAGACACGGTGACCAGTCCAGGTAAGATCTGTCTGCGTGTGCGTGAGAGAAGCGGTTATCCAAGCTACACCTTCGAGCCGTGGAAAATTGGGACCGTACATGTTTTACTCACGGAGGAGGACAGACAGAGTTTGCCAGATAGCCTCCAGTTCGCAGGAATAACCATACACTATAAAGATCAATTAAGGGTGCGCCCAGCCGTCTTTGCTAATAGAATACAGCTACATTCAGGAGGTTTGTATGCACAGTCTCTCGAACAGTCCACACGCCAATCCCTGCTAGGTCTAGGAGCCTTTTCATATGTAGATATGCAGTTCATTGCCCGAGACACACTACACAATCTCCTTGACCTCTATATCACTGCGGAGCTGGAGAAACCGTGGAATTCGAATCTAGAGGGAGTCTTCACGAGCAAGTCAAACAACTTCATCGGACCCGGCTTAAAGCTCTCCTTAGGGCGTCTCAACCTTTTCGGTGGGGGCGAGCGCTTATCTCTCGACCTCTACGGGTCTTATGAGTGGCGGACCAATCGTACCCGTAGTGACAGAGACCTTTCACTCTCAGACGTCAATAGTTACGAGGCGGGGGCAAATCTCAATCTCCAAGCTCCCCACCTTCTGCTTCCCTGGGTATATGATCTACATTACACACATACGGTTGAGAGTATCTATACACTCTCAACCTCCAGACTCAATCGAGCGAGCTACTTCCAGATCACCTCGTTTGGGCTCTCGACAAGCTACAGTGTAAGCAATGCTCAGCAGCAGCATATCATCACGCCTCTACGCATCCAATTCAACCGTCTTGCACGGCAGTCGGAGAGCTTCAATCGCATCATCACCGACAATCCACTCCTAGGACTTAGCTTGCGCAGTCAGCTTATACCACAGATGGGCTACCGCTATACCTTTGATAACATTTTCACGGGTCAGGGGAATCATCACCTGCATGTGGATCTATCCATCTCTGAGGCGGGTAATCTGCTCAATAGTTTTTATACCCTTGGGGGGGATCATTACAATGAGACCAAGCGTCTGCTGGGGGTTCCCTTCGCACAGTTTGTCAAGGGCACTGCAGAGCTCCGCTACACACTGGGCATCGATCGCAATCAAAGCGTAGCACTCCGTACCGATATTGGCGCCATCTACAGCTTTGGGAATATGACAGTGGCACCATATAGTGAGCAGTTTTATGTAGGGGGTGCTAATAGCATCCGAGCCTTTACGGTGCGCAGTATAGGTCCAGGACGATTTGAGCCAGGCAATAGTCGCTATGCTTTTATGGATCAGACGGGAGAGTTTAAGTTAGAAATGAACGCCGAGTATCGCTTTCGTCTAGCTGGCGATCTGCACGGGGCACTCTTTCTCGACTCCGGTAACGTATGGTTGCTCCGCCCTGACAGAAATCGTCCAGGGGGGGCTCTCCAAGAAATTCGAGGGATCCGTGACTTCTTACATCAGCTAGCTCTTGGCAGTGGTTTTGGGCTACGCTATGATTTGAGCTTTCTCGTCATACGCTTTGATGTGGGTATCGGGCTGCACCTCCCCTTCGCCACCTCCCGTCGGGGGTACTATAATCTACCCAAATTCGCCAACTCCCTCGGCTATCACCTCGCCGTGGGGTATCCATTCTGATAGAATATCCGCATATACAAGAAGACAGCTCCGTATAAAAGCTACTTAGTACGCCTAAAAAACCGGACGGCTAATGACTATTGATCGATCTGACATCTTTTTATCGAAGAGTCTTTATTCAGTCTTCCCCCTGGGTCTTATCAATCCAGATGTAGTATTTACCGGGAGTGCCTCATAGGCCCCCAGCGTGTAGCCTCCCTGCTCATTCGTCACTCTTGGCACACCCATACGATCAAGGGCACATCCTTCAGGAGCCAATGGTGAGAGTTCCTGAAGACCTGCCGTCACGACTGGATGATAGTCAAAGTGGAAGTGGTACTTCTTTTCTTTCCGATGACGGTCCTGATAATCCTTACCAAGCATCCAGTAAGTATCCACAAAATGCCCTCTCGCTCGATGGCAACTGGGGAAGAGACTTCTGAGGAGCTTGTCTGCGGCAACACTGTCTTGCTCAAGCCGTAAGTAACACTGTTCAAGCCGTATCTGCTCTGCCGTCAGGGAGGGATGCCATGCCACCTCTCCAGAGCGCCGCAAAGTGTCACTCTCCTGAGCAACAGTCTGCCGACCATCCACGATACTATTGACCATCCTTAGGCGGCTACCCTTCCCAACATATAGAGCCGGGCTCAAGCGATGATCAAAGAGATATTCACTCGTTATGGTAAGGTGCTCAGCCTCTACAGAGGCGTACTCCAATGTCAGGCATGAACCACCTGCATTACTCAGCTCACAGGTGCGCAGTCTATAGCGTCCGCCAGTAAGTGCCAACGCAGTCTCACCCATATTCGTAATACTACTCGAGAGAAGGGTCAGACGCTCCGCCGTACTGCTGGTCGTAGTCTCAAAGATAAGTCCCTTCTGCCCATTGCAAACGGTTGTATAGCGCAACTCATTGCCCTGACTCTCCGCCGTAAAGCATATACAATCCCACTGATTAGGAAGCCTGCGGTAGGATACGCCGGGGGTCAGATAGTCTCGTCTAATACCCTCAATAAGAATGCCACGAGAAGCAGAGCCCAGCAGAGATAAAGCCCCTCGAACAATGATACGTCCCCCTAACGGCATCAAGAGATGCCCTCCCTCAACAATTGTGAGCCGAGCGCCAGGATCGACCGTGACGCTATCCGCAACGAGATATGGTCGCTCTGCACTCCAAAGAGTGTCCCGAGTAATGTGCAGCCCAGAAGGCAAGATGGTAACATTTTGCCTATATCCCTCGACGCGAGTATAGTGAGTCTCCCCATTGCAGACCCACAGCAGCGAGTCTGTAATCAATGTGGGAAGGTCAGAGTCCCCGACAGTAAAGGTCCCCTCAATGAAAATGTAAATGCTATCTCCGGGAGGTAATGCAATGCCCTGCACTTTGACTCCACTATGCCCATCGACATTAATGCGGTAACCTTTTGTCCCCCTGCTGAGCAAAGATATCTCATCAAGTAATAACGCATCCCTATGAGGATTATAGAGCATGACGCGATGTGTCGTCGAGGAGCGAGTACTATAGAGTGTGTCGAGGCGTATCGTGTCGACAGAGAGATGAGGTTGCGTAGACGGAGAGCGGTCATACTGCCATGACACCCGTACACAAGCCGTAAGAAATATGCTTGCACACTGTATACATAGCGCCAACATTCGTATGAAATTCACTCGCCACAAAGTCGTTATTAGGTTCATCTAGCTTGGCAATAAAGGAAGCATAACTCCGTACTCGTCCGAAGGCAAATATAGCGAAAAAGGAGCAAGACAAAAAACTCACAATACCACTCCTAGACATCGTAAAAATCCTCCCCTCCTTTTAGCTCACCGAGGTGCAAGCCTATACAAAATGAATGAGATAACTAAGTAGACTAAATTTGGGAGCCATGCGGCAGACATGGGGGACATCGCACCCGTAACGGCAAAGGAAGAGGTGACCGTCATGAAGAGAATATAAATAAAGCTAAGCGACAAGCCCACGGCAAGCGATAAGCCCATACCTCCCTTGCGCTTACGTGCCGAGAGAGAAACACCCATCAGAGTCAAAATAAAAGAAGCCGGTATCATAGCTATGCGCTTATGAAGCTCGATGGCGTAAAGCTGTGTCGGTGCCCCCCGTTGCTGTTGTTGCTGGATAGAAGTATAGAGCCTCGGAGTTGTGAGGATCTCGACATCTCCCTCTGTGACAAGGAAGTCCTTGGGGGTTATCGGGATGATCGTATCTAGCTTGTCGCCCCTCCGAAGGGTATCCTGACGATCCCCAAAATAGGTGATCGTATAGTCCTGAAGCTGCCAGTTGTGGAGCGTGTCGTAGACAATGCTATTCGCCATCATACGGCTTTTCAGATCCTTCCCTTCAAAACAATCCATCGAAAAGGTATACCCGATCTTACTCTCATCATTATAATAGGACATAAACATAAAGGTCTCTGGGGCCACCTGCATCTGTACCGTATTGGCAAAGGTAATGCGCTTGTCCTTGATATATCTATTCTGGAAGTCTATGCGGATCCTATTCCCCGGAGGTATAATAAAGCTACTTAAGACGAACGTCAGGGCTGCGATCACCGCCGCTCCCAGCATGTACGGCTTGAGAAGTCTCCGGAAGCTCATGCCACAACTGAGTATTGCAATGATCTCACTGTGCTCAGCTAGCCGTGTAGTCACGTAAATAACCGCTATAAAAACAAATAGAGGGCTGAACAAATTGGCATAATAAGGCACAAAGTTGCCATAATAGCTCCAGATAATTGCCGACAGGGGGACCTCTGGCTGTAGGAGCTTATCCAGCTTTTCCGTCACATCAAAGGCTATCGCCACTGCCAGGATGAGGACAATGGAGAAAAAGTACGTGGCGACAAACTGGATAAAAACATACCTATCCAGCGTGGAGATTATCTTACGCTGCATCCGTCTCTCGGCTATACTCTAGTTCCTCGCACTTACATCTTCTCTGTCCGAGAGGCATCCCAATAAGATCTCATTGCGTAGTGTCTCTCAACTGATCAGTGGCAGAAGCCGACTACTTGGCATAACTCACGGCGCGAGTCTCTCTAATGACCGTTATCTTTACCTGCCCTGGGTAGGTCATCTCCGTCTGTATCTTGTGAGCTATATCAGCGGAGAGCGTCGCCGTTGTCTGATCATCTATCTCATCGGCTCCTACTATGACACGAAGCTCACGACCCGCCTGTATCGCATAAGTCTTCACAACGCCAGGATACGATAGGGCAAGCTGCTCAAGATCTTTGAGACGCTTGATGTAGGCCTCTACAATCTCATGACGAGCCCCCGGTCTAGCACCACTGATAGAGTCGCAGATCTGCACGATAGGCGCTATGATTGACTCCATTTCCATCTCCTCATGATGGGCACCGACAGCGTTACAGATATCGGGCTTCTCCTTATACTTCTCGCAGATCTTCATACCGAGGATAGCGTGTGGCAATTCCGGCTCCTCATCAGACACCTTACCTATATCATGTAGTAGACCTGCCCGGCGTGCTTTCTTGGCATTTAGACCTAGCTCAGAGGCCATCGCTGCGCAGAGATTAGCTGTCTCACGGGCGTGCTGTAGGAGGTTCTGCCCATAGGAAGAGCGATACTTCATCTTACCCACTAGGCGCACGAGCTCTGGATGCATGCCATGGATACCCAAATCTATGATCGTGCGTTTACCCGTCTCTACAATCTCCTCCTCGATCTGCTTACTGACACGGCCGACGACTTCCTCGATGCGAGCTGGATGGATACGACCATCTTGCACCAACTGATGGAGAGCCAGGCGAGCTATCTCGCGGCGCACGGGGTCAAAAGCTGAAAGAACGATAGCCTCTGGAGTGTCATCTACAATAATCTCAACCCCCGTAGCAGCTTCTAGAGCTCGGATGTTACGGCCCTCACGACCTATGATACGACCCTTGACCTCATCGTTATCTATATGAAATACAGAAACCGAGTTTTCAACAGCTGTCTCTGTTGCTATACGCTGTATGGTAGACACGATGAGGCGTCGAGCCTCTTGTGATGCATTCATCTTTGCTTCCTCCAGCATCTCTGCCGTGTAGGCAGCTGCCTGATCACGGGCTTCCATGCGGAGAGACTCTACGAGCTGCTCACGGGCTTGTGTAACTGAGAGCCCTCCGATCTCCTCCAGCTTGGCCTGCTGCGTATGAATGATTTGGTCGAGCTCCTGTTGCTGTTGGCTCACTCTCTGCTCCTGATGAGCCATCTGCTTACGCTCTATCTCTAGCTCTCTCGTAGCATCCTCTAGTTGCTTAGTGCGTGCCGTGAGTGTTTGCTCCAATTGCTGTAGCGTCACCTCACGACTTTGTACCTGTGCCGTGCGATCTGCTAGGCGCTCCTCGAGCTCACCCTTGAGCTGGAGGGCGTACTCCTTAGCCTCGATCACCTTCTGCTGCTTAATCAGCTCGGCGTCCTGCTTCGCTTTGTTTAGAATATCGTTCGCTTCGCAAAGCTCTTCCGTCTTTGCTTTGTGTGCCTCGAGGATTACTTTTTCTGCCTTATGCTCCGCAGTCTGCAGAATCTGCCTGGCGCGCTGCTTGTACATGTACATTAGAGCAAACCAGACAATACCGCCTCCTACGACGAGAGCGAGCAATAAAAATAGGATCAATAAGTATATGCTAATCTGCATAAATCATTCTTACTTAAGTGTGTACCTGCTAATATGTCTCTATATTTTGCTACAACTGATAGAGATATTTGGTTCATCACCACAGGAATAAACAGCAGATATCTAACAAATTGCCCCAATGATAACTCGCTCAGTAAGATTTAGAGCTCTCGCTCCAGCAAGGCATTAACCTCAGCAACCCGCTCTAGCAGAGTTACCGCCTCGCGACTCTCCCTTAGCATCTCGCACTGCACGGCTATATCTACAGCTGCCATCAACCAATGCAAGGGATCTCCTGTCTCTAAAGGCTGGGGATAAGCTGTCCTATACTTCTTAATTAGAGCCATCATAGTATGCTGTGCACGCCGATAATAAGGCTCTTCGCTCCGCAGCACATCAATAGGGATACTAACACCATCTATGAGCAGGGTGATACTCTGCATCTCATCTCCTCTGCTAGGAGTCGCTTGAATCTGCTGATCCTTCCGTGCCACTACTGAGGTTGTACAGTATCTGTACTATTTGGAAGCTCCAGGAGAGCTATACTTTGGTCCATTTGTTTGATCATCTGGGTTAATCGTTCCTTAGCGACACCCATATCTGTACCACTGACGATCAGAGCCCGCGACATAAGGAGCTGCCTATTACGACTCTCCAGCATCTCCAACTCGGCACGCTGTTCGCTAAGATGTGCCCTGAGATCTGTTATCTCTGCACGTTGCACCTCGATCTCTTGTCGCAGCTGATCTCGCTGCTCGATGAGACGCATGGCATTCCGATACAAGATCTCTATCTGTTGTTGCTCATCATGGATCATCTCGTCACCGTGTATAGCGCAAAGTTACACAAAAGAATGTAATACAAGCACCCCTATCTATGCTGTCTGATCGGATATCCTCTCAGATCCTCTCGGGAGAATGCTCTTTATTTCTACCGTATAATCTGGGAATAATTCCCAAGTTGCAAAATGTTTATTCCGGAATAATGAAATGAGCACCCCGGGATGGTTGATCGGATATTCCGGTGTAATACCCTCTCTATTACAAGGATTTTATCCTCACGGACTCTTTACAGCGACAAGCATCCCCCATAAATGGCGTACACATATTTGTATTCATCAATTGATACTACCCGAAGTAGCTCAAAATAAAAAAGAGCACCAAGATTTTTATCGCTACCCGGTAATTTACCTTAACCTAAAGTCCATCGACAAGAATTCACCGCGCCCAAGTTCTTGAGCATGGGAAATCCTCATCCCTGTGAGAGATCCTATGGTCTGCTCCCGGGGCTTCTCACCTAGATGCCTACATTGGAGAGGGGTATTAATTAGAGTGTACTATAGCCCCTATTCCAAGTTACTTCCGTCCCATTTGTCCGGAGCGCCTCCGCACGCGCTAGGACAAAAAAGAAGTCACTCAGTCGATTGATAAACTTCACGATGAGATCATTCACCCGACTCTCCTCTCGCAAACGATATATATTGCGCTCCGCACGACGGCAGACTGTACGACAGACATGGCAAAGGGCACATGTCCGCCCGCCGGATGGCAGGACAAACTCTCTGAGCTTAGGGAGCTTGGAGTCCAACTCGTCTATTTTATATTCTAACCGCTCTATGTCTAAAGTCTTAATCTGCATAGCTGCCAGATACTCCTCTTGGTCAGGTGGGGTGGCTAGGCTCCCAGCCACGTTAAAGAGGATATGCTGCAATCGCAATAGGAAGTCGTGTATATCATCTGTCAGCTCCTCGGCAAGCAAGACTCCTATATGACTATTAAGTTCGTCGACAGTACCATAACACTCAAGACGTAAGTGACCCTTGGAGATTCTCTCTCCCCCTACTAGACTCGTCGTACCGTCATCGCCACGGCGAGTGTACACGCCACTTTTCTTCATATTCTTGTCCTTAGGGTTTGTTCATTTGACATCGGTCACCGCCGGATCCGTGTCCAGAAGTTTTGATAAGGCAACTTATGATCTAGCAATAGCAGCTGCCCTCTAGCGTAATCGACCATAATCCCAGCTTCTCGCTGTAGAAATTCCTTGGGGACCTCTCGACCCATATGCCACAGCACAGACTCTGTATCCCATGGAGCCTGTGACAGCAATCCCCCTCGCCACATGATGAGCGCATGATCACAAGATACTGTCGAGATCTCGTCGTCTCTAATAAGCCTTGTCAGTGGCCACTCATGCAGCATCTGTAGTGCTAACTGCTGTGTCGAGTGGTCGGGTAGGTCTGACTCTCCTATCATCTTCTTAAAATGCTCTGGGTAATATGTCACGTCTCTCTGGTCTAAGACTAGTGTGATCATCCGAAAAGCTCTAGGTGAGTGTACACTATGCCCCAACGAAGTCCACCATCGCTTTAGATATGCTGTCATGAGATCGCTACCAATAAAGCCGCTTACCTATAAAATGACATACGGGGACCAACCAATGAGATCATCAGTTAGTCTCCGCATGATTAGAAAGTGCTCTAGAGATTACTCAGCAGCGGGCTCTTCAGCAGGAGCAGAGACTAGGTGTCCCTCACAGAGCTGCTTGTCCCCCTGGCCAAAGTAAAACTCCTCACCCTTTGTCCAGAAGTAGTTGCCATTCTCATCCTCCCACTTAGCACCATCGGCACTAACAGCGTGCTTCATTAGATAAAAAACACTCTCCTCTACGTTGACAAGCTTCATAGAGTCACGAGCCTCATCCATAAAGCTTACCTCAAAATGCTGCTTGCCATCCGTAGACTCGTAGTTGAGGACGTCAGACTCTGCAACAACGGGAGCCTCTATAGCAGTAGAGTCTTCTGTAGCTGTGGTTGTGTCTTTCTTCTCCGTGTTACAAGCTACTAGCAGTAGACCAGCAGCTGCGATCAGCATAAACTTTTTCATATTTCCTATATATGTATTTAAAGTGAATAGGTCGATTATTTAGAATCCTGAGATGCCCTGATCTTAGAGCCCCATAAAGCATAATAAAACATATACAACTCACCTGCAGAAACCAGGAACCATGTGTACTCATAACCACCAAAGAGATCCGCAAGTAGGCTCTGTAAGAATGGTATCAATGCTCCTCCGACAAGCCCCATTAGGAGAAGGCCCGAAGCTTTTGTCGCATAGCGTCCCAGCTCCTTAAGAGCTAATGAATATATCGCACCCCACATGACTGAGTGGAATAACCCCACGGCAATCAGCCAGTAAGGATTACGAGATATGATCGCCAGAAAGATGAGTATAGCGGCTACTAGCGAACTCGTCCACAATAAAGTGCGATCTGTCACCCGGCTGAAGAAACTACTGACGAAGCGTCCCAATAGCATTGCACTCCAATAGAGTGTTGCATAAAGCGCTACAGTCTGATAAGAGATCCCCAGATCCTCTTTCCCATACAGTATAATATTACTTCCTATGCAGACCTCTACACCGACATAGCAAAACAGTGCCAAGCAGCCCAGCCGTACACGACGTATGCGCCACACACTAGTAAAGCTGACCTGAGAATCCTCTGACGTTGTGGTACCCTCGATGTCTGGAACATGTAGTCGCTTGACAATGTATGATAGAAGTAAAACGACACCCATAAGTATCACCATCGGGAGGATTATCTCTTGGATGGGTAGGTCTTTCAGGTCCGATACTCCACCAAAGATAACCATAGAGACAAAAAGTGGAGCTAACATAGTCATCGTCGAGTTACCCACTCCTCCTATATTTTGTCTCTGGACTGCTGAAGTCCCAGGCACTGCACAGGCAATTAAATATGGATTGACAGACGACTGCATAAAGGTAATTCCGGCACCACAGACAAATGACCCCAAGAGAAATATCAAGTAACTCACCGGTATCTGCACCGTATCAGAGAGAGTAATCCATGATGGACTATACATAAAGAGGAGTGCAGACAAGATGAAAAGCAAGATACCTCCTGCAAGCATTAACAACCCTCTCACGATCGTCATCTTATAGCCATGTCTCTCCACGCAATGTGCTGAGGATGGACCCAACACGAGATAGGAGAGAAAAAAAGCAAAGATCAGAAGTGTCGCAAAACTATTACTCCACGCCCCTGCAGAATGTAAGTAAGCGCTCTGTATAGGTGCCTGAAACTGCTGATTGATGCTCGTGATAAATCCGATGACAGTCATCATGATCACCATCGTCACAAAGGGAGCAAGGAAATTTTGCTTTGTATTGGAGAAACGAGTAGACATACTACTAGGTCTAAATACGAGATTATTACTATTTAGCCTACAGGAAACAAAAGAGGAAGGATATCCGACGTCTCATCTATTGCCACCGGAGTACTAAATCATATGAGTCTATCACTCCGCAAAGATATGCAAAAAGCTTTATTGGGCGGTACGATCTCGGATCAAAGAATTTGCGTAAGTCAAAAAGCAAGATTTACTAAACCTAAAAAAGCCATTACAGATCTCATACACCCCACATTCCTCAATCTCCTCAAAGGACGAGCATATCAGCAAATAGAATCTGCCACTAACCACAAGAGACACCCCACATGGCACTTGTATTGATATGGGATAGGCTCTCTTGCGACCCGTGACAGATTAACTCTCTCCAAGCTCTATTTGTTATGAGCCTGAGGATATTAATTACTCCTCATCACGGTGCCCGCGACGGGGACGACGCTCTGGTCGCTCTCCATCTTCACGGTGCTCACGACGGGGACGGCGCTCTGGCTCTACATAACCCTCGGGTTTAGGCAGGAGAGCCTTGTGAGAAAGGCTAAATTTGCCCGTCTTAGAGTCAATCTCTATCAGCTTAACATCGATCGTATCTCCCTCTTTGAGACCCGTTTCCTCTATCGTAGCAAACCGTTTCCAGTCGATTTCACTAATGTGCAATAGACCATCCTTGCCAGGCATAAACTGTACAAAGCATCCATAAGGCATAACAGAAGAGACCGTACCCTTATAGACCTCACCGACCTCTGGTGTAGCGACGATGGCTCGTACCATAGCAAGAGCCGCGTCAAGAGACTCTTTATTGGAGCTACTTATCTCTACAATCCCGCAGTTATCCACCTCTTCTATGTTGACTGTCGCGCCACTCTTCTCTTGGATACCCTGGATGATCTTACCGCCCGGTCCAATAACTGCGCCGATAAACTCCTTACCAATACGCAGTGTCTCGATACGAGGTGCATGAGGTTTCAGATCTGGACGAGCTTCGGGTTGTGCCTCCTCGATCTTGCCTAGGATATACAAGCGCCCTGCTTTGGCCTGTGCTAGCGCCTTAGCCAGGATCTCGTAGCTCAGACCGTCTACCTTAATATCCATCTGAGTTGCAGTAATTCCATCTCGGGTACCAGTTACCTTAAAGTCCATGTCGCCTAGGTGGTCCTCATCTCCCAGGATATCTGAGAGGATGGCATAGTTCGCCCCCCTGTTTTCACTGATTAGTCCCATGGCGATACCAGATACTGGTTTTTTCATTTGCACACCAGCATCACGTAGTGCGAGAGTACCAGCACAGACTGTCGCCATGGAGGAGGATCCGTTAGACTCAAGGATATCGCTCATGACTCGTACCACGTAGGGGTAATCATCGGGGATCATGCGCTTGAGGGCCCGGTGTGCTAGATTACCATGCCCTATCTCACGGCGGCTGACACCGCGAGAAGCCTTTGCCTCACCTGTTGAAAATGGAGGGAAGTTATAGTGTAGTAGAAATCGCTCCTTACCATAGTTCAGCACATCATCCACGAGCTTCTCATCGCTCTTAGTCCCAAGGGTTACTGTCGAGAGCGACTGCGTCTCACCACGTGTAAAGACCGCCGATCCGTGAGGCCCCGGCAGGCAATCTGTCTCGATCCAGATAGGACGTATTTCGTCTGTACGGCGTCCATCAAGGCGCTTGCCCTCGTCGAGTATCATGCGGCGCATAGCTGCCTTCTCCATATCATGATAGTAGCGATCTATGAGAAGCCCCTTCTCCTCTAGCTCTTCTTCTGTAAACTGCCCCTTAAACTCCTCCATAATGGTGGTAAAAGCTTCGCTACGGGCATGCTTATCCGTACCAGAGGTTGCCACTTGGTAGATCTTGTCATATAGATCTCTTTGCATACGCTTTCGGAGAGACTCATCTTGCACTTCCTCGGGGTACTCGCGCTTCGTGAGTTTGTTAACAGCTGCTGACAGATCTAGCTGAGCTTGGCACTGTACTTTGATTGCCTCATGAGCAACTTTGATGGCTTCTAGCATCTCATTCTCTTGCACTTCATCCATCTCGCCCTCGACCATCATTATGTTATCTAGAGTGGCTGCGACCATTAAATCTAGATCAGCCCTCTCTAGCTGCTCGAAGGTTGGATTAATAATGAACTGCCCACCGACACGTGCTACGCGCACCTCACTGATAGGACCACCGAAAGGTATGTCTGAGACCGCCAAAGCAGCAGAAGCTGCTAGACCGGCTAATGCGTCTGGCATATCCTGTCCATCAGACGAAAAGAGGATGATATTTACATAAACCTCGGCATGGTAGTCGTCTGGGAAGAGTGGGCGCAAGGCGCGGTCTACAAGGCGACAGGTCAATATCTCATAGTCAGACGCACGTCCCTCACGGCGTGTAAAGCCTCCCGGGAATCGCCCAATGGCTGAAAACTTCTCCTTATACTCTACTTGTAGAGGCATAAAGTCCACATCAGGCTTTGCCTCTTTGGCGGCGGTGACTGCAGCTAGCAGTACTGTAGAGCCCATAGTTACGGTAACTGCACCGTCAGCTTGCTTTGCAAGCTTACCCGTCTCGATGGTGATGGTTCGCCCATCGGGTAGGGTGATTGTTTTGTTGACCGGATTGATCATAAAGTTCGTCGATTTACGTGTTTTCTATTTCCTTATACCTTGATAAAATCGCTCAAAGTTACGAAAAGCAAACTAGATAGCGACCAATACACCCCATACGACATTCGCAATCTCCTCCCCAAAGACAGCGATCTGTGGCAAGACTATCACAGTGCATCGAGGGTATCGCAGGGCGACATTACCAAATGAATGACCAAATGGGCAGGAGTCCTCAAATCGTACATATCTGCTCAGATCTCACTCCTCGTAAGCTCCATGCACAAATCACCATAAGACTCAAAAAGTGTGACGGGGCAGACAATCCATAGTCCCGGAACAAACGATTGACTACTCCGGAGTAAGCATTTGACTTCTCGGGAATTATTGACAAGCTACACCGTAATGATTTGTTGTAGACTCCGTAATAACTCTTCGCACTAGGCAGATTGTACAAGGAAGACGCTGGACTCATTTTTTCGTACCTTTGGGACGATATTCCCGACCATAGCTATGTATAGACCCAATACCCCCACGATCGGCACTCCACGCCTGCGCTCCCTGCAGGCCCTTTTCCTATGGGGAGCCTTACTGCTAATCTCACAAATCTTCCCTGCTGTCGCACAGCTCTCCGCACCACTACCGGCTGCACTAATAAGCGATCTGACCAAGGGTGTTACAGCACTACGTAGCTCCGAGACTCCATACTGTCTACTCTCTACAGGTCGCTCTAATCCGACCTCAGGGCTACAGGTGTCGGGAGAAGAGCTCCCCTCTGGGCTACGGACTCTAGAGCTACAGACCTTAGAGTATAATCAGCTTCCTCAAGATGAGCTGTGGGGAGAGTGGATCTCAACCTCCTCGGGAGCTGCCGTATGGAGAGGGAGCCTGCGACTGGAGGAGGTCGGGTGGAACACCCTTTACTTCGACAATTATGACCTAAGAAGCGGAGATATACTCCTGATATCCAACGAGGAGGGCGAGATCCGCGGAGCATTTACCGATGCAAATAACAATGCCTCGTCACACACCTTGACTACGGCTCCACTCTATGGCGAGTTATTGGCTATCTATTATTACCCATCATCGGGGGAGAAGTGTCCACTCCCATGGCAGCTCTCTGGAGTCACAACTGCGATCCTCTCCCCTAACGTAGGGGTGGAGCTCCCCGCACCTATCGGAGGCCAAAAGAAAGCCGGTGAGCCGTGGTTTACAATACAAAGCTTGACATGTGCCGACGCTACGGTTAAGCATCCCGAGGTGGAGAGCATTGCTCGCAGTGAACTGCTCATGGTAGTACGTGGGAAATCGTTTTCCTCTGCGACCTTGATCAATAATAGCCGCCAGGATGGGTCGGCTCTTGTCCTGACAGCAGCGCACTGTCTCAATGGGAGCTACAAGCATAGTCAGGACCTCGCCTATGTACGGGAGAGTGCAGAGCGGACAATCTTTTTCTTTAACTACTTTAGCCCCACGGGAGATCCGCTCATCAATGGTCTAGAGGAGCAAACGCTTTCAGGAGCCGAGCTCGTTGCTTACAACGAGGATCATGACATGTGCTTACTGCGCATTACAGGTGTCGTACCAGGAATCCCGGAGGGGCAGTGCGCTATACCTCGGAGTTATCGCCCCTATTTCGCCGGGTGGAATGCACAGCGAGACTTTTCCGCTCCTGTGATCGGCATTCATCACCCCCTGGCCTCTGTACGTCGCTACAATATGGCTGATCGCAAACCCTCTCTAGAAGATTACCCAATGCCGGGACTCCCAGTCAATTGGACGAAATCCCATCTGTATATTGATGTATGGAATAAAGGGACTACCGCACCGGGCTCTTCGGGTTCCGGACTCTTTGATAAAGATCTTCGTCTCATCGGTGCACTCACTGGGGGTAACTCCTACTGCTCTTCACCCGTAAAAGACTATTACTACGCACTGAGCGAGGTCTTCACCGGGTATGCCCCGGAGCAATGTCTGCAACCTCATCTAGCACCCACGGGAGATGTAAAGAGCTTAGACGGGCTAGAGCCCTTTGCATCTCTGCCTCCTTTACGCTTATCCCACCAGTTGTACAGTCTGATGCGTGATAGTGTTGCTATACGATCATCGGAATCCGAGATTAAGGGTGTCTCAGTGCGCTACGATTTGGACACGTCAACACAGTACCTCGGCACTGTAATCGTTACGGGCGCGATGAAGAGTTGGACGCCTGTAACTCTATCCATTTATAGCGATGACAGGGGCAAGCCGGGGGAAAGACTCTATACACAGCAACTGCATACGCCCTCGTATACTCTACGAAACAGTACAGGCAAGGAGACTAAAGAGAGAACTCTCTCAAACGCCTTCCAAGCTTTCTTCCCTATAGACAGCGAGACGCCCCTAATGCTCTCTGCCGGAGTCTACCATATAGCACTAGAGGCTATACCGGGGGATCAGTCTCTCCCCACACCCATACTGCTAAGTAAAGCTCAGCTCCACACGACACCCTACGCATGGCATCGTATAGGTCAATCGTGGCAACCAGCAACAATTAGTGGGAACTCCTACATGGGGCACTACTGGATAGATCCAATTGTAGCGAGCAACACGAAGCAAGGAAATGGGAACGATCTAATACCCTCCGAATCTCCCAACGTCATACTTGCTGGAGATAGACTCTACCTACAGCTCCCTAAGTCATGGCTGTCGGGCTCGCGGGCTGCTCTTTTGGAGTTATACAATCATGCAGGCCTGAAAATCTTAACGCACTCTTTAGCGACTTACGTATCATCGTTATCCCTTGCCGATGATCCTCTTACTTCTGGAGTTTACATTTTGCGGCTTACCAGTGGGGATCAGCAATATAGTTGCAAGATTTATTGCCCTTGATACGATCACTTTATCGGCACCATTAGCCATATTCAGAGGAGTGATCTCCACATTTCAGATCACTCCCACTGCATATACTGTAAAACAATGCCCGAGATCTGCGCCCATTTATACCGGGATCTCAAATTGATAATTCCGGAATAGCTGATTGATTACTCCGGATAAAGAATTTACCATTACGGTATTATTTGCAGATAATTAGAGTATAGATTCTCCGACATTTTTGGGTAAAACCCATACCCTTGGGTAAGACAATTTTATCGCATCCCGACATCATGCTTTAGGGATATCTAAATGGTGTCGTGACGAGTTCCCTGGATGCCCCCTTCACCTCCTAGACATCCAGATCTGGGCGTGATAGATACTCCGACACCACTACAGGATAGTAGGCATGCTCTAGCCTATGAATGCGCTCGGCCAACGTCTCTACCGTATCACTAGGATAGACCGATAGGCGCACCTCACAGAGCGTAGATCCACGATCGTATTCACCATCGATCAGGTGTATCGTGATGCCACTGACACGACAACGCTCATCGAGGACTCGCTGATGTACCCGATCTCCATACATCCCCTTACCGCCGAAAGCTGGAAGCAGTCCTGGATGTATGTTAATAATGCGACGGGGGAATGCCTCCAACATCAGCTCTGGGATCAATCCCAAAAAACCTGCAAGGACAATGCTTGTGACGTGATACTCTTGCCGTAATCGCTCAACAAATGCCTTCTCAGACATCTCTCGGCGTGCGAAGACTATCTGTGGGATTCTCAGGCGCTCTGCACGAGCGAGGACCCCGGCCTGGGGATTGTCCGTCGCAATAAGAGCTACACGAATATTGGTTTGATGAGCGAGGTAACGGACGATCTCTTCTGCATTTGTACCATTACCTGATGCGAATATTGCTATGGTTTCCATTTTTATTTGTACTTTTGTTGCACAGATGGGGTATATGTGTGCAAAATTACTCCCTGCACTACATTTAATCCTCTGATGTGCAAAGGTACAGCTAATTCAAATGAGAGCTATACCAGAGCGGTGTATAGACTAATTGAATTATTCATCCAACTAAAACTATTTACAATGAACAACGAAGTAGAAAGCAAGGTTAAAGAGCTCATCGCAGACAAGCTCAACGTAGAGCTCTCAGAGGTAACGCGCGAAGCTAACTTTACAACAGATCTCGGTGCAGACTCTCTGGACACTGTCGAGCTAATGATGGGCTTCGAGAAAGAGTTTGACATGACAATCCCTGACGAAGAAGCCGAAGGCATTAAGAACGTTGGCGACGCTATCGACTATATCGAGAAGCACTTGTCATAGTCCACTTAGGAGAGTAACACAGAGTCTCTCCTATACGGTAAAGACATCATCTGAGGGCAAGTCTCTGAGATCCTAGCTAGGGAGCTGGGCTTGCCCTCGTAGATTTCCTTAACTCTCATACTCGTCTTTCACACTCATCTTATCTTTCTTTCCACTCTTTACTTGAGATAGCCTATGCAACTAAAAAGAGTAGTCGTGACTGGCCTAGGAGCCATCACACCCATTGGCAATGATGCCCCTACCACTTGGCAAAATCTGCTAGCTGGAAAGAGCGGTGCTGCACCTATCACACTGTTTGATGCCTCCAAGTTCAAGACTCAGTTCGCATGTGAGGTCAAGGGGTTTAATCCGGCAGATCACTTTGATCGCAAGGAAGTACGGCGCTATGATAGGTACACACAGCTGGCTTTAGTCGCTACAAAAGAGGCAATTGCTGACTCTGCAATAGACCTGGAGACTGTAGACAAGGATCAGATAGGTGTTATCATCAGTGCAGGAATCGGGGGATTGGAAACGTTCCAAGAGGAGATTATGCAATATGACCCCAATCGGGGTCCAAGCTTTAACCCGTTTTTCATCCCAAAGATGATCTCAGACATTGCCGCCGGGCTTGTCTCAATTGAGTATGGATTCCATGGTCCGAACTATAGCGTGGCGTCTGCATGTGCCTCCTCAACGAATGCAATCATCGATGCTGCTATAATGATCCGTCTAGGTAAAGCTAATGTGATGGTTGCGGGGGGGAGTGAAGCTGCCGTTACTGCGGCTGGCATTGGCGGATTTAATGCCATGCACGCACTCTCTACACGCAATGACTCTCCGGAGACTGCCTCTAGACCTTTTAGTGCTAGCCGTGATGGCTTTGTACTTGGTGAGGGTGCAGCGATTCTAATCTTAGAGGAGTATGAGCATGCTGTCGCTAGAGGAGCCAAGATATATGCCGAATTTGCGGGATTTGGTTTATCTGCCGACGCGCATCATTTGACGGCAAGCCATCCGGAGGGTCTGGGAGCCAAGCTCGTTATGACTCGAGCCCTTGAGGATGCTGGTATGAAGCCCGAAGATATTGACTACATCAACGTCCACGGCACTTCGACTCCCGTCGGAGATGCTTCCGAAGTCAAGGCTATCCAAAGCGTCTGGGGAGACAAAGCTTACGACCTCAACATCAGCTCCTCTAAGTCCATGACAGGACACCTCTTGGGAGCCACGGGAGCCCTTGAGGCGATGACCGTCGTCAAGTCCATACAAGAAGATGTAATAACCCCAACGATCAATCATGATCCAAGCGATGAGGATGACCAAATAGACTATAAGCTCAATTTCACCTTTGACAAACCTCAGAAGCGGATTGTCAATGTAGCTATGAGCAATACCTTTGGCTTTGGGGGGCACAATGCTTGTGTCATCTTTAAGAAGGTCAAGTAGTCACTCAAGGGCTATCGTTAGCATACGCACACGCGAGCGATACTTCCGGAGGGATCGTCTTTATGCTTGACACTGCAAAACGGGTGCGATAAGCCCTGATAAATATGAAATTAATCCGACAAATCGGGGAGCTGTGGTCACGCTTACGCCAAAGATTAGGGGGTAAGAGCAAGGAGCATCTCCCCGATTTGACTCCTCTCTTTGAGGATATAGGTATCGACCCTTCAGATACAAAGTTATATCTCCTCGCCATGCGGCACCGCTCCTGCACGATCGCTGGTGAACAGGGCGAGAAACTCAATAACGAGAGACTAGAATTCCTCGGAGACGCAGTCCTCGATGCCACTATATGTACTTACCTGTACCTACAGCATCCTTCTTGGGACGAGGGTGAGCTCAGCAAGTGTAAGAGTTCGCTTGTGAGTCGCCCTGTCAATAATGAGGTCGGGCGACGGTTACACCTAGAGCGATACCTTATCATGGTCCCCAGTGCCTTAGACAACTCCGTAGACATCTACGGCAACGCTATCGAAGCGCTCATCGGAGCCATCTATCTAGACCAAGGCTACGCTCGCACGCAACTGTTTGTCCGGCAGCATATCATACCGACCTATCAGGAGATGCAGGACCACACCGTGGCAAGCATTCAGAACTATAAGAGCGAACTCATCGAATGGGTGCAAAAGCACCATCTATCGCATGAATTTCGTCTTGAGGAGCATCAGATAGATCCTCTCGATTACTTCACCTACAGCGTCTGGATCAACGGCAGGCCAATCGGAAAGGGAGGGGGAAGTAGTAAGAAGCGTGCACAGCAGGAAGCGTCTCGTATCACGCTCGATCTGCTCAAACAGGCTCACTCGAACCTCCAGCACCGAGAGAGCTAACCCTGCACCATGAGACGAAAAGACCGAGAGATGAGCCGATCCTTTGGAGAGGATCTTATAGATCTCGCTCCTTACGGGATCTTATCGACAGTTACGCATGAGGGGTTGCCCTATGCTCTGCCACTCTCTATCGTACGCGTAGGAGATGCTCTCTACTTTCACTCAGCCAGAGCGGGATGTAAAGTGGAGGGACTTCGTGCAGGGTTGCCCGTGCAGGTCGTCTTCGTCGGTCATGTAAAGGTACCTCAACTATACAGTCGTCAGGAGCTAGACGCCATCCGGGAGGATGAGCATCGTGCCTCAGAACTAACACGGCGAGTCTTTACTACGGAGTATGAATCCGCTATCGCCCATGGGACCCTCTATGAAGTCACCGATGATCAGGAGAAGGAGTACGCTCTACAGGCTCTCTGCGCAAAATATACCCCAGACAAACTGGATCTAGTCCCCGCAGCACTCCGTGCTGGAATGTCAAAGACGAGGATCTACCGTATCGACATCGAGAGCATTACCGCCAAGCGAAAGAAATATGATACCCGTGGAGAGGAGATGATCTACCAGCGAATGGTGTAAATATACTCTCTCTGCACACCGACTCTCCTGCTCCCCGTTAGTACAGTAATTAAGCTAGTTAAATAGATCTGACTCCAAGATCATTGACTTACTGCTACAATAATCCCATTTCTGACAACAGATTACCCTATATCCGACATTCGATTATTCCATAATTATCATTTGGGTATTCCGGTATACCCAAATGACATCTCCTGGATTATCTTTCGTGTACTCCGTGATTATCTGCAGGTAATTACGGGATCTTTTGATGCCTATTCTCATCATTGCCAGATGAGGCTCATAGACCTCATAACAAAAGAAAAGAGGGGGAGCCATTATATAATCGGCACCCCCTCTCCTGTTTCATCCAGTCTACAGTGGGTCCTATGTGAGGAGAGCTACGTATTCCTACGACCCGGACTGCAAGACCTACGCCTTCTAGTCAAGCATGGTTACCCAGCCGTGTGTATCGGGCTCGTCACCATACTGTATACCGCGTAGCTTATTGTATAGCTTGAGACAGACAGGTCCGGGCTTGCCATCCTTAGAGATCTCGTAAGTTTTATGCTCATCAAGATCATCAATACGTAGGATAGGACTAATGACTGCCGCCGTACCACAAGCACCAGCCTCCTCAAGAGTTGCAAGCTCCTCTACAGGGATGTGGCGCCGCTCAACTTTCAGCCCCAGATCCTGCGCGAGCTGCATCAAGCTCATGTTTGTAATGGAGGGTAAGATAGATGTTGACTGGGGAGTAATATAGGTGTTATCTTTAATGCCAAAGAAGTTAGCAGGTCCACACTCATCGATATACTTCTTCTCCTTAGCATCGAGGAAAAGGCAAGCACTGTACCCCTTTTCGTGAGCTATTACAGTAGGGACCATACCAGCAGCATAGTTACCACCGACCTTGATCGTACCAGTACCTAGAGGCGCCGCACGATCATAACCACGCATAATAGCCATTGGAGTAGGCTTGAATCCCTCCTTAAAATATGGACCTACAGGGGATACAAAAACGATGAAAAGGTATTCAGGAGCTGGCTTGACTCCAACCTGAGCTCCGAGACCGAGGAGTAGCGGACGGACGTAGAGAGAAGCTCCGCTCTCGTAGGGAGGTACAAAGTCTTCATTAAGCTTGACGGCCTTTTTGACCGCATCGATAAAAAGCTCCTCAGGCACGGGAGCCATGACGACGCCCTCAGCAGAGCGGATCATACGCTTAGCATTTTCCTCTACACGGAAGAGGCGGATCTTACCATCCTTACCACGATAAGCCTTGAGCCCCTCAAAAGCTTCTTGACCGTAGTGTAGGCAAGTAGCTCCCATGTGTAGCGTGATTGTTTCCTCTGATGAGACCTCTAGCTTGCCCCACTTACCGTTACGATAGTAACAGCGTACATTGTAGTCGGTCTTGAGGTAACCAAACCCCAGTGATGACCAGTCCAAATTCTTCATACTATTATCTGTATAATTAAAGTTGTTAGTTGAGTTCGTTGCCTCGGCTTTGTCTACAAAGATACCCATTTATTTGGTATTAGATGGGATTTCATCCCCAAAACATCTCCTGAAAACGCTCTCTATACCCAGATTCCCAAATGACATCAATAGGCATCCCACCAATCACGCTCTGTGAAACTGACTGTAGATACTCCGAGCTGCGACTGTAGAGGCAGAAGCTTCGCTACATGCGAGGCGCCGGCGGATGAGGTCATACAGGTCTTGTTGCCTCTGATATGCTACACTTTGGCAGTCTAATAGTGGGAGTAAGGCTGCCACAAGACGCTGTGGGGTTACCTCTCCTCCGAGTAACTCCTCCACGACAGGTCTATCTAAAATTAGGTTAGAGAGAGAGAAGTATGTGATCGGTAACAGATGACGCATCGCCCACCTGGCAAAGCTCCCCCCAGGCAACTTATAGCAGACAACTTGAGGAGTGCCGATGAGAGTAGCCTCTAGCGTTGCCGTCCCTGAGGTAACAAGAGCTGCAGATGCCCTAGCGAGTAACTGATAAGTATCGTCTGTCATGATGGAGATACGGGGGCTACTATCAATGTATGGAGTATACAGCTCCCGATCTTGGCCGGGTGCTTGAGCAATGATCGCTCGCCACGATCCTGGGAGACGCTCAATGGTCTGGCACATGACTTGGAGATTGCGCCGTATCTCCTCTGTACGGCTGCCAGGCAAAAGGGCTATATAGGGATGATCTGTGCTGCAGAGACGCGGATGACTCCCATAATAGCTCCCGACACTTTGTATACTTGGATTGCCCACATAGAGGGCATTCACCCCTCGCTCTGTAAGATAATCCGACTCAAAGGGGAGTATGGTCATGCAGAGGTCTGTAAAGCATCTTAGTTGCTTGACGCGCCTGCGTCGAGATGCCCAGACCTTTGGGGGAATATAGTATGCTACAGGTAAGCCTAACCGATGTGCTATAGGGAGGACATAACGAAGGTTAAAGCCACCATAGTCAATCGGGATGACAACGTCTAGGGGAGCACTCCTCATGAACTGCTGCACAGAGTGCGCAGCTCGACGTATCCGTCCCATACTTCTTAGAACTCCTGAGACCCCCATGACGGCAATCTCTCGATAGTGATAGAGCGGAGCTATACCAGCTTGCCCTTGCATCTTATCTCCCCCGACAAAAGCAAAGGACGCCTTCTCGTCAATCTCTCTCAGAGATGCTATTAATCTTGCTCCATGCTCGTCGCCAGAAGCTTCTCCAGCTATAAGAAGATAATTCATACTCTCTGAGGACTCATAGGGAGAGCTCTACTCTTCATCCAAATGCAGCACCCACGAAGTTGCAGCCTCTCCTAGGAATGCATGATCGGTCATGTCTATCTGCAGTGGCGCTATCGTCGCATAGCCATCTAGGAGCCAGGTATGATCCGTCTCCGTACGCCGGTCTGGATCGACCTGATCTCCCTGCATCCAGTAGACTGGTGTGCCATATGGCGTCTCGGCTTGCATGTATTCATTGACAAATCGTCCCGTACCTTGAGGGGCCCATTTGATACCTTTGGGCTTCCCCTTGGGGAAGTTAACATTAAGCATTGTCGTGTGGGGTAACCCTCGCTCCAATACCTGCGGAATAAAGTTCCGGGCAAATGCACACACCTCTCCGAAGTCACACTTATCATTATGGTCCGCAAGAGAAAAGGCTACCGCGGGAATACGAGCCACAGCAGCCTCTAATGCTGCTCCTACAGTACCGGAATAAAGGATGCATATCCCCTCATTACGCCCGTGATTGATCCCGGATACCACAAGATCGGGATAAGAAGGGGCAAAGAGTGTATTGAGTGCTAACTTGACACAATCCACTGGAGTCCCTGAGCAACTATAGAGCTGGTATGGTAATGACTCCGACTCCTCCAGTTGCGTAAGACGAAGGGGCGAGCGTGATGTGATCTGCGAAGAGGCGCCAGATCGGGGTTCCGTAGGAGCTACAACCGTAACCGTAGCTATACGAGACAGCACTCCCGCCAGCTCTCTTATACCTTGTGCATAGACACCATCGTCATTCGTCAGTAAAATTTTCTTCATTGTTACTTAGCATCTACGTGGGGCAATGAATTGCGCTCCTTAATCAGTCCGGAATTAAAAGCACAGAGGAGTTTCTCCAGATCGTCAACCTGCTGTTGTAGTTCGGCACCCACATCCGTATCTGCTACTAACATCCGATGTGAGGTACGCTCTGAGATAACTGTTACACTCTTGATATCCTCCATCAGTTCCACAGCTCTGCGCATAGTTGTAAAGGGCTCGTGCTGCACTAACTGCATACCCTGGGAATTGTATATCAGAGTGTATCCGGCGATACCCGTACTACTTTGGTACGCCCTACTGAAGCCCCCGTCGATGATCATCAATTTACCTCCTGCAGCTATAGGCTTTTCTCCCTTAACGGCTTTGACCGGGACGTGACCATTAATCACATGGCAGTCTTTACCTTCCAGACCAAACTCCTTGAGGATCATCTCAATCGTTTTGAGCTCTTGCCGATACTTAAAGTAATACCCCTTGGTCTCCGTGTGAGTCTTTTTGTCTGCGACAAAGTATCGCTCAAAGGTTGTCATCGCCGACTTATCAAATAGCGGAGAGTCTGGACCGCACCAGAGATAAAAGATGTAGTCCACAGCATCCTTATGTTTCGGCAGAGCATGCTGGGAGGGTTGCGCTAAGCGCACGACGCGATCTATCTCATCCAGTAGGGCACGACCGCGCAATGGCTCGGAGTCGAGGACTCGCACAGCCTTGAGCTCCCCAGAAGCATCCAAGGGCATTGAAGCATGATAGAGCAGGTTCCCGTTACACACGAGGTACATACTACCCAATCGATAAAAAGCATCCATATGCGTGTGCAGCCTTTCGCTTGTCGCAAATGAGCGTCTCAGGCGATCCATCACTTCTTCCTCTTGCGGGGTCAGTCTATACGGGTCCTTAGGATCGATTGTTGGGAAATTCATGTCTAGCATCTTATGCACCCCATAGTCTTCATTTGGGTTGGTGTGCGAGAGGTCTACCGTCCCAGCCTCAAAGTCTATCTTGTGCAGCAGATTGCGCTCCTGCATTTGCCACTCAGGATGTCGAGCTATCAACTGATGCTCTAGCTTAAACTGTATGATGCTTATCGCCTTGTGCATTTGACTTATCAGATAGATCCCCTTGTCATCGTAAGAGACATCCGAATCGCCTAACTTGGGCTTGAAATAGGTACAAGGGTCCCCCTCGTAGACTTCACTAGCGAGGCGAGCCAACGGCATTAAATTAATACCATATCCATCCTCTATTGTGTCCAGATTTGCATAGCGCAGTGCTATGCGTATCACGCATGCTATACAAGCATCATTGCCAGCCGCAGCGCCCATCCAGAGCATGTCGTGATTACCCCATTGGATATCTACGTTGTGATAGCGCAAGAGCGTATCCATTATATACTGAGCCCCAGGGCCTCTATCATAAATATCCCCGACAATGTGTAGGCGATCTATCACCAGTCTCTTGATCGTTGCCGAGATTGCGCAGATGAAGTCTTCCGCTTTACCTGTAGAGATGATCGTCTCTATAATACTAGATATATAAGCAGACTTGTTGGGATTCACCCCGTCTTCGTGTAGTAGCTCTTGAATAATATAGCTATACTGTAGAGGTAAAGCCTTACGCACTTTTGAGCGGGTGTACTTCTCCCCCACCTTGCGGCAGACCTTTATAAGTCTATTTAGCGTGACCTTGTACCACTCCTCGTCTATATGGTCACTTTCGTGCAGTTGCTCCAGCTTAGCTTGTGGGTAATAGATCAATGTAGCTAGCTCACGCATCTGCTGCTCCATCATTTGCCCGGCAAAGAGCTCTCGGATCTTACGCATCACACTCCCCGAGGCATTTTTGAGGACATGATCAAAAGCCTCATACTCTCCATGCACATCTGCAAGGAAGTGCTCGGTACCCTTGGGCAGACTCAGTATAGCCTGCAAATTTATTATCTCTGTAGAGACCTCTGCCGAGTTACGAAACTGATTCGATAAGAGCTGTAGATATCTCAGATCTTCTCTTGCAGCCCGTACATCAGACTTATCTTGTGGTATAATCTTCATTTGTCTAAGGGGATAATGCTGTCCAAAGTTACTAAATAAAAAGAGACCAGGGTCATACCCCTATGAGGGGATATCTGTATGGGTCCCTCAGAGTACAGGAGGGAGAGCTAAAATCGGAGAGCCTAATCACAAGACACGACATCCACATTCCAGGATAAATCACCAAATACTCCGGCATCCCCGATCGACCATTCCCAAATACCCGATTGACCGCTCCGGAATCCCCCTCCCACAACTCCCGAATAATCCTACCGACAACTCCATAAAAATGAAAAAACTTACGCCCCGACAGAGTATTGTCGAGGCGTAAGGACAGTCTACTACTACGCTTGTAATGATCCTTACTTGACGAGATCCATCGTATCGTGAGCAATCATCTTCTCCTCATCTGTCGGCACACAGATGACTGTAACGCGGCTAGATGGCTTCGAGAGCACCTTTTCCTCGCCACGGCTAGATCGGTTGACCTCAGAGTCAAACTCTACTCCCATAAACTCTAGCCCAGAGACAACCGTCTCACGTGTCACCTGGTCATTCTCGCCGACACCGCCCGTAAAGACGATGACATCGACACCGCCCATCGCCGCCGCATAAGCGCCGATATACTTCTTAATGCGATAGCGATACATCTCCAGAGCAAGCTGTGCCCGCTCATTGCCTTGCCCAGCAGCTTGCTCTACGTCACGCATATCAGAGGAGACACCACTGATGCCCAGTACCCCACTCTTCTTATTGATCACCGTGGAGAAGTCTGCCGGAGTCATCTTCTCATGCTCCATGATAAATGGCACTATACCTGGATCGATATCTCCGCAACGTGTACCCATCATCAGACCATCTGTAGGCGTTAAGCCCATAGTTGTGTCGAGGACTTTACCATTGCATACTGCCGCTATCGAAGCCCCATTGCCGATGTGACAAGTGATGATGCGCGTACTGTCAAAGTCCTTGTGCAGAATCTCGCACGCGCGATGGCTGACATAACGATGGCTCGTACCATGGAACCCATAGCGACGCACCCCATACTGCGTATAGTACTCATAAGGTAGGGCATACATATAGGAGTATGCCGGCATCGTCTGATGGAATGCCGTGTCAAAGACACCAACTTGCCGTACTTGCGGCAAGAGCTTCGTAATAGCACTTATGCCCTTGAGAGAGGGAGGATTGTGCAGAGGCGCGAGATCAGAGACTCGCTTTACCTGCTCGATAACCTCGTCATCTATGAGGACGCTCTTATTGATTGCCTCGCCACCATGCACAAGTCTGTGCCCGACGGCCTCAATCTGGTCTACACTTTTGAGGACAGCATACTCAGACTTTGTCAAGATCTCTAAGATAAACTCTACAGCAACAGTGTGCTCTGGGAGAGGGCGATCTATCTGAACCTTCTGCCCATCGGCGGTCTTGAACTTGATAAAGGAGTCCGGCAGACCAAGCTTTTCGATACCTCCAGAGGTCAAAACGCGACCCTCTGGCATATCATAGAGTGAATACTTGACAGATGAACTGCCGCAGTTAAGGACTAATATGATCATAGTCTACTTTTTTGTGTGATAAAATAAGATGGTTAGTGCTTACTTCTTGGCAGCGATAGCCTGATTGCAGGTGATCGTAATCACATTGTAGATATCCTCTACACAGCATCCCCGACTCAGATCATTGACAGGAGCTGCCATACCTTGTAGGATAGGACCGACAGCTGTCGCATGCCCTAAGCGCTCTACCAGTTTGTATGCTATGTTACCCACCTCTAGATTAGGGAATACGAGGACATTAGCCTTGCCTGCTACAGGACTATCGGGAGCTTTAAGAGCTGCAATCTTGCTCACGATAGCAGCATCTGCTTGCAGCTCTCCGTCTATCAACAAGTCGGGAGCCATATCCTTTGCTATATGATACGCCTCTACGACCTTGTCGATCATCTCGCTCTTTGCTGATCCCTTTGTCGAGTAGCTCAGGAGAGCTACGCGAGGCTCCATATCTCCTATGCTTCGGGCAGTGTCGGCAGACGCAATCGCTATCTGCGCCAGCTCACTACTCGTCGGATCAGGAGTCACAGCACAGTCTGCGAATATAAAGAATCCATCCTCACCGTACTCTTTGGTCTGGGAGAAGATGAGGAAAGCGCCACTAACTACACTCAGTCCTGGGCGAGTCTTGATCAGCTGTAGGGCAGGACGGAGTACGTTACCCGTCGTGTTATATGCCCCTGCAACCTCCCCGTCTGCATCTCCAGCTTTGATCATAAGACAGGCAAGGTATAGAGGGTTGACGACAAGCTCGTCGGCCTGCTCCTGGGTCATCCCCTTAGACTTGCGAAGCTCCATCAGCAGATTGCGGTAAGACTCACGACGCTCGTGCTGCTGAGGATCGATGATCTCAGCCTTATCGATATTCTTGAGTCCAAGCTCGGTCGCCTTAGCCATCACCTCTGCTGGATTACCCAAGAGGATAATATGGGCGATGCCTTCGGCAATAATCTTGTCAGCAGCTTGTAAGGTACGGGGCTCTAGACCCTCGGGGAGTACGATGCGCTGCTTATTAGCCTGCGCACGCTGCACGTTCTGTTGTAGTAGTTCCATAGGGGTGTATGATAATTATATTGATGTACTATCGATAACTTTACAAAGTTACAAAATAATAGTCTCGGAGGGATCAAAAAAGCTCTCCAGGATCATCAATCTGGAGTCCCGGAATTGTCAAATCCGTATTCCGGAGTTATCAAATGGCTATTCCGGAGTAAACGGGCGACCTTTTCTTTGAGCCTCCCGGGCAGTGACGGTAACCCTTATAGGGAGCCCCCACAGCAAGGACACGCTATACTAAGCTATTTCGTAACTTTGCCCCACACATAAAGAATGTAATACCGATGTACCCTAAGAACTTGATTGCAGCCTATGAGGCAAGTTTCCGAGAGCACTTCCGGCAGCCTGCCCTATCAGATTACGATACCGGCTATACCCTATCTTACCGAGACATAGCCCTCCAGATAGCTCACCTACACTATATCTACGAGCAGACGGGTATTCGGCGCGGAGACCGTGTTGCACTAATGGGAGCCGACTCAGCTCATTGGTGCGTTATCTTCATGGCGACCATTACCTATGGGGCTGTAATTGTCCCGATCCTTCAGGACTTCAACATAGAGGATGCTAAGACCATTATTAATCACAGTGAGGCCCAGTTCCTATTCATTGATGATATACTCTTAGCTCAACTAGACCCTGAGCAAGACTTACCCATGGTGCATACGGTCTTTGACGTCAAGAAGATCACGTGGAGATACTCTCGCTCTGGAATTGCTTACAACTACAAGAAGCTGCTCCCATTTGCCCCGTTCGTGGCACAACGATACCCTAGAGGGTTCAAGCGGTCCGATATAGCTTTTCCAGATGTTAGCAATGAGTCGATGGTTGTACTCAACTACACCTCAGGGACGACAGGATTTAGCAAGGGTGTAATGATTACTGCAGGCAACTTAGCGGGCAACGCACTCTACGCTAAGAGACTAGATCTGATGTTTGACAAGGAGCCTATCATCTGCTTCCTGCCCTTAGCCCATATGTACAGTTGTGCTTTTAATATGCTAGCAGCTCTATACATCGGTGTGCACGTACATATCTTGGGTAAGGTCCCGTCTCCTAAGATCCTGATGCAAGCATTTGCAGAGATCCGACCCGTATTGATCATCTCTGTACCACTCATACTAGAGAAAATATACAAGCAATCGATTGTACCAGTCATCGAGAAGCCTCTCATCAAAACCTCTCTACACATCCCCCTACTCCGCAAATTGGTTTATCAGGTTATCCGTAAGAAGCTCGTAAAGGGTCTTGGAGGAAACTTTCGCGAGGTCATAATCGGAGGAGCCCCTCTCTCTAGGGAGGTCGGAGATTTCCTACATCGTATAGGCTTCCCTCTAACAGTAGGATATGGCATGACTGAGTGCGCTCCCCTTATCTCCTACTCCCCTCACCGCAATTGGGTACCACAATCCTCGGGCAAAGCGTTACCCCACATGGCTATCCGCATAGAAGAGCCCGAGAACTTTGATCAGCCTCTAGCGGCTGGTGTAGGTGAGATACAAGTGCGCGGGGACAACGTATGCCTTGGGTACAATAAGCTCCCCGAGGTTAACGCGCTACTCTTTACGGCAGATGGGTGGATGCGCACGGGGGACTTGGGGCGTCTAGACAAAAAAGGCAATCTATACATCCTCGGTCGCTCGAAGACAATGATCCTCGGTCCCAATGGGCAGAACATATACCCCGAGGAGATCGAAGCAAAACTCAATGCTCTCACTCTTGTTTCCGAGAGTCTCGTGTATCAAAAGAATGGAAGACTAGAAGCTTTAGTACACCCTGATGAGGTGGCAGCTCGGCAAGTTGGACTAACGATCGATGAGGCCTGGGAGAAAATTAAAGCTGAGCGGCAAGCTCTCAATACGAAACTCGGCACATACGAAAAGGTTACAAAATTCGTATTACAAGAGAAGCCTTTTATCAAGACTCCAAAGCGAAGCATTAAGCGCCACCTTTACAAGGATGGAGTGGAGGTAGATAATCCCTCTTAGATTACGTCAGGGTCTTATGTCGACCGTGGTCCCTGTCGATTTCCCCTATAGGCATAGGCACGGACATTTCAGTAGAAAACAGCAAAGCCCCCTCGAAATACATCGAGGGGGCTTTATACTTTTTGTCTTACGAGACTAGAATTAGATACGATAAGCAAAGCCTACGAAGGCATATATATTGTAGAGTGGGAATGGCATCATCGTAAAACTCCTATCGAGAGCTGGCTCGAAACTCATATTCAATTGCGTCGTCAAGCCCAAGCGTCCATGGAAGAAGTAGTCAAGACCTACACGTACGCCCATATCAAACTTGCTAAAGTGATCCGACAGATCGTAGTCAACGAGATGACCTGGAGCTAATGGTTTTCCATCAAGCGTACCATCTCCGTCAAGTGTTACCTTGAAGCTCTGCTGCATCAGGTAAGAGACAAAAAAACCTAGCTGCATACGCATCCGCTCACTACTCGTATGATAAGCGACTAGCATTGGGACCGTGAGATAGTAGTTAATAAACTCCGAACTATTATTCCCCGTAAACTTACCCCATTTAGCCTGATTCCCATCGCCCATATTAACTCTTAGATCTGTAGCATGCGTAGATGCGTACATCCCCTTACGCTCCATCTCTAGCCCCGTGTCTAGATGCCATCCCTTGGTATCGGGAAGTCTATACGAAAGCCACCCCTTGAGAGCTATATTCATATGAGGATCCCACGTATAGATCTTGTCGATCGCTTTAGGCTTAGGCAGAGGTGTCGTCGCTCCGATACTTAATCCCGTCTTCACTCCAAACTCAAGTTGCTCTTGCCCCCTCGACAACGACACCGTAAGGAGCGTGAGCAAAAGGCAAAAGAGACCTCTATGTAAATGCTTCATAGTATAATCAGGTTACTATCTACTTAGGGGTTTATTTAGCAATAGGAGTACCAAACGTAATCGTCAGATCGTCAATACGCAAGCGACTTCCTATGGCTCCGATAAACTCATCCCCTCGCGCACTCGAAGAGAGGACTATAGCCATACGGTAGTGCCCCGCCGAGAGATCTATCTTTTTGTAGAGAGACTCGTCAACAATATTCAATTGCTCCTCAAAGGTTGTCCACACACCATCTTTCGTCACCTTGGGATGTAGTTTCACCTTTGCCAAGACACGAGGATCCGTATAGAGATTGGTACCATCTAGGTAACTATCATCCTTTGTCACATCATAGAATACGCAGGCGATGGTAGCCTCGTCCTGCCCCTCTAGCTTCTTATTCTTTTTGGTCCCGTCTACTAATTCGCTCCCTGGGAGCCACTGATAATATCCCTTTATCGCAAGAGGGATTGCGTGAACAGGCTGTCCAAAGTGGGTAGATTTTAGAGGTTCCGTCACCATAATCCCGGCATCCAGCTCGCCACTGTAGAGAGCCCCTGCGATGATACCCTTGCCAAAGAGGACTACCCCCTTGGTCGTCATCACCTCTGCTGCTTGTCCCCTATGTCCCTTATCGAATGGGTGCACGGGAAACTTGTCAATCTTAGAAACGAGAGCCATCTCTGCGCCCATATTGCTCGCCGAAGCCCAGTAGGGATCTCCCGAAGTCACCTTAGGGAGTTGTGTCTCAATGGGTAATAGAAAGTGAGCCTTAGGATTAGTCTTAGCCCACTCATCAAAAGTAAAGGTCACATCTTCGCGCCGCATCTCCCCAAGGGGATTTTCAGGCTTCTTGTTCGGATCCTTTTTATTCGGATCTTCCTTATCAGGTTTGTTTGTCCCATTTTCAATCGCGATACGCTTTGCCTTGATGGGATCTTCCCCACTGCAACTACTTGTAGCTACAAGTGTCATGACTAGTAGCAGACTAAAAGCTTTGTAGAGCTGTCTCATATCTTATACATTTTGCTTGATATGGGGACAAAGGTAAAGATTTCTACGAATACGATAGGCTTGAAACACTCCCACACCTCCGTCATGAGTGGAGAATATCTCCGGAATTGCCAAATGATATTTACGGGAAACACAATTGATCATTTGCGAATAATCGTTTGAGAACTCCGGGATAAAAGATCTTTTATTCCGGCTCCATTTACCAATTACTTGGGAATAAGGTCTCCCCCGAGCGTAGAGCTATACTCTGTAATATCCACTGTCTACAACTCTCTGGTCATAGTTACATCGCCAAAAGCCTTGAGACTCCCTCTATCGGGACGGGGAGTCGTTATTAATCGTCTGCACAGACCCATGCTACGCCGATGCTCTCGACTCCTGCCAAGCTCTGTAACCCAGACTGTTGTTTCAGAGAGATCGCATAAAGCCCCGGGTGGGGCGGGTCTTGTGGGGGCGTAAACTGATATATCTGCTGCTGTAGAGCATAGCCATCTCCAGCCCAAATGCCTCTCTGGCGCACTAAGGGCAAGGAGATTTCAGACCGAAACGACCACCCTAAGGGAGAGTGGATCTCCAGCATCAAAGGCAGCGTCGTGTATTCATAGCGATTGTCATATCGCACATAAATATAGAGTGTATATGGCATACGAGCATGCTCTACGAGATAGCAAAAGGAGATTGGCTCCCCCTCCTGCCACGTAGCTTGAGGCAGCGACACCGTCTGCATACGCCTCTGATAAGCACTATAGCTACAAGAGCTTAGCAATAGAGCATTTAGCAACAAGGAGCAGAGCAACTGACATCCTGTATGAGCCCTCCTCACGTCAATAGATCGCCAAGCTTGTGCCACAAGTTACTGCACTACTCATCCTGAGGTTTATCCTGCGTCCGCCGGCGTTGATCTCGCGGTTGTTGTCTATTGCTTCCCGTCGCCTTCGGTCGCTGCATAGCTGGAATCCCTGTCCCGGGCCTCTTAGATAGAGATATCGTATCGCCTATCTCAGCGAGAGCTGCTCCCCCAACATCATTGCTCTTGACTGAGCGATTTGATTTCTTAGCCGATCTGCGACGCCTACGGTTTTTCGGCTGGTCAAAGCGATTGATTGCATTATCGTAGAGAATATCCTTGGGCTTCGCCTCTTTTATCTGCTCATCCGAGAGCATCTCGGGTATTTCGCCACGCTGATTCATCTCGATAACCTCTTTAGCACGAGCTACAGAGATAGTCTCGGGCTCTTCTAGCTGTTTCAGTGCCAGACTATAGGTTATATGCCCTGCTAAGAGGTCGCACTTATTGAAGTAATATGCCCCGCTCTCCGTCTCTAAGACAGTATGAGTAGAGGGGAAGTTTTTCTTAGCCTCCATGTAGACATCTACCTCGTAGTTAGTACAGCACTTCAGCTTACCACACTGACCCGTTAGCTTAAGAGCGTTTTGCGATAAGTTCTGAAATCGTGCAGCTGCCGTGCTAACAGAGTTAAAGCGTGAGAGCCAAGTGGCACAACATAACGCACGCCCACAAGGACCTATACCGCCAATCCTCCCAGCTTCTTGGCGAGCTCCGATCTGGCGCATCTCTACACGTATACGAAAAGCATCAGCCAGCAAGCGTATCAATTTACGAAAGTCCACTCTCTGATCGGCTATATAGTAGAATATCGCTCTAGTACCATCTGCCTGGTATTCGACATCTCCTATCTTCATCTCTAGTCCTAATGAAGCAGCGATCTCCCGGGACTCAATCATCGTCTCATGCTCTCGTTGCTTCACCTCTTGGTAATGCGCCAGATCTATCTCGCGAGCCTTGCGATATATAACCCGAGCTTGATCCACAGGCTGCTCATCATGATTAGCCCGTACACGTGTAGATACTAGCGTACCAGTAAGGGAAACCATACCGACATCGTACCCACCACTATCAGCCTCTACCACCACATAGTCTCCACGTTGCAGATCTAGATGGTCTACATTGCGGTAGTACCCCTTGCGAGTATTCTTGAACTGCACCTCGACAATCTCTCGCTGCTGCACACCGTCGGGGAGATCTGAAAGCCAATCATAGGTAGATAGCTTACTACATCTCGACCCTCTGCTCTTACATCGAGGGCAATCTATATTGTCTAGTAAGTCTAGTTTATAGTCCATTTAGTCTTATCCAAAAAGAGTAGAGCGTCCCATCAATCGACGTAGAGCTACTTCTTCCTCCCCTTCGTCATTTGAAATAATGAGTCAAACCCCTGTCCGTAGACGCCATGTACGGAGGACTCCGAGACAAATGCGTCTGGATCTACAGAGTGTATGATCTGATAGAGAGCACCTCTCATGTTTTTGCGTATCGTGACGAGGACAACATGCATTGGTTGGTGGCTATACCCTCCCTCACCATGCAGTATCGTGCAGCCACGACCTAGGCGATTAGTTATCGCTTCACTCAGCTGATCATACTTAGTACTCACTATAAGACACTGGACAGACTGCTTATTAGCATTCATTATATAGTCGAGCATTTGCCCGACGATGGTTATCTCTATAAAAGAGAACGCGAGCTTACCCAGGGCAGTCCCCCAGCTATATTGAGGACCGAAGAAGTGACTCACGAGAGCTCCACTCGTAACAATGACAGCATCCATTAGAATCATCGCCCGTCCCAATGAGAGTGTGCTATACTTATTGATAATAGCAACGACAATATCAGTTCCTCCCGTACTACCATTTGCTGAGAAGACTAGCCCCAGTCCGACACCACATAGTCCGGCACCAACGACTAGAGCTATAAACGGCTCATTGGGGGCTAGCAGAGGCCCGAAGTTGGGCAATAAACCTGTAAGGTAGTCAGGCAGATTATTGTACACCTCCAAGCCTTGACCATCCATTGGTGTAAAGAGAGCTTGCCCCACAGGGATCGTGAAGAAAAGCATGACTATCGCTATGATCGTCTTCAGCGAGAAGCGCCATCCTAATATCCATATAGAGAGCAACATTAGGACCGCATTGATGATATTGTACGGCACGCTGGCCGGGATATTCGTTGCTAGCTGTATGATCGTAGTCAAGCCAGCCAATCCTCCTGAGGTAATATTTTGCGATAATACAAAGGCTGTCCAGCCAAATGTATAGATAACAACGCCCGCAAAGATAGTAAGGACATCTCGCAAGAAGCCAACAGCTTGACTAGGATTTGGGTAACGTAAATGTTTTTTTATAGTCATAGCAACGATTTTGTGACTTAGCAGAGCGCAAAAATCCTATACCCTATAGGTCACCTGCCGGGCAAAAGTACCAAAAAATGAAGAGATCACCCACAAAGTATCTCTAGACATCCTAAGTATGCTGACTCTAGAAAGAGTCTATGCTAAGCGTGGCATATCAGTCCTCAAGATTGGTACTTCGTGCGGTAACCTCCTATACTGTCGGGATGAGAAGACTCGAACTTCCGACCTCCACGTCCCGAACGTGGCGCGCTA
>CAUUAW010000010.1:0-64417 GCA_963543315.1 uncultured Porphyromonas sp.
GACCTAAGTAATTCTCTAATATCAACCTTTAACGCTTCTGCTATTTCAAGTAAATTCTCAAGAGAGGGCTGCACTTTGTTGGAACACCACCGAGAAACGGTATTCTCTGTACGTCCAATTTCTTTTGCCAGCCATTTGCCTGACACTTGTTTTTCTGCCAGTACGGCTTTGATTCTATTTATCGCCTTCATCTGTCGATTTTCTTTGCTTCATTGTAGAATATGTAAGTACAAAGGTACGATTTTAGGAGCGTTGTCCCAAACAAAATCAGGAATTATTGCTCGCAAGGATTAAATTTCCTGTGTTTCTATCGTTCTTCACAAAGAAATCCGTACCTTTGCGACATCCAATTATGAGATCATTGAAGCGTTGAAAGAAAGGGAAAGAAACTCGCTCGTTTCTTATTCGTTCACCTTGGATAAATTTCTTTTTCTCCTCTTCTTGTAATCAGACGATTACATCTGCTTCTGATACTTTTATTACGGGATAAACGATCGGCGACTCCGTAATTCTCATTTTACTATTCCGGAATACTTATTTGATTATCCTGGAGTAAATCTTCGTTCATAAGACAGACTCAGACAGTCCTCTCCTGAATGCTAGGATCACGAGGTCTAGAGTTTTTACCGTGTACATGTTATTGTCTATAGCTTTTATTACCTTTGTGTCCTAAATATTAGAGTTTAAGCTCATCGTGATAGGTCTTATATCAGGTCAATCAATGCGTCTCGATATCGGAACAATTTGACGCACTAGGCAGAGAGTAAGTCCTATATAATTATCTAAGGAATAGTAATGGTTCGAGTTAGATTTGCACCTAGCCCCACAGGTCCTCTACATATAGGAGGAGTACGGACAGCTCTCTTCAATTACCTTTTTGCACGTCATCAGGGGGGCACCATGGTGCTACGCATAGAAAACACCGATAGTAAGCGCTTTGTGCCAGGAGCAGAGGAATATATTATTGAGGCACTTCATTGGCTCGGGATAGAGATCGACGAAGGGATAGGCACTAATTGTCAGCCTTATGGTCCATACCGTCAGAGCGAGCGCAGAGATATATACAGAGCGTATGTACAGCAACTCATAGAGTGTGGTGCGGCTTATTATGCTTTTGACACAGTAGAAGAGTTGGAGCAAGCTCGCATAGATACGCCCAACTTTAGCTATGACGCGACGACTCGCCTGAAGATGCGCAATAGTCTTTCACTTCCTGCAGAGCAGGTCTCTAATTTATTGCGAACTGGAGCTGAGTATGTCGTGCGATTTAAAGTAGAGGCTGACCGAGATATAGAGGTTAATGATCTGATACGTGGTCAGGTAATTATCAACTCAGCACAACTGGATGATAAAGTGCTCTACAAGAGTAGCGATGATCTGCCTACCTACCATCTCGCGAACATAGTAGACGATCATCTGATGCAGATAACGCATGTGATCCGAGGCGAGGAGTGGTTACCGAGTGCTCCACTACACGTACTCCTCTACGAAGCTTTCGGATGGAGCAGTACGATGCCACAGTTTGCTCACCTATCGCTTCTGTTGAAGCCTCAAGGGAGTGGCAAGCTAAGCAAACGAGATGGAGATAGGTTAGGATTTCCCGTTTTTCCATTAGAGTGGCGCAATCCAGATGATGGATCAATCTCAATGGGATACCGCGAGCAGGGATATCTACCCGAGGCTGTTAGCAATTTCCTAGCCCTCCTAGGGTGGAATCCGGGAAACGATCAAGAGCTTTTTACAGTCCCCGAGGAACTCATTGCAGCATTTTCTCTAGATCGCTGCAGTAAGAGTGGGGCACGCTTTGACTTTGAAAAGGCTAAGTGGTTCAACCATCAGTATATCCAGATAGTCCCCGTCGATCGCCTCATTGCATTTGTCCGCCCGATCCTCTCAGAGCAAGGTCTAAATCCCAGCGATGACCTATTACGAGCCGTACTACTCACGGTGCGCGACAAGGCGCAGCTGCTCCCGGATTTGCTCCCGGAGATTCTTTACTTTTTTAAAGCTCCTAGAGAGTATGATGAGAAAGGATTAGCTAAGCATTGGAAGGCCGAAACGCCAAGCTATCTACGACAAATAATAGCTGTGCTAAAAGGACTGCCCAATGACTACACGATAGACATAATCGAACAGGCTCTCTACAACGAAATCCATGAAGCAGATCTCCCCATGGGCAAAGTAATGAATGGTATACGTATGGCCCTAGTCGGTGCTCCCCGGGGAGCTCGTATCCATGAAATCATATACCTACTGGGAGTTACTGAAAGTATCAGACGCATGCAGTGTGCTATAGAGCAGATTAAACTATAGCCGTTGTAATACCAATTGATCTAAAAAGCTAGACCTTATACTTATAAACTACTAAATCATGAGTTTGCGCATCAACAAACTTCTGAGCGATGCAGGAATTGGATCCCGCCGTGAAGTCGAGAAGTATATCATTGCCGGACGTGTGAAGCTCAATGGCGAACGAGCAGAGCTAACAGATATTGTAGTTGAGGACGATATCGTGACTCTAGACGATGAGGAACTCCCCGTGAATGATATCCTACGAGAAGCTCTCTCTATGAAGCATTATTTGGAAGCTCAACAAGATGACCGGGATACGAGAGAGGTATCTAGAGAATACACTCCTCGAGGTGGTGGACGCTCTAATCGTCCTGCCAAAGCAGGTCCCAAGAGGATGAGGACGGACCACTATGGAGATGAGTCCACACCCTCCAAGGGTCATCTCCATGAGAATAAACCTTACAAAGGTAAGAGTGGGGGACCCTATGGACGCCATCGTGATAATCGTAGCAAAAACTACAATAATGACGCTAAGTGGTGAACTCTAAGATCACAAGTCCTAGGTGTAAGTAAAAGAGATAGTGCTACAGATCGTATGGAGATAACACTGGTCAGGCACACAACAGTAGCCCCCGAATGGCAGACCGTTTGCTATGGAAACACAAATGTACCGCTAGCCGACACATTTGAGATGGAGGCGACTAAAGTTGCAAGAGAAATTGATGCCTCATTGTATGACCGCATACTCTCTAGCCCTCTTTCTCGAGCTTTAAAATTAGCGCAATACTGCGTTCCCGCCTCTATCAGCATAGAGGTGGACGACCGCTTAAGGGAGATGAACTTTGGTTCATGGGAAGGAGTCTCTTGGGAGCATATCCTAACAAAAGAGCAAAGAGTCTCAGATTTCTTTGAGTACTTCATTGATCAGCCTGCCCCTGATGGGGGGGAGTCCTTAAAAGGCTTGGCTAAGCGTATTGCCGCCTTGATAACGGAGCTTTACCTATCAGGAGCTAAGAGGGTACTACTATTCTGTCATGGAGGCGTAATTAATGCTACGCGAGCCATGGCAGGACAAATCACCCTGCAAGAAGCCTTTGAGCAAGTATTACCCTATGGAAGCCAAACAGTACTCGCTCTAGATGAACTAATATATAGACAGATCTAAACTTGGGGTGTGACTCATCTCTTTTAGAAAGGTTGGGGAAACAGTCTAATCAGAGATGAGAGAGAGGAAATTCTTCTTCGCTTAAGTACAGTCTCATCCTACAAGAAATCGTTTCTCTGTATTTCAAGACAAGTAAGGAGAGTTAACGTGGGCAGACATATTACCTGGTATATTATCGCACTGTTAGTTACTATTGCAATAGTATCCATACTGTTGCAAGTTAGGAACTTTAACTACGTGAGTAGGCTGTACAGCGAATACTTTGAAACGTTGGCACAGAGAGCTCTCGATGAGGTGTCTCGATCGTTGGAGCAGGATGAGTTGGAGCGACAATTGCGATCTATGCTATCACAAAATGAGGTTCAAAGCTTTTGCTTGAGCGCCGACGATTCGACCTTTTACAATAATGCAGAAGGATGCGAATCTGTACCCACAAGCTATCTATCTGATGGTAGTGAGGTCTGGAATGGCTATGGCAATCCGGAGCGAGCCAGCTGTCCTCCATGGATAAAGGCTTACGACAATAACTTAGACAAAGAGCACTCTCATGTCCTGCAAAGTAAGTTGCTAAACACCTATTTCTACCATCGTAGCTTGCTTGATGAGATTATCCTCCATACAATCTTAGAGCGCAATAGTAGACCACTGAAGCAACGAGTAGACATTAATTTCCTACAAAGATCCTTGGTTCGTGAATTCTCTAAGGTTGGGATTATAGAACCTTTTGAATTTACACTACACGACCATCAAGGTCAGGAAGTCTTTACTAGCTCTCCAAACTTACATCCCCTCCACCAAGGGAGACAATCAATCATTATCAAGCGAGATCTATTTGTCAGATCAAACTCCTATCTAGATGACAAAGTAGAGGAGGTAACCTTACCATATATTGAGGTTGCCTTTATCAACCATAGCCATAATATGGGCAACCTGATCTACACATTGCCATCTTTAGCTACTTTATTAGTGATAGTAGTACTGAGTGTAGTCGCTATCAATATCCTATTGAGACAACAACGCTTCATGCGAGAACGCAAGGACTTTGTGAGCAATATGACTCATGAGCTCAAGACCCCTGTTAGCTCTATCCGTCTCGCTTGTGAGATGCTAGAAGATTCCTCTATAGAGGAGTCTTACGAAAGGCGCCGGCGTATTACTCAGACAATGCTTAAAGAGGTCGATCGGTTGACGCTCCTCGTCGATCAAGTCTTACAATCCTCCGCAATGGAGCGTGGCGTTTTTAAGATCTATCCAGTAGAGCTAGATGCTCATCAGGAAATACGAGACTTAAGTAGCGCTTATGTGCTGAAGTTATCAGAAATACATGGCGAGCTATTGCTCAACTTAATGGCCCCTCGTCATATACTAATATGCGACAAAATAGCTTTTCAAAACATTATCTCCAATGTAATCGACAATAGTATCAAGTATTGCAAAGAGGATACACCTCCGGTCATAACAATCACGACTCGCAACCAAGCCAATAGTATAATTATAGAGATTCAAGATAATGGCATCGGGATCTCTCGTCAAGATGCAGATCACATCTTTGACCAATTTTATCGTGTACACACAGGAGATCGGCATGATGTCAAGGGTTTTGGTCTCGGATTGTCTTATGTACAGCGAGCACTTCAAGCTATGGGTGGGAGCGTCCAAGTATACAGCAAGCTTGGAGAGGGAACCAAGATGTCCCTGCGAATACCTCTTGTTGCGAGACCTAAGGAGTAAATAAATATTACAAATAAATAAACGATTCCTCTCTAAATACATCTAACTGGGAGGTAGTACAGAAAATCCAAAACAAATAAACTGATAGATATATGAACAGCGAAGAGATTAGAATATTCTTCTGTGAGGACGATGAGAGTATTGGCTTAATGCTCCAAGATTACCTAATAGCAAAAGGCTATTACGTTGATCTGTTTACAGATGGCGAGATGGGATTAGAGGGCTTCACTCGGGCAGAGTATGACATCTGTTTGATAGATGTCATGATGCCCAAGATGGATGGCTTTGAACTAGCTCAAGAGATCCGCAAGTTAAAGCCTAGCATCCCAATCATTTTTGTCACCGCAAAGGATCAGAAAGAGGATATATTGCGAGGGTTTAAGTTAGGGGCTGATGATTATATTACGAAGCCTTTTAGCATCCAAGAGTTAGAAGCTCGCATTGAGGCTGTCATGCGCCGCATTATTGGGGCAGAGCCCGAAAGGCAACAGTTCTATCAAATAGGTAAGCTACTCTTTGATACGAAAAAGCAGACCTTGACGATGGATGATAAGGTCATAACGCTAACGACCAAGGAGAATGAACTCTTAGCTCTTTTCTGCGCCTTCGCTAATGAGACATTGGAGAGGGACTACGCCCTCAAGACTATCTGGGCTGATGCTAACTACTTTAATGCTCGCAGTATGGATGTTTACGTGACTAAACTGCGTAAGATCCTCAAGGTAGATCCCTCATTGGAGATAAAGAACGTCCATGGCAAAGGCTATCGCCTTGTTACTCCTATGAATGACGTTGCAAAGGATCAAATCAAGAGAGTCTGACCAAGACGGGATTCGCTCGGCCGGGGATAGTGTTACGGCATTAGAAAAGTCTGTACACTCCGTAATGCTCCCATAGCTGTAAATCGTAAGAGTAAGAAAAGCAAGTAGCGGTAAGAGGAGATCTATCGCTACTTGCTCTTTTTTAAGCGTTGACGTCTAGCCCTCCTTTAGCTTACTTGAGCCTTATTTCTATTGTGCCTCCGACCTACGCAGAGTACAGTAAAATAGCCTACAATCCCGGACATAGAGCTACCGATGAGGATCCCAAGCTTGGCCTCATCCAGGAGCTCAAGGTGTAGCTGTACATCGTAAGATAAGCTAGCTATGAACATTGACACCGTAAACCCGATACCCCCTAAAATGGTTACGGCAAAGAGTAATGCCGGATACATACCTTCGGACCATCCACGCTTCGTAATACGTATATAGGCATAGGTAAAGGAGAAGATGCCGAGAGGCTTTCCTATGAATAGACCCAAACCTACAGCTAGAGGCAACGTAGAGACTGCCCCCATGCTGAGGGTCGAAAAGTCTATTCCCGCATTGACAAAAGCAAAGATGGGTAAGATTAAATAGTTGACCCACCCCGTGAGTGCGTGCTCGAATCTCTGCACGGGAGGTATTGCTGCCGAAGCGGCATGACGTAGACTATTGATCATTGCCATATCCGCGCTATCTAGCGTAGTAGGTTTACCCTCCTGATCGCCCTCAGCACCTGGCAACATCTTAGAGAAAGTCCCTGCCAGATTACCTAACTGGTGGCGAGACACTGCTGTAGTCATAGGCACCGTCAGAGCCACCATAACGCCGGCTATTGTCGTATGTATACCACTCTGTAGAAAGAAGAACCATACGACAAAGAGTCCTAGCATATAAATGCCCAAGTGGCGGACTCTCTTGTATCCCAGCCATGCCAGTATAGCTACTGTTAGTAATCCCAGCCCCAGCATGAGCAGATTGATCCCTGAGGAATAAAAGATGGCTATAACTATAATTCCCCCGATATCATCTGCGACAGCAAGGGTCGTCATAAATACTCGTAGGGAGGGCGGTACATGATCCTTTAGCAGCATCAGGACAGCCAGGACAAATGCGATATCCGTAGCCATGGGAGTTGCGGCGCCTCTCATGGCATCTCCTGAGGGGGCAATCAGCATGAAGACTAGTATGGGGAATATCATACCTCCTATAGCACCGACGACCGGCATAACAGCCTTCTTGACGGAGGAGAGCTCACCGACGAGCAGCTGCTGCTTGATATCCAGGCCTACCACAAAGAAAAAGAAAACCATCAAAACATCATTGGCAAAGACTAAGAAGCTCATAGGCTTGCCATGATCGCTAAAGACACTGAGCCCGAGTACATCGAGGCTGATAGGCACTTTAAGCAATGCATGGTATAGATCCCTTAGAGGGCTATTAGCGATAACCAGTGCCACGACCGTTGCAAGGAAGAGTACGGCCGACGAGTCAATCTTAGGGAGTGTAAACCTCTGAATAGGTCTGAGAATCCTACTTTTTGAAGACATATCAATGTGGGGATTAACTTTGATCTTGCCCCAAAGGTACTCTTTTTTTTAGAGCAAAAGAGTCGCGGCACAGCTCTATAGTCTGAGCCCTCCACAAATAAAAGCTTTAGGTTTTCTTCGCTTAATAAAATCTACATCGCACTAAATATATTGGATATTCTCAAATCCCCAAAAGCCAGCCCAAGCGATAGGTATTACATATTTTACGCAGCCCACCACCGCTCCAGTGCACATCAAATTCAGTTACCTATTTCTCCTCCTTTATTACCTATAATAAAAACAGAGTAACACTCCAGTAACTAAGCTTTATTATTTAGAACACGTATTTTTCATTTACAAACGAGACTGCACTACGTTAATTTTCACGTCTATTAGTTGCAACATGTTGATTTGCATAAACTCCGATATTTCTTCATTTTCATTGACTAGTTACGTCTAGCTCACCAAAAACCTACATGGTATTTTGGCAAATCAAACATCATATTTCAAAGAGAGAGGAGGATAATTGATAGTCGCCTCCTCTCACACTATTTAGATTAGAAAACTGGATAGACCCGCTCGACAATTGTCTTACAGATCCTATCTATATATTGGGAATCTCTTTGTTCAGATGACATTATGTACATTGGCACACCCTGCTCATCTGGGTGGTAGGGAGGTTGTAGATAGTCACTCTTAACAATCCGAAAACCATTGCGCTCGTAATACCCTATCCGTCGCCTAGCTATCTGGGATAAGATGTCTGGTTCTACTTCAAAGTAAAGAGACTCACTCCTTATATACTCCTTGATACACCCTAAAGCCTGCTCTCCAAGGTGCTGGTTACGCAACTGAGGCAAAATGGCAAAGTGCTCTCCATAATAGAAAGTATTAAAATGCCACAGCGTGACGAAGCCTACAATCCCCAACTCCGAGTGCTCTAGAAAGAAGAAGCGATATGCAGCCTCATACCTAATCAACTGTTCTAGCTCATTCCATGCTCGTCGCTCATTGTGAGGAAATGAATCTTCATACAGCTGCCGCAGCAAAGATATTTGTTTCAGATGCTTCTCATTGCTAAGATTACAAAGTGAGAGTCGCACTTTTGGTGACATCAATTTGGGGGCGATAGACTCTTCGTGCATATTTACTTACCGTAGTTTGGATCTATCGCTACAACACCTGGGAGAGCCTTGCCCTCTATAGCCTCCAAGAGTGCCCCTCCTCCAGTAGATACGTAAGAGACCTCTCGTCCTAACCCCAGCTTATTAATGCACGCGACACTGTCTCCCCCCCCAACAAGTGAGTACGCCCCATGCCGTGTAGCCTCGGCAATATCCTTTGCGATAGCTTCAGAACCACAGGCGAAGTTGTCAAACTCAAAAACACCTGCAGGTCCATTCCACAAGATAGTCTTACTTCCTAAAATGACTTTCCGATAGCTCTCTCTCGCCTTGACCCCTATATCCATACCCATACGGTCTGCTGGGATATGATCTGTCGGATAAGTCTCCGCAGGAGCATCATTAGCAAAGTCACATGCAGCAACCGTATCCATGGGAAGGAATAAACGCACACCCTGAGCCTTCGCCCGCCTCATAATGTCTTGAGCTATATCGATCTTGTCTTCCTCACACAAAGAGCGGCCTATACTACCTCCTAGAGCTTTGACAAAAGTGTACGCCATGCCTCCCACTATGATAAGATTGTCAACTCTGTCCAACAGATTGAGTATGATGTCAATCTTAGATGAAACCTTCGATCCCCCTAAAATCGCAGTAAAAGGATGTTTAGCTCCATGAAGAACACGCTGTACAGCTTCCACTTCTTGTAGCATCAGCATGCCAAACATCTTCCTATCCTCCTTAAAGTACCGGGCTATGACTGCCGTTGTCGCATGAGCCCTGTGAGCCGCTCCAAAAGCGTCATTTACATAGACATCAGCTAGTGAAGCCATCTCTCTTGCATAAAGCTGCTGGCGCTTCTTGAGACTAGCCTTAGCAGCTTCTAGGGCTATCTCGTCAGGATATTGCTGGGGATTACGTAGTTTACCCTCCTCTTCCTCCTCAAAGCGAACGTTTTCCAACACTAATATCTCGCCAGGTTTAAGGGCTCGCGACATAGCTTTAGCTTTCTCTCCCCTACTCTCAGGGCAATAGATCACTGGAGCACCTATAAGAGTCTTGAGATGGGGTACGATTAGCTGTGTGGAGAGCTTGGCATCTCTCCCCCTAGGACGACCTAGATGCGTAGCAACAATAACACTCCCCCCGTCTGCCAGTATCTTACGAAGTGTCGGTAGCGCGGCACGCATACGTGTGTCGTCGGTGATATGTCCATGCTCATCAAATGGCACGTTAAAGTCCACCCGGACGAGAGCTCGAAGTCCCGAAAAATTGAACTGATGAATGTTTACCATGAGTCGAGTGTATCTAATTTGTACGTGAATGGTTATAGTGAGTCTATCCGCTGTCGTATCCAAGTCTGTATCAACTCGAGTAGATAGCTTGGCACACCTATCTGCTGCAAGTCATACATGCATTCACTGTAGGTAGCCACAAGATCCTTCCGTAGTTCGCTGTCCATAACATCAATACGTGCTCCAAGCTTTTTCAGAGCGTCCTGTAGATTTCCTCCAATCAGGGTGATAAGAGCAGGTAAAAGAGAGCTTAGAGCTCTATAGTCTTGCTCTAGAGAACCATTCTCGATCTGGTTATATGAAGAGACGGGTCGACTAGCATATGACTTTGCTTCATCCCATCTCCGTGCCATCACAAGGCACCAGGCTATCATAGGGTAAAGCGTATCGGGATGCACGTCCTCAAATTCACACTTTAATAGCAGTGGAAGAGCTTTATCGTAGAGCCTTAACTTCATATAAAGAGTCCCCAATTGTCGTGTGATAGCTAGTGAACAAGTATTCTTCCGATGCTCCTGCTCCAAGAGATTTATCGCCAGACCTACTTGCTCCATACGATAAAGTATCTGCACCATAAAGAGTAGACTTGTATCTCCAGACAAAAGAACTGGAGGCACTTGTTGCATAGTAAAGTAAGCCTCCATGTATCTCTCCTCTTCGTAATATGTTTGGGCCAGGCGATACAACAGCTGTGCCCGAGGCACAGGCTCTAGGGTACGCATGATTTGAATCTGTAGTACCATCCGTTCACCTGCATATTCCTTCGTTTGTGCGCAGAAGGCTCGTAGTAGATCGAGGTGCTTGTCGTATAGCTCTACCGTCTGCCTTTGGGCAAATGGATTAGGCTTCCCAAAGCGCATTTCAAAGGGGGGCTCTGCGGAAACCTTCTCCCCAACAAGGGTAAAGATACGTGCCAACTGGCAGATATACCCCTGCAGAGCTTTCATGTAGAGATCTTTAGCCAAAGGTTTTGACTTTTGGGGGGGTGTGTAACTAGTACGGTTAATCACGTTCTCCACGGCAAGGATGCTTTTTGACACACCCTGAAGTATCTGAGGAGGCAACTGACCAAGCCTAAAGATAGTGCCGTAGTAATCTATATCCACTGGTTGAAAAATAGATTCCCGAAGTAAAGACATCAACTGATCCTCCCCAAGGTGATACTCCTTAAGCTTGTCTAATACAGATACCAGAGCACTATGATGTAGGTCGAAAGGCTGCAACCAATGCGCTTCGTCCTCGAAAAAAGAGCCTTCGAACAGTGAACTTGTCGCAAATGCATTGACGTCAAAACCTCTTGTTACAAGACGTCTCAATGCATTGTAGCCTTCTTGCACATCCTCCACGAATGGCAATAACTCCACCTCCCCAACACCATCATCAGGAGAAGCATCCGAGTCTTTACCTCCCGTAGAGGACAGTATCTCTTGGAAGCGTTGCTGGAAGTCTGGACTGTTAAAGCGTCCAAAAAGTTTCTGCACATACTCCACCACTCGAGGTGTATACTTCATCCGTAGTCTATGGCTCCAGATCATATCATACTCTTCGACCGTGATGCTATCCCCTATCTGCTGAAGTGTATAGGGCAACTGCTCCTCGTACAATCCTAGACGATTACCATAAACCTCCCCAATAAGGAGCGTGCCGACTACAGCGCGGACGCGTACAAGCGTCATATCTCCATGAGTCGTCACCAGCTTCGTCAGCAGCCACTGCAACTTACCGCTATGCCAACATCGCAGTAGAGCCAAAGTCGTAGCAGTCAGAGCAGTCTGCTGTATATAGTCATCCATCTTGTCCAGTAGAGAGGCTAGCTCATCACTCCACTCACGTGTATAGAGCAAACCCATACTTAGTCTATTTACAAGCTCGTCATAGCGCTGCCTATCCGTCATACATAGATCTGGATGCTGTGCCAGAAGCTCAGCGACAGTGAACAAACCTCCATTATCTAGTAGTAGACTATAGTACTTCGACTGCTTCTCGTACGAAGTACTCTCGACCACCCACTCCTTATCTCGCAAGGCATCCGTCACCTCGTAGAGCATACGAAGCAGGTAGTTATAGTTAGACGTCAAATCAGGGTCTTGTATCGGTGAGCCTAAATAGTGAAGCATTGTCTCGAGCATGCGCTTTGACACGTGATATTGATCTCGCATCTCCACTGTCACATATGCTTGAGACTGCATCTGCTTGTCCAGTAGCTTGACAGCTTGTGCCAGTTGATGCTCTGAGATCAGTTGATAGATATCATCCGTAACCATATACAAATCAATCGTGGCACGACTTTAAATGCTTAGTTGCTCGCGAATAGCCTTGATGCGATCTCGTAGTAATTGCTCCGGGTGGTGACAAGCAGGGGCAGATCCACGTCTATAGGATACACCTATATAGTATTTGATCTTCGGTTCTGTCCCGGACGGGCGTATAGATAGCACGGTCCCATCCGCTGTATAATATTGTAAGACATTACTTGTAGCTGGCATCTGTATAGCAAACGTTTCCCCACTATTTAGGCATGTGCCTTTGAGAGCCTGATAATCTAGGATCCTCGTTACGGGACTTCCGCCCAAAGCTCTTATTGGCTTAGAGCGATAATCAATCATCATCTGATCAATCTCCTGAGCTCCCTCGACACCCTTACGCACTACACTGATACCCTGCTCTAAGAAGTATCCATGCTCGTAGTAAATCTTATCTAAAAGCATATCTATTGTCAAACCTTTGTCTAGAGCCCACGCAGTCAGTTCGGCAAACATCGAGCATGCCGACACCGAACTCTTATCTCTAACAAACGTCTCCCACAGATACCCATAGCTCTCTTCGCCACCTCCTATATAGCGACGCTTGCCCTCCTGCTCTCGTATCTCATTTGCAATCCATTTAAATCCTGTATAGCAGTTGAAGTATGTCACACCATAATCCTGAGCAATAGCCGAGATCAGCTCTGTCGTTACAATCGTTTTCACTACAAAGTCATCAGGATGTAGCTCACCGCGCTCCTGTCTGCGAGCTATCGAGTAGTAAGTCAGCAGAGCACATATCTGATTTCCATTGATCAAGTGTAGCTCCCCTTCCTCATTACGCACCGCAACGCCAATGCGATCTCCGTCGGGGTCACTAGCCAAGACTAGGTCAGCACCCATCTCCTCGGCACGAGCCATTGCCAACCTCATCGCTGCCGGTTCTTCCGGATTGGGAGACACAACAGTGGGGAAGTTCCCATCGACCACATCCTGCTCAGGTACATGGATGACATTCTCAAAGCCAAAAGCCTTCAGAGCTCGAGGTACTATGCGCACCCCCGTACCATGGATGGGAGTGTAAACAATAGCCATATCATGATGTCTCTGGACAGCCTCAGGGGATAGAGAGAGTTGGCATACATCTTTGATGAAACGATCATCCATCTCTACCCCGATTCTCTCAACAAGCTTAGGATTTCCCAGCCACTTTACCTGAGCAATGTCTGTAATCCGCTTTACCTCATCAACGATAGCTCTGTCATGCGGAGCTATAATCTGAGCACCATCACTCCAGAAAACCTTGTATCCATTGTATTCCTTGGGATTATGAGAGGCCGTTATCATGACTCCGCTCTTACAACCTAGCTGACGGATTGCATAGGATACCATCGGCGTGGGGCGTAAAGCATCGTATAGGTACACCTTAATACCGTTAGCTGTAAAGACGTCTGTCGTAGTCTGTGCAAAGAAAGGACTGTTATTGCGACCATCATAACCGATAGCCACAGAGATGACATCTTTAGGGAAGCACTGCAAAAGGTAATTCGCTAAACCCTGTGTAGCCATCCCAACTGTGTATCTATTCATACGATTGGTCCCAACTCCCATGATACCACGTAGACCACCAGTGCCAAACTCCAGCATTTGGTAGAAAGCCTCCACGAGAGGCGTCTGATCCTCCGCTGCGAGAAGAGCCTCTACCTGCTGGTGTGTCTCCGCATCAAAGGTTGGAGAAAGCCATTGCTGCGCACGTTCTCGTACTCGTTGTATCAAATCTTGAGATAAGGTCGACATAGATTTCCTGTTGTTAGACTGTTTTTAGATACTACAAACTTACTCAATCTGTAGCTGTATACGCACAATTATCACATTACAAATCGGCCGTTTTTAGATGCATATTGTTGAGCAACAAAATAGCATCAAAAGTGCATAATTCACTCCGTCGCACCGTGGAGACAAAGGTAGCAAAATAAGCAACACCAGCTCCGTGCGTGTCTTACGCTTGCGAAGCTTAACGGGTTCTGTTGCGCTCATCTTTTTTGTTGCTTATCTCGTCCGAGCAGCAAATTAACAACAAAAATGTCACAAAAACAAGATAAACGGAGATAAAACGGAGCTGCCCTTGCTACCCCAAAAACCGCTGCTAGACTTACTTTCAGCTATCAACGCCTACCATTAGCTACGAACCAAAAACACACGATTCCTTTTTTTTATACTGAAATAATCCAATGGTATGTTATTGGTCTGATTTCAAGTCACTAGAGATGGTGAAAAGATGGGACGAGCAACACTGGAGCAACAAAAATGTACACCCCCACCAGTGTTAACCAGCGGGGGTGTATTTGTGGGCGTCTCGGGGTGAATTCAAGGCGTCTACTGCTCGCCTTTGGCTTTCAGCGCGCGCCATCGCTTGGTGGTTGTGGGGATGGCTGTGTAGAGCTCCTGAAACTCCCGGTATACATCATCATAGCGCCCCTCGTTGTAGGCTTGTGTGATGGATATCTCCGCCGCTTCCATAACCTTGTTAGGTACGTAGGCGACGATATTGTCCCCCTCTCCCGGCGCATTGTGCCCTAGTATTCGTAGGTCCCGGACCTTCAGGAAGTAGGGGTCTAGCTCCATCCTTCCCTCTTTGTTGTAGTTATCGTTAATGATCATGCCACCCCACATCATGATGCGCTCATGCTCGACGTCTAGTTGTTTCTCGGAGATCGCTAGAGGGGCGTCTATCTTCCCTGTCCCCGGGTCGGTGAAGAGGAAAGTTAGGGCACCCTCCACGACCTCCCGCGGGGTCGGGATAGGGTCCTCATCATCCATTGGTGCGTTATCTTGTATCGTTACTCTCATTGGTTGATTGATTACATTGATATAAAGTCTTGCAGCAGGGTCTAGTGTCTGCTGTTGGTTTGGCTCCTGCTTAGGTTTGCAGGCTGCTAGGGCTACTGCTCCAAGGATACAGAGTAGCACGATTAAGCTGTTTAGTCGTTTCATAATTCTGTAATGATTAGTCCATGCAAAATTAAGGAAATAAGATCACAAAGAGGCTACCTGTAGGCTTTAAAGGCTACATAACTAAACCCGATAGACTTGGGGTTGTCTCCATTAGTCAATATTCCTTAACGTGAAGTAATCAGATGCGACGCCGTAAACTCTAGGCGTTAGCGACCATTTAATATTGTCGTCTGCCCACCCGGACACCTGCACCATAGGGATATAGTTGGTGTGCCCTATACTGTGGTATACCTTGAAGCATTGCGCCTGACGGTCATACACAGCCTGGGCATAGTCATATCCGTTCCGATTGGCGTATCTTCCGAAGGCTCTAATTTGCGTGCCGTCAGTCTCAAACGTTGCTCCACAGATCGGCACGCCCGGCATGATTATTAAGGGTTCATTCAGAGGTATAGCGATCTATCTACTCCGTAGAGCTCATTTCACAACTCCGGGATAGTCTCCAGGGTATTACGGAATAATGGGTTACCGTCCCCGGGATTATTTTTGCTTTACTCCGTAATCCTTCATGCCCCTCAAAGTGAAATGCCACAAATCTCGCATACAGTAGACTCTCTGCAACAGGGACTCCCGGCAGCTATCCCATACAGTAAAATATAGTTATCTTTGCACACCGGCTCGGATTGCTTGTTGCAGCATCCCATCGATTGTGGGGCGATGCGCTAATGTCTCTGTCGTCATTGCGAGTTTTGGGTTGCTCCATTTTTATTTGAAGATATAGCTCTTTTGTCTATGCGACGTTCCTCTTTGTTGCTTCATCTCAGCCTGATGGTTTTGATCTCCATAGCCATTGTAGCTCTGACTCTTATATGGATGCACTTCTTCACACGGCATGGATCCTCAGTCAAGATACCCGACATTTATGGGCTCCCAGCTGTGGAAGCAGAGCGCATACTAAATGATGCTAACTTGCGCTATGAGGTGATTGACTCTGTCTATACAACCGAGGTCCCCAAGGGTGCAGTCTTTGAGGTAACTCCTCAAACTGGAAGCCAGGTAAAGGCTGGGCGTATCATATTCCTTACAATCAACGCATCCTCGCCTCGCAAGGGGATTATACCATCTCTAGTCGATGTCTCCGAGCGACAAGCTCGAGCACGTCTGATAAGTCTAGGGTTTGAGCATATCACCCCGAGTTACGTGCCTGGAGACTTCGACGATCTAACTCTAGGAGTGCAGCTACCTTCGGGCGAGGAGATAGCACCGGGTACACGCATACCACTATCTACGCCACTGATCCTACTTATCTCTGTAGCGGTCACGGATAGTATCGCCCATGGGATCCTCATACCATACGACTCAATAAGTGGTGCCGGAAGTGGATATAGGCACCCCACCGATACGGCAACATATTCCTTAGCCCCCGATGATGATGAGTCCTGGATGTGATCTTAAGAACGAGCTAATGCCAGCGAGCGAAACTCTGGACAGTTCTTTGATAACTTCTGACGAGGAAGACCAATGGGTGTCTGGGAGTCATGGAGAGGAGCTGTACGAGCATTACTGTGTGACGGTTGATCCCGGACAGACCCCGCTGCGCATTGACCGCTTTCTAGTGGATCGGATGCCGCACACATCCCGACATAGAATACAGATGGCGGCTCAAGCTGGGCTAATATGGGTCAATGGAGCTCCCGTGAAGAGCAATTATAGGGTAAAGCCCCTAGAGGTCGTATCTATGATGCTGGCTCACCCCAAGCGGGACTGGACGATCACACCAGAGGATATACCGCTCGACATTGTCTATGAGGACAACGAGGTACTCGTCGTCAACAAACCGGCTGGTATGGTTGTACATCCTGGCCATGGCAACTGCTCTGGGACACTGGTTCACGCCCTTGCTTACTACCTACGCAACGACCCTTTATACAATCCCAATGATGCCTCTGTAGGTTTAGTACACCGCATTGACAAGGATACTAGCGGGCTAATACTCATAGCTAAGCGGACGGAAGCGAAGATCCACCTAGCACGACAGTTTTTCTTAAAGACAACGGGACGACGTTATCAAGCTCTCGTATGGGGCAAACTGGAGCAGCCGGAGGGGACTATTGAGGGGAATATAGCTCGAGATCCTCGAGATCGGACTCGCATGACGGTTTACCCACCTACAAGTGATGTGGGCAAGCCTGCTGTAACGCACTATACAGAAATAGAAAGACTAGGCTTCGTAACACTCGTGGCGTGCCAGCTAGAAACGGGGCGGACGCACCAGATACGAGCCCACATGAAGTCCATCGATCACCCTCTATTTGGCGATGAGCGGTATGGGGGTAATCAAATATTGTGGGGGCAACGGACAAACTCTTATCAGCAGTTTATCAATAATTGTCTCAAGATATGCCCTCGCCAAGCACTCCATGCCGAGACACTCGATTTCGACCATCCTACGACGGGGGTAAGGATGCATTTTTCGGCTCCTCTACCCAATGATATATCACTACTGTTAGACAAGTGGAGACGCTACGTGGCTCCTATAGAGCTGATAGAGCACGCGTAATAGAGATACATTAATACATTCACTAGTATAGCAATAACTTTTTTATCCCTATGGAGAAACCCAATATTGCCATCGTTTGTGGAGGCTACTCAGGAGAGGCTGATGTCTCGATACGTAGTGCCAAGACAATCCTAGAGCATATAGACACAAGCTTATTTACTCCCTACCTTGTCACCATTACAACTGAAGAGTGGTACATAACCGATGCCAAGGGGGCGCCTGGTAGGATAGACAAATCTTTCGTTGCTTACTTTGGCAGATCTGAGATTATTACCTTTGCACTAGCCTATATAACGATCCATGGGACACCTGGAGAGGATGGTTTGTTACAAGGTTACCTAGAGATGCTCGGGATCCCCTACACGACGGGAGGAGTGTTGAGTGAGGCGTTGACATTTAATAAGGAGGCTTGCAATGCTTATCTTGCTCACCATGGTTATCGTACAGCACGCTCGATCCGCCTACAAGAGCAAAACAAAAACTTATCAAGTGATCAGTATGAGGAAATACAGAGAGTACTCCGTCTGCCCCTTTTCGTCAAGCCCAATACAGGAGGGTCTAGCATTGCGACGACTCGTGTAGATGAGTGGGAGCAACTAACGGCTGCCGTAACTCGTGCCTACTCAGCCGCTCCAGATGTACTCATCGAGGAGTGTATCGTAGGCACTGAGGTGACTTGTGGCTGTTTGATACTCCCCGACGAAGCCTTACCCTTACCCATTACGGAGGTTGTAGCTCATGAGACATTTTTTGACTATGACGCCAAGTACTACGGCAAGAGCGACGAGATAACTCCTGCTCGTATCAGCCCAGAGCTAACGAAACTGATACAAGAAACTTCGGTTGCTATAGGACGACAACTGAATTGCTACGGATTCATTCGTATAGACTATATCATCGAGAAAGGGGGCATCCCTACACTCCTGGAGGTTAATACAACGCCTGGTATGACAGATCATAGTTTTATCCCCCAGCAGGTACGAGCTGCCGGTCTACAGCTGGGTAATCTACTGACACGAATCATTAAGAGTAAGTTATCATGACTACGTCACCACAACCATATGAGTACGATGCTATACGTCCCTACATTGACGAGGAGGTTCCAGCCGTCGCTCAGCATCTAGCCAACCAGCCCGAACTTCAACAAGTACTCGCCCGACTACTCTCAAAGGAGGAGATAACCGCCTTAATGAGTCAACTAAAGATGGTGAGGAGTGTGGATGAGTTTAAGGATAAGATATCCTTTCCACTGGTACTCAAGCTTGCCAAGATGACAACCTTCTCTGTATCGCTCAGCGGAGCTAATCGTTTAGGAGGAGATCTCCCCACAACTTTTCTTACAAATCACCGAGACATTATCCTCGACTCAGCCTTCCTCAATATGGTGATGAAGGAGCGAAACTATCGCCTACCACGTATCGCCATCGGAGATAACCTCTTCGGGCTATCATGGATAGAGTCAGTCGTCAAGCTCAATGACTCCTTTGTCGTACGTCGCTCTCTACCGATACGACAGATGCTCCTAGCAGCGCAAGCTCTTTCAGCATTCATAGATAGGAGTATATGTCAAGAACATAAATCGGTATGGATAGCTCAGCGTGAGGGGCGCGCCAAGGATAATAGCGATGAGACACAGCCAAGTGTATTGAAGATGATTGCTTCGGCCCTAAGCTCAGACCCTCTAACGCAACTGAAGCGTGTGAACATAGCCCCAACAACTATTAGCTATGAGTACGACCCATGCGATATACTCAAGGCGTGCGAACTGCTGTGGCGAAAAAAGCATCCGGAGGAGCAATACATCAAAGCTGCTCAAGAAGATCTAATCAATATGAAGACAGGTCTCTTGGGCTACAAAGGGCGTGTACACTTCTCCATAGGAACCCGCCTCAATGATCTGATAACGCCTGAGCTGGAAACGGAGCTTCGACTCCTCTCGAAACAACAACTATACATCAAATTGGCGAAGATTATAGATCATGAATTGCATAGCAATTACCGATTCTACCCGATCAACTACATAGCCTTTGATATTCTCTATCCCAATCAAGCACACCCAGAGGAGATGTACAGCAAGTCTGACCAAGAGAGAACTCTACAATATCTCTCAAGGCAAATAGCAAAAGCACCGACAGATCTATACACACCCGACGAACTGCGTACGCAGCTCCTCCAAATGTATGCCCAACCCCTCGTCAATGCTCAGTTAAGAGCAGAGGAATAATCATCGAATTAGACGCAAGGGGATGACAGAACCAATGCGTATTTATCCCCCTTTGCTTAGAAGACTCTAGTCAGTCAAATGATTGTAGCGTGCAATACTATAGATAGACATCTCTAGCTCGGAGCTCTTGATATAGCCTCTGTATGGGGAGACCCATGACGTTATAAAAGGACCCCTCTATGTGGTCAACACCTATGTATCCGATCCACTCTTGTATGCCGTATGCTCCTGCTTTATCCAAAGGACGGTAGTTCTCTACATAGTAGTCTATATCCCCATCTGACAATGTCGCAAAGGAAACGAGCGTATAGCTCGAAAAGCAATGCTGCCACTCTGTCGTCGTGAGAGAGACTCCCGTGATAACTTCATGCTGCCGACCGCTCAAGAGATGTAGCATACAGCGAGCTTCATTTAAATTACTCGGTTTACCGAGTATTTGATCATCGAGGAGGACAACAGTGTCTGCCGTAATGAGGAGCTCACCAATCTGAAGAGTAGCGTTCAGTTGCTCTGCTTTGAGCCGAGAGAGGTAGAGAGGGACCTCCGTCGGGGAGAGCTCTCTAGGATAATCTTCACTATGACCCTCGATAGTCCGCACCTCAAAGGGATGACCGAGCTTGCTTAGTAGCTCTTGTCGTCGTGGGGATTGGGATCCTAGTATCCAACGGTATGATCTTTTCATGTCTAGTAGTCATTGAGGATAGACTGAGTAAACAGTTCGTAGACCTGGGAGATCTCTTGTAGGTCATCGGGTAGTTGCTGCAAGAGGGCTCTGTGACGGCTGATGGTTGCCATGTCGTGCCGTCGCGCTGGTCCCGTCTGCGCTTTATAAGGATCCATTATAGTAGCCTTAGATGCCGTACGCAGAATAATATCATCGAGCAAATCGGTTGGAAGAGATGCTTGCAAAAGTAAACGACGTGAGAGTGTATAGAGACGATTGGTACAGTTAGATGCCAGCACACCCGCAAGATGTAACCAAAGACGTTGCTCAATAGTCGATGGAATTGCATCTACCTTCATTAAGTCATTCCATTGCCGTAATATAGTGATACCCTCATCAGATGCTAACTCATAGAGTATCTTCTGTCCATTAAACGGGGTGATTGCCTCTTTGGAAAAGCTATTGAAAGGATACCATACCCCATAAGCCCGTTGCTTATTAAAGCATGCCATAGGGGTAACCGCAGATGTGTGCAAGACAAGACCATCAAGCCGTGGCAGAGCAGTGGCTACCTCTGGGATAGCTTGGTCACTAACAGCGACTAAATAGAGGTCAGCATGAGGTAGGCTCTTCAGATTATCAGTTATCACAGGACAAGAGATGGCATAGCGATCTCGGAGAGCCGTGGCATGCTCTATCTGACGACTGTAAATACCACAGAGTACTTGACCAGAGCAGTTCGCTAATTCCGAAGCTATAGCACTGGCAACTCCTCCGGATCCAATAAGTACGACCTGCATATTTTAAGTACGGGCAATAACCTGTTTGTAAAACTCTAGGACGGACGAATCTGTACGCAAGTTATGCGGATTAATGGGTTGAGTAAGTGTCAATCCCTCCAGAGAGCGACAGCGACTCAAAGCTACATATCCTTGTCCTGGGGCAAAAAATCGGCTAGGGTCTACAACGATGCGGTCGCAAGTCTGTCCTTGAGCCTTATGTACTGTAATAGCATATGCAATGATCAGAGGCAACTGGGTGTAAGAGCCCGTTTGCCGCTCAACGATCTGCCCTGTTTCATCATCGTAATCATAGTCCACCTGAGACCATGTGTGCGGGTGCACAACAATCGTCTCCCCATCAGTTGTCATTACCTTAGCGTAAGGCTCTATAATATCCCCCATATTACCTCCTACCAACTTAGTTATTACGCCCATAGTTCCGTTAACCCATGTGCCATCAGGATGATTGCTCACAAGCATCACCTGTGTCCCGATCTTAAGAGATATCTCAATCGGCACGGGTAGAGCAGACATTGGAATATCCCCTTTTAACTTACCATGGAAGGTTACCTCTTTGCTCTCTAGCTGAGCAGAGCGATCCGCATTGTAAGCCTCGACATCGCTCCTGTGCGAAAAGAGTAAAACCGCATGCTGATCACTATTCTGTATCTCTGTCTCCCATTGCGGAGAAACTCTGGCATTGAGGAGGTCCACAGTTTCACTACCAATGTGCCCTAGGCGTATCTCCTCTAATGCAGAGACAAATCGTTGATCACTCTGTCGGTACATACGACATAGGAGGATAGCATGAGGAGCAAGCGCCGTATAGACATGGGCGTCAAAGAAGTAAAAAGCATCACTCTTAGGATAGGATCGCTGCATCTCCTTTCGATCATCTGCAGTAGTCACAGGAGGTAATTGGAAGGGGTCTCCCACCATCAGGAGCTGGACTCCACCAAATGGTACTTTGCTATGCCGTACACTTCGCAAGATGCGATCCATCGCATCCAGCACATCACAACGTACCATAGAGATCTCATCGATGATGATGAGGTCTAGCTGACGTATAACCTCTCGTTTGTCCTTGCGGTAGCGACGTGTAATCGCTGATATATGACTGGGATCCGTAAGTGGGGATAGGGGTAGGCGGAAGAAGCTGTGTATAGTCTGTCCTCGTACGTTAAGTGCAGCGAGGCCTGTGGGGGCGAGCTTGATAAACTTCTTATGTGTCACCTCGCAGTAATGCTGTAAGAAATAAGACTTACCAGTCCCAGCACTACCCGTCAGGAATAGGCTCATCGATGTCTGCTCCAAGTAGTGTAGAGCCTCCATCTGCTCGGCATTGTCCTGGTCGAAGCCTTTAGGTACAAAAAGCATACAGCTCTCCGTCCTCTTGTTACTCCTCAATATCCTCCACATAATTTGTCGGGTCGACCAAGCCATTGAGTAAGAAAGCCTCATGCCGCTCTCGACAAGTAGCACACAAGCCACAATGATGATCTCCCCCTTGATAGCAGCTATAAGTCTTCTCATAGGGGACTCCTATCCGATAGCCCCGAGCAACGATCTCAGCTTTTGTCAAAGTTGTGTAAGGAGCCAATAGCTTGACCCCATTGCTCGTGCCAGCCGTTATCGCCTCTCCCATAGGATTGATAAAAGAGCTTCGGCAGTCTGGATAGATCTCATGATCTCCAAAGTGATTAGCTATGAGTACTTGCTGAAGGTCTCTGCTCTCGGCAAGCCCAGCTAAGATACTTAGCATAATCCCATTGCGAAAAGGCACTACCGTGGAGCGCAGATTCTCCTCCGAATAGTCTCCCAATTTAATCTCCCCACCAGACAATAGCAGATCACTACGGAAGTACTCTCCTATGAACGATAACGGGATAATCAGATAGGTCACACCTAGTTCGCTACAGATAACTTGCGCTGCGGCTAGCTCGCGGGCATTATGCTTGGATCCGTAGTCAAAGCCCACAGCGCAAGCTATCCTCTCCCTATACTCATAGAGCAGAGTTGTGCTATCTACTCCTCCCGATAGAGCGATCAGAGCTTCCTTCATTGCACCTGCTCCCCTAGTACGAGCGTGCTATGATCACTCGACACTTGGAGGGGCGTCCCGTTACCATACAGCGACCTGGCTCTGAAGGTATATCACGAGGTATACAACGGATCGTTGCTTTTGTCTCTTCCTTAATACGAGCCTCGGTCTCAGCAGTGCCGTCCCAGTGGCAAAGGAAAAAGCCCCCATCCTCAATACGCTCCTTAAACTCTTCGTAACTATCGCACACATAAGTGCGCTCCTTAAGAGTCTCTAACGAGCGATTGTATAGATTGCTCTGTATATCCTCTAGTAGCTGCTCGATATATGCCGAGAGTCCCTCTAGAGGGCGGGTCTCCTTAGAGAGCGTATCACGGCGAGCTACCTCAACGGTGCCTTGCTCTAGATCTCTAGCTCCTATGGCGATACGTACAGGTACTCCCTTCATTTCGTACTCTGCAAATTTCCAGCCTGGCTTCTTATTGTCATTGTCATCTATCTGTACCGACACACCGTGTGTACGAAGCTCTGCAACAATCCTATCGGCAGTCTCATGGATCCTGTGAAGCTCCTCTTCACTCTTATATATAGGCACGACGATTACTTGGATAGGAGCGATGCGAGGAGGTAGCACGAGCCCATTATCATCACTGTGCGCCATAATAAGTGCTCCCACAAGGCGTGTAGAGACCCCCCATGAAGTAGCCCAAACATAGTCACGATTACCCTCCTTATCCAAGAAAGTTACGTCAAAAGCCTTAGCAAAATTTTGACCCAAGAAGTGTGACGTGCCAGACTGCAGAGCTTTACCATCCTGCATCATCGCTTCGATGGTGTAGGTATCAATAGCCCCTGCAAAGCGCTCCGTCTCACTCTTTACGCCTACGATTACAGGCAGTGCAAGCATCTCACGAGCGAAGTCCTTATAGACACCTATCATTTTACGAGCCTCAGCAATGGCCTCCTCCTGATTTGAGTGTGCCGTATGCCCCTCCTGCCAGAGAAACTCTGCCGTACGGAGGAAAAGCCGTGTACGCATCTCCCAGCGCACCACATTTGCCCACTGATTGCATAAGAGAGGGAGATCGCGATAACTCTGTATCCAGTTCTTATAAGTACTCCAAATTATTGTTTCACTCGTAGGACGTACAATAAGCTCCTCCTCGAGCTTAGCGTTTGGATCAACCTCTACTCCGTCTCCAGTCTCATTAGTGCGCAGTCTGTAGTGCGTCACGACTGCACACTCCTTGGCAAAGCCCTCTACATGCTCTGCTTCTCGGCTGAGATAGCTCTTGGGTATAAAGAGCGGGAAGTAAGCATTGCTATGCCCTGTCTCCTTGAAGCGACGGTCAAGGTCTTGCTGCATCTTCTCCCAGATGCCATAGCCATAGGGCTTGATAACCATGCAGCCTCGTACAGATGAATTTTCTGCCAGTCCTGCCTTTACGACAATATCTTGATACCACTGCGAGTAGTTCTCGTCACGTGGTGTGAGATCTTTGATTGCTTTTTGAGCCATGATGCTAATCAGTCTAGTTCATTTTGTTAGCAAAGGTACCGTTTTTGACTAGATTCCACAATCCGACAGCACCTCATCAAGTTGGCTAATCATCGACCGACGATTCGAGAGAAGAAGACTCTTAAAGAGATCCCGAAGATACAATCTGAGATGGCACAAGAGATGCAAATAATATTTACGGGATTATCATCCGATCACTCCGAAATTATCAAATGAGAATTACGAAATACCCAATTAGCTATTCACGAATTATCGATCGAGGATCCTGGAATAAATGCTTTTCTATCTCCTGAGATCTACATAAGAGATCTCTGCAACAAAATCCAAGAGCGACAGTATGAACAAACCCAATCGCACAAAAAAACGAACAAATCGCTACAAGTAACAATTTGCTCGTTTTCTTCACAATAATAGGTCTATACAGACCCTTTTTAGAGCCTCTTGTCGGACTCGAACCAACGACCCCGAGATTACAAATCACGTGCTCTACCAACTGAGCTAAAGAGGCAAAAAAGGGCGAGCCCTCCACATCGCACCGCTACGACCTACTACCCTTGCTGCGATCAAGCCCTGGGGGATTCATAGGGAGCTGGTCGTGTGACACCCGCCCGGAGTACAAAGGTACGATATTTTTTTTTATCCTGCAAACACTACGGAGACCTCTGTACCTACCAGCGGATATTTACTTATAGATCTTGCTAAGTATCTGATCTATCTGATCTCCGCGCAGATCACGATGCAGTATGACTCCGTCTGGACCGATGATCATAATCTCGGGGATACCCATGATCCCATAGAGAGCAGTAACATGATCTCTCTGGTCATCATAGATCTGAGGGTAAGGTATCTTTAGCTCTTCGACAGCCTTGAGATGTGCATCGTGGGTTTCCTCCCATACGCCAATGCCGAGGACCAGAAGCCCCTTGTCCTTATACTTATCGTGCATCTTGATAAGTGTAGGTATCTCCTGACGGCACGGCCCGCACCATGATGCCCAGAAATCGACAAGAGCATACTGCCCCTGACCTACATAATCCGATAGTTTAACCCGTTCGTTGGTAGTCGTAAGCCCTTCAAAATCTACAAAAGGCTTGCCGATTTGTGTCGCAACAATACCCCTAACCAGGGTTAGCACTGTCGTGTAAGCTGGTAGGCGCTTTACATTATCCCCCATAGCCTCTAAAGGTTTCTCCATCTCGGAGAGATCATCGAAAAAGTATGGAGCATACTGCATAGCTCGCAGCACAAGGGGGTTATCCTTTTGCTCTGCGGCATACTGACGAATGAGGTTTTGTCCGGCATCTTTGTCGAGAGAATCAGCCTCCAAAAGCTTTATAGCTTCCCGCTCGAAGTTGTTATTGGCTTCATTGGCTGGAGAGCCTGTTACCCACCCTTCGCTGAGAGTATAGTCTAGAGCAGTATCCTCGTAGACAAACTGCAAGTTGAGAGCAGTGCCCTCACAAGATAGTAAGTAGAGAGTCCCCTTCTGAAGATTCTCTAGGGAGATATTTGCAACGGTGTCTTTGATAACAATACTATCAATAGGAGTCTTAGGATCTGCCTCGTCGTAAAGATAGGCTGTAAGACCATTGTAAGTGTCTGTGAGCCCGTGGAGACGCAAAGACTTTTTATGACCATCACCATTGCATGCACTCACTAGAAGGAGTGTGCCGAGGACGATCAGTAAGGAGGAAATGGATAGAACGCGCTTCATATTACTACATTGTGTTTGTTGATGATGATGTAAATCGGATGAAAAGTGAGGGTTACACCCTCAGTATTGTCTGCAAAGTTAGCGATATATTTTTTAGTAAAGCTCTCTAGTTGCCCTAGCGTATGGATTTGTTGCCTCGCCCCGGGCAACTGTGTAGTACCAGTATGCCTAAGATGACTCAAGACTGCAAGAGGATCGGTAAAGTGAATAGGGAGGAGCTCTGACTGCAACTTATAAGGATATCCTAGTCTCTCAAGGCTGTTGCGCCACTCTCTAATGGAAGGATATTCCAATCCCTGTCCCGTCAGCTGTCGTAACTCGAGCAGGTTATTTGGTCCAAAAGTAGTGACCGCAAGGACTGCCTGCTCCTCAATCTCCGTGAGGACTCGCTCTATATAGGAGCATGGGTTGACAAGCCACTGGATAGCATTAGCAGAGACAAAGAGATCAATGTTTAGCCCCTTGAGATCCACATCTGTCGCATCCCCTATCCAAAGTTCCGGATTGGGGTCTCTAAGCGAAGGAACTTGCTCTAAGAGTCCCTGTGAAAGGTCGGAAAGTGTCCACCGATCCACCTCCACAAGCTGATCAATACGCTCTGTCAATAACCCCGATCCAGCCCCCATTTCAAAAGCATGGGTGAAGTGTCTTTTAGTCTTTGGGAGTAGCCCATCGAGTAGACGGACTAATCGATCTATAACAATCCGCTGAGGTTGTGCAGCTTTATTATAATGCGGCGCTGCTCGGTCAAACTGATGGGCAAGAGATGAGGACATAATCTAATCGACTGCTTAAACGGTCGCTTGGGGAAGGTCTAATAGTTCATCCCAAGAGCGCCACTGATCGAAGAGATAGTGGTATCCATTAGGTAGGATCGTCGTAGGAATACCTAATGCTCCCCACACGGTGAGCAAATTGCGAGCGGGGAAGATCTGATCTAGTCCGCCTATGATGGCATGGCTCCAGGTCAAGCGACTATGCGGTACTGTATCTACTTGTCCCTCGCTAGTAATATGATCGTAGACAGATTGTAACTCCCCCTTTAGCTCATCTGTGGATCTCTCGGAGAAGATGTCATATAGCTGTTTATAACGACGGCTACCGCACATACGGCGATTGAAGCGCTGGCGGTTACTCTCAGTTAAGTTTTCCAACGTTCCCCTAAAAAGCTCCTTTGGGATTCCCCACTTATTGTGCATCGGATAGGGAGATCCAGCAACTGCTATCAGATGCCGTACAGGAGGTAGTTCGGAGCAGTGAGGTATTACTTGCTCAGCAGCCCATACTCCCAACGACCAAGCTATGATGGAGACATCTTGATACTTTGAGTACGGCACCAGCTCTACCGACAGCCCCCGCTCTAAGGTATGATAGCCAAAGAGTGAAAGCAAATCACTCCCTCTCGGGAGCGTCAGGTGACTCACGGATGCAGGTGTCATACCCCATCCACAGAAATATATGATAAGATGGCGTGAGGATGTGCCGGTCTCGTTTTGCTGGAGAGAGTATTGCATAACCCTTATGCGAGATGTGTGAGAATAACATCACAAAGTCGTGAGAGATCCGACTGCAAAAGCCCAGCTGTTATTGAGATTCTCAAGCGTTCGGAACCTGCGGGAACGGTAGGAGCCATAATAGGGCGAATAAAATAGCCCTCAGCGTGGAGAGCTTGAGACAACCTCCTAGCACGCCCTCTATCTCCACAAAGTATGGGAACAATATGACTTTGACGCACAGGTAATACAGCCAGAGGGAGCTCACCTAGAGCCCTAAAGAGTTGTGCTTGCAGTGTAGTTAGATATTGCCTTCGCAACGTTAACAACGGGAGCGCTTGCCAGACTCTTAATATCCACTGGACAATTAGCGGTGGAAGCATAGTCGAGTAGATAAGGCTACGACATCGAGTGATGAGAAGGGTGCGCAAGACTTCAGAGCATGCGACGTAAGCTCCCATAGAGCCTAAAGCCTTGCCAAAGGTCCCAATGAGCAGGTCTATATCACTAAGCACTCCTACCTCCTCAGCAACACCATACCCATGCCCACCTCGCACCCCGATCGCATGGGCTTCGTCAATATAAAGAACCACTTTGGGATATGTCGATTTAAGCTCAACGAAGTCTCGCAGTGGGGCTAAATCACCATCCATACTGTATATACTCTCAGCCATAACAATAATATGCTGACACGATACGGAGGAGTGATGCTTCTCAACGAGTCGCCTTAAATGATCTATATCGTTGTGCCGAAATCGCTCAAAGGGGAGTCCTGAGAGACGTATTCCATCTATCATACTAGCATGCACGAGACGATCCGCGAGAACTACCATACCCGGGAGTTTGATAGCAGATAGTATACCCACATTAGCATGGTAACCACTATTAAAAAGTAAGGCCTCCTCATGCTGTAATGACTGAGCAATTAGATGCTCTAATTGATGCATTGAAGCCCTATCTCCAGATAAGAGACGAGAGGAGGTTGAGCCAAGATCTCGAATAGACAGATTCCTTACTGTACTGACCAGGTCTGGCTCTCCAGGGAAATGGCATGTAGGATCGAGAAGCGCTAGATAATCGTTGCTATTAAGGTTAATGAGCTGCCGCTCCGAGCTGTCATCTAATACCTTATAGAGACCGTTATCTAAAGCTTCTATAGGAGTCAGATTGCGCAAAGCACATTCATCTCGGAGTGTGGTGAGGAGATGCTCCAGATGAGACTCTAGGTAAGAGGCAGACATATATTGAAATCTGACGCGACTATAAAAAACAAGACCTACACAGGATCTCGTCGCAAGTCAACCGAAATACTAACGATAGATACAGTGTAGGTCTTATGATCGCATGAAGTATTGCCATGCGTAGTGGACTGCGTTAATGTAGTAGATACTACTTCTTCTCTTGAGGAATAACCTTTAAGAGTGTAACATCAAAGATAAGTGTGGAATATGGTTCAATAGAAGCTCCACTACCCTTAGCTCCATAGGCGAGATCTTGGGGTATATAAGCAATGACTTGGTCTCCCTCTTTCATAAGCTTGAGGAGCTCTGTCCAACCAGGGATTACCTCATTAACGTCAAACTCGATATCTTCATTCTTATCAAATTCAGTACCATCAATGAGAGTGCCACGATAGGACACCTTAACTCGATCACCATCGACAGGAGTCTTGCCCGTACCCTTGGTAGCGTAGCGATATGCAATGCCTGAAGACGTCTTAACGACATCGCTCTGCTTAGCAAACTCATCGATAGCCTTCTCTCCCTCCTCAAGGTTCTTGCCGTACTTCTCTTGGTTCTCGATCTCCTGCTTTTTATCGTAATAGTTGCGGAGGAAGCCGTAGGCATCTTCCTGGCTCATTGTCATCTTTGTCGTATCTCCTCTAAGGGCATACTCTAGATACTCGGAGAAGATTTTTGTATTCATACCCTCCTTAGCAAGACTCATTGCAGTCTGAACGCCTTGGATCTGTCCAGCCATATAGGAAAACTTAGTCGTATCAGCGATACCCTTCTTAAAGCCCTTGAGGAATTCCATTGTATCCACGGGCATTCCCTGCATAGCCATCATCATGAACTGCTGACCTAGTTGCTGACCTGTCATGTAACCCTGAATCATAGCAGCACTATCAGCCATAGCTGAGAGAGCATCACCCTTGTTGTCACCCTGCTTCGTCCCCTTATTATTACAGCTAGCAAGAGAGCAAAGCGTAGCTACTACTGTGAGTAGCATGATGATTGATTTCTTCATTGTAGTTTGTTTATTTAGTTTTGTTAGTTCGTAATCGCTGTGCATTTACTCCTCTCGTGGCGTAGCTAGAGGTATCGGCTCTCCCTTTATCACCTCTATAAGCTCAATCTCAAAGATAAGAGTTGCATAGGGTGGTATCGTACGTCCCGCACCTCGCTCTCCATAGGCAAGATGAGCTGGGATATAAAGCTTTGCTTTACTCCCCTCGGGCAGTAAGCATAGGCCTTCCGTCCATCCAGGGATTACCTGCAGCAAGCCAAACTTTGTAGGCTCACCACGATCGACTGAACTATCGAACTTAGTCCCATCGATGAGCATCCCGGTGTAGTGCACCCGCACTGTGTCCTCAACAGTAGGACGAGGTCCTTTTCCCTCTGAGATAATCTCATACTGCAAGCCACTTTGAGTCGTCTTGACCTCCGGACGCTTAGCATTCTCAGCTAGAAAAGCCTCACTCTTTTCCTTCATTTCCTTTGTTTCCTTTTCCTGTTGACGCTGGAAGTAAGAAGACAAAAAGCTCTGAGCCTCTTCGTCGGTCATCAGAGTTTCCTCTCCACGTAACGCCGCTATAAACCCAGCTAATAAGACCTCCTTGTCAATAGGCTCTCCTGGTATTTGTGTTAAGCTTTGTGCGAAACCCCTACCGTTAGCAACACCTAAGGCATATGAAGCCGAGTCACCAGCCGAGATCAACCGTGGAGGTTCTGTTGCTGTGAGTGCTCCTGCCACGATAAGTAAGGTTAGAGAGAAGGTAAGTATGCATCGTTTCATAAGATTTTTTCTTTATCTAAGGTCTATACAATGTCTAATAGTTCTATCTCAAAGACGAGAGTCATATTGGGTTTGATCACCTCTCCAGCACCACGACTGCCGTAAGCTAGCTCCGGAGGGATAATAACTCGCCACTTACTGCCCACAGGCATCAGTTGGAGTATCTGCGTCCAGCCCGAGATAACGGCATTGAGAGGGAACTCTGCGGGCTCACCACGCTGTATGGAACTGTCGAAGACAACTCCATTGATCAGTGTCCCGTGGTAATGTACTCGGACCTTGTCCGTAGCCTTTGGTTTAGCTCCCGTACCCTCCTTTATGATCTCGTATTGCAACCCGCTCGGTAGTGTTACGACACCGCTCTTGTGACGCATATTCTCTTGGTATTCCTTACCTGCAGCTGCATTGAGCGACGCCTCTTCCTTTTGTAGGCGAGCAAAGAGTTGATTGACGACCTTTCGAGCTCGCTCGATAGTCATTTGAGTCTTACCCTCGGAGAGAGCATCTTGTAGTCCTGCGACAAAATCCTCTGATTTTATTGTCTTGATACCAGAGGCTTTAAAGTTCTGACCAATACTCAACCCAAGCGCATAGCTTATTTCGTCTTGTATCATAGAGTGAAAAAATCTTTTTTCTTAAAAAACGCCCCTGCAAAGGTAGTAATTCTTAGTGAGACTAACGATCAGTCTCTTGCAATAATCGAGACACTATTTGATCCAGAGGACACTCCTCCTGTGTCCCAAGCTTCATATCCTTGACCAAGATCTTACCATCGCTAAGCTCCTGACTCCCCGCTATAAGTACAAAACGAATGCCTCTATCATTAGCATAAGCCAGTTGTTTCTTCATCTTGTCAGCAGAGGGATAAAGCTCTGTCGGTATACCAGCATGTCGTAGTCGACGTGCCATAGGGAATAATATCTGAAGCTCCTCCTCGCCAAAGTTTACGATCATAGTACTGTCTGCTGAAGTTTTGATCAGATCAAACTTGCCCAGAGACAGCATAATATCGTAAATGCGTTCAGCACCAAAGGAGATACCCACGCCAGAGATTCCCTCCAATCCAAATATCCCAGTCAAATTATCATAGCGACCTCCACCCGAGATAGAGCCCATCGGAGCGTCTAGCGACTTGACCTCTAGGATAGCTCCTGTATAATAGTCCAGTCCACGGGCCAGTGATGGAGAGAAGGTCAAATCCGTTTCCAGATCTTCGGAGTCGACATGCTCTAAAACATACTCCAGCTCATTAAGCCCCTTTAGTCCAATCTCTGAAGAGTCCAGAAGGCGTCTCAGCGTAGCCACTTTCGCCTGATTATCACCCTCCAGAGTCAATACTTCTCGCACTAAATCTAAAGATCCAGGCGCAATTCCACTATTCACGAGATCCGCTAAGACATCAGACACCGAACTCTTATCCAACTTGTCCATGCAGATAGTCAAAGCCCCCAATCTGTCCGCAGCCCCCATTACCTCAGCGATACCCGCAAGTACCTTACGATTATTTAGAAGTAACTTTGTGCGTAGGTCTAATCGGCGAAATACCTCATCGATCATATAGACAAAATCGACCTCCGGCATTAGGGAATCAGTACCAATTATGTCGGCATCACACTGGTAAAACTCACGATAACGACCCTTTTGTGGCCTATCAGCACGCCATACAGGTTGTATCTGATACCGCTTGAAGGGGAATGTCAGTTCATTGCGGTGCATTACTACATATCGAGCAAAGGGGACCGTCAGATCATACCTCAAGCCACGCTCACACAGCTGTGCCGCTAAAGCAGCAGGAGACTCCTCAACAAAGGTCTCAGCACTTATACAAGCTTTGTAATCTCCCGAGTTGAGAATCTTAAAGAGTAGCCTATCTCCCTCCACACCATACTTACCTGTCAGTGTCGTGAGCTGCTCCATCGCTGGGGTTTCAATCTGCTCAAAGCCATAAAGAGCAAAGACTGACCGTATCGTATCAAATATATAATTGCGCCGGCGCATCTCTATCGCGCCAAAATCTCTCGTGCCTTTTGGTATGGATGGTTTATTCATAGCGTTTTACACCTTCGTAATCGTCTATAAAGCGTCTGCGTCACAGCATAATCATTTCGTTCATCAGCTGGGTAAAGAGCTCGCTCCATAGTCTCCCACTCCCTTAGATCTATCGGGGGTAAATATGTATCGGCATCTGGGACCTCCGTATCGACCAATGTCAGGTTGAGGTGCGTCGCATAGGGCAAGCCTGCCTCATAAAGCATGCCTCCTCCCATTATATACACTTTCTCATATCCCAACTGCTGGCAATGCTGGAGAGCTTCTATAAGGGTTGGAGCGATCCAATCAGCCTTTGTGTCTGATGGTTTAAGCGTTTTGGAGACCACGACATTGTGACGATTGGGCAGTGGTTGACCTCCGAGAGAGTCCCAGGTACGCCGCCCCATGATGACTGCATGACCCGTTGTGGCTGCCTTAAATCTGCGCAGGTCATCACCTAAGCGCCAGGGCATAATACCTCCCCGCCCTATAGCTCCATCTCGGGCAGCCGCCACAATGATCCATACGTCCATATTCAAAATAATCCGATTCGGTGACTAAGGTACAAAAAAAGGGAATACCTCAATCCGGAGCTAATCTCCAGTAATATCAAGAGAGCCTCCTCAAAACAGTATTGCAGCCTCCCAAATGATCTTTCATTTATTATGGTAAATGAGAATTTCATAATTCGGGAACTACGAACTAATTATCTGGGAATGACAAATCCGTAACTCCGGAGTTACGGATTCATAATTCGGGAGCAATGATTTCTCCCCTCGGGAATAGTTAGCCCATTATCTCTGAGAGGAGATCCCACTACTAGTTATCTATGCCCTTATGCTAAGTAAGATGTACAAGTAGGATCAATCTAACTACGAGCATGCTCTCGCTATTTAATGTAGGCTAGATAGGGATCTCTGCAATATATCCGAGGTGCAAGAGACGCAAGACCGTAGCTTAGAGAAAAAGCAAAGCTCTGCAGATGAGAGTGTCTAGCTCTAGGAGACAAAATGTCAATCCGCTACAATGCAACTACTCTAACCGACTGACCTTAGACCAATACATTTGCTAGAATAAAAATCCCCCTACAGCTTACGATCTTACAACCGCTTGCCGTAGGGGGGCTTTGGGGGTCTTATATGACTATAGTGATCTAGACTCTTAGATATGGTCCGACCAAGGCACCACCCTCCCCAGAGCGCGAAGCTCAGGGAGAGAGTCTCCATCGCGTCTGCAGACAGGGCTCTGCCGAGGTATGCTAGTCAAGTAGTTTATTTGCCTCCTCTTGGAGCTTTGCCTTACTCTGTACCCCGACGAGCTTATTGACTACCTGACCATTCTTGAAGAAGAGTATGGTCGGTATATTTCGTATACCATACTGGCTAGGGAGGTCACTGTTTTCATCAACATTGACCTTACCGATGATGATCCTACCGTCAAACTCGGTCGCAAGCTCCTCAATCATAGGTCCGACCATCTGACAAGGACCACACCAAGTAGCCCAAAAGTCAATAATCATTGGCTTACCCTCAGCCATTAGTCCTGCTATATTTGCATCTGTTATTTCCATTGCCATAATTGTAGTAATGTTTTTGTGATTAGTACGTATAGAAATTATGTTGCAATAAGCATCTTACAATAAGTGTGCCATATAGTCACCCCTCATCAGGCTTTTTGTACAGTACATCCGATTTGGTACTTCTTGTTGATCTCTAAAAGCCACTTGCCGGGATCGATGCTTGGAGCATACATGGTCGTAGTATAGGCAACAAGTGGCGAGCTAAAGGATATCTCTAGCACAGTATCTCCAGGGTGCTCCTTGATAGCACTACCAAGCTCGATGACCCCCTCGAGTGTGTCCGGGCGATCTAATACATCATCCTCTTCGTCGGCTCCCGCTTCAGACGAAGGGATAGCACCGACTGGCTCACCATCATGACGACCTAGGTCGATGTGGAGTTGGATACTCTTAAAAGCGTCTTGTGAGACGTCTGAGAGCAACTGTATGCTCTGCACGGAGCGATAGAGACGCTTGGGGTCGTGCTTACTTGGGGTTACGGAGAGCTTGACTACGACTGCTAAGCCTTCCTGAGCGAAATTTCCAAAGTTCACATAGTCCTGCCCGAATAGAGGTACCTCCCCAACACCTGAGTTATCCTCAAGGGTTATGATGGCGTAGGGCTGGTTTTTCTTTGATATCCCCTGACGCACCTTAGTGACAATACCAGCACAGATGATCTGATTTAGCCCCAGCTCAGCAAACATGTCCAGCTGCGTGGCAGGGCAATTGCAGAGGTACTCGAGGATAAAGGCATATGGGTCCAGAGGGTGAGCACTAAGGTACATACCTATATACGCCTGCTCTTTAGTGAGACGCTCTAGATGACTCCACGGCTCTACATCTTTAGGTGGGATAGGTTTGGGCAACTCAACACTAGGATCACTATCCCCAAAGAGCGAGGTCTGAAGCTGCATGCGCTCACTCTCTAAAATTTTGCCATACTGCAAGAGAGCAATGAGAAAAGTATCCTCTCTGCTATTACCGAGTGCACTGCCCCCCCCATGAGTCATTGGGGCAAAGTAGACCTCGCGCTCGATGCCAAAACAATCAAATGCTCCAGCAAGGATCAGAGCCTCCAGAGCTCGGCGAGAGCAGGTCTTGCAATCAATGCGCTGGAAGAAGTCATATACGTCTTGATAATCCCCATGCTCCCTACGCTCCTGAATGATAGCCTCCGCAACAGATAGCCCTACGTGAGAAATACCTCCTAGACCAAATCGGATGATGCCATCCTTATTAGCTGCAAAAGCTGTGAAGCTCTCATTTATATCTGGCCCTTTGACCTCTAGACCCATGCGTTGTACCTCCTCTAGATACTTGGCGAGTTTATCCGATTTACTCTGATTGCAAGTAAGTAGTGCCGCCATAAACTGCGCCGGATAATGTGCTTTGAGATAAGCAGTCTGGTAAGCAACCCAAGCATAACAGACGGAGTGGCTCTTGTTAAAGGCATAACTGGCGAACTTTTGCCAGCCATCGTAGATACGCTCTAGAATAGTCCGGTCATGCCCTCTCGCTATGCCCCCCTCGACAAACTTGATGCGATACTTAGCCATCTCCTTTTCCTTCTTCTTACCCATCGCCTTGCGGAGACTATCACTATCGCCTCGGGTGAAGCCTCCTAGGACGCGAGACAAGATCATCACCTGCTCCTGGTACACCGTGATACCATAAGTCTCCTTGAGATAGGGCTCCATATCAGGTAGATCATACGAAATACTTTGACGACCATGCTTACGCTCGATAAAGTCTGGTATGTTATCCATAGGACCAGGTCGGTAAAGAGCATTCATTGCTACGAGATCTTTAAACTCCGTAGGCTCTAATTGCTGTAGATACTTGCGCATACCAGGACTCTCAAACTGGAAAGTACCGACCGTATCTCCTCGTGAGTAAAGCTCAAAGACCTTGGGATCATCCACTGGTATAGCATCAATATCTAGGTCAGTACCATAGCATACTTTGATATTCTCTAGCGCATCGTTGATAATGCTAAGCGTCTGAAGCCCCAGAAAGTCCATCTTGATCAATCCCGTTGGCTCTATAGTCTTACCCTCATATTGAGCGACTAGTTTGCGCTCATTGGTGTTTGGATCGACGGCTGTAGAGAGTGGCACGACATCACTGATAGGGGGGCCACTAATAATCACTCCACAAGCGTGCACCCCTGTAGTTGTAGCCGTCCCCTCTAGTTGCCGCGCGTAGCGCACAGTATTCGCTAGTTGGACATTCTGACTGACGGAAGCCTCTCGAAACTCTTGGTTGTTCTGTATCATCCAGTCAACAGAAAGATGCTTGACACCTTCGGGAGGTCTATCGGGAATTAGCTTGCAGAGCTTATTGGCTTCCTCTAGCGGTAATTCTTCTATACGGGCTACGCCCTTGACGGCTCCCTTAGTCGCCATGGTTGTTAGTGTGATAATGTTGGAGACTCTATCTTTCCCATACTTGTTTGTCACCCAGTCTAAAACACGCCAACGGTTCTTATCGTCAAAGTCTATGTCTATATCTGGCATGGAAATACGATCTGGGTTGAGAAATCGCTCGAAGAGCAGTCCATACTGTAGAGGATCTATCTGCGTAATCGAGAGGCAATAGGCAACAGCTGAGCCAGCGGCTGATCCACGACCGGGACCAACTCGTACGCCGAGCTGTCTAGCAGCAGAGATAAAGTCTTGTACGACGAGAAAGTAGCCTGGGAACCCCATATTTTGTATCACCCCCAACTCCATATCTATCCGCTCTACAACCTCTGTAGGTATGGGATCTCCGTATCGCTTTTTCGCGCCTTCATAGGTCAGGTACCGTAGGTAATCATCTTCGCTTTCAAAATCTCCGGGAAGCTCGAAGTGGGGCATCAGTGGAGCGTGATCGATACTATAGTATTCCACTTTATTGCACACGGCCAGAGTATTCTCTAGTACATCGGGATAATCTTTGAATAGATCCGTCATCTCCTCTGGCGTTTTGAGCCACTCCTGCTTAGTATAGCGCATACGGGTTGGGTCAGAGATCGGAGAATTGGTCGTCATACAGATGAGGTGGTCATGAGCCTCGGCATCCTCTTCGTTAAGGAAATGAGTATCATTTGTCGCTATAACCTTAATGTCTAGCTCTTGTGAAAGTTTCATCACTTCTTGGGCAACCCGAAGCTGCTGGGGATAGACCGCTTGATTACTTGTTGGATCATTGCTCGGATGCAACATGATCTCTAGATAATAATCCTCTCCAAAAGTCTCTTTGTACCACAAAGCTGCCTCTCTGGCCCTGTCTATGTGGTCATGCAATATGTGCTGTGCAATCTCTCCCCCAAGACAAGCACTACTAGCAATTATACCCTCGTGATACTGAGCTAGCAGTTTCTTGTCAATACGAGGCTTGTAATACTCGCCATGCTCCCAAGATATAGAGACCATCTTGATGAGATTACGATAGCCTGTTAAGTTCTTTGCCAATAAGATTAGATGGTATCCACTGCGGTCTATACTGCGAGATGGGTTGTAAGGATCCTTAGCATCCTTCTCTTTTAAGTAGAGAGATCGTCGCGCCACATAGGCTTCACAGCCGATAATTGGCTTAAAAAGCCCTCGCTCCGCCTCCTCAATCTCCCCTTTGAGACGGGCTATCTCATCTTTATTACCTTCCGAAGTCATATTTTCCAGCTCTTTGATTTGCTTGCGGAGCTGTTTGATATGACTGAGTTTATCGCTATTGATTTTCTCGTTGACGTAGTTAGTGAAATTTTTGATCCCATACATCGCTCCGTGATCAGTTAGAGCGATACCAGGCATGCCGCAAGCGACAGCTTTATCTATAAGTTTCTCGACAGGAGCCATACCATCGAGGATGGAGTAGTGCGAGTGTACGTGCAATGGGACATACATACGCACCTCATTATTGGGATCGGAGGGAGAGTGATTCATCTAGTCAAATATAATAAGGATATAGAGAGCCGCACCTATCAAGTTGCCAAGGAAGGCATACCATCTCCTGACAAAGATACATATTCGTCTAATACCTTTCTCTAATTTGGGACGTGAATTTGCGACAGATCATCTGCCTCTTTGCGTCATTTAAAGGCAGGCAACAGATACGAGAAGAAGCTATCTCAAACTAATGAGACAGCCTCTCTAGTTACTATATATTGGGAAGGGGGTACACGTTCTCTCCCCCAGAGCAAAGCTGTTTACTACGCCTCCTCGGCACCCTTTTCAACCTCGGCTTCTGCCTTATCGGAGGGATAACCTAGCAACTCGTTGATACGGGTCTGCTCCTTTTCGTATATCTTATAGACCTCATCCATGGCCACTGCAGGCTGCTCATCTAGCGTTATGAGCTCCTTGACATTGTCTGCAAACGCCCGCTCTTTAGCTTGCTCTCGAGCTCTATAGAGAGACTCTCCGTCCTTCTCCAGCTCATCCGCGAGGATTCTGTTGACAAACTCGTCATTGGACAGAAGTTGCCCAAGACCTGCTGTCTGGATACGGCTCTTAATATTCTCCAATAATATACTACGTACTAAGTCTTCTGAAACATCCACTCCCATCGTCTTGATTAGATCTGAGAGTATGTACTGGTAGCGCATATAGGGCAGTATCCCCTCGACCCTCTTTTGAAACTCCTCGACTGTCTCATCGTCCTTTCCTCTTACTAATAGACGTAGATGCTCATCAGAGAATGCCAAGCCTTGTATCTGCTCTAGCACATAGCGTGAGACTGTAGAGGTAAAGAGATCCTCAGACAACTTAGCGTGTTGCTCTTCCTGCATACTCTTGAGCTTTGCTCTCAGCTCTTCCTCTGTAGCAACTGTAGTACTTGGACCTAGCATCAGCTTATAGAGTTTTTCATCTAGTGGATGTGGAGAGCTACGTAGGATGCGAGTGATCTTTATCTCAAATGGATCCCTATGATCCTTCACCTCATCTTGCCCGATCTGTAGGAATGAAGCAATCTCTACAGCCTTGTCTTTATAAGCCTTGTGTAGGTCTATTATTAGCGTATCACCCTTGTGAGCCTTCAAGACCTGAGTGCGGATCTCCTCGTCTAAGATGTAACTGGGCATTAGGAATGTCTCCTTGATGGATATCCCCCCCTCGTTGTGTGAGCCTTTATCATCGAGTTCCTGAGCCGATACGTATAGGATATCCTTCTCTTGTACATCATCAACCTCTTTACGCTCCCCGTAAGCTGCCTGAGCATTAGAGATCATCTCGTCGATCTCTGAGTCTTTTGTCTCAATCGTATAGTGTGGTAGCGTGACGCTATTATCGAATGCGCCGGGGTACTCAGGCAGTAGTCCCGTCGATATCTGGAGTTCATAGTTTACTTGCTCCGGTGTATAGCTATTGTCATCATGCTCTATCAGGATCCCTCCTACGGTCTTGATGCCCTGCTCCTTCAAATATTGGGCAACCTCTCTAGAGCTTTGCTTATTGATAATATCATAGCGTACAGCCTTGCCGTACTTCTTCTCAATGATCGATGCTGGGGCCATACCTCGGCGAAACCCGTGTATCTCTGCGCTCTTGCGCATCTGCTTGAGTTGCTTAGAGACCTCGTCTTTAATTTCATCACTAGTGAGTGTGATATTTAAGAGAACGATCTTGCCGTCTTTAAGCTCGTGCGATATGTTCATAGGACTAAATGCTATATGCGTATATACTTATGAGTGGCAAAGGTAATAAAAAAAGAGATGTATCCCTGTACAGTGAGAGAGTAGAGGTATGCCCAATCATTGCCTGGCCATTTAAATGATCTTGATATCCAGCTGGGGGATTACAGCCAGACTCTCTGGTCATCGCCAACCTACATAAATGGCAGTACTAGAGCTTATCTCTGTAAGCGATCGCTAATGACTCTGGAAATACAAAATGACTACTCCGGAATAATAGATTGATCATTCCGGTAGTAATGATTTACCATCCCGTAGATATTTGCAAATAATACCGTTAAGGATCAGCAGCAGCTCACGGGTAGTAAGTCAAGAACTTGCCCTAGTCACCTACGAGGTCAAGGCATTCTCTAGAAATGCTATAGACTGCGATTTATAGTCTCCTAGTACCTTCTCCAGATCATCAGGATACTCTTTGGGAGGCATCACTAGCTGAAGATCCCCATGCTCGATACTCTCCAGACCGAAGCTCTCTATAAGGGTGTCAAAGCGACTACACCCTCTGCGCTTATTCACGATACCTACAAAAGGTTTGCCAAAAATAAGCGAAAAGACCACGCCATGGAAGGAGTCCGTAACCACACTCTCCGCATTGAGAATACCCTCGAGCCACTCCTCTACGGGGGGTAAGATACAATCCTCTAGCCGAGCACCCCGCTCTGCCCAGTAATGCCACGGAGAGAAAACTCTATAGTTCGCATGATGCAACTCTGCAGTCTCCTGCACGATCTCTAGCTTTTCCATCGAGTGATCTAGGATATATGCAAACAGCCTACTCTCAGGCTGAGTATGCAGATCGAATATCTCTATATACTCTGCCCTCGTCAAGAGCATTGTTGGGTCTAATACCCACTGAGACTCACAGCCAAACTGCTCTCGTAAGACAATCTCAGCTGACTGCTCTCGCACCGATATGGCTACAAAGCGCTGTAAAAGCTCTGCGTATCTAGGTATACACTCCGGAGAAATATCTATAGGGTCAACACCAAAAGAGGCTGCATACGCTATGCGTCGCACGGGATCTGCCTCAGGAATAAAATCAAAGAAAAAGTCCGACAACATAGGTACGAACTGCTGCCTCCACACCTGATCACTACCCACAACATAAGCCTCCGCAGGGTGCTCTCTGTAGTATTTCACCAACTCCGCCTCGCTACCGAGACGAGGTGTACGTACTATATGCTGCTGCACGAAGCGATCTGTATGTTGCTGCAGGATGCGGGTCCGCCATGGTGTGTGGTACAACATCCGTGTTAACGTATGGTATCCAAATGACAAGAAGCGTCTCCACAAAGGGCGAGGGTAAATAAATGGGATATCCATCGTAACAGGGCTATATCCTAACGTACGCAACACATGTTGTAGTGCATAAGCCTGCATGATACCCCCATAGTTAGCACCGATAGGATGTGTCAGTATATGGACAGGTCTTACAGTCTTCTCCCCCTCTTTTCTCTCAACTAAATAATCCATCTTACCCTTTCTTAAGTCGCAATAAATAGCCTCTCACGAGATGTCTCTCCTCCGTAGTCAGAGAGATCACCTGTACGACAATAGCGCAGACACCACCCAGCAAGATAGAGCCTACGATAAGCCTCCACAAGGATCCCCCAAATAGTCCTACATAGCGGTATAAATAAGCACCCAGCAATACGACACCTGTGGGTGGCAAAACTGGTACTACTACACGTCTCATATAGTATCCTATGCTCAGCTCATGATATTTATGAGAGAATCCTAGGCGTACTACAAGGCAGATGACCGAGACCACTATATTAATGTAAACTGAGTACTCGGGGGATGCTCCTAACCAAAAAGCGAATATAGACAGAGGCAAGATAAGGATAATTAGCCCTCCGACGATAACCTGGTACATACGCACACGCCCCGTAGCTTGTATGCCTGTCATCAATGCCCCGGATAAGCTCTCGAGGAGGAGTACGATAAGTGTCAATTGGAGGAGTATAGAGGCATATTCAGGTGGTTCGACCAACCACAATCGCAGTAATAAGTCCATATCTAGTACAAATGGTATCACGACAAATAGCATCAACAGATATGAGATCTTAGCACTGGCGCAAATTAATTTGTGCAAATAATCATACTCCTGTGCAGCGTATGATTTGATTATTTGGGGATTGGCCGCTATTTGGTAGTTATTTGCAAAGGTCGCTAACGCACTCCGCACGGAGTTTACAATACCAAAAGCTGCGTTGAGCAGGGGACCAAAAAAGTAGTTATAGACAATGTTTATGCCCTGAGTCTGTGCTACGGCGGCAATATTACCAAAAAGGTTCCACCCAGAGTAGGCGAGCACCTCTCGATAAGCAGACCAACTGCGTACCAGATGAAAGCGAATCTCTCGAAATAATCGCTTAGTACTCCATACATAGCAGAGCATCATCACACCGCTGATCATGAGTAATAGTATAGGGTAGAGCAATAAATGATCTCCCGCATACCTCTGAAGGAATAAGACAGCCCCTAGTCGCAGACAAACCTCTACGATACTAAGCACTGCGTAGAGGTTCATCTTCTCATGAGAAACTATTAGACTTTGGAAAGGGGTTTGCAACATATTCAACCCGAATGTCCCCAATGAGATAAAATAAATCCACAGTGCTACAGACATGCGGTCGGGGGGAACCACCAAATTGTTGGGGACGTACCATAGCCCAAAGGGTATCGCAACCGCACATACCAGTAATACCAAGATCAGCTGCACGACAAATGAGACGCTGTAGATCCGCATCACCCCCTGATTATTCTCTCTCCCTAGCTCATAAGAGTAGAACCTCTGTGTAGCAGAGACCATGGCGCCATTGACAAATCCAAAAGCGGTCACGAGACTTCCCACGACTTGGTATACCCCAAAGTCCTGCTCCCCAAGAGCTCTCAAGAGGACCCTCGATATATATAGTGAGAGAAGTGTAACAACCGCCATGCGAACAAATAGGAAGAGCGTATTGCGCGCTATACGCTGCGTCCGTATAGACGGTTGGACCTCTTCGTCCATAGATTTATGATGTCGGTCTTGCTCCATGAGGTATCTCCAAGCGGCAGAGCAAAGGTAGTGAATTAACGTATTACCCTCTCTCTTGGGATATGATACCTGACAGAGAGAGTTGCAGACTCTATCCAAAAGGACTCTCTCTGAAGTGGAAAGCTCCCCATCGCTTAGACTAGCGTTGACTCTGAATAGTCCAACACCTACTCTCGTCTACTACCTAGAATCGATAGCCTAGGGACAGTGCCGGATATAGGTAAAATAGGTTTCTATTCGACGCTTGCACCAGATTATACCCCAAGCGCAAGCCAAACTCTCCACTCCAGTTGCCACAAAAGCCAATCTTATAGCCCAATCCTGCGCCGATCCCCCAGCTCATACCGTGCGACTCTCGCTCGTTTCTTTCGATGTATGGGAGGATAAACTTTATATGAATATCGTAGTACACGCTCCTCAGATCATGGTTATAGGCAAGTGAACTATTCACTTCGATAAAAAAACCTGAGCTAGGTCTTGCCACAGTAAACAAGCGACCTCCAAAATACCAACGGGCATAAGGCATTACACCAACAGTGGGGAATAAAATTTCATTGTACCTCTCCTCTCCAAGGTATGCACTCGCCGTAATGCCCATACTAAAGTCCCGTCTCATCGTACGCTCATACTCCAGCGAGAGTGAGTTTAAGAAACTCGAAGCGAGCAGATTTAAGCGCACCTCGCTTAGTGTACTCTGTCTAGACTTCTCCCATTCACTCGAGGTGACGACTCCCTGAGCTTTAATGAGGGGGCACACTACAACAAGTAGGGCTCCTAGCATCGCTAACTTACTGACATGGAGATTAATGCTCATCGCTCGTTAAAACTTATTTCCCCCTACGAGCTCTGACTCTTTAGGCGCTTACAGACAGATCAAACGATTCCAAGTAGTGCCCGGGCTCGTATCTGAGCCTCAGCAAAAGTAGGTAGGATATTCTCCCGCCCCAATAGATCTATGATACCCGTCTGCTCCAGATGGGCGTAAACAGATGGACGTACTCCACTCAAGACAACTTGTATACCGCGCTTCCGATGTCTCTGCAAGACCATCTTAAGGTTATACAACCCCGTGCTATCTATGAAGGGTACTCGGCGCATACGTATGATACGTACTAATGGTTGGTCGTGAACTGTCACCATCACCTCCTCAAACTTATTGGCGATACCAAAGAAAAACGGGCCTTCTACCTCGTATACCTCTACACCCTCTGGCAGGTCCTCATCTTCATCATACAGAGGCTCGTCCGTAATCTCCCCAATCGCAATTCGCTCAATAGAGCTAACATTAAGAATACGTCGGAAGAGCAATGCGATGGCTAAGAGCATACCCACTCCTATTGCTATCGTGAGGTCTGTCAGGACTGTAAGGGAAAATGTAACTAACAGGATCACCGTGTCTCCCCTGGGGCCCTTAAAGATCGAAATGAAAGAGCGCCATCCACTCATATTATATGAGACAACCACCAGAACTCCTGCCAGAACCGCCATTGGGATATGAGCTGTCAGCGGAGAGAGTAAGAGCAAGATTAGGAGCAGTACGACGGCATGTGTGATCCCAGCTACTGGTGTACGCCCACCACTATTAATGTTAGTCATCGTACGTGCTATGGCTCCTGTCACAGGGATACCTCCGAAAAACGGCACCACCACATTTGCAACTCCCTGAGCGATCAACTCACTATCAGGATTATGCTTCGTACCTATCACACCATCTGCCACTGAAGCTGACAATAGACTCTCCATAGCTCCAAGGAGCATAATCGTTAGCGCGGAGGGGAAGAGGACTACTATACGATCCAGAGAAACCTCTGGCAAGGAAAACGATGGCAGTGCCCGCTCTATTACGTAGTTGTCTCCGATCGTCTCAGGTCTCATATAGCCTAGCCACTGCATTCCATAGCTCGCTAGCGTCAAGAGGACTAGTGCGACCAGCGTGCTCGGGATCTTCTGGTTTACCTTAGGCAGCAGCCGTATGATCACTATCGTACTGAGAGCAAATATGAAGGGTAGCCACGACCCCATCGGGAGATACTCTATAATCACTCTCCACTTACCGATGAAATCTCCTGGCATTGAGTCTATCTGCAACCCAAAGAGATCTGCAATTTGAGTCGTAAAGATCGTCACCGCAATACCTGCTGTAAAGCCTACAATGATAGGATATGGTATAAATCGCACCAGGCTACCCAGACGCAGGAACCCTAGGAGCATTAGGAGCAGACCCGCCATAATCGTTGCAATAGCAAGTCCATCCAGACCGTACTGCTGGATGATCCCGTAGACGATGACAATAAAGGCTCCGGTAGGTCCGCCGATCTGAACCTTACTACCACCGAGGAGCGAGACTATAAATCCGCCTATAATAGCCGTGATAAGACCTTCTGTAGGAGAGACTCCACTAGCTATGCCAAAAGCAATCGCAAGCGGTAGTGCGACCACTCCGACAATAATCCCCGCAGAGAGGTCTTTAATAAAATACGGCCATGTATAACCACGCAGACTCAGGACAAACTCTGGCACGAGTCCCTTTGAGATAGACATATGTGAGCGTAAAGCAGATTAGTACGTGCTACAAAGTTAATAGAATTAGATCAGAAAGGGCCGATACTCTCTAGCCCTACAGCAAATCCCCTTACTGGCTAAGCCATACTTGACCCGGCGGTCCCCGATTACTGACTACGACATGGGGGTGGGGGGCAGCTCCATGTCCCCTCAAACGACAATCTCGTATGGCATATCCCGTGATCCGGGAATAATCGATAAATAATTCCTAAACTGTCATTTGATCACTTCGGGAATCTCTTTTAAGCATTCCGTAATTGTCGTTTGACCATTCGGGAATCATCATTTTGATCATTACCAAACTATAGACAAACGACTTGGAGAGGGGATATTTATCTCAAAAGGGGTATCGCCTACAATAACTGATGTGATCGAGAGGGGATTTGGCACTACTGTCTCAACAATGATTTTGTACCTTTGTGCCGTAATGCATTATAAGGTAGCACACTGAGCTATGAACTACGGATATGTTAAGGTAGCTGCTGCTGTCCCATACGTCAAAGTGGCGGACTGCTATTATAATACGAGTCGCATCAAGGAGATGATCTCCCGCGCTGAGGCCCAAGGCGTTGAGATACTCACTACACCAGAATTGTCAATTACTGGGTATACCTGTGGAGACCTATTCCATCAATCATTTTTACTAGATCAGGCACAAAAAGCCCTCTGCCAACTAGTTGAAGAAACGTCTGAGACAGATGTCATGGTGATTGTCGGTATGCCTGTCAAGGTGGAGGAGAAACTCTTTAACAGTGCTGTCGCATTCCAACACGGCAGGATACTAGGAGCAATCCCTAAGACTTACCTGCCCAACTACCGAGAGTTTCAAGAGAAGAGATGGTTCTCCCCTAGCGATTCACTCCAATACAAGACCGTACAGATGGGCTCTCACACAGTGCCCATCGGGCGTAACATTATCTTCAAATGCGGTCAGGTCGGGATCGGAATCGAGATATGCGAGGATATGTGGACCCCTTTTACTCCGGGTACCCGTCTGAGTCTGTATGGAGCTCATATTATCTTCAACCTATCGGCAAGCAATGAGAATGCTGGCAAGCATGATTACCTACGCTCCCTCATCAGCGGTGCCACATCGCAGTCTATTTGTGGCTATGTATACGCATCTAGTGGCTATGGAGAGAGTTCGACAGATCTGGTTTACACCGGCAAAGCCTTCATAGCAGAGGTGGGCAAGATAGTTAAGGAGATGCGGCGCTTTGAGTACAAAGAGCGGATGATTGTGAGTGATATAGATGTATCTCGCATACATGGCGAGCGTCTGATCAATAGTAGCTTCAAGAGTGCTGTCAATCACTTTACGGATGAGGAGGAGCTCGAGAGCATACCATTTACTCTTCGCTCTCCCGAAGAGTCTCAACCGATGGATCGCGTTATCGAGCGTAACCCCTTTATGCCAGAGGGAGCAAATCCGGAAGAACGATGTCACGAAATGTTTCAGATACAAGTATGTGGACTCATACAGCGTCTCAAGCATATGCATGCTCAGTATGCCGTGATCGGCATCTCTGGTGGTCTCGACTCGGCTCTGGCACTTCTGGTGACTACCGAGGCTTTTGATATACTCGGATTAGACCGCAAGCAGATCATAGCTATCACGATGCCTGGCTTCGGCACCTCAGAGCGCACTTATCGCAATGCGCATACAATGATGACAGAGCTAGGCGTGACGGTTCGTGAGATCAGTATCAAAGAGGCTTGCGAACAGCATCTCTCGGCAATTGGTTACGAGGGAGATCGTGAGGATGCAACTTTTGAGAATGTACAAGCGCGTGAGCGAACGCAGATCTTGATGGATCTTGCCAACATATACCGCGCTCCCGTCATCGGTACTGGGGATCTATCTGAGATAGCTCTGGGGTGGTGCACCTTCAATGGAGATCAAATGTCTATGTATGCCGTAAATAGCGGTATAACGAAAACAAGTGTACAACTTATCGTCAAGTGGTATGCAGCACACAAGAGTACTAATACTCCTCTAACAAGAGTGCTTAAAGATATTGTAGCTACCCCCATTAGTCCCGAACTCTTACCCATCAAAGATACAGAAGCCGGGAGTGAGCAGCACACACAAAGCTTAGTGGGGCCCTATGAATTGCATGATTTCTTTATCTATCACTTCTTGCTTGATGGATTTGAGCCTAAAAAGATATTCTATCTCGCCAAGGTGGCCTTTGATGGAGCCTATACAGCCCAGGAGATCAAGCACTGGATGGGTGTTTTCTTCAAAAGATTTTTCTCACAACAGTTTAAGCGTAATGCAATGCCCGATGGACCTAAGGTGATCAGTGTCTCACTTTCATCACGAGGAGAATGGCGTATGCCTAGTGACGCAGTGTGTGATATGTGGCTACAAGAGGTAGAGAGGCTGGAGGTATAGGAGCTAATAAAAGATGATGATTAACGAGGATAGGCACCAGCTATTAGCCCCCATAGCGGACTTTATTGCTACATTCGAGCAAGAATTTAGGCGATCACTCGAGAGTGACTCGTCAGTACTTACTCTCGCCTTATCGCATCTACAGCAAAACTCGGGAAAGCATGTCCGACCAATTATGGTAGGGCTCTGCGCTCAGTTGTGTGCTGGTCACACCACAGACCTGACCATTGCGGGAGCCTTAGTCATTGAGCTCCTTCACACAGCCTCGTTAATCCACGATGATGTCATCGATTGGTCTAATACACGCCGAGGACAACCTACACTTAATGCCCTCTATAGCAATCATCAGGCAGTACTGATGGGAGACTATGTCCTCTCGACAGCATTTCTGGAAATCGTGTCCCGTAGCCAGGACTCTAGGATACTCGAAGTCGTCGCTATGGCAGGGCGCACTCTCTCTATTGGAGAGTTGATGCAACTATCTTTATCTAAGGCTCACACCTACCGTGAGCAAGACTACTACGATGTAATAGACTGTAAGACGGGGACTCTCTTTAAGGCGAGCGCAATGTTGGGGGCCCTAAGCGTAGGGGCCTCTGACGAAGAGGTAGAGAGTTGCGGACGACTAGGTTGTCTCATGGGACGGGTATTCCAACTAAAGGACGATCTATTTGACTATGACAAGGAGCTAGACGTCGGCAAGCCTACAGGTCATGACCTTGTCGAGGGAAAGGTCTCTCTACCCCTACTCTATGTCCTCAACCATACAACACAAAAAGAGCGTAACGACCTCATAGCTTACCTACAGCAACCTATTGATCACAAGACTATTGATAGGCTCCTCCGTATAGCTAAGGAGCAAGGAGGGATAGAGTACACCAAGACACAGATACAGGCTCTTATCTCAGAGGGGATCGAATTACTGCAGAGTTTTAGAGCGAGCCCTACGAGAGATTCATTACAGAGACTTATTATGTTATTTGGAGATAGACAAAAATAGCTTATTACTTACTATGAGTGCGGACAGTCTTAACTGGATAGACTACACGGTCATTGGGTGTACTATTTGGGCTATTTTCAATGGGATAAAGCGAGGCGTTGTATCTGCTTTAATAGCCGTACTGGGCATTGCTGTCGGATACATACTAGTTCGTTGGATAGGTGTCCCAATAGCTCTATGGATATCCGAGACATTAAGTCTACCTCACGGCGTTGCAGTGATAGGCGTTTATATAGCAACATTCTCTCTCTCTTGCTGGGGGGTAGCTTTTCTGGCACGGCCTGCAGTGCGATCTATAAGGCGCTCCTCACTGTCAGTCGTCAATAGACTCCTGGGTGCCCTCTTTACAGGGAGCTTTGTCATCCTATTCTTCAGCCTTATATTCAATCTAACCGACCACATATTACCCCGAGATATACTCTCTCAACTCCCAACCTTGCCAACAGATACAGAGACTACAGTTGAGCAACGGCGGGACATCCGCGACACATCTAGACTGTACGATCCAATCAAAGGTCTAATACATAACTCATCTCTAGGTGATCTAGCCTATTGGCAGGATAAACAATTAAAGCAAGAAGCAAGTGAATAACGATCATAATAACCCAACTCCACCCACACAGACAGAGCTAGGGACTCGTACTGCGTCACCGACAACAGAGGATATACTGGATGATATCACTCAAGGGGACTATAAGTATGGCTTCGTCACTGATGTTCACACGGAGACCATCCCAAAAGGTCTCAACGAAGAGGTCATAAGACTTATCTCAACAAAGAAGAAAGAGCCTGAGTGGCTCCTCGAGTTCCGCTTGAAAGCTTATCGACACTGGCTCACACTAGAACAGCCCAGTTGGGCTCACCTCTCCATACCTAAGATAGACTATCAAGAGATCATCTACTACGCTGCCCCGGGTCACAAGGCATCTGCTAAGGGAGCGATAGACCCAGAGATCGAAAAAACGTTTGACAAACTCGGCATCCCTCTTCACGAAAGGGCGATGCTATCCGGGAATATGGCGGTTGATGCGGTGATGGATAGTGTGTCTGTAAAGACAACCTTTCGCACTAAGCTCAAAGAACTCGGTATTATCTTCTGCTCATTTAGCGAGGCCGTACGGGAATATCCAGAGCTAATACAGAAGTATCTCGGTAAGGTCGTCTCATCGCACGACAACTTCTTTGCGGCTCTCAACTCTGCAGTATTTAGTGATGGGTCCTTTGTCTACATACCGAAAGGGATCCGTTGTCCGATGGAACTCTCTACATACTTTCGCATTAATGCGGCAAACACAGGGCAATTCGAGCGTACCCTCATCGTTGCTGACGAGGGGGCTTATGTGAGTTACCTCGAGGGTTGCACAGCACCCATGCGTGATGACAACCAGCTTCATGCAGCAATTGTCGAAATTATAGCGGAGACAGACGCTGAAGTTAAATACTCAACCGTCCAAAACTGGTATCCAGGAGACAAAGATGGCAGGGGAGGTATCTATAACTTTGTGACTAAGCGTGGTCTATGCCGTGGAGATCGCAGTAAGATCTCCTGGACACAGGTCGAAACAGGATCAGCAATTACATGGAAATATCCTAGCTGCATCCTACGAGGAGACAACTCCATAGGAGAGTTTTATTCCGTTGCTGTGACAAATAATTACCAGCAAGCAGACACCGGTACAAAAATGATCCACTTAGGTCGTAATACTCGTAGCACGATCGTCTCCAAGGGGATCTCTGCCGGTAGTAGCCAAAATAGTTATCGTGGTCTCGTCTCCATAGCCCCCTCTGCGGAGAATGCTCGCAATCACTCTCAGTGTGATAGTCTTTTGCTAAGCAATCATTGTGGGGCCCATACCTATCCCTACGCAGATATTCGCAACGACTCTGCTGTTGTAGAGCACGAAGCTACGACATCTAAGATCAACGAAGATCAACTTTTTTATTGTAATCAGCGAGGGATTACGACGGAAGAAGCTGTCGATCTCATCGTCAATGGTTATGCCCGCGAAGTAATGAACAAACTCCCCATGGAGTTTGCCGTCGAGGCGCAGAAACTCCTGTCCATAACCCTTGAGGGGAGTATAGGCTAATATTCATGCCCTCTATAATTTATCCACTACAGATACTACACACTACGATGAGCAATATAATACTCAAGATAGAGGATCTCCACGCCAATATTGGAGACAAAGAAATACTCAAAGGCATCGACCTGACTATCCGTGAGGGTGAGACTCACGCTATCATGGGGCCCAATGGGAGTGGCAAGAGCACCCTCTCATCTGTCCTCGTAGGGCACCCAGCCTTTACTGTCACATCGGGGAGGATATCTTATCTCGATCAAGACCTTCTAACTATGGATGCTGTCGAGAGAGCACACGCCGGGCTCTTCCTCAGCTTTCAATACCCAGTAGAGATCCCGGGAGTTAGTATGGTCAACTTCATGCGTTCGGCTATTAATGAGCGACGCCTAGCCTTGGGAGAGAAGCCAATGCCTGCTGGTGAATTTCTCAAGATGCTCAAAGAGAAGCGTGAAGTTGTCGGTCTGGATGATCGTCTCCTAAAAAGGTCGGTCAACGAAGGTTTCTCAGGTGGTGAAAAAAAACGTAATGAGATTTTCCAAATGGCCGTGCTAGAGCCCCGGCTCTCCATCTTAGACGAAACGGACAGCGGTCTAGACATCGACGCCTTACGTGCTGTCGCCCACGGAGTCAATACACTCCAACGTCCAGACAGTGCTTGTATCGTTATCACGCACTATCAGAGACTACTGGATTATATCAAGCCTCAGTTTGTCCACATTTTATACAAAGGGCAGATCGTAACTTCGGGAGGTCCTGAGCTAGCTCTCAAGCTTGAAGATGAGGGATACGACTGGATTAAAGAAGAGGTAGACAAGAAACTATGACTCCACACAAGCACCTTCCCACAGCACACCTGCAGTACTTAGACCTCTATGCGTCTCAACAGGAGTATATAGCACAGCACTCCTTACCATTATTACAGAGATATCGACATGTAGCCCAGGAGGCTCTGGACGAATGTGGTTTTCCTCAGCTTGACATGGAGGAGTGGCAGCGCGTAGATATCGAGTCGCTTTATGCTCCTGACTATGGGATCAATCTACAAGAGCTAGACTTAGCCCCAGCCGATTATAAGCAGCTGTCACAGTATAGCTGCAATCTATCTGTAGATAACCAAACCCTCAAGATCAATGCTCTCAACAGCAACTACCTTTATACACATTACGCCAATCCGCAGAGTAAACTCCCCGAAGGTGTCTTTGTGGGCTCTATCAAGGAGTTTGCCAAATCTCATCCCGATCTTGCAGAGCATTACTACAGTAAGATCGCAGATATTGATACTGATGGTACCATCGCACTCAATACTCTTTTTGTGCAGGATGCCTTTGTACTCTACGTTCCTGACGGGGCACAGCTAGAGCAACCCATACAGCTCGTACAGCTACTCCATGCCCAGGAACCCCTCCTCTGCATTCGCCGTTGGCTCATAATCATAGGGGATCATGCTGACGCATCACTCCTAGTTTGCGACCACACGATTGACCGGACACCCTTCCTCATCAATCAAGTTGCTGAGGTCTTTGTAGGCGATGAAGCTCATCTGAAGCTCTTTGACATGGAGGAGAATAGCCGTCAGACACACCGCACCTGTACCTACTTCCTCCGTCAGGGGCATGAAAGTCAGGTAACTCTGGCTGCTTATACCCTCAATAATGGTGTCACGCGCAATAATTTTCGCACACGCTTCCTCGGAGCACATGCTAAGCAAACCCTAGGGGGCGTTGCAGTGACTAGTGGCACTCAGCATGTGGACACCTTTACAAGAGTTGAGCATGTGAAGCCTGAGTGTCATAGTACACAGCTATTTAAATATCTATTAGAGGAGCAATCTACGGGGGCCTTCTCAGGGCGTATCTTCGTCTCCCAGTCAGCTGAAAAGACTGAGGCTTATCAGAGTAATCGCAACATGCTCCTCTCTCCCGAGGCTCGCGTGTACAGCAAACCTCAGCTAGAGATCTATGCTGATGACGTCCAATGCTCTCATGGCATGGCTACCGGGCATCTCGACGAGCAAACACTCTTCTATATGATGCAGCGCGGCATTCCGGAGCATGAAGCTCGTGTAATGCTCAGTGTAGCTTTCGTAGAGGATGTCATAACCTTACTACCCATCGAGGAGATCCAAAAACGCATCGAAGCCCTTGTACGCAGTAGGCTCCTTGGCAATGACTCGGCACACTGCTGTCAGTGTGGCAAGCTTATATTCTAGAGATAGGAGTCGATCTCCAGACATACTGTAGTTAGCATGAGATCTAGCTGGCGTCTTCATTTGGTGATGCTCTGTGTCACCATCATCTTTGGTCTGAACGGTCCCCTTACCAAGGCTCTCCTCGGAGAGGGGCTTAGTCCGTACACTCATATGTTTTGTCGCTTCCTAGGAGCAACGATCCTCTTCTGGGCTGCCTCTTTATGGCTACCCAGAGAGCATATTGAGCGTAAAGACTGGGGCAAAATGATCCTAGCCGCTTTGACGGGAATCCTATTTAATCAGGGACTCTTTGCTATTGGTATGTCCATGACTTCACCTGTCAATCAATCGCTTATCTCAACCCTAGGGCCTATTGTCACAATGCTCCTTGCAGCACTCGTACTCAAAGAGCCCATCACACGACTCAAAGGGTTTGGTGTACTCACAGGGGCTATCGGCGTACTGCTACTCGTATCGACAAATGGTCGTGCCACAGTCGGCTCCACTCTAGGGGATATAATCTGTGCTGCGGCAACGATCTCATACTCTATCTACCTAACCTTTTTCAAGTCCATAATACGGAAGTACCACCCCATCACATTGATGAAATGGCTCTTCCTCATCACCTTAATATGCATAGGACCTATAGGGATACCCTGTATGATCCAGACGGAGTGGGGTTCGTTTGATGTGACCTTCTACAGCCAGCTAGCTTTTGTCGTATTTGGGGCTACCTTTACTGCATACCTTCTACTCCCGGTAGCACAGCGAGGCTTGCGCCCTACAGTTATTAGTATCTACAACTACGGGACCCCTGTGATAGCTCCTCTCGTAGCGATAATGATGGGGCAAGATCGGCTGACACCTATCAAGATACTCTCTGCTGTACTCATTCTCCTTGGAGTTTTTATGGTGACACGGAGTAAAAGTCGTCGCCAGCAACTCCGAGAGCAGCAAGAGTCTTTACAAGAAGGTGTTGACTAATGGAGATACCCCCCTTTTTTAAGATCTAGGGATAAGTCTTTACCCTCATACATCCTAATGGAAGATTTATTCCGGAGTAATGATCTGATAATTACCGAAAGCCCGATTGAGAATTCCAGAGTACTCAATCGGGCTTTACGGGATCAATATTCCTCCCTCAGGGTATCGTTTGTTAAAGGCTCCGAGATAAACGATCAATAGCACTCCTATCTCCCGAATAGATTAACTCTGTCAGTTGATCTATCCAGTGCGTGAGCCTATCTGTACTTTGCTGAGGTGCGTAGCGCGCTCGCTCGATGTCATCGATAAGATACAGCCAAGCCTCTATCTGCGACTCCCCTACCCCCTGCTTTTGAAGCTCGGAGTATAGTTGCGGTCTTGCCATACTAGAGGTCGATAAGGCATAGCGCCACTGTAAATATTGGGCTATAGTCGCGTAGAGTTGTGCCATAGCCTCCTGCTCTTGTCCCTCCTTGAGTAATTGGCGTATAGCAAGGAGTTGTCGCCCAGCCTCAGAGGCTGAGTGCTTTTGGTGGTAAGCGACATGATCAGCACGCAATCTTTGTCCTCGGCGGATAAACCAATAAGCTCCACCCCCTCCCATCAGTAATAACAAATGAAGGAGCCAATAAGCCCAGCCAGCTCGACTCCAAGGGGACCAAACAATCGTGGGAGCTGGACTATCATACGGATAGGGGGTGTAACGCTGTAAGCTACGCTCTTGCCCAGCTTTGCCTACCTGTGGCACAGCATTGGAGCCCTGCTCTACATTTATCGTAATAGGATCCGTAGATACTATACGATAGCCCCCAGTCGATGGGTCAAAGTACGGCAAAGTAACTGCAGGCAATGTGTAACAACCTGCCGAGCGGGGGATAACGGTGTACTCATAGATGCGATGTATCTGTGTATTCCCCCCTTTACATTCCTGATCATCGCAGATCAACTGTGGCTCATATACTTCAAATTGCTCGGTCACCTCCAGCTTGGGAGCTGGGAGTAAGGATACATTGCCTCGCCCTGTGATATCCAACCGATAGGTCATAGCACGCCCAGTCTCATAGATAGGATCTGGCGCTGAGAGGGCAGCCTTCATCTGATATGAACCGACCAATTGGTCAAACCCTTCAGGGGCTCCCTCAGGGAGGGGGCGTACGGTGAGCTTGACAGGCTGCGAGTGCAGCTCCTTATGTACCGTTGCTGTCGCTTTATTGCCAAAGAACTCATCTTCACTCTCGACCTTTCGTGCTATGTTGACCTTAAAATCATATTCGAACGCGGGGATTACTAGCTCTCCCGTACGCTGTGGATAAGCTAGCACTTGCCATATCAAGGCCTTAAACATCAGTCGTCCGCTTACACTCTCTGTGGTAAAGCTAGCCGTCTGTAGGGGGATCTCCTTAGTGACAAAGTCGGTTACTTCAGGGGGCTTACGATCCACTCCTGTAATGTTACTATAGCGAGAGTATAAATAGAGGCTAATGAGGACTGGCTGCTGTAGGTATACTGCCTGCGAGGAGGTGACAGCTCGCAAATACATATCCCTATCTGCTATATGAGGAGTCTCACTCGTGGCTAGCGGTTGTTGAGTTACCCCTTGAACCTTTGCCACATGTATTCGCTTGACAGGAGTACTAAGATAGCCCTGCCCTAGCTGAATCCGCGCGCCCTCAATGGTATAGCTCCCTGTTTGCCCTGCCTGAAGAGTATAGGTGATGGTGGTGTACTCCCGTGAGACTCCTCCCCTCATCTCATGAAGGACATTGAGCTGAGGTCCATAGAGGACCTTGAGCTCAGTGGAAATCTGGGGCGCTGTGAAGTCTCCCATATCATGAGCTCCAGAGACACGGTAGACTAGCTGAAAGACCTCACCTAGAGCTACCTGAGACGGCACTGTCACAGTAATCTGGGTCAATCCTAGAGAAGTGACGGTGCAGAGGAGTGCAAGCACGGAGAGTATGCGCTGTATCGAGATGCGTAGCATTTACCAGTTCTTCTTATTCGGTTGATTCTGCTGAGAGTTCTGCTGATTAATGCGCTGGCGTGTATGCTGCTCTTCCTGCCGTAATGCATCCAAGATGTGATCTGCCTGCGACTTATCAAGGGTTGGCTCCTGACCTTGCGGTTGGCGAGGAGGCTGATTATCGGGAGGTGTCTGTGGCTGATTAGGCTGAGGACTCCTACCACCTCCACCACCCCCTCCTTGTTGTGGAGGCCTCTTATTGAGCTTAATTGCTAAAGCTAAGTTGTAGCGAGTCTCATCGTCTGTAGGATTCCTACGGAGAGCCTCTTTATAAGCCTCTATAGCCTTGTCGTACTGCTGAGTGTCCATACAGCGATTCCCCAGATTATGCCACGCCAAGGCCTGTAGATGAGGATCGGCTGCCCTATCGCTCGCTACACGTTGCCACACTTGTACTGCTGCGACGGTATCTCCAGACTGATAGAGTGCATCCCCAAGTCCTAAGCGTGCCGGAAGGTAGGTCGTGTCACGAGCTATCGCAGAGAGGTACGCAGCTCGTGCGGACTGATAGCTCCCTCGATCATAGCTCTTGTTACCCCGACGAGTCTCTATCCGTACCGTCTGACCGATGAGAGATATACTACAGAGGAATAGTAAGACAACATGTAAAATGCTATGCCTCATGATGACCAAAGATTTGAATACGACTGAATAGGCGACTCTTACGTCGCATAATACCATTGGCTAGAATCAATAAGAGCAATGCCACTAACATAGGGAGAGCATACAGCTCTTCTATCTGCGGTCCCCCTCCACTCAGACTAGCTTGAGGCAATGTGCGTAGCTGATTAACTAGTTTATCACTAATAGCTCGTGGGCTACTCCCGACAAAGCTCCCGCCACCAGTCGCATTAGCTATCTCTGCCGTGATCTCGGGATTAGGCTTTGAGAGGACCGGAGCCCCGAGAGAATCGGTCAGGAGCGTCCCTCCAATAGGGATATTTGCACCATCAGGGAGACCGATAGTCACTACGTAAACTTTGATTCGCTGCTTCTTGAGGCTTTCGATTCCCTCCTCTAATCCACCCTCATGGTCCTCCCCATCAGTCAACATGATGACGGATTTACCCGCTTGCGAGGGCGACCCAAGAGCTTGAGCAGAGCGCTCCAGAGCTTGCCCTAGATTAGTCCCCTGATTAGATACCATACCAGGCTGTATATCTGCTAGAAAAATTTGAGCTGTCGACAAGTCAGCTGTCAATGGCAGGCGTATGTATGCACCACCAGCGAAGATGACTATCGCAACGCGGGAGCCAGAGAGTTGCTGCATCGTGTGTGTGACAATTTGCTTGGCAAAGCCTATGCGATTGGGCTTGACATCTTGGGCCGCCATAGAATTGGAAACATCTATACAGAAGACAACATCTACACCTGTAGATTGTTGCGCAGATATAGGGGCATGGGTATAGAGTTGCGGACGCGCCAGAGCTAAGACAAGAAGTCCAAGGGCTAAGAGCTTGAGTATAGCACGCCACCAATCTCGCTTGGTCGACTCTTCGGGCATGATGACTTGCAGCATCTCAGATGTCGCAAAGCGCATCTGCTGCCTATGCCGCTGTACCACTCCATAGATCACACTGATGAGGAGGATCGGGATGAGCAGTAGTAGCCACAAATAGACAGGTTCGGCAAACTGTATCATGGATTAGCTCTTAGCAATGTAGTCCGTAGTAAAAATGCTATGCCTAGCAGTACGATAGCTATTAGTGCAAAAAACATGTACCGCTCTTCATAGGCACTGACAGATCGAGTCGTCAAGCGAGACTTTTCCAGTGAGTCAATCTCCTTATAAATCTCGCTGAGCTTCGTCTCATCGGTCGCACGATAGTAATGCCCCCCCGTCTGCTGAGCAACGTGCCGCAAGGTAGTCTCATTTATCTCCACATCTGCCTCAATATATTCGGTACCAAAAGCCGTCTGCACGGGAAACTTCGCAACGCCATTTGTCCCAGCTGCTACCGTATAGATACGTATGCCATATCGCTGGGCCATCTCAGCAGCCATGGAGGGCGTTATATCTCCAGCATTATTTGATCCATCGGTGAGGAGGATAATCACCTTGCTTTTGTTTTGACTGCTTCGTAGTGCGTTCACAGCTGTCGCCAAACCTAAGCCTATCGCCGTCCCATCCTCTAACTGTCCAATAGCTGTAGCATCAAGGAGCTCCTGCGTCACATTATGATCAATCGTGAGCGGACAGAGCGTAAAGCTCTCGCCAGCGAATACGACAAGACCAATATTGTCATTCGGCCGGGAGGCTATCATATCACTGGCCACACGACGAGCAGCCTCGAAGCGATTGGGTTGGAGATCTAGAGCTTGCATACTGCCACTCATATCAATTGCTAAGACTAGGTCGATACCTTGTATAGAGTGTTCCTCCCAGTGATTAGAGTCTTGTGGACGTGCTAAAGCGAGAATTATAGTGGCGACTACTAGCATCTCCAAGGTAAAAGGTAAAGCTCTCAGATAACTTCGCCATCCACTCCTCTTCGGCAACAAGTGATAAGCCGATAGCAACAACTGCGCTTGATGACGTTTGTTATTGAGAAAATATAGGACAATCAATATAGGGAGTAGGAGCAATGCCCAAAACCACTCAGGATATACCCACGTCATAGACTCTCACCCTCCTTCCTATCATCCAGATGATGGACTATCTCATAGATATTTGTGGCATCCTCTACCTGCCACTCCGGATATGCCCATGCGTCTGCAAAGCGTATCCACTCAGAGTGCTGCACCCAAATCTCAAGTCGTGAGGCGTCCGCCCCATAGGGCTTACGTTGTAGCATCCGAGCTAGCTCACGGGCTGTCAATCCGTCAATATCTAGCCCCAATCCCTCTGTCAGATAGATGCGTAAAGCCGCGATCAGACCATCGTAATAAGCTATCTGCTCCTCTTGGTTGGCAAAAGGCAATAGACGTAACGATGCTATGGTCTGGTCAAATGTCTCTAGAGCAGTAAGCGGTATCACATCTCTCTTAGGCTCTGGAAGATTGCGTCTGTAGTGGCGATACCACAAGATGGATCCTCCCAGTAGTACTACTCCTAGTATCACCCATGTGACTGGTTTCATTAAGACGAGGAGTAGGTACTCCCACCAGCGGAGAGAGACAGCAAGCGGGGCCTTGATGGGGTTATACCTTAGCGGTTGCGTCGTATCTACCTCTGGCATTGTCACCTTGAGATAAAGGGGCTTGGAGAAATAGCTTACCTCTCCTACCGTCGCACCAAAGGCAGGGAGCTCCACTAGCCCATCTGCAAAGGAAGTGATAATCATCAGAGCATTTAACTGCACCTCTGACCCATGAAGCGGTATTGTGTCTAGCACCTTGAAGGCAATCATCTCTGCCTGTCCCATCTGCCGCTTCTCGGGAATGACTAGAAGCGTATTCTCTAGGTCATTCGTGCGAATCGTCATTTTGATCTGTGCATACTCTCCAATTTGAATCGCAGATGGCGTCAGCTCTGTTGTAATAGCGATGTCCTGAGCACTGGAATAGCTAAGAAAACCACTGCAACAGCCGATGAAGAGCATATGTAATAATAGACGTTGTAGCATAGAATACTTCCGTTAGGTACGCCTGCGGAAGAGTTTCGAGAGTGGCAGGATGATGTCTTGACCCGTCTCTGCGACAGTATAGTCAATGCCCGACTCACTCATCAGACGCTCCCACTCGGAGGCAAAGGTCGCATAGCGTGTGGCATATTGCTCTCGTAGTTGTACCGACGAGGTGTCCACATAGCGACTGGCTCCTGTCTCTAGGTCACGCATCAGTGTCAAGCCCATAGCTGTGAGCTCATAGTCTCGTCTATCGACAACACGTACCGCCAAGAGGTCATGGCATCGCGCCGTACGCTGGATCAAAGCTCGCTCCGCATCAGTCGGCGGGTCGGTGATAAAGTCACTCACGATAAAGGCTGAGCAACGCTTCTTGACAATACGTGAGAGCATCTCCAAACTAGAGGATATCTGCGTAGATCGACGCTCGGAGCGGTAGGTCAGTATCTCGCTGATGAGCTGTAATACATGTTTGCGACCCTGCCCGGCAGGGATATACCGCTCCACACGATCAGTGTAGAGCATCAGTCCCACACGATCATTATTATGTATACAAGCAAATGCTAGTGTAGCGGCAATGGTCGCTACGAGATCACGCTTCGTCTCACTTGTGGAGCCAAAGTCTAAGCTATGCGACACGTCCACCAGTAGCATGATCGTCAGCTCTCGCTCCTCCTCAAAGACCTTGACATGAGGCTGTGCATAGCGCGCCGTCACATTCCAGTCTATATCGCGTACATCATCTCCTACACAATATCCCCGCACCTCACTAAAAGCCATTCCTCGACCCTTAAAAGCGGAGCGGTACTGCCCCAGCAAGATGTTTTGGCTGAGACCTCGAGCTTTAATTTCGATGCGTCTTACCCGGCGCAAAAGATCTTGCATACTTTGGAGGTTAGGGGACCGGTACTGTGTTGACAATCTCTGCAATTGCCTTGTCTGCATCCATACCAACAGCATCAGCCTCGTAGCTCATGCCGAGGCGATGGCGTAGCACGTCGTGGCACACGGCTCGCACATCTTCAGGGATTACATACGCTCTCTGGGCAATGAAAGCATAAGCCCGTGCAGCTGCTGCCAGCGAAATAGAGGCACGTGGCGAAGCTCCATAAGCTATCATCCCTTGTAGTGCAGGGACGCTCTCGACCTGTCGTGTTGCCATCACGAGGGCAACAATGTAGTGCAAGATCTTCTCGTCTAGATAAACCCACCGCACAGCTTGACGGACCTTTAGGATCTGCTGTGCAGTTGTTACAGGCTCGACCATAGGTAGCTGACTAGCTAGATTCATTTGGATAATCTCCATCTCCTCTTCATGTGAGGGGTAGCCTAGTACTACCTTGAGGAGGAATCGATCTACCTGTGCCTCTGGCAGTCGGTAAGTGCCCTCCTGCTCGATAGGGTTTTGTGTTGCCATCACAAGGAAAGGGGATGGCAGTGGATATGTCTCCTCTCCGAGTGTTACCTGTCTCTCCTGCATTGCCTCAAGGAGCGCACTCTGTACCTTAGCGGGAGCACGATTGATCTCATCTGCTAGGACGAAGTGGGCGAAGATGGGGCCCTTCTTGACCGAGAAGGTCTCACTACGTTGACTATAGATGAGTGTTCCGAGAAGGTCTGCGGGGAGTAGATCTGGAGTAAACTGTATACGGCTGTAGTCGGCATCGATGAGCTTAGCGAGCGTAGTGATCGCTAGTGTCTTGGCGAGTCCAGGCACACCCTCCAGCAGGATATGCCCATCGGCTAGCAAGCCAATCAGTAGCGACTCCACAAGATGCTCCTGCCCAATGATTGTCGTATGCATACCCTCTTGTAGCTGATGAATGAGGGTACTCTGCTGGGTAATATATGCTTGGCGATTCTCTAGATCTGATATGTGCGTCATAATCTCAATAGTTCTGTTAATCTGTCTAGAGGGGTTATCCTTGTGAGCACTTCCAGACAGTATGGCGACACAAAAGTAGCGATAATCCACGAAAGAGCTAAACTAAGAGCAGTACCCTACTTGTCAAATCAAATAAATGTAGTACCTTTGCGCTAGCGAAGCTCAAACGGAAGTGTGGGTGAGTGGCTGAAACCAACAGTTTGCTAAACTGTCGTACGGGTAACTGTACCGGGGGTTCGAATCCCCCCGCTTCCGCTCTCGGAGCTGCAAGAGCTAGCGTGTAGCAATCGTATAGAGTAGCATAAGTGTCGTAACTCAGGTTGAGTCACGACACTTTCCATTTGGATTTGTGTAGGGCAGGCGGGGGATTATAGTCCTATCTGCCCCTCTCCGCCGGGCTTTGGCTTGGGTGTAGATCCACCTCCGTCCTCTTTTTTCTTTTTTGTCTTGGGCTTATTAGGCATACGCTCGTAGCTGACCTCCTCGGAGCGAAGGCGGAAATAGGTTGCATTGGGACGGAGGTTCACTCGAGGCTCCGTGATGTGAATGCTTGCGTTGAACTCGCTGCCGGTAGGCACGAGCTTGCTCTTGAACGATGGGGAGAGGGTTCCCAGGCGTCCGAAGTCGACGATGTCGCCGTTCGTCACGATCTCACGAGCCATATCTGCGGCGAGGTTGAGCACGCTCTGCACCTCCATGTAGTTGAGGGTCGTGTCTTTAGCCACCATCTAGCAAAATCGCTCAAAGCTCACGCGGTGCCTGCCAGACGGGGTAGCCTGTATGACCACCTTACCTTTGTTGACCCCGACACCCACCTTACGCTCGCACAGAGTGTAGCCAATAGGTTTATTTTTCTTACTCAAAACAAACCTATACTGATTTACAGTAGGTTGCGATTACATGGTACAAATATGATTACTGAAATCGATTGCAAACAATCGGTTATATTGTCTTTATTGCTCTGCTTTTTCAAGTTTTATTCGAGCTGTAAGTTCTTCTTGATATGTGGTCATAAACTTGTTTAAGTCCATAAAAGCATACCCAACCAAACGATAGAACAGGTTCTTGTATTCTATCTTTTCTGTTGCAGTGAATAGAGTTTTACCTCCTTCCATCGGTTCGAATGTTGCCTGCCATTCTCCTGTGAACATTTTACTATCCATCTCAAAACTCTAGAAAGAATGCGGTCTTTTCTCAAGTGTCTTGAATCGGATAGTTACGCCATTGGCAGTTTCTTCCCATTCTTCAATATCCCCTTGGGTACGGATGATCTCCAAATCATCCAAAGAACTTCTGTAATGCCATTCTTGATTGTTGGTCACGATAGCAAAAACGACATCAACAGGAGCATTCAAAATGCACTGTTTTGTCTTCGTTCTGATTCTCGGAAGGAGTGCTCCTGTGAGCACGACAACCAATACAAGCAATAAAAGACCGCTCAATATTATGTACAACACATTCTTCACATCCTATTTGATTATTATCCACTTACCAGCCTTTGTAGAGCCTTCGTGCTTGATAACTCCTTCTTTAACCATCCTCCTAAGATAATAACGAACACTGTCCTCCGTTTTGTTTAACCTTTTGGCTAAATCTTTCCTTGTAACTTGCGGAAAGTTTTTTATTTCATCTAATATTTCATCCTCTATATTTCTTGGGCTTTTCTTGGGTCTTTCCTGTGCTTTTCTTGGGTAGTTTCTCCTCCCAAAGCCTTCTTCAAAATACTTTTGAGAAACGTTCTCAACTACCCGAAAAGCTGTAATCAATGAAAAATCAAAAGAGGCTTGCCCATTACCGTTTTCTTCCAACTCCTTCTGAACTCGATAGACTCCGCGGCTGAATCGGTTTACATAGCCCAAGACTTTCATTGCTCCGGCAATAAAGGGGTTGTGATAATCGCTCACATTGGGGAAATTGTCGGGACTAACCTTACCATATAAGCCGCCAGGGTTTTGGATCTCGATGCGGTCATCGTACTCATAAAACTGAATAGGTGCATTCCCTTCGTAATCCCTATGCATAATGGCATTCATCAACAACTCTCGAGTAGCCCAATATGGGTACTTGGACACCGTTTCTTCCCGAAGTACACTTATGGGAATGGGACGCTTTTGTGAGATACTTGTCTCGACAAAAGCGTCAATCTTAGGTAATACCCGACAAAGATTACCGCTAAACTTATGTTCGTTGAGAATATCACCCGCACGATCCTTTCCCTTGAAGCGAACATATTGAATATACGCCCCATGTACGTGTCGCTCAGGATTCT
>CAUUAW010000011.1:0-63744 GCA_963543315.1 uncultured Porphyromonas sp.
CTTGAGCTAGAGCCATGCCATAACCCGGTACTATGATGACACGGTGCGCCCCACGCAGCATTTCAGCGGCATGAGCGATAGGGTTACTCGCAGTTTCTTGATTTGCTGTACTGCTTGATGGATTTGTTACGGCTGATTTGTCGAGACCTACGATAATTTGGTCTAGAGTCTCCTTGGCATCACCTAAACAGAGCGCCACACCCTCGCTACGACTGTATAGCGGATTGTCTACACCTGCGTAGCCGGGCTTGAGATCGAAGTTGCATATTACGACCTGCTTAGCTTGGTCTACGTTAAGTACGGGCATACCATAGATGGGAGTACCCTCGGCATTACGGGCTGCTGGATTGAGGACATCGTTAGCTCCAATGACTACAACGGCATCCGCATCGGCAAATTGGTCATTGATAGCGTCCATCTCATAGAGACTGTCGTAGTCGACATTGGCCTCGGCGAGTAGCACATTCATATGCCCCGGCATACGTCCTGCGACGGGATGGATGGCATACTTGACCTCAGCTCCTGCCTTAGCTAGTTTGTCGGCGAGCTGCTTCACCTCTTGCTGCGCTTGAGCTAGAGCCATGCCATAACCCGGTACTATGATGACACGGTGCGCCCCACGTAACATTTCGACAGCTTGGTCAATGGGAGAGATCTCTTTCTCAGACTGAGGAGCATGCTTTGCGGTAAGAGTGGATATCGGATTTTCTGGGGCTCTTACCTTGCCATGAGGGATAAGGATGCCAACGAGTGAGCGATTCATTGCACGGCACATAATCTGTGTGAGCAGTAGTCCAGAAGCTCCGACGATACCACCGACAGTGACGAGGAAGATATCCCCAATAGCCATACCGGCAATAGCACCAGCTACACCGCTGAGTGAGTTGAGCAGGCTGATCGTAATAGGCATATCTGCACCACCTACACGGATGGAAAAGTAGAGCCCAAAGAGCGCCCCAAAGAGTAGAGTCCCGATCATGGCGTAGAGTAGTGCGTGGGGTACAGCGTGATTGACTGTACCAATGACGAGGAAGAAGAGAGCCACGATTAGGGTTAACGAGGTAATTATATTATGATATGGCCAAACGACTGATCTCTGAGAGAGTACTCTATGCAATTTGCCTGCAGCAACTAAGCTCCCGACGAGTGTCAGCATGCCGATGATGATGGCTAGGAATGCGGTCACAAGAGAAAAGTAGACATTGCCCGATAAGTGAAAGAGCGTCATGGCTCCAACAATAGCGGAAGCACCTCCCCCAATACCATTGAGCAGAGCTACCATTTGAGGCATCTGTATCATCTTGACACGCGTATAGAGTAGTACGCCCACAATACTACCGATGAGGATACCACCGATGAGCCAAGGTAGGGAGACTATCTGAAGTCTTAGCAAGGTGATTAAAATACCTAGACCCATTGCGGTCGCACTGAGAGCATTGCCACGAGCTGCTGTCTTAACTTTACTCATCATAGCAATACCTGCTAGCACGAGGATGCTGAGGATGCCACAGATGATATAGTAGATCGGGTCTGAGATTTGTATGAGAGTACTGAGATTATTCATGCTGCGTCACCTCCTTTCTTATTGTTTTTAGTAAACATATGGAGCATACGGTTTGTTACTCCAAAGCCTCCAACAATATTGATCGTGGCAAGGATGACGGCTATGACGCCAAATATCTGCTCAAAGAGACTACCATCTGTAGCAATGATTGCGGTAGCGGTAGCAGCTAGAGCTCCAGTGATGGTTACTCCACTCAGGGCATTCATCCCTGACATGAGGGGGGTGTGCAACAAGCTGGGTACATTACTTATCAGCTTGTAGCCGATAACTGTTGCCACAAGGAAGAGGGCAATGAGGATCAGTGGGTTCATTGAGTTTGAAAGATAGGGATTAGATGAAATAATAGATCTGTATGGCAGCTACGCTAGCCATACAATCAGAGGTTAGGATTTAGGGATTAGCGTGTGAGTGATACTGCCGACTCACCTGGTAATCTCTAAAGGCTAACCTCAGACTGTTGTGTATTGAGCGGATGGGATTACTTCTTCAGGCCCATAGCCTCGAGTGTCCCCTCATGGATAATCTCACCAGCCTCTGTCGTTACGACGATAGAAGAGGTGATCTGATCACTCATATCCAAATGCATCTTGCCATCCTTGACGAGGTACTTGACGAGGTTGTACATATTTTGAGAGAACATCCAAGTAGCACTCTGGGGTAGCATGCCCGGGATATTCTTGATCCCTTCTATAACTACGTGATGCTTGACATCTCGCACTCCTGGAGTTGTAATAGCACAGTTCCCACCCTGGTCGATAGCAATATCGACAATAACAGATCCAGGCTTCATAGATTTAACCATCTCCTCAGTAATAAGTACAGGAGCAATCTTACCGGGTACTAGCGCACTACAGAAGATTACATCCATATCCTTGACATGCTTAGCAAGTATTTGGCGCTCCTTTTCTAGTAGTTCAGAGCTAAGATGTAGCGCATAACCTCCTGGAGCAACAGCCTTGTCAGCGGGAATGCCAAGTTCAATAGGTTTAGCGCCTAAACTTGTTGCTTGCTCGGATGCTGCGGGACGGATGTCGGCTGCATAAGTTATACAGCCCAGACGACGAGCTGTAGCGAGAGCTTGTAATCCTGCTACTCCAACACCGATGATGAGTACCTTAGCAGGATCTATTTTCCCCACAGCGGTGAACATTTGGGGCATGAAGAATGATAGGTCATTCGCCGCCATCAGGATACCCTTGTAGCCGGCGCAGGTGCTCATGGACGTAAGGGCGTCAAGATTTTGTGCTCGGGATATACGGGGAACTCCGTCAAGAGTGAGGCCGATTACTCCTTGGGCTGCCATTTTGCGCACCATCTCATGATTAACAGGAGAGGCTGGATGGATGAAAGTTATGAGATACTGCCCCTTGTGCATCAAGTCAATCTCGTGTTTGCCTAGTTGCTCGTTGAAGAGAGGCTCCTTGACTTTGATGATGATCTCCGCACGGCGGTAGACCTCTTCGGGTCCTTGTATCAGCTCAGCACCGGCTGCCTGATAGTCCTCGTCGTGATATGCTGCGCCTTCGCCAGCTCCACGCTCAAATAGTACTGTATGCCCATCAGCGACATACTGCTTCACGGCTTCGGGACTCGCTGCGACACGGGCCTCGTCGTGCATGATTTCTTTAGGTACGCCTATTATCATAGTTCAATTATATAGAGAATGAATAATCTTCTGCCTAGAATGGGTCGCATACGAAAGCATCCTTGTGCACCTGCACCCCCTTCATTTTGCAAATATACATACTTAACGCCAAGGTCACAATACCTCACAGCACTCCCTACTCATAACTTTAGAAGATTAGTTGAGTGTCATGTTTTATCTCCTGACCATCGGCTAGTTGCAGTGAGACGGAAGAGCTATATCTACCAGCTTTGGCAGGACGCTCTTTAAAATACAAATAAGCTGTAGGGTAGAGCATCCGCATTGTCTCAGCACTTACCTTTTTAAGAAAAAAAGCTCTATAGGTTTATATCCAAATCGCTGATCCAGCATCATATCTATCCAAAGCTTCGAATAAGAGTAATGAGTCAGAGCTTCATCATAGTTGCTCTGGATAAAATCGTAGGGAGAGGTCGCAAGGATCAGAACCATGTCTCCGAGATCGCTCCCCGCTGGATGAGTAAAATCATAGTCTTTGTCACAGGCAACCTTTGCTGATACTAAAGCTTCAGTTATTGCTTGATTTGAATTGGGGATTACCGTTTTTGTGTACGAAGTGTCGTTGAAAGACTTAGCCAAAGAATCAACCCGACTCTTGTCGGTCGAATGTAACATACTCTCCTCTAAACCTGATGCGAACTAGATTGTCAAGTCCAGCTAGCGTGTCTAGAGTAAAGTCATTTGGCACAATATAGGTCTGTACGAAATGAGAAGAACGCATAGCATACCTATCTTTCACCTTTTTATCACAGCATCCGACTAATGAAAGCAGTCCGATAAACGTCAGATTTAAAACCTCTGTTTTCTTCATAATCTCTATTGGTTCTAGATGTTACTTCCTAATTCCAGTCACGGCGGTTACATTGTACTGAAAATTACTGGGAGCCCCTTCACTTGGACCTGTTTCGTTGTTGGTAATTGAATGGAGAAAGGGTCCTTCCCAATTGTATGCAGGTCCAGAACTTTCGTCAAAAGCTCCACTTAAATAATATCCATCACCATCACCATCCCATCCGAAATTGCAAAGAGGATACCACAAACTTTGAAAGGCTTTGCTTACTAGATTGTGATTTTTGTCGTAAACGTATACTGTCCGCTTGCGCTTAAGAGATCGTGAGCAAGCCATCTGTGTCCACCAGAATAAGTGTAATGCTTCCTGATTGTAATCCCCAGGAATTTGTCTTTGTGTAACGTACGATACTCAAATCCCCCTATTAGTACGTGGTGTCCATATTGTAAACCTCCGATAACAGTGCCAGTGTCATAAGTGCGAAGTTTCCCGCCGTTGGAGAATCCGAAATTCTTCAATGTTCTCGAGATGTTTTTAGGATTTGCACCACTGCCACCTTCTGAAGCAAGACCGTAATCCATATTCAGGTTATTTCTGGAACCAAGCTGTTGCATTAAGCGTGCAATTTGACTGTATGCTGCAGGGTATGGTCTGTTGTTATTTATGTGCTTATTCATCTCGCCCCAGTCAAATGAGTATTCTTGGTAACTTTTGGGGCATTCATACACTGACATCAGCTGAGCAACAGCGGTCGCAACACAGCCTGTAATGGTCTTAGTCCCATTCTTAGTGGGACAATATATATTACTATATGGGTAGTCTTGACCCCATTGAACTTTGCATGATTCGCCAATCATCCCAGATCCCCATGTTTCCCAAGGTCTAAATTCTACTTGTAGCCCCAGAGCTTTAATTTTTTCGATGAGTTCATTTTGTGCTTCAACCTCTCTTTTGTAGTGTCCTTCCATGTTTGCTAGAAAGACAATCATCCCTGGATTTTCTACGGCTACATTAGGAGTCAAAGTGCCATCGAAGGTTAGGGCTAATTAGGGACTCTCTCTATCATCGCTAGATATAATTGCATAACCGTTGTTCCCTTCGAAGTTAAAGATGTGAACACATGGCTCCTCGTCCTCTGAAGTTCTCATCGAGGCGGTTCCGCCAGCGCTGTAGCGGCTAACAATCTTTCGCTGAGGTTCGCCTACACCAGAGCGAAGAGCTCTGGTGTTTAAGTCGTCAAGAATTTCGATTAGATGTTTTTCTGCATCGTCGATGGAAACTTTATGGGAGACTTTTAAAGTCGTTTTTGGGGAAGTAGAACCCCTTGCTTAAAGGAGGCTTAACGCCATCGGTTACACAAGACGATGCAAGCATAGCAAGAATATACATTGCTAGGATGTGGCATATCCAATTTCGGTGATATAGCTTCATTTGTCCTGTGGATTATAGAGGTTATAGTTAATAAGAACTTTGCTTTCTGGTGATGAATTCGCCCGATTAGAGCTTGGGCCCTGCGTCGACAAGTTTCTTGCCGTGCTCGTTGGCGGCAAACTTCTCAAAGTTCTTGACAAAGCGCTGAGCTAAGTCTTTAGCTTTGGATTCCCATTCAGCTGGATTGGTATAGGTATCTCGTGGATCGAGGATAGCTGGATCCACGCCTGGTAGCTCCGTTGGTATGGCGAAGTTAAAGTGCGGAAGTGTTTTTGTCGGAGCCTTATCGATAGAGCCATCTAGGATGGCATCGATGATGCCGCGCGTGTCTTTGATGGAGATCCGCTTGCCTGTTCCATTCCAGCCGGTGTTGACTAGGTAAGCCTTAGCACCGACGGCATTCATACGCTTGACAAGTTCCTGACCATACTTGGTAGGATGTAGCGAGAGGAAGGCTGCGCCAAAGCATGCAGAGAAAGTCGGTGTAGGCTCCGTCACGCCACGCTCAGTACCTGCCAGTTTTGCCGTAAAGCCTGAGAGGAAGTAGTACTGCGTCTGCTCGGGATCGAGGATAGAGACTGGAGGTAGGACACCAAAGGCATCTGCCGAGAGAAATATAACCTTGTTGGCATGGCCAGCCTTAGAAATGGGCTTGACAATATTGTCAATGTGATAGATAGGGTAGGAGACTCGTGTATTTTCCGTTACAGACTTATCGGAGAAGTCTATCTTACCGTTAGCATCTACAGTCACGTTCTCCAGAAGAGCATCACGACGTATCGCATTGTATATGTCGGGCTCAGACTCCTTACTTAGGTTAATCACCTTAGCGTAGCAGCCGCCCTCGTAGTTAAAGACTCCGTTATCATCCCAGCCGTGCTCATCATCACCTATTAGCTTACGCTTAGGATCTGTGCTGAGGGTTGTCTTACCTGTGCCGGAGAGTCCGAAGAAGATTGCAGTCTCCGTCTCATCTTGATTCGTATTTGCTGAGCAATGCATGGATGCAATGCCACGGAGTGGATTGAGATAATTCATGTAGGAGAACATCCCTTTCTTCATCTCGCCGCCATACCAAGTGTTGAGGATGAGTTGTACCCTCTCCGTTAGGTTAAAGACTACAGCCGTCTCGGAGTTTAGTCCAAGCTCTTTATAATTGGTCACCTTAGCCTTAGAAGCATTCATGACGACAAAGTCTGGCGTACCAAAGTTTGCGAGCTCCTCCTTAGAGGGTCGGATAAACATATTGGTGACAAAGTGTGCCTGCCAAGCAACCTCCATGATGAAGCGGATCTTTAGCCGTGTGTCAGGGTTTGCACCACAAAAAGCATCAACAACGTAGAGCTTCTTTCCTGAGAGTTCTTTGGCTGCGATCTCTTTTAGTGCTTGCCATGTCTCTTGGCTGGTCGGCTTATTGTCGTTAGGGTATCCAGGAGTGGTCCACCAGAGCGTATCACGAGTGGTGTCATCGAGGACGAAAAACTTATCCTTTGGTGATCGTCCGGTGTAGACGCCAGTCATCACATTGACTGCGCCCAGCTCGGTAAGTTGTCCACGGTCATAGCCCGTCAGGCCAGGCTCTAGCTCGGCCTTATAGAGTAGGTCATACGAGGGGTTGTAGATAATCTCAGCAGGCTCGGTGATACCGTACTGAGATAGATCGATGTTGTGCTGTCCCATAGTTATATATCTTTTATCTAGTTTTCAAAAAAGGGTGTGTATATACTCCCAAGCAAAAGTAGTAAAAAAAAGAATTTTGCCACACCTTCATGGAGATTCCTCCACTCAGTCCATTATCCAATATGGGACCTCAGTCAATGTATACACCCCGGAGTAGGGGATAATAATTACGGAGTAGATGATCTGTAATTACGGAGTGCTGGGATGAATATTCCGTAATTAGATCTCGACTATTCAGGAATGGATGACCCTGTTATTACGTCTTTATCTCTAAATCATTCCAGAGAGAGATGCTTGGGAGTACCAAGGGAACCGGCGGTGATCCCTATAATACTTTGCTCATCTCTTGTTTATGCGGAGGTCCTCAAGCGAAGCTCTTTGTGGCTTCTCTTTTGTATGGCATCGGATCCGGAGGGTACTCAATCAGTAGTAATAGGTCATACGAGGATCTCTCCTAGTTCGATACAAAGCTGTATCTTTGCGACGCTCGGATCACACTTTATATGATAACTAGACCGACCAGGGGATCCTTCTTATGACCTCTACACAGTACATGCGTCAGCGAATAGTTCAGGCAGCCCACTCGCTCTTTGTCAAGCAGGGAGTCGAGGAGACGACAATGGTGGCTATAGCACAAGCTGCTGGCTGTAGCCGGCGTACTATCTATACTTATTATAAGGATAAGCAAGCCCTTCTAATGGTTGTCATAGAGCGGGAGCTGAGTCGAATGAGTCAATCGCTTGGGGAGGTGTTAGACCATCCTGGCGATGCTATTACAAAGCTTCGAGAGCTACTAGACAATCATCTACAATTGATACAGCAGACGGTACAGAGGCAAGGGACGCACAATGCGAGTTTCTTTAGTGATACATTCAATATAGAGCGTCTGCGCCTTAAGTATGACCAGAGCGAGTATGCCATGATTAAGCGCATCTTGCGAGAGGGCAATAGACGCGGAGAACTAGCAGTAGTGGATGTGAATTCGACCGCTTACCTCCTGCTTAAGAGCTTTAAGAGTCTAGAGGCCCCCTACATCAACCGCTACCATCATGAGTATGGCAAGGCGGATTATCTGCGGATCATTGCCGTTGTGGAGCAGCTGCTGAGATATGGGCTCTCTAATAACCACCAGGATACTAATTTATAATTAAATAGAATCTATGAAACTACTCCAAGACAAGGTCGCTCTCATCACAGGTGCCGCACGTGGCATCGGCAAAGCTATAGCGACGAAGTATGCAGAGGCTGGCTGTAATGTCGCAATTAGTGATCTAAAAGTATCTGAAGAGGCTAAGAATTACTATGAGCAGCTCGCACAGCAATGTGGCGTAACTATACGGACCTATGAAAGCAATGCCGCCGACTTTGCAGCGGCTCATCAGCTCGTCGAGCAGATTATTGCAGACCTTGGCAAGCTGGATATTCTGGTCAATAATGCCGGGATTACTCGTGATGGGCTACTCTTACGCATGACAGAGCAGCAGTGGGACGCCGTTATCAATGTCAACCTCAAGTCTGCCTTTAACATGACACACGCTGTGGCTCCAATCATGATGAAGCAACGCCAAGGGAGTATCATCAACATGGCGAGTGTGGTCGGCGTATCAGGCAATGCAGGGCAAGTGAACTACTCCGCCTCTAAGGCTGGTATGATAGCGCTTGCTAAGAGTGTCGCCAAGGAGCTTGGCTCTCGTGGTGTCCGTGCAAACAGTATTGCTCCGGGCTTTATAGAGAGTGATATGACCGCCGTACTTAGTGATGAGGTGCGTGCAGAGTGGGCTAAGCAGATCCCTCTACGTCGTGGAGGTAAGCCGGAGGATGTAGCAAATGTTGCTCTCTTTCTAGCTAGCGATTTATCCTCTTATATGACTGGGCAGGTACTCTCCTGCTGCGGGGGAATGAATATGTAATACCCATAGCTGATTGCATGGCTGATCTGGATATTCTCCACGAAGATAATCATCTCCTCATTGTCAATAAACCTGCTGGCATGCTCGTGCAGGGCGACAGTACAGGCGACAAGCCTCTCTCAGCATTGGTTGAGCGGTATCTTATAGAGCACTATGACAAGCCAGGGCGCGCTTTCGTGGGGGTTACACATCGTATTGATAGACCCACATCGGGTGCTGTGATCTTTGCTAAGACCTCTAAAGCCCTTGCGAGGCTTAACGCAATGTTTCAGCAGCGGGAGATACTCAAAATCTACCATGCAGTCGTCTGTGGCAAATTCATACAAAGGGAAGGAGACGTGATCAATTACATCTACCGTAATAGAGAGCAGAACAAAAGTTTTGTCGTAGACCAGCACCGTGCGGGAGCCAAGCGCGCGTGGCTTACCTACGAGCGTCTGGCTCTGGGAGAGCGGTATAGCTTACTGGCCGTGACACTACACACAGGGCGGCATCATCAGATACGTACACAGTTGGCCCATCTTGGCTATCCGATCAAGGGAGATCTGAAGTATGGAGCCCCGCGGAGCAATCAAGACGGTGGCATCTCGCTACATGCCCACTCTTTATCCTTTGAGCATCCCGTCTCTCATGAGCAGATTGAGGTGATTGCTCCCTACCCAGACAATGATGCTATCTGGAGCCTGCTAGCGACACAAGGCTAGTCATGTATATCGCAAAGAAAGCCCCTCAGAGAGGTCTAGGCAAGATCTCTACCTGAGGGGCTCTGTCATGCTATAAAGCGCCTAAGTATGCTTATGCTCCGTGGAAGAGATATTCAGCCTGTATATCTCGAGTCATCTGAGTGAATAACTCCTCGATCAGGTCATCTGCTAGCTCTAGAGCTTGCCATAGTATGGTGTCCGAAGCCTCTTGGAGCATATCATCGGCCGTGTGATACATACCCTTATCAAGCATGTGGCAGTAGCGTCGCTGTATCTCCTCGACACGCTCATCGTACTCCATTTCGAAAGCATGGTAGCGTGCTTTGATAAGTGGGGCATACTTATTATAATTCATCATCCCGAGTACCTGAACCTTACGGAAGGTCCAGTAGGCAGACTCTTGCGAAGAACTCCCTTTACCTTTTGTATAAGGCTCCGGATAAGATTGGACACCCTGGAAGAGAGGTACGAATAGTCCCAGGTCTGCCATTCCGAGACAGACATGGTTGATGCGCCCTACTGCGGTTGGAAGCTCTGGCTGTACTTGTAGGATATGGGTCTGTGTCGTACGGAAGATGGAAACAGGTCGATATACCTCGTGTGGATTGCTGTGTAGATAGGGGTCGTGTTCTGTCCCATCGTAATGAAAGCGGAAGGCTCGTCTCATCATCTCCAGTGTGATGGGCTCCTCGGCTTTTGCAAAAACAGGGAAATCATTTCTCGTGACATCCTGCTGCATCTTAGGGGTGAATAGATGCTGTAGTCCCCAGACACGTGGGTAGTTGTAAGTGGTATCTAGCTCTACATCTCTGATATAAGCCTCGTGAAAGTCAAACGCCCCCTTGGTCGGGTCATAGAGTTCATGCTCTTTGGCGAAGTCTATCAGGTCGCGAGAGGCTAAAAAGTGATCATGGTCACTAGGATCGTACTGGCGGAAACGGCTTTGATTGCCTGTGACGAAGTATTGATCCTCTGGGATACGACAGGCTAGCCAGCGGTGACCCGAGGCAGTCTCTAGGTACCATATCTCATGGTTGTCGACGAACCCAACACCAAACCCTTCGCTGACGCCATGCTTCTCAATTAGCATGCCCAGCCGCTCCACACCCTCACGTGCGGAGTGAATGTAGGGAAGGATGATGTTGAAGACCGAGTTCTCTGCAACTCCATCCTCTACTAGAGGATCAACAGCTAGAGCTGCTTCACTGCTAAAGATCGACTCCGTAGCACTCATTCCAACACCTACCTCATTAAAGCCAGCACTACCCCAATGCCCTGCGAGGTGATAGGGCGGTAGGGCTGAGTAGCTTTGAGCCTCTCCGGGTAGGTCGCAGGTAAAGGGACTATCGAATGCGTCAAAGCGCATCGGATCTACTGATCCCGGAGCTCCCTGACGGTAGATAGTTAGATTCTTGGCGTACATAGCATCCCAATCTTCAGAGCGAGCTACGATACGAGAGCCGTCGGCACTCATCCGGCTCCCGACAATGATGGTAGTACACTCTGATGGGAGGGTAAATCTTCTCTTGTTCATATGAATTCCAATTATTAGTTTGTTATCTCTATATGGCAAAGATATAGAACCCTGTTGTTATGGTCAATAGGCACGACAGAGTAATAGCTGCGGCCCGATTACCTAGATGTGATTAAAGCTCGTCGAGAGATATTTTTGTCAAACCTGACAGATCCTTTAGAGTAGAGGGACTCTCTAGAGGCGACAATTTCCGGAGATCAGTTTCGTAAGGATAAGATGTCAGATGCGATCCTCCCAAACACTTGAAACAAAAGTGCCAGTCATTATATTTAAAGGGTTGGATGATACGATTTGAAGGAATGAGAGGTGTGATTCATCAGTTTTGGACATCTAGCACTGGAGCCCTATCCATAGATACATGATTATTCATTATCATCTCTACGCTCCTATGGAGGATATACCAAATGCTGGGTATACGGTCGGAGTGCCCGGTCTGTAGAGAGATCTGTATCTTTGCGCCTATCAGTAGATCAGGAGCATAGATGCCTCTCAAACAGCACAACGCATATGTTAAGCAAATGCGCCGCTATGATGACCTCATTACAGGTCGATCATGGTGGGGATATCTTTATATGAATGGCATCTGGCGGATCAATCAACTCCATATGGCAGAGGAGGTCCTTGCGATGATCCCTAATAACTTTGAGGGGACACTACTAGATGTGCCCGTAGGGACTGCTGTCTTTACCTGTAATAAGTACAAGCAGCTTGCCCGAGCTCAAGTTACGGCCCTGGATTATTCGGAGGAGATGCTACAGATCGCCGCCCTACGGTTCAAGTTAGAGGGGGTAGACAAGGTGTCGCTACTACAGGGTGATGTGGGGGCAATGCCATTCTCTGATGCATACTTTGACTATGTGCTGACAATGAGCGGTCTGCAAGCTTTTCCCGACAAGGAGCAAGCTCTCCGTGAGATGCACAGGGTCCTTAAGCCTGGTGGACAGCTGTGTGGGTGCTTTTATGTGCGTGGGGAGGACTATGTGGGGGATTGGATAGCTCGGCACATATTGGATTGCAAGGGATACTTTTGTCCTCCGCACTATACACGCTCTGAGGCGGTGGAGATAATTCGTGAGATCTTTGGGGATCGCCTTATAACTCATCAGTGCCACTCCATGCTTATCTGCTCCGTGATCAAAGACAAGTGGGCAAGTTAATATGAATAATAATCCGACCCAAGACCTGCAGAAGCGTATTAGAGAGAGTGCTCTACGACTCTTCTCTCAGCATGGCTATGCTGGTACCTCTATGCGTATGGTCGCTAAGGATGCACAATCTTCACTGGGGAGTATATATTACTATTATGAAGACAAGGAAGCACTCTTCCGCTCTTTGGTTGAGGAAGCAATCGAGGGGCTGGAGGCTTTTTATACTCTACCCCCTGAGGATCAAGATATAGAGATGGATATGCTGGATCCTGAGGAGCGTCAGCGTAGGGGGTACTCTAAGGCCCCTTTCTATCAATACCTCATCGATCATGCGGAGGCTCTCAGGTTGGTTTTCTTTGCTGGGGGAGGATCCTATCTAGAGAACTATGAGAGACGACTCAATCAGATGAGCAATGAGGCTTCAATACGCTACTTTGAACGGTATAACCAGTTGCATCCAGACCGGATTGTGGATATTGACAACACTTTTATTAGTATATACTCTGCATTTATTATGGCAACTATCAAGGCTATCCTACAGCAGTCGGATACCAGTCCTGAGGAGCTGGCACGATTTTGTCGGAGCCATGAACTCTTTAGCTTCGGCGGTTGGCGAGAGCTTATAGGGGTCTAGTGAGATGTATCACTAGACCTTTTTTTTGAACACTGACGGGCATTCGTTCGGTATAGGAAATTAACGAACTAAACGATGAGACTATACAGACTACTATTATCAATCACACTACTCTCTATTGGGGAGTTAGCAGCACAGGAGTATCACTACCGAGGTAGCGTCTTAGACGATGCTACTGGGGAGCCCCTCATTGGGGCAAATGTCTACGCCCAGCCCAAGGGCTCTGGATGCGTGACCGATGCCAAGGGTAACTGGCACCTAAATACTAAGCATCGGATCTCGGCTTTGACCGTGAGCTATGTGGGCTACAAGACGAAGACGATGCAATCGCCACGGTATGATGGTAAGCCTATCTCAGTGAGACTACAGATTGATGAGACTAATCTAGAGGGTGTCGTGGTGGTTGCCAAGCGAGAGGAGCGAGCTTTGCGAGAGTCTGCAATGCCAATATCAGTTATCTCGATGCGCCAATTGCAAGGCACAGCCTCGTCTATTGACGAGGTACTATCACGCACTACGGGGGTTACACTGCGTAATATGGGCGGACTAGGAAGTGCTTCTCGTATCTCATTGCGTGGGTTGGAGGGCAAGCGGATGGGAGTCTATATTGATGAGATACCATTTGGCGAGATGAGCGACTTTATTTCTATCAATGACATTCCAACAGATATGATTGAGCGTGTAGAGGTCTACAAGGGGATTGTCCCCTATAAGTTTGGCGGATCAGCGATGGGCGGTGCTGTGAATGTAGTTCTTAAGGAGTATCCTCCGAAGTACTTCGATGCTTCGTATGAAGTTGGGTCATACAATTCGCACATGCTCTCGACAGTCTTCAAGCGTACATTGTCAGATCTTGGCTTGCAGTTTGGTCTTGGGGGCACGTTTGCCTACTCAGACAATAACTATAAGATGGAGTTACCCCACTATAAGGAGCGGACCGTCAGAAGAGATCATGACCAGTTTAAGAAAGCTATCCTAGGTGGTAGTCTCAAGGCGACTAAATGGTGGTTTGATGAGGTGAAATTAGAGCTGGCAGGTACTTATATTCGTCGGGAGATACAGGGCTTTGAGTGGAATGTGCGTGAAGCTTTTACGCTCTCTAAGGGGCTGGCATTAGCGAGTACTTTTAAGCGTGCTGACTTCTTTATCCCAGGATTAGATCTAGACGCTTCTATGGGGGTAGTCTTTGGTCAAAATGGACTAACAGACAAAGCTCGGCATCGCTATGATTGGGATGGTAAAGAGTATCCCTCAGGGTCGTCTTACGGAGGGGAGCTCTCCAATATCCCATCTGATGGCACTAATAGGACAGTCAATATTGTGGACAAACTCAATCTCAATTACACAGTGGACCGTCATCAAGCGATTAATCTGAATCTATTTCACTCTTATGCCTATCGTAATCCTACGGATACGCTGATGGATCGGGCTTTGGGCTACAAGGCAAACTTTAAGAGTCATATGAATAGTCTTACGGCTGGGGCCTCGTACGATGTTACTCTCTTGGACGATCGCCTGCAGAATGCACTTACGGCGAAGTACTACAATTATCGATCACACTCTAAGGTAATAGGTACGATTAGCCAGAACGATCTCAAAGACGTCCAGACCAATCGCCACTTCTTAGGCTGGAGTGAGGCTATCCGATACCGCTTTACACCCGATTTCTTGATAAAGGCATCCTATGCGGATGAGGTACGCATCCCAACGAGTGAGGAGCTCCTGGGTAATGGATATTCTATAAGTGCCTCGACAGACCTACGTCCGGAGCATAGCCGTGGAGGGAATATTGGTTTAGTATATCGCAAAGTATCTCCCTCATCTGGTCGACTCATAGAGGCTGAGGTCAATGCCTTTAGCTCTTATCTTACTGATATGATACGCTTCATGCCGGGGCTTATACCCTCGATGAGTTGCTACCGAAACTTTGGCAGTGTACGTACTTGGGGCATAGAGGGTGAAGTCAAGTGGGATGCACTCCCTTGGCTCTATCTCTATGGCAATGCTACCTACCAAGACTTGAGAGATACACGTCGTACCATCCCATCGACCAATGTCGCCAATCCGACTTATCTCAAGCGTATGCCTAATATCCCCTACCTCCTAGCTAATACAGGATTGGAGCTACACAAGGAGAATCTCTTCGGCGGACAGGGCTACAATAGTCGTCTGATGCTCGATGCTTCCTATGTACACCAGTACTTCTATGACTTTGAGGTGAGCCAGTACCAAGAGCGCAAGATACCTACAGCTCTACGCCTAGACTTGGGCCTAGAGCAGAGCCTGCGCAACAACCAGTGGACGATAACATTTAAGGTAAAGAATCTGACTAATCAGCGCCAGATGTCCGAGTTTAATCACCCACTACCGGGGATCAACTTCTCTGTGAAGCTACGATACCTATTCAGATAACACGCATATATTTACCAACTAATAATAGATTTCACTATGAATAAAATCAAACTAATCAACACGCTCTACCTCATTGTGGCACCCCTAATCGGGCTACTGCTCACTAGCTGTAATAAAGATCCTAAGCCAACACCGAATCCTGTGGGTAGTGAGCGGATTCTCTTTTGCACATCTATTATAAACGCTGACGGTGCTTCGGGCAATGCTTATCTGCAAGCTATTGGCTCTATCGAATCGAAGAAATATGATAATAGCCGAGGAGTGCCTGTAGGCTTTGGTACGGAGCCAATTTATTGTGGTGACCACCTCTATGTCTTACCCGATTATATGGGCAATAGTAAGGCAGAGCTCGTCTGCTACACTCTAGATGATAAGCTTCAGTTCATTAAGCGTGGCTCGATGGAGCTCCCTGGTGGAGCAGCTGCATGCAATGTAGTAGAGGTCTCTCCCGATAAGGCTTACATAAGCTTTCAGAATATTGGACAGGTATGGGCTTTTAATCCTAAGAGCATGACCAAGACTGCCTCCATCGACCTCAACAAATACAAACATGCAGATACGAATGTGATGCCGGGATCTATGGCTGTCCGTGACGGCAAGCTATATGTAGGACTATGTCAGATGGATGCTAAGTGGATGCCTCTGCACAAAGAGGTTGAGCTGGCTCTCATTGACATCGCATCCGATAAGGTAGATAAAAAGATCTCATCGACCACCTCTGGTCTATCCGTAGCCACTCGTCCGATCGTGCCTAAGTCTATCTTTGTTGATGACAAGGGAGATCTATACATCCTATGCATGGGTAGCTTTGGCTTTAATCCTGAGTTCCCAGGAGGTATTGTACGCATCAAAAAGGGGGAGACGGAGATCGATCCTTCATGGGTTGTAGATCTATCTAAGATTGATATAGAGGTCAAGGGTATCCTACCTCAGACTACCAAGCTCCCTGCAAACTATATCGCATCCATGCAGTACGTATCTGGCTCTAAGGTGGTCGCCATTATGGGTATCTACGCTTTAGACCCCACAAATAAGAATCCCTACACGGCACTCCAGTGCCTACCCGCAGTCATTGACCTAGAGCATCGCACTATCCAGCAGATTGAGGGGATCCCAGCTTCCAATCCCCATGCCATAGCTTTGGGATGCTATAATGGTCTCATCATGATAGGCTCTGCGGGCAAGGACTACAGTGGATTTTACTCCTACAATCCCCAGACGGGGGCGATCTCTAAAGGTCCAGTCTTCGAGGTAGAGGGTAATCCTCTATCATTCTATCAGATGAAGTAATTATCCTTTTTACTGAGCAACGAGGACGTGTCGCAAAAATGTCGGCACGCCCTCGTTTGTTGTTTTCACACGCTTGTCCCTCTTTTAATGTGTCTGTAGAGGACTACATACAAGAGTCCTGCGATGATCTCTGAGAGGATAGACAGTCCCACAATGTAGTCTAGCCGTTGCTGGTCATACATCCATCCCATGACGAGCGAGCCAAGCAGAAGTGACAACCCATAGACCGTATTGAAGAGTCCAAACCCTACTCCACGCTTATGAAATGGCGTAATATCCGCAATGGCTGATTTCATGACCGTCTCATGAACTCCCAATACTACCCCCATCAGTACCATACCTATCCACAGCATCGCCGTGGTGTACGACAATGTCAAGAGTGGTAGGACAGAGGTTAGTAGCGGTACGATGAGTAGTATCAAGACACCGCCCGACCTACGCTTCGTCTTACGCTTCAGCCGATCATAAGCCTTACCGATTACAATCGCTACAAGAGCATCGACAGCCATCGCTACTGCGTAGAGTATGGGTATGATACTGTCTGAGACTACCTGTTGTACTTTGAGGTGATATCCTACGATGCTAAAATTAATCAGACCAAATGCGACAAAGAAAGTAAAGGCAGAGTATATCCAAAAAATCGGCTGTAGTCGTTCTCCTGCTCTTTGACCAGATACTTGTGGAATGGAAGCACATTGGGTGAATTTACGATACACTAGTACGAGTACAATCATCAAGACCAAAAATGGTATTAGTAGCAGCTTATACCCCAGTTGAAAAGTATCTAGCTCGCTGTGCCCGACGAAGTAGAAGAGTGCCGTAAAGATGAGCGGACCCAAGAAAGCTCCTAGCTGATCTAATGCCTCTTGAAATCCGAAAGCATATCCTAGTCCTATCTCTCCTTTGTCTGTGACAGCTGAGAGTAAGGTGTCCTTTGCCGGACTACGCATAGCTTTGCCGATACGCTCTAAGAGGATGAAGGTGTATAACCACCCCCATGAGGTAGTCATACCCATCAGAGGGATGACCAGGTGTACCCCATACCCTATGAAAAGAAATAACCAATATCGCCCATTCTTATCTAGTAGAGATCCCGATAAGAGTCGTAAAGCATAGCCTAAAAACTCCCCAATCCCAAAGACCAAACCTACTTGTGTAGCTGTGAGCCCGACAAGACTGAGGTACTGCCCATTGACACTACGGGCAGACTCGTGTACTAAGTCTCCGAGCATGCTGATTATGCCAAAGAGTAGTACGATGGTTAGTGCTGCTGATCTGTGTTGTGCGCCGTGAGGACTCTTTAATGTTCTCATCTTTTACGATTTACTATCTATATTATCTATCGGTGAGTGCCTTAAGGAGCAATACTCTTAATGGATAAATGGTACCGAAAAGAATCTCTAATCCTTAGGGTATTATAAATTAGTTATTTGGGAGTGCCTGAATGATTACTCCGTAATTGTGGATTGATTATTCGGTAGATAAGATTTGACTATTCAGTAAATATCTTCTGATAGCTCCTGTAATCATCGTTTGATGATCCCGTAATTGTAGATTGATTGTTTTGTGGTTTTAGGTCGCTTGTTACGAGACTGTTAGATGCTCGTTCGTGTATATATAGTATGGCTGATGTATTGAGATCCCTTAGAGTGCCAATGATAAAGCCCCACTTCTGACAAGAGTCAAAAGCGAGGCTTGATCTGATTAGAGAGTTTTTTACTGGGTATTGAGAGCGATTGAGGGATCCAGACAAATCACCAATCTAGTCATGAGAAGATTACATGACTAGTTGTCTTATCAATCGGTTGTCTGCCGCAAGGCACTCTCTAGCGATTAAAGTCCGAGCTGCTTCTTGACCTCAGCGGTGATGTCTATGGCAGATGCGCCCGCGTAGAGTATCATGGATGTCTCCATTACATAGGTGTAGCCACCAGCATCCCCAACTTTTTTGATAGCCTCTACGAGCTTTTGTTGTATGGGCGTCATGAGTGTACTTTGCTGCTTCTCCATGTCCTGTTGCATGGCTTGGTAGGATCGCTGAATGCGACTCTGAAGGTCTGCAAGTTCCTGCTCGCGACTCTTCAGTAGAGCCTCGGAGAGGGTGTTCTTGTCTTTCAGATATAGCTCGAGCTTCTTCTTATACTCTTCATTCATCGTCTGCATCTCAGCAGAGTACTTTTGGTCTAGCTCTTGGAGACGCTCCTGAGCTGCTTTCATCTCAGGCATGGCTGTGATGAGTTCTTGCGAGTTGACGGTCGCAATCTTTTGCTGAGCCGTAGCTACTACGGGTAGTAGGAGTAGTAGGAGGGTTAGGAATAGATTGTTTGTCTTCATTATTATGTAATTAAATTATTAAAGTCTGTAGGTCTGTAAGAAGCCTAGCGAGTACGCCCATAGCCTAGTTTTTCCAGTACTTGATCACTGATGTCTATAGAAGGATTGGCAAAGACGATGCCTGCCGTTGATCGGTCTAGTACCAGCTGGAAGCCATGTTGTGAAGCAAGCTCCTTGATCGCTTGCCAAATTTCATCTTGTAAAGGCTTGATCATCTGGGAGCGGCGGTTGAATAGCTCGCCTTCCGGTCCGAAGTATTTCCCCTGTAGCTCGGTGGCTTGCTGCTCAGTCTTGACGATCTCCTCCTCACGCTGACGTTTTTGTTCGGCAGTGAGGAATACGAGATCTCCCTGATACTTCTTGTAAAGCGTCTTAGCCTTGTCTTGGAGTGTCTTAACCTCCTGTTGCCAGCGCTTAGAGACTGTCTCTAGTTGCTCGTTCATCATCTCATAGTTTGGTATGCTCTTGAGGATGTACTGCATGTCTACGAGAGCAAATTTCTGTGCAGAGGCTCCTAGTGTAAGTACTAGGGCTAGTGTCAGTAGATATAAATGTTTTCGCATAGTAGTGAATGTTTTAAAAGGTCTTTACTAGTAATGTAGATGTTTTACGTCATCATTTTCTTTAAGCAAGAGAGGTTCAGACGATAGGAATGCCCGGATTTAGAACTCCTGACCCAAGACGATGTGGATATTGCTACCTCCGCGCTGAGAGGATCCATCGGGCTTATCAAATCCATATCCCCAGTCAAGCCCCAGTATGCCTAAGAAGGGAAGTGTAATGCGAAAGCCCACTCCTGCCGATCGTTTTAGATTGAAGGCGTTGAAACGACTGAGCTCCTGCCAAGCATTACCAGCCTCAAGAAAAGCTATGGCCCACACATTGTACTGCCCCTCAAAGAGCACCGGCACGCGCAGCTCAGCCATCATGCGCATATAAGCGTAGGCGTAGTCGTAGTTACCACCTGCGATAGATCCATTACTATAACCACGTAGTGGGATAGTCTCGTTGAGGAAGTTACCTACATAGCCGCTCATGTTGTCTCCTCCCATGTAGTAGGTCCCAAAAGGAGACCGTTTGAAAGGGGTGTAATGACCGATGAACCCCGCATCTATGCGACTCATTAGGACAGGGGTGTACTTCACGGTAGAAGGATTCATCAGAGGTGTGAAAACCTTGCCTGAGAACTTCCATTTATGATACTCTACAAAGCGGTAACGATAGCTAGACTTAAGGTTAGGATTACTATAGTCTATACCGTCCCATAGAGAGTAAGGAGGAGTAGCGTTTACGGATAGCGTGAAGGAAGACCCCCGGCGTGTATAGATGGGATTGTCTATAGAGTTGCGCGAAAGAGCTATCGAGAGGCTTATGTCATTTGCATGACCGTTGTGAAATCCCTGGAAGGTTTCGTAGACCCAGTCCCGTAAATAGTAGTGAGAATAGTTGAGCGTAGCGTTGAGGTTGAACCAATTGTCGGGCCAGTTTAGTCGCTTCCCAAAGCCTACTGACGCTCCGAAGATGTGCATTGACTGGTTGGGGTTGTATGAATTCTCCATGAGAGACTGGCTATATCCCCCGTCGTAGCCATAGTTCCCGTATCCGCCATAGCCATATCCCCCGTAACCGTATCCACCATAGTAGTTTGGATAGTTCCCTAGTCCTCGAGATCGGTTGTTGTAATAGCGCGTGTCTATAGCTGTCTGCATAGAGTAGTATAAAGACGCTGTGAAGTAATTAGGTCGCTTACCCCCAAACCAAGGATCTGAGAATTGTAAGCTGAAGGAGTGGTAATAACGTCCGTTACTCATAGCATTCAGAGCAAGTGATTGCCCATCACCTTGCGGGATAATGCCTTTGTAAGCTTTCGGATGGAAGAGGTTGTAGATTGAGAAATTGGAAAAGTTAATTCCTGCACGCCCTATAAGACCAGCTTGAGACCAACCAAAGGAGAGCTCGAACTTGTCGTTGTTACGTCTCTCTAAGGGATACTCAATATTTACGGTGCCATCTTGGGCATTGGGGATTGGTGTTGGGAAACTCTTCTCAGGGTTAAAGTGTCCTAGCTGATTGAGTGTCGTCCAAGAGTTCATCATATCCTCCTTACTAAAAAGCTTACCAGGCTTAGTAAAGAGTTCACGTCGTATTACCTCTTCGTAAATATCATGGTTGCCTCTGATAATTACTTTGTCAATTGTTGCTTGTGGTCCCTCGATGATGCGAAGGTCAAGAGCAACAGAGTCTCCCTCGACGAAGGTCTCTACAGGATCTATACTAGAAAAAATGTATCCATTGTTATAGTATAGATTGGAGACAGCATCGTCTTCCATATAAAGGCGTTTGGACAGACGATCCTGATCATAGACGTCTCCTTTTTGTATGCCTAGCATTGCCTCCAGGAGTGGTGTGGGGTATTTTGTATTACCTATGAAGTTTATATCCTTGATATAATACTTGTCTCCTTCAGACAGTTTGATAAAAATGTCAATTTGTTTATCGTTCTCCGGATTGCGGGCTATGGAGTCCGATAGGATCTCTGCGTCACGGTAACCAGCTTTATGGTAAGCATCGATGATGTTACGGAGGTCCTCCTGATAGGTCTCTTGGATAAACTTCTTGCTTTGGAAAAGCTCCAGGAGCGAATTCCACAGATTTCCACGATTAAGACGGAACGTTTCGTTGGTCTTCTTCATCGCTTTGCGTAGGTCAGTATTCGATAGCGCTTCGTTCCCAGAGAAGTAGATGTTAGCTACCTTCGTTTTGTATTTTTTATCGACCGATATGGTGAGCTTGACATATCCTTCTCGAGAGAGATCTGGCTCCTGATCGAAAGTCACCTCCATCTCACTATAGCCCTTCTCGTTGTAGTACTTATGTATCAATTGCTCGGTACGGTTTAGGACATTGGGAGAGAGCTGCATACTCTCCCGTAGTCCCGTCTTAGCTTGCAGGTCTTCTTGCTCTGATTTTTTTATATTGTGAAATGAGACGGAAGCGATACGAGGATATTGCTCCAATCGTACTTCTAGCCATACCTGATCGCCCACATACTTCGTGGCGAGTACATGAGCATTGGCAAAAGTTCCATTCCGAGTGAATTGCTGTACTACGGCAGTTGTAATAGATCCAGGGATCTCAATCTTGTCTCCAACTTTTAGCCCCGTGTAGCCTAGTAATACCTGCTCGTCATAGCCATGTGCTCCAGAAATTGTCACCCCGGCAATAGTTTTAGTAACGGGATGAGCGTAGTCAATCTTGGGTGCATATATGGTATCTGCTTCAGAGGCTTGAGGGAGCTGAGCCTGTAGCACATTACAGACTAGTAGAACTAAGGTAGAGAGTAGTATAGAGCGATGTCGTTGCATTATCGTATCTCAGTAGTCAGATGGGTCTATAGATATGGATGAAAAGGTGAAGTTTACTCCGATATATTACCGAAACGTCGTTGTCGTGAGGCATAGTCTACGAGAGCTCGGTCAAGCTCTGCCGCATCAAAATCAGGCCAGAGGGTATCTGTGAAGTAAAGCTCTGCATAGGCTAATTGTAATAATAGGAAGTTAGAGAGTCTCTTCTCACCTCCAGTGCGAATGAGCAAGTCCGGTACTGGGGTGCCATGAGTGTAAAGGTAGTCATTTATTAAGTCTTGGCGTAGGAGGTCTCGCTCTCCACATCGACCTGATTGTACGTCAGCAACTATTTGTCTAATAGCATGACTTACCTCCGAATAGGACGAGTAGCTAAAGGCCATACTGAGAGTGATGCGGTCACACCCCTTGGTTTGCTCTGTTGAGCTCTTTAGTTGTCTTGCAATCTCAGAGGGTAAGCGATCTATATCCCCGATAGCACGTAGTCGTACTCCCTCCTCAATAAAGAGAGGTGTGTAGTGATGCAGCCCTTCAGCTAGAAGCTGCATAATATAGGAGACCTCAGAGGCTGGGCGTTGCCAGTTCTCTGAACTAAAGGCATACACAGTTAGATAAGGGATCCCACGTTCAGCCACCGATTTAAGTGTCACCTCTAAGGCCTCGACGCCCTTCTTGTGCCCGAGGCTTCTGGGGAGACCTCGTTGTTGTGCCCAGCGACCATTGCCATCCATGATGACAGCTATATGTTTGGGAGTCTGTTGTGTTGTCATTATCAATGTGTCTGCCTGTGTGGGTAACTATCGACTCCATGGCAGGTCTCACTACGTTTGCCTAACTCGTAGGTGATGCTAATAGTTAGAGCTATCGTAGAGTCTCCACCTTTTATCCAGTCCGCCGGCATCCCATACGGGTTCTCCAGCCAGGAGGTTTGCGTACTAGGAGTGTCTAGATGAGAGCTGAGGTAATAGATACCTTGTATCGATGCCACAAGATTAAGTCTATTACGCAGCTTGTATTTAACTCCCACTCTAAGACCTGCCCCAGGTAAAAAAGCGGTCTGACGAGCAGCCAGAGTTACCCCTGCGCTCAACCCTGCGCCTATGTATGGTACTAGAGATTTGGTCTGTAGGTAGCGGTACTTGTCACTATAGTGTGCAAAGTTGTACTCAGCCCAACCCTGTAAGGCGAGTAGATGTGTCTCTCCATGCAGAGTCTTGCCGATCTCACGAATTTGAGGATAATCGGTTGCTGCATATTTACAGTCAAATGGGAGTAAACTATAGCCCATCTCACCAGCAAAAGCCAGTCTAAAGTTGTGATTATACCTGAAAATACCACCACCTGTAGCCCCTATGGGAACCAAAGGAATGCGTCTATTAGCGTCCCCTAGGTAGGATGAAGCTCCGACATAGCCTCCCACCTCGTAGCGATACTCCTGTGCAGTCAGAGAGATTGCACAGAGTGCCAAGGATAGGAATGTGATAATGCGTAGAGCTCTGGGCATATGTGGTCAATGTCTCTGCGTCTATACTCTTGCCTAGGGACCTATTGAAATCGGAGTGGCTTACCCACCCAAATCGTCGGATGCCCATTTTTTAATCCTCCGAATATATACATTCGTCCATCATCGCCTCGATATAGAGCAATGCCAGGCTGATGTGTTTGTGCCTTGTCGTAGTAGATGGTTGGCAGGATAGACCTCTCCGTCAGTTGTTCCCACGAGGTCCCATAATCCAGAGATACGTATACGCGCATCTCTGGTTGCTCTGTTTGCTTAGGTGTAGCTGCGGGCTTGACGAGGAGGATACTCTTATCTTTAGGCTCGTAAACCATAGACCCTGGTAGACTACTAGGCCAGATCTTGCTAATTTTCTTGGCATCGTGAGGTGTGAGCCAGTCTAATCCATTGGAGGTGCTGTATACGAGGGCTGTTGTGTCAGCTACAGACCCTCCTATTAGTAGAGCTATGGGGTGATTCTCTACAGAGATCGATAGGCGGGTATTGTTTTCTAATGGGAAAAGCTTTGGCACGAGGACTCCTGTCTCCGAGGCAAAGTGTACACCATCTGACTTTGTTACCGCGAATAGAGGTCGATTGCTCCCCCTATAGTATAGATTACCCAGTAGGTGTGAGATAAAGCTTATAGAGCTATTACTCTGCTCCCATTTATTCTCATTGTCATGGGTGTAGAGTATATGCTGCCCTGAAGATTGCAGCCCTAGGAGTATGTCTCCTCCCCCTTGCTCGACAATGTCTACTATCGGGGCATCTAATGTCGATGGTATAGTTATTTCTGACCAAATGTCGGGCTTAGCATGACTAGCTCTCCACAGATGGGTCTCACTACTGCCTCGTGTGAAATAATAATAAGCGACGCCGTTGTCTACCAGTCGGCTCAGGATAATGTCTGTACTATTGGCAGGTATCGGAGCTGCTTGAGAGGATTCTGTCCATTTGTAAGTGTAAGGATCTTGCTCGTAAATGTTTATTTTGAGCTGATATTCCTTAGTTAGGTTTGTGTTTTTACGATGCTGCATTAAGAGTCTCACGCCCTCAGCGTACTTGGATAGGTTTACTGTATCCAGACCCTTAGAGGTCTGCTCGACGCCCCCGACGAATATCCTTGGGTATACATTCGAGCCTGTCGTGATCTGCAGCTTAACCGTCCCGATGACAGTTCCCTTAGGGAGTGGTCGCGCATTGTATATCAACCCCTTGCGATGATCTATCGAAAAGATCGTCTTCTCTAAGATAGGAGTCTTCTTATCACTAATTTTGAACCCAGAGATCAGCACACTCTCAACGTTTACATTCTCAACAAGAGAGCTGCGCTGGCATGCCGGTATGCACATGAGTAATAATGCTGCAACGACGATGAGTAGAGATCTAAGGTAGATTTGTATAGTGTGAATCATACTAGGTGCTTGATATGACGACAAAGATACGATTTCCCTTGAAAATAGCTACTCATCTACCATCACCTCCCTACGGAGCGGTCGGGAAACCTCTCTGGAATCATCGGTTTGTAATTCCTAGATCGTGAAATGAATTTTACGGAATAGTTAAAAGACGATTCCAGAATAATGAAATGAGATCTACGGAGTAATCTGGCGATAATTACGGGATTACAGAGAGTCTTACTCCTTGAGAGACAATAGAGGGCCCTATGACCTTTGCAGCGAAGGCGATGCCATGAAACGTTTTTTTAGTACCTTTGCACCCAGTAAGTAAGGACGATGAGCCACAGAGGTCGCTTATCGTGGATGTGAAGAGGCTTCTCTCTTGTGGCTCGGATCGGTGCCGAGATGCTACATAGGGGTAAGTCCTCATTTGTTTTATGTCTAAGAGCCCGATGAGCGAGTCGCTACACCTAGATGTTTATTGGCTTAAGGAGCATAATACATAGTTGAAACTTTCATATCACATATCTATGGGATACTATTATATGACACAAGAGGGGTATGATGCCCTCCACAATACGATCAAGCAGCTAGAGGCTGAGGAGCGGCCTAAGGTCACGCAGCAGATTGCAGAGGCGCGGGATAAGGGTGATCTATCGGAGAATGCGGAGTATGATGCTGCTAAGGAGGCGCAAGCACACCTGGAGGACAAGATAGCAATGCTCAAGGCACAGCTGGCTAATGCTCGTGTACTAGACCCCTCCCAAATCAAAACAAACGAAGTGCAGATACTAAACCATGTACGTCTGCTGAATAAGAAAAAGGGCGAGGAGAAGTGCTACTACATTGTCTCTGACGCTGAGGCAAACTTTAAGGAGAATAAGATATCCGTAAATACCCCGATTGCTAGGGGACTTATTGGTAAGAAAGTGGGCGATATCGTAGAGATCCAGGTGCCCGCAGGTACACTGGTTTTTGAGATACTAGAGATTACTCGGTAGAGTAGTCTCTGGTAGAGTCTGCTTAACAAAGACATAATACATTGAGGAGACCATGGCTACAATATTTAGTCGCATCATAACGGGTGAGATACCCTCGTACAAGATTGCCGAGGATGCCAAGCACTATGCTTTTTTGGACATCAATCCCTATCAACTAGGACATACCTTGGTCATACCTAAGCGAGAGGTTGATTATTACTATGACCTAACAGACGCTGAGATAGCCGATTTGATGTCCTTTGCAAAGCGTGTTGCACGAGCTATACAGCAGGCAACGCACTGTCGTAAGGTGGCAACAATGGTGATAGGTCTAGAGGTGCCTCATGCTCATGTACACTTAGTGCCGATCAATAGTGAGGAGGACGTGACACACGGACCTCTACCCACAAAGCCTACAGAGGAGGAGATGACTCAGATAGCCTCTGCAATCGTAGCTCACATGAAGGAATAAGAAAAGCCGAGTGACGGAGAGACTATATATCCTAGAGGAGATAGATCCGACAGTACTCTATGGCCCTAATCGTGAGTACTTGCTCCTGCTGCGCAATCTCTACCCCAAATTACGTATCGTAGCACATGATCGGATTATCAAGATACAAGGAGACCCGAGCGATATACAGCTCCTGATAGGTTTGCTGGACGAGTTAGTCCGGTACGTAGTACAGTATAACTCTCTGACGGAGCAGACTATTCGTCAGATGGCTATAGGAGGAGAGCTCCCTGTAGTTAAGGCCCTGCCAAATCACCTCCTATACGGCTCCAGGGGGCGTAGTATAGGTTACCGTGGAGAGCATCAGCGAGAGATGGTGGAGGCGATAGCTAATCATGATATGCTCTTTGCTCTGGGACCTGCTGGTACCGGTAAGACTTATATAGCTATAGCTCTAGCTGTAAAGGCTCTTAAAGAGAAACGTGTGCGACGCATTATCCTCTCCCGACCAGCTGTAGAGGCAGGGGAGAAGTTGGGCTTCCTCCCGGGCGAACTAAAAGACAAGCTAGACCCCTATTTGCAACCGTTGTATGATGCTCTGGAAGAGATGATCCCGACACAACGCCTACGTACTTATATGGAGAATGATGTGATACAAATAGCTCCTCTAGCCTATATGCGTGGACGTACTCTCAATGATGCTATCGTTATACTAGATGAGGCGCAGAATACTACCCACCATCAGATGAAAATGTTTCTCACTCGCTTGGGGCGTAGTAGCAAGATGATTATCACGGGAGACCTATCACAAGTAGATCTGCCCCGGAGCGTCACGTCGGGATTGCGGATTGCGGAGCGAGTATTGCGGGGTGTTGATCAGATCCCTTTTGTTTACTTTGATGCGCAAGACATAGTCCGGCATCCAGTTGTCCAGCTAGTCGTAGACGCTTACGATAGCAATGAGAGCCAAGCTCTGCAATACGCAGGGTCGGTTGAAGAAACTAAATAGCTTTTACATACCAATTACTGAAGAGAATACGATGAACCAAGCACTAACACATACCGACCTATCTCTCCCAGGTATCCAATCTGTCTATCATGGCAAGGTGAGAGATGTATATTATCTCAAGGGAGATTTGATTGTAATGGTAGCAACAGACAGAATCTCTGCCTTTGACGTAGTACTCCCAGAGGGGATCCCCTACAAAGGGCAGGTGTTAAACCAGATAGCTGCTGGGCAACTGGATGCTACAGCTCTTCTAGTGCCAAACTGGAAGATTGCAACTCCAGACCCCATGGTTACCGTAGGTCATCGTTGTTCCCCACTCAAGGTTGAGATGGTCATACGAGGCTATATAGCGGGTAGTGCGTGGCGTGCTTACCAAGCTGGTGAGAGGATGATCTGTGGTATGGAGCTCCCCGAAGGACTTAAGGAAAACGACAAACTTCCACACCCTATTATCACTCCTACTACTAAGGCTGACGAGGGGCACGATGAGAATATTAGTCGCCAAGAGATTATAGACTCAGGTCTAGTCTCTGAGGAGGACTATAACTTGATCGAGCAGTATACATACGCACTCTTTGAGGAGGGTACTCGTATAGCTCGTGATCGCGGGTTGATCCTTGTCGATACGAAGTATGAGTTTGGCAAGAAGGGAGACCAGATCTTACTAATCGATGAGATCCATACTCCCGACTCATCCCGATACTTTTACCTAGATGGTTACGAAGAGCGTCAGGCTAAGGGAGAGCCGCAGAGGCAACTATCGAAGGAGTTCGTCCGTCAGTGGCTTATCGAGCATGGGTTTCAGGGTAAGGAGGGACAGCAAATCCCAACCATAACACCTGAGTATGCCCATTCTGTTACAGAGCGCTACATCGAGTTATACGAACAGATCATGGGCAAATCTTTCGTCAGAGAGGATTCTCAAGACCTAGCTAAGCGTATAGAAGACAATTTACGAGCTTTTCTGGAGAAGTAGTCGTATATCCACTTTATAGAAACAAACCGGTGACTTAGGGGGTATCCGCCCTGAATCATTAGGGGGGCTCTCATTTTCTCTTAACTTATGGTATCTACTCAAGGCTCTAAGGATCGCTACGTACGTAGTATGTTTGATCGTATAGCTGGGCATTATGATCTGATGAATCGCCTAATGACAGGAGGGCTAGACATAACTTGGCGGTGGCGGGTCCTAGAGTATCTGGCTGACTATGCACCACATCGCGTTGCTGATATCGCTTGTGGTACGGGTGATATGCTTATGATGATGGCTCGTTATCTCCCATCGGTGAGGGAGATCAAGGGCATAGATCTCTCAGAAGGTATGCTCGCCGTGGCAAAAGAGCGTATAGACAAGCTGCGACACTCTGTCCAGGTGTCTCTACATGCAGAGAGTTGTCAGGAGATGTCTCTGGCAACTCAGTCAGTTGATGCTGTGACTTGTACATTGGGTATTAGAAACTTCTCAGACCCTCTACAGGGATTGCATGAGATGCATCGCATATTACAACCTGATGGTGCTCTAGCTATCTTAGAGCTTAGTGAGCCTTCCAAAAGATTGCTCCGTAGGGGATATAATCTATATGCCAAGCAATTTATTCCCTGGCTGGGACAAATGTGTACACATGACCTATCGGCTTATAGTTATCTCCCAGTTTCTATAACGATGATGCCCCAGCGTGAACAGATGACAACGTTGATCCGCAAAGCAGGCTTTCGCAATGTGCGATATAGAGAGATGCCATTGGGGATCTGTGTCCTATATACTGCGGAGGCTTAAAAACAGAAGGATATGCAGCGCCTTTACGCATTGATAGGTAGACCTCTGGGACATTCACTCTCAGCAGACTATTTTAACGATCTCTTTTCCTCTCAAGGTATAGAAGCCCACTACCTCTTGCACGAATTGGAAGACTTGTCGGGGCTCAAGCCTTGGTTACAAGCTAATCCCTCCATTGTCGGATTTAATGTGACTAGTCCATATAAGATAGCTGTGTGTAACGATCTTGACGAGATAGATGCTGAGGCAAAGTATGTAGGGGCAGTCAATACAGTTGTCGTAGATCGGTCAGCAGCAACACCTCGTCTCATAGGGTATAATACCGATGTCCAGGGGGTTGTGGAGAGCTTGCAGCCACTCCTAAGCACAGAGCTACAACATGCTCTCATACTAGGTACTGGAGGTGCAGCGCATGCAGTCGCTCAAGCTCTAAGGCGATTAGGTCGAGATTACACATTTGTTAGTCGGCAACCTCAAGCTAACCACATCCTCTCCTATAATGTGCTAACGTCTGAGCTCGTCGCAAATTCCGGGATCATCATCAATGCTACACCTCTTGGTATGGAGCCCCACATATCAGAGCGCCCCTCCATACCGTACGACGCTATTACGTCGCAGCATGTTTGTATGGATCTTATCTATAATCCAGAGGAAACTTACTTCCTCAGGTCATGCCGCGGACAAGGGGCGTCAACGATCAATGGGCTGAAAATGCTCCTCGTACAGGCTCGCTATGCATGGCATATTTGGGATCATCAGAAAGAGCTTCGTTAGATCTTTTGTAGGGGACTCTCTCCGAAAGTAGGTCCCATACTTGTGGGGACGCTGGACTCTCGCTGAGCTCGTTCATACTCTTCTTGGCGTATGTGTCGTGTTATGGCAATGCAGACTCCAATGGCCATGGAGGTCGCCAGCAGTGATGACCCACCACGACTGATTAGTGGTAGGGTTTGACCTGTATTGGGAGAGATACCTGTGACCACACACATATGTATGATAGCTTGCGTGGTGTACATGAGCCCGACTCCGAGTAGTATAATTCTCTGGGAGCTTCGCTGGGATCGTGTCGCCCATCGTGAGAGTTTGAAAAAAAGGAGTATGTAGAGCAGTGGAACCCATATCATGCCGAGGAGACCGGTCTCCTCGATGATAATAGCATATATAAAGTCTGAGTATGCCTCCGGTAGGATATCACGCTCAAAGCTATTCCCAGGGAACACTCCAGTACCATTACTACGAGCGATCGCGATACGTGCATGCTGCTCCTGAAAGTTGTCTTCGTTAATGACAAATTTACTAGAGTCGGATTTTGTTGTAAAGTCTTCTATACGACCCTTCCAGCGGGCCGTGCTACTATTTTGCATTATAATGCTATCGGGTAGTAAGAGCAGACCAGCTAGGAGTAGAGCGATCAGACCAGCTCCCACGCCACCTACTAGTAGAAGACTTTTAGAGAAGCCCATTAATACAAAGCCGATGCCAAGGATAAATGCGATAATGATAAGTCCCATCGACAGGCTCTCCTTGAGTACGAAGACTCCTCCGATGGCAGTTAAGGCACAGAAGAGATAAAACCGCTGGTTGAGCTTACTGCGATCACGTACTGAAAGGACGACAGATGCAAGGAAGATGAGTCCTAATTTGAAAAACTCGGAGGGTTGTACACTAAATAGTGTACGCTTCGCTTCGTTGGTCTCTGTACCGATAAAGGGCGTAAGGATAACAGCTAGTAGGGTGAGAGCGAAAAAGAGCAACCCCAGCGGTCGTATTATCGGTCTACTGAGTCGCGAGCATCCCCAAGCTGCAAGCACAGAGAGGATGATATGCTTGAGATGGCTTGTAAAAGGAGCGTATAGACTCTCACCTCTATAGGCCAAGGTACTAGTAGCGCTAAAGATAAAAAGTATCGAAGTTGCTAGGAGGGCTAAGTAGAGCCCCCACAGTCCCCTGTCGCCCTTAATGCGAGGCTTTTGCGGCGTGACATCGCCCCGTCCCCCAGTCTCCTCAAGCCCTGCTACGCTCTCATCTTCCTGTATGGTACTGCTTGTAGGGGAGAGGTTAAAGAGGTCTGAAGGCGTAGTCCCATTGCTGGAGTGCGCGTCTTGTGGTATCATAATGGTTTATCTACGTTGTATGAGTCTTGTGAGAGACTTATTTTTCCCTCGATGAGTAGTAGTATCCGTGGGGACTCGTACTGATAGAGGGGAGGGGTACTCCGAGGTATGAAAAGTTTATTACGGGATCGAGAAATGATAATTAGGGAAATAAGCAATCATAATCCCGGAATACTCGATTGATAATTACGGAACGAATGTTTTATATCTACAGTGCTATTATCAAATTATTTGAGAGCATTAGAGATCTCAGGGTCTCATATCGGCTCGCCGCTATTCGTGTCGTTTGTCCATATCGTTGACTCTAGGGGTGCTGAGCAATAGAAAGGACCTCCGCTCTAAACTGATCCCCGCGATCCTCATAATTGGCAAAAAGGTCGAAACTCGCGCATGCTGGCGAGAGCAACACCGTGTCTCCAGGCTTGCTCATGCGTCTAGCAGCTTCGATAGCTGCACGCATTGACGTGACCTCCTCGTGGCGAGGTATTACCGTGTCGAAGCTACGGTGTAGTTTTGCTGCATCTGTGGTGAGATAGATTAGTCCGACAACTTTTTCCCTAACCAAAGGCATTAGATCGTTATAGTCGTTTCCCTTGTCGGTCCCGCCCAATATGAGGATGGTTGGGGTACGCATGCTCTCTAGTGCATACCAGGTACTATTGATATTAGTTGCTTTAGAGTCGTTGATATAGTCGACACCATCGATGCGGGCTATGAGCTCTAGGCGATGAGATACATTGGTAAAAGTCTCTAAAGATGACTTGATAATCTCGGGAGAGATGCCTAGGGCTTGCGCTGCGCATCCTACCGCAAGGGCGTTTTGTACATTGTGCTTGCCAGGGAGAGCTAGAGATGCCTCAGTCAAGTCGACAGGAGGCTCACGAAGGGTAAAGTGCAGATGCCCCTCTCTGTAAGTAGCTGCTAGCTCTCCCTCTGTAGCTTCGCCGAGAGGAGTTTCAGCATTTGTGGAGAAATATAGCCTACGCCCCGAACTCATATTCAGATCCCTTAACAGTCGTTGAGTCCAATCGTCCTCAGCCCATGAGATGAAGTAGTCGGAGGATTGCTGGTTTTGTATGATACGCATCTTGGATCGAGCATACAATCCCATCTGATGATCGTAACGATCTAGATGGTCAGGCGTGATGTTGAGTAGGATAGCAATGTGGGCTCTAAACTGATACATATGATCGAGCTGGAAGCTACTTAACTCGATTACGTAGTAAGCATGAGGTGCCGTCGCTACTTGACGAGCAAGGCTAACCCCCACATTGCCTGCCATGGAGACGTCTAGACCAGCATTATGTAGTGTGTGGCAGAGCCAGTTTGTTGTGGTAGTCTTACCATTACTCCCCGTGATAGCGATCATAGTACTGTCACCAGCATAGCGATACGCGAACTCGATCTCGCTGATGATGGGTGTCCCCATTTCCTCTAATTGCCGAATGAGAGGAGCACTATCTGGGATGCCGGGACTCTTAATGACCTCGTGGGCGGAGAGGATACGCGAGATGGAGTGCCCCCCCTCCTCATATGGTATATTGTAGTGCTCTAACTCTGTCTTGAAGCTTGCCTTGATCTTACTTGAGTCAGAGACGAAGACCGGGAGTCCCTGCTTGATAGCCAGTATAGCAGCTCCGACACCGCTCTCGCCAGCCCCCAGGATGATATATTCGTTGTCTTGCATGTTTGTGAGATCGCTACTAAATAACTTTTATCGCATCTTAAGTGTAATGACTGTTAGGACGGCTAGTAGGATGGCTATGAGCCAGAAGCGTACGGTGATCTTTGCCTCCCGAATGGGTGCCAATGGTCGCTGTATGAGAGCATCTATACCACTATTCCCAGCCTTTTGAAAGTGATGATGTAGAGGGGACATCTTAAAGATGCGCCGCCCAGTCCCCGTACGACGCTTGGTAATCTTGTAGTAAGCCTGCTGTAATAGAGATGAGAGCCCCTCGACGATAAAGAGAAAGCAGAGGATAGGCAGTAGTAACTCTTTGCGGATTAGTATGGCCATCACGGCGATAATACTACCTATGGCAAGGCTTCCCGTGTCTCCCATGAATACTTGAGCCGGATAAGCATTGAACCATAAGAAGCCAAAGGTTGCCCCCACAAAGGCTGCCCCAAAGATTACGAGCTCCTCAGCACCCGGGATAAACATAATGCTGAAGTACCGAGCCAGAGCTATATGTGAGGAGACATAGGCAAGTACCGCTAGAGCTACACCTGCAGGTGCAGCTGTCCCAGCGGCTAGTCCATCTAATCCGTCGGTTAGGTTGACGCAGTTAGAGATGAAGGTGATGATTAGTATGATGATTATGGAGAAGAATATCCATCCGACGAACTCTCGATTGGGTATGGCAGATGGGACGAGACTAAGGTAGTCGAAGTTGTTGTTCTTGACAAAAGGTATCGTTGTCTTAGTATTTTTGGTCTCTAGATTGTCAAATGTAACCTGCTCTATATGACCATTGACGACTACCTCGTGGTTCTCACGAGTGATTGTATCAGGACTGAGATAAAAAGTAAGAGCAACGACAGATCCGATTAGTACTTGCCCAATGATTTTATAGCGTCCGTGTAGACCAGCTTTGTTATTCTTAAAGACCTTTATATAGTCATCGATAAAGCCCAACCCACCCATTGTGATGGTGGTAAATAGCATGAGCTGTACGTATACATTGTCTAGTCGTGCAATAAGTAGAGTGGGGACGACAATAGCTACAATGATAATAATCCCTCCCATAGTAGGAGTCCCGATCTTGAGTTGCTCACCTTCCAACCCTAAAGTGCGTACCACCTCGCCGATTTGCATACGATGTAACCAACGGATGATACGTCTGCCGATTACCGTACTGATGAGTAATGCAATAATAAAGCTGATGGCAGCTCTAAAGGATACGTACTGAGCTAGTCGCCAGCCAGGTACGTCATGTGCTTGAAGCCAGTCGTAGAGGTGATAAAGCATAAATCAGGGGAAAAGAGTATATGGATATTATCAATCGATGGAACTTTGGTCTCCTCAAGAGTTGCTGAGTGTTGGATTTTCCTTCATAAAGAGCTCCTGGACCACCTCTTTGTCATCGAAATGATACTTGACACCTTGGATCTCTTGGTAGGTCTCGTGACCTTTGCCCGCAACGACTACGAGATCTCCGCGCTGAGCCATGGTACAAGCATCAGTGATGGCTTGACGCCGTGATATATTAGTATAGACCAGCTCTCGATCACACAGGGGAATGCCCTCAAGCATTTGACCGATGATTACTTCTGGGACTTCCGATCTGGGATTATCTGAGGTGAGGAAGAGTCGATCGGAATGGTTGTAAGCTATGCGTGCCATCTCAGGGCGCTTACCCATATCACGGTCTCCTCCAGCTCCAACAACGACATATACATGCGAGGCTCGTAGTTCGGAGACGGTCTTTAGTAGGTTCTCTAGGGCATCGGGAGTGTGTGCATAGTCTACTATGACATGATAACCCCTCGGCGAAGAGAGGAGATCAAAGCGCCCGTTAACATGCTCCAGACTAGAGATCCCCCGTAAGACCAAACTTTTATCCAACTTGGGTAGTAAGAGTCTCACAGCTCCGTAGACAGCGGTTACATTGTATGCGTTGTAGCTACCAAGTAGCTGTGTCTCCAGCTCTTCGCGGTCTAGGAGTAGGGTAGAGCCATCTACGTACTGCTCTAGTAGTTGGGACATATAGTCTGCTTGGCTATGCATAGCATAGGTGTGTACATGAGCGAGGCAGTTTTGCGTCATAACGCTCCCATTGCGGTCGTCCGCATTGATCAAAGCATATGCATCTGCGGAGAGGTTGTCAAAGAGAGATTTCTTAGCAGCTATATATGCCTGCATCGTGCCATGGTAATCAAGATGATCTCGAGTAAGATTTGTGAAGAGTGCAAGTGTAAAGGGTAATCCGTACACACGCTGCTGAACTAAAGCGTGTGAAGAGACTTCCATAAAGAGGTAAGTACACCCCGCATCTACCATTTGTCGCATCACACGGTGTAGCTCGAGAGCGTCGGGAGTCGTGTGTGTAGCGGGGTACTCTTCTTTACCGATTCTGATGCAGACAGTACTGAGTAGGCCTGCAGGGATCCCCAACCAACTCCATAGTCGATAGCAAAGAGAGGCAGTCGTTGTCTTGCCATTAGTCCCTGTTACACCGACAATGGTTAGCTGTTGCTCTGGGCGATCGTAGTAAACCGAAGCAAGGATAGCGATAGCTTTCGCCGTATCAGTAACTGTGATCCAAGTAATATTGTCTGGAAGATTGTCAGGGTGTTGTCGCTCAGTGACAATGACGGAGCAGCCTGCACTCAGTGCCTGATCTATATAATTAGCCCCATCCACATGTACTCCTCGTAAAGCAACAAATATGCATCCCTCTGAAACCTGTCGAGAATCCTGCTTAATGTCAGTGATTAAATAGTCCTTGGAAGTCTTACCTCCCTCGTGAAGCTTCAGAAGTAAACGATCGTTTGAGAGGGCTTCTATATAGGTCTTAAGAGTTTTTTGCTTCATAAAGTCTGATGTTGCATGCTATTGTCTATGGTTATTACCTAGATGTAGGACCACCTTTTGCCCTGGTCGTATGGTGCTACCCATAGGAATGCTTTGAGCTACGACGCGTCCATAGCCAATGATTTGTACTTGTAACCCGAGTACACTTATTTGATAGATTGCTTCATTAGGAGCTAGCCCCACAAGTTGAGGCATTACCCCCTTACTGTAGTGCCCTAAGGGATGTAGCTGTACCCCTTTTCGTGTAGTACGAGGTATGACTAGTTGGGCGTTTGTCTCCTTATTCCCACCCTCTTGTTTGTCTTCGGGGATGCTATAAGTCCTTAGGAAATGCTCTACATTCTTCTTTTGTCCACCCGCGATGTCTAGATACTTCAGTCGTTGCTCGGTAGTATGGTGAGGGGTAATTGTATCTAGCAGGATAGGATTGGAGAGGGTGTAGATCTCCTCTGCTATACGCTTGACGCCACGTCCTGCTACAATGCCCCCAGAGGCCCGGCCAGGGCCATGAGGATTGACGATAAATATAATACAACTGTACTTAGGATCATTTGAAGGAAAGTATCCACAAAATGAAGTCATATAGACTTCACCATTGGCTCTATACTTCCCAGAGCCATGATTGCTCATTAGAGCCGTTCCCGTCTTACCGCTGATAGAGATAAGCTCAGAGTGTACAGTCAGGGCTGCAGTACCTCTGAGCACTACATTGTCTAGCATAGATCGTACTGAGTCAAGCGTCGCAGGCTTGCATATGTTATCGTGTAGGACTTGGGGCGTGTACTCTTGTATTATTTTACCTTCAGAATCTTCTACACGGTCTACTAGATAAGGTCTCATGATACGACCTCCATTGGCGATCCCATTGTAGAAATTCAGCGTATTGATTGCCGGCACAGAGATACCATATCCACGGCTAATGCTTGGGATCGTTGAGTTGCCATAACTTTTATCCTCTGGTCGTGTTATAGTAGGAGTCGCAACGCCATTGATGCCTAAGTCTAATCGGCTCAATAGCCCGTAGTCATAAAGATGTTTATAAAGGCTATTGGGATGCTCGACATACCCCTTTATAGCGATCTTGGCCAGTACAATATTGCTGGAGTACCATAGACCTTGAGCTACGGATATCCGTCCGTAGCCACCTCTATTAGCATTATGATCTTTGATATTGTACCCGCCGTATCTAAACACTCCATTTCCGGTATCTATGGTGTCTGTTGGAGAGCAGATTCCATCGTCTAGAGCAGCCATCATAAAGGGTGTCTTCATCGTTGATCCCGGTTCGTTAAGTGCGCTGAGAGCATAGTTAGCTCCCTCGTAGTATGTGTCCTGCCCTCCAGTCAGATTAGCCAGAGCCACGATGCGTCCCGTCTTTACCTCCATCAGAATAGCACCGCCGTAGTCTGCCTCAAATAGAGACATCTGCTCATATAGGGCACGATGTACGATCTGCTGGAGGTTCATATCAAGTGTCGTGTAGACATTATAGCCATCGCGAGGCGGTTGTAGTGTATTTTGTCGTGTCGAGCCCGCCAGATATTGTTTGATTGCTAACCCAGGCTCTCCACGTAATAGGGTATCAAAGCTCTGCTCGAGGCCATACTCTCCAAGTGTAAGATCCCCTTTAACCTCTTTGTAGACACTACCGATCGTTCGCCGAGCCAACTGTCCATATGGTCTATCTCGTAGTGCACGCTCCTCATGTATAATGCCTGCTCTAAGGGGACCACGACGGCGCACCACCCGCCCTTTCCTGTCTATGGAGACCATGAGCGGATAGCTTTGCTTGAGTCTCTGATACTCTACATGGCTCACTTCATAAGGATATATTGATATATGTCGATAGCCAGGCTCCTTGCGGAGTGCTTTGTGATAGCTATCTCTTAGCCGTTTGCGTAGAGCAGGGTAGGTTGCTTTTTCTCCTTTCTCCCACAAGCTCATCTGGTAGGCGAGAGAGTCAAGCTGTTTATAGATAGAGTCTTGCCCCATCTGCTGGATAGGCTCCGCGCCAAAGTCTATAAAGAGCTTGTAGGCAGGCTTACTGATAGCTACTATATGTCCATCTGCCGAAATGATATTACCTCGTAGTGGGGAGATAGTTATAGTATCGGGTTGGTGAATCGACTGCGCAATCTTACGCCACGTAGGGCCGTCAACGAAGATAATCCCTATGACTTTCACGAAGATACACAGGATTATAAAGATAAAAAAGAATCCGACGACACGGTAACGAGCTATGATGGCACTGTGCTTAGACATCTGAGCAAGAGTTGATGGCGGGGTGAATAGGGTAGAAGATACTATTCCTTATTTGGGGGAACGATAGAGGATGATAGATTGCTGTGCCGGAGCTTCCAGGTCAGATCCCATTGCTTTTAGCTGTTGCTCGAAGTTGCTTCCTATGCTCCTTCGAGTTAGCTCCCCGACGCTCTCCAAGTGTTTGTAGGTTAAGTCTTTGACTTGTGTCTCTAGCGCATCTATCCGACGACGCTTAGAAATAATTTGATAGTTGCTTGATACATGAATAAGTCCCATAATGAGGATCGCAATGAAGGCTGGGATATACTTGCGAAATGCGGGTTGACCTAGTATATCTCCTCCGAGCCAAAACCAGAGCCCTGGCTTAGACCTCCTCGCAGTTTGCCCTTTTATATCTTCTTTCTCATCGGTATCTTCATTCGAAGTCTCCTCTAGAGCTTCTCCCTCTAGGTTGATCTCATCGCTGTCCCCTTTCTTCTCAAGGGTCTGATCTGGTATCCACTCTGCGGTTTCACCCTCCGAAGTCTCATTTTCAAGCATCTCTATCTCTAGGAGGTCTGCCAGTAGAGGCTTAGACTGATCGTCTTCTGCCGTTGAAGTCCCTGAAAATGTATCCTCTATTTCCTCTTCGGGCTGATTGTCAAAGTAGGTGTCGTCGATCTTTACCATGTCACAATGAAGCTTCGCTACGGCGCTCTGCAACACGTAGCTTAGCACTGCGAGCGCGATTATTGTTTGTTATCTCATCTTGAGAAGGTGTGATAGCCTTTTTTGTGATCACTCGCAGTGGCGGTTGACTTTGTAGTGGCATCGTGGGTATAGCCTCAATATCCTGCTCGAATACCCCTGTGAGAAAGAATTCCTTCGTTAGCCTATCCTCCAGCGAGTGGTAAGAGATAACCGCTATACGCCCTCCGGGCTTTAGTAGGGTCCCCGAGTCATACAGTAGTTGACGTAGAGCACCAAACTCGTCATTGACCTCGATGCGGAGAGCTTGGAAGATACGACTCAGCTTATTGCGTAGTTGAGGCCCCCCCTTAGGCAGTACAGGCGTCAGGACACTCATGAGCGAGGCTATTGTTGGGTATCCCTCATCACGATGTGATACCAGCAAGCCCGCGATACGACGAGCGTCACGTAGCTCTCCATAGTAGTATAATATATCCGCTAGTTGTCTCTCGCTGTAGTTGAGGAGTAGGTCGCGAGCCGTAAGCCCAGAGCGACTATTCATACGCATATCTGGCATAGCTTCCTCATAACGAAAGCTAAAGCCTCGCTCTTTACTGTCGAAGTGGTGTGACGATACACCTAAATCTGCCAAGATGCCATCTACCTGACCCACTAGCCCCCAGTAGTCGAGCCAATGAGTTAGATAGCGAAAGTTTGTTGCGACGAAGTGATAGCGACTATCATCAGGGGTATTGATTGCGGCATCGGGGTCTTGATCTAATCCGATACACCGCCCTTCGGGAGACAACCTCCTAAGAAGTGCATGTGAGTGCCCCCCACCACCCATCGTTACATCTACGTAGAGACCTGAGGGGGTAGTGACAAGTAGATCTAAGGACTCCTCACAGAGCACAGCTGTATGGTAGTGTGTGGCGGACAATGTATATGCAATATAGTGTAGAGAGGTGTAAACTAAGAGGACCTCTAGAGCTCCCCTTGTGAGGTATTGCAGGATCGCTGGCATGAGACCCCTACATACCAGATGCAAAGGTAAGCAAAAGGGCAATACCAAGATTGGTTACCCTGGGATGATTTTCTCATTCCTAGTTTACATCTCCTTTCCCAAACCTCCCGATTAGTCTCCCTCCCACATTTCTAGGCAGAGCCTATTTCGTTCCACTCCTGTAGTCACTTAATTTTGCCTGATGGGTAGGGATGGTTATTCTCCCCGTAACTAGTGATCTGTGGCTCCAGAATGATCAAATGAGCTCTTCGGAGATATGGTTTGATTATTCCGTAACCGTCATTTAGGTATTTAGGAATGTTTTTTTTGTTATTCCGGAGTCATTTTCAGACTATTTAGGAGTAGAAGAGATCCTGAGAGGGTGACCCCACCTATTATCGTCGCCTAATGTCTATCCGATCGTTGGTGTAGTGGCTATAGAGCTCATTGATTGCGAGGGATAGGCTAGACCGATAACAATTGAAGTCTGAGATAGCAGTTAGGCTCTTTTTTCGTACATTTGTGCGAGCGATAGCGACCTGACTCTATAACGCTGGGGCGAAGACAGCAGGATGGGTAGTCGTACTTAATTTATTCATTCTATTTTTTCGAATCCATTGCACTATGCAGCAAGATAATAGACCGAGGGTAATCATCAGTGGTGGTGGAACGGGCGGACACATTAACCCCGCTATAGCTATCGCCGATGAGGTGCGTCGACGCTACCCTAATAGTGAGATCCTCTTTGTAGGAGCGATAGGGCGCATGGAGATGGAGCGAGTCCCTGCAGCCGGCTATCAGATCGAGGGGCTGCCGGTGATGGGGCTGGATCGTAAGCGTCTGTGGCGCAACTTTAAGGTGCTACGCTCTCTGGTAAAGAGTAGACTGATAGTCCGAAAGATCTTGACAGATTTTCATCCAGATCTAGCTGTAGGTGTCGGAGGATATGCTAGTGCCCCAACGCTCAAGGAGGCTCAACGTATGGGCATTCCTACGCTACTACAGGAGCAAAATAGCTATGCGGGCGTGACGAATAAGCTATTGGCCCGTAAAGCTATGTGTATCTGTGTGGCTTATCCCGGTATGGAGCGATTTTTTCCCTGTGACCATATTATTTTAACAGGTAATCCCGTGCGCCATGCTATTGAGTACAACGAGACGACACGTGAAGAAGCTTGCGACTACTTCAGACTCCCATCGTCACTCTCCCAGACGATTTTGGTCATGGGGGGCAGCTTGGGCGCTAGGACAATCAATGAGTCTGTCGTAGCTGCACTCTCAGAGTGGAGTGACAAAGGGTACCAACTTATCTGGCAGACGGGGCGTAGCTATGAGCAGCGAGCGCAGGAAGTCATACAGCAGTACGAGATAAGTAAGAGAGCTAGTGTGTCTGCTTATATAGATCGTATGGATCTGGCTTATCGCATGGCAGATGTAGCGGTCTCTCGAGCTGGTGCCCTGAGCGTCTCTGAACTATGTCTATCGGAGCTACCAACGATATTAATTCCCTCGCCCAATGTGGCAGAGGATCATCAGACAAAGAATGCTCGTGCGCTCTCGTCTCGTGGTGCAGCAATCTCGCTGACAGACGTAGAGGCGGTAGGGAGAGTGGGACACACACTATCCGAGTTGTTGGTAGATGATACCCGACGTGAGGAGATGAAGTCTGCACTGCGTAGGCTTGCCACCCCGCGTGCCGTGGACCATATTGTGGATCAGATGGAGAGGCTGTGGTGATTGTTTAGGTGTCTTTTCCCTTCGAATACTTTGTCTGACGTATGACTTACGTTTATTTCATTGGTATAGGAGGAGCTGGGATGAGTGCTTTAGCACGCTATTATCAGCTCAAAGGGTACAATGTGTCGGGCTATGATCGCTCGCATAATATGTATACGGATGAGCTGGAGCAGATAGGGATTCCTATCCACTACACCGACGATACTTCGTGGCTTAGTACATCCCCAATGAAGCCCGAGAATACGTTGGCTATTTATACACCAGCAATCCCCCATGACCATCTGGAGCTGTGCTATTTACGAGAGCATGGTTATCGTATCTTAAAGCGTGCTGAGGCTCTCGGCGAGATAGCTAAAGGTTACCAAACACTAGCTGTCGCAGGGTCGCATGGCAAGACAACGACGACAAATATGCTGGCGCATATCTTGGATGGAGCGAGGAGGATTGGTTGTACTGCTTTTATCGGGGGGCTGGCTGTGGAGAGCGGGTCTAACTTTATCTACTCCAATCATTCAGCCCTTCTGGTTGTCGAGGCTGATGAGTACGATCGCTCATTCCTACATCTAGACCCATATATGGCAATCGTCACCTCAACGGATGCAGATCATTTGGATATTTATGGAAACTATGCCGGTTATTTGGCTGGATTTGAGGCGTTTTGTGGTCGAGTTAAACCTGGTGGTACATTGCTCCTTAAGGAGGGGCTCCCCATTCGTCCTCGATTAGCTGAGGGCGTACTGCAGTTGACTTATGGTAATACTCCCAAGGCAGACGTTTACTATGACCATGTGACAGTGCGAGAGGGGAGGATATGCTTCGACTGGCATTACCCTCAGGAGGGTGTACGTCTGGATCAGATATGCTTAGGTGTCCCCGTGCGAACTAATTTGGAAAACGCAACCTCCGCTATGGCTATCGCATATCTTAATGGCGTTTCATCATCTGACCTCGTGCGGGGTATAGAGAGCTTTAGAGGTACAAAGCGGCGCTTTGAGTTGGTGCTCCAGACAAAGCAGCATCTGCTTATCGATGACTATGCGCATCACCCGGTGGAGCTGGATAGTGCTATCCACTCTATCAAAGAGATATATGGGTCAGAGGATGTACTTGTAATCTTCCAACCACATCTGTACTCTCGCACAGCCGATTTTTATCACCAGTTTGCCGAGAGTCTCTCACACGTAGATCAAGTTGTTGTCTTGGATATTTATCCCGCACGGGAAGAGCCAATAGAGGGGGTTACATCCAAACTCATCTACGATGAGTTGACGGCTCCTCATCGATGGTTGTGTACTAAAAATGAGTTGCTCCCATTATTGCAGCGGATTAAGTTGCCACGAGTTATCCTTACGGTTGGTGCCGGAGATATTGACAAACTCGTGTTACCTATCAGAGACTACCTAGCTACACTGTAAATAATCAAGGTATGCGCTACCTATATCTCACGCTGGCATTACTCCTCATTGGTCTCCTATGCTACATGGCTCTGGATACTCCCCATCTGGCACCAGAACGGATAACGGATATTCAGGCAGACATTGAGTACGAGGGAGAGCACCCCCTGATGTCTCAACGGGATTTGAGGAGTGAGCTGGAGCGTCTGGGCTTTCATCCTATCGGTCAAGCAGTTGACTCTCTCTCGACGATGACGATAGAATCGCTATTGATCCGTAATGGGCTCTTTAGTCAGATAGATCTTTACACGACGCCTGGGGGTGTGCTGCATATATCCATGCTACAGCGAGAACCCCTCTTTACGCTCTTTACAACTCAAGGGAATTATTTTGTTTGTAAGGATCAGACAGTGGTACCTATAGATCGTAGTGAAGACTACTACACGACATTTCTCCCCGTTAGTGGTAGTATATCTATTGACAGAGCAGCACATGACCTGTATCCACTAATGACTCTAATCTTAGCAGACCCTTTGTGGCGAAACTTGCTAATACATATTTATGTAGACCCTGTGCGGGGAGTCATTGCAACACCTAGAGCAAGTAATGTGGAGATTATACTCGGGACTTCTCCTAACTGGGAGGAGAAACTGGACAAGTTGCGCCTATTTGTGCAACAGGTTATCCCTATATTTGGTTGGAATAGCTTTATTTCTGTACATTTGGAGTACAAAGATCAGATAGTGACAATTCCCTCAGAGGTTGGAGCTTTACAATGCTCTTAAAGATATTTCCTCAGCCAGACCATACATACGCACAAATAGATTTACAATACCATTCTCACGTCTTAAATCATATCTCACTGTAATGTCATACACCGAAGACCTCTATGCTGCTATAGACTTGGGGAGCGCTACTATCCGCGGGATGGTAGGCTCTAAGAAGGATGGCAAGGTACTCCCACTCGCTATAGCGGAGGTGCCTACAAGTAATGCCATCCGCAAGGGAGTGGTTAACAATATGGAGGAACTACACAATAAGCTAAAAGTATTGATCGATCGGCTTAATGAGCAGCTCCCAAATGTAAATATGGAGATCAAGAAAGTCTATGTTGGCTTCGGGGGTAAGTCTCTCATGTCTCGCTCTTACAAGATTAACCATAAGATGGACAATCCCGATGGAGAGGAGATTAGTGATTATCACCTCGATCTGATCAATGAGAGGCTGAAAAATTATAGGCTTAACGCACATGAAGTGCTAGATGTCTCAGATCCGTATTGTCTCGTCGATGGTCGCGTAGAGAGAAATCTCAAGGGGCTACTGTGTAGCGAATTCTCCATTCACTTCAATCTAATCACGACTCGCTCTAGTAATGTCAATTTTATTCGCATGGCGATCGAGGATCGGCTTGGCCTTGAACTCGAGGCAATACTCCCGTCTCCATGTTGTGAGGCTGACGTCCTCCTTTACCCGGATGCTAAGACTCTTGGTGTAGCACTGGTAAATATTGGAGCCGGGACCTCATCTGTATCTATTTATAAGAACGACACGCTAAAATGCCTTCGTGTCATACCTTTTGGATCTAAGAACATAACGAATGATCTGATGTCTCTCCATATTACTTATCCTGAGGCGGAGAAGATCAAATTGGAGGAGGCATATCCATTTACAGATGTCTATGATGATAAAGTCATCTCGCTAAATACTGCCGATGGGAATCGTCAGAGGGAGATTAAGATGCGTGATGTAAATAGTCTCGTGACAGCTCGGATGAAAGAGATCACAGCCAATGTCCTTCGTGTGATACGAGATTTTGAGGCTGGAGCAAGACTGGGATCAGGAATTGTCCTAGCTGGGCAAGGAGCCCTCATGAGAGGATTTATCAACTACTTGCAGAGTGAGAGTAAATTTGTTTCCCTCGCACGCGAGTTTAATGACAAAGTATATAAAGATGAGGTCCCTCTATCTAGTGACGTAGACTATGCTGCTTGTATGGGACTTATCTATCGTGCTGAGAGCAATTGTGTCGGATTTATTGACGAATCTCAGAGTACTGCTGCTTCATCGGGTAAGGGAGCTATAGACTCGTCAGTATCCCGGATGACTGCACCTCGAGAGTATCCCGAGGAGACAACTGCAACAAAGACGCCTACGGAAGACAATCCTATGGAGCATCTAGCAGAAGAACCACAGGCCTCACTCTTCGATCTACCAACTGTTGAGCAGGCCCATACGGTCATAAAGCGAGAAGTCAAAAACGTCAAGCATAGGAAATCTTTCAATTGGTTCTCAAAGATCAAGACTGTCCTCACTAGTGATGATATAGATTAATGGGCATGACTCATCGTTCAAACCCTCATTTCTCACCCCTTCCTTCAAATGAATAACACGGATAAGCTCGTCAACTTCAAATATAATAAGGCTGTTGCCGAGAAAAGCCTCATCAAAGTCATCGGCGTAGGCGGTGCTGGAGGCAATGCTGTAAAGCATATACATGACTCAGGTCTCAAAGGTGTCACCTATCTACTCCTCAATACTGACGAGCAAGACCTTGCCAAGAGTGGACTAAAGGATGTAGCAGTCATCGGTCAGACACTAACTCAAGGCTTAGGGGCTGGTAGTAACATTGAGGTAGGAGAGGCTGCTGCTATGGAGGACCAGGAACTTATACACTCACTTCTCGACGATAATGAGACGCAGATGGTCTTTATCTGTGCTGGGATGGGGGGAGGTACAGGGACTGGCGCCGCTCCTATAATTGCTAAGATCGCTAGAGACATGGGCTTGCTTACTGTAGGCTTCATTTTTATGCCCTTTGTACGTGAGGAGAGGCAGCGTATGATCAAGGCGGCAGAGGGTGCCGAGCGTATGCGTCAGGAGGTCGATTCTCTAGTCATTATTGCCAATGAAAATATCAATCAGGTCTATGGTCAGCTCCCATGGGATGAATCCCTCAATAAGGCTAATGAGATCCTAGCGAATGCTGTACGAGCCATCACGATGGTTATTACCAATGAGATGGAGATGAATCAAGACTTTGCAGATGTCCGTACTACGCTCAAGGACGGAGGTATAGCACATATCAGCATAGGATATGGAGAGGGACCAGGGCGCGTTAGCAAGGCTATAGACTCGGCACTACGCTCTCCTCTACTTAATAATGATGATATTACAACAGCTACGAGGTTACAGCTTGCTATTTTTTACGATCCTACGGAGCCCTTGACAACTGATGAGATGGACGAAATTAAGAAATTAACATCTTCAATCAGGAACTTGCAAAACAATAAGTCGGGGCATGCCTTCAACGAAAAGCTTGGCAATAAAGTCATGGTGGTTATAATAGCCTCTGGATTTCAGAAAGAGGCTCACATGCCTATGACTGCTATGGATGTAGAGGATTATGTGCGTCAGACAGAGATAGAGAAAGAGCAAAATAAGCTATTGAACCAGTACTACTCAGACTTCGACCTCGAGCCTCGGAGTTCACTCCCTACATTTGTACCCATTGTGCTGACTGATGATGAGCTGGATCGTGATGATCTGATAGATTACCTTGATGAGGAGCCTGCTAAGAATCATAGCTACTCCGAGGTTGAAGAGCGGAGAGCTAAGTATAAATATGGTAATCAGATTCCTGCTATGAGCCAGACTCTTGATACATCAAAGCTCTCTCAGAGATTAACCCCTAGTAAAGATTCAGGGACTCCATCTGAGGACCTACCCAACTCGGCACGCAAAGAGGCTCAAAAAGATACATCCAAGCAACCCAACATCATCAAATTTTAATTAGTTCGCGATGTCTCTAGAGCTGGTTGTGCTATGTGCTATGAATAAAGAACATATGGCACTATGCGACGCTATAGAGTATTTAAGACCAACCGTTGAGATTATCGATCGTGCGGTGGTGGGGGATACTGGTCCATTTGCGACCTATTGCTACACCTTAAGATTGGAGCATCGCACATCCCCATGGCGTCTGTACCTTATGGAGACTGGAGTTGGCAAGGTGCATGCAGCCCTAGCCACTCAACTTGCTATACAGCATTATCACCCTAAGCTAATAGTAAATGTTGGGGTATCGGGTGGACTATATGTTGGTGCACGGGTAGGAGATCTCTGTCTCTCTACTGCATTCCGCTATCATGATGTGTGGTGTGGTGCTGGGAATGAGCGTGGGCAGGTACAAGGCCTACCAGCACAGTTTGCTGCTGATGACATGCGTATCACTCAAGCTATAGGGGAGCTCAATATCCCCTTAAAGCGAGGTTTACTACTCTGTGGAGATACGTTTATCCCTAGTCCTGAGCATCTGAAATCCTTTGTACAGCAACATCACGATTTGATAGCGGTTGACATGGAGAGTTGTGCTATAGCGCAGACGGCTTATTTATACCAAACAGCCTTGGTTAGCATCCGAATCATTAGCGATACTCCACTTACAGATCAGGATCACGGTGTGCAGTACACTCGTTTCTGGCGAGAGAAGAGTAACTACATTCCCCCATTCGCAGATGCTTCGCGATTAATCTGTGCGCTCGCAGACCCTGATTAGATCCCCTTTGTATCGGAGGGTGTGGACTTCTCTAATGTGATTGCTCGTATTTTGTCTATTGACTAGGATAAGGTTGTTTACGGGCTATATACATGAAGTGAACCTTTATGTCTTGAGGCATTCTCAAGATTGTTTGGAGATCCCCTCGTGTAGTCAAGAGAATAATCCCGGAATAGATGATCGACCATTCCAGAATGCTCGATCGATTATTCCGAAAGGCTCAATGTATCATTCCGTAATTATTTCTAGTCCTCTCGGGTAAGACTTCTCCTGCCATACATGGTGGGGTATCATTTAGTTTACATTATAGACTTGTCAGGTTCCTGATTTTTTGTACCTTTGCTCAAGCTTTGCGTAATCTCTGGCAGTGATAGTAATCGGATCTAATCAAGTAACCTGCGCATATTACGTTTGGCATATCAGCTAATCAAAAAAGTAACATTGTAAAGTATTATGGACTTTATTAAGCTAGTCGAAGAAGACTTCCAGAGTGGCAAGCAACATCCTAAGTTTGCCCCAGGCGACACAATCGTCGTTGATTACCGTATCAAGGAGGGAAACAAGGAGCGTATACAGAAGTATCGCGGTATTGTCATCCGCATTAGTGGTCATGGAGTACAACGTCGCTTCACAGTGCGCAAGATCTCAGACGGTGTAGGGGTAGAGCGTATATTCCCATACAACAGCCCTTTTATCGAAGCTATACAAGTGGAGCGTCACGGTAAGGTACGTCGTGCTAAGTTGTATTATCTCCGTGAGCGCCGTGGTAAGGCAGCTCGCATCAAGGAGCGTCGCACACTCTCTGCTAGTGTTAAGTAAAAACCAAAGCTAAGACATATCATAGCAGGGGCACCTTGATTATATCGAGGTGCCTCTGCTGTTTTTATAATCTCTGGGCATCTTATATTATGGGAATGTGTAGGGAAGGAGCATATAGCCCCTTTGTATTGCTTATCAAAGCCAGGTCAATCGGAGAGATGGAAGTAGCGGCGTACAGCCTCTTCGTCACGTGTGATTTGCTTGCGTAGAGCTTCCAAATTCTCGAAGTGTAGTTCTTGCCGTAGCCGGTTGCAGAGAGCTATCTGCAGTTCCTGACCATAAAGTTGATAGTTTGCTCCACCCATGAGGAAAACCTCAATAGTTAGCTCCGGTCTGGACAGTTCTAATGTAGGGCGGGTTCCGATATAGAGCATGCTGGGGATGTCTCGCTGCTCTATGTCTCCCCGTAGAGAGTCTTGTGGATCTATTGTAGTACGGGCCATGTATACACCAGCTGGTGGCAGTGCTTTGTAGGGAGAAGGAATGGTTATATTGGCTGTAGGATAGCCTAGTGTACGCCCTAACTGTAATCCACCCTGTACACATCCTAAGATTGTATAGGGGTGCCCTAACTGTCTTTCGGCTTCAGTGATAGCACCTGTGTCAATCCATCGTCGTATTGCTGTTGAGCTGACGGGCTCACTACCCGCTTGATCACTCAGAGAGTAGGCATCCCCTCGTACACAGCGTATGCCATAACGACTTGCCATGGCGTGGTAATCATCAAAGGTTAGCTCCTTATCATGCCCAAAGTGGTGATCAAAGCCTACTACAAGCGTGTGTATCTGCAATTGATGGTCTAGATATTCACTAAGAAATGCCTCGGCGTTCATCTGAGACAACGCAGATGTGAAGGGGATAACAGCCACTTTTTGGATCCCCATGCGGTGTAAAAGGAGTTCCTTTTCCTGTGCTATGGTGATTAATTTAAAGGAGGTGCACTCCGGTTGAAGTATCAGTTGGGGATGAGGCTCAAAGGTGACAATGCCAGGTGTCAGGTTATCTCGCTCTGCGATCTCTATGACTTGGCGTATGAGTGCTTGATGACCTAGATGTACGCCATCGAAGGCTCCCATGGCCATAACTAAATGCCTTGTAGGCTCTACTGTTTGCATGAATAGATGTTCCGAATTGAGATGTGTGGTGCGGTGGGTCTCATTATGGTAGCTATCGTATCCATGCTTGGGGATTGAGCTTGTTGCGCTCGTGCCATACTTGGAATTGCATGACTCCTTCCTTGTCCTCATCGTCTGGAGCAACGACTCCTAGGACCTGCCCCATCTTGACTTTTTGACCAGCTCGTACAGATACATTAAGAAGGTTGGCATAAACGGTGAGGTAGTTACCATGACGTATGATGATAGAGTTGTGGTAACCAGGTAGGACAAATACCTTGCTGACGACACCGTCAAAGACAGCTACGACCTGAGTGCCTTTGGGTACCTGTATGTCTATCCCCCCATTACGAGTTTGTACCATAGAGAGATTGTCGTGCTGCTGTAGACCGAAGCGTCTGATGACACGGTAGTTTGCTTTGACTGGGGGTGGGAGTTTCCCCTTATTGGCTGAAAATGAACTGGCTAATTTGCGTTCAGAAGCGTCCATCGCATAGCCATCTTTTGTCTCAGCTCTACGCTCTGTCTCCTTGGATACTCGCTTCCCTTTTTTGCGAGCTTCACTCTCTAGACGATCACGCTCTTCGCGAGCTTTGCGCTCAGCCTCCGCGATCTCACGAGCTATTTGCTCTTGGATCGCTTGATTAAGCCGCTCAGCTTGTTGCCGTTGTTGCTTGAGTTTTTTTTGGAGAGACTTACGCTCAGTGGATAGTTGCTGGACTTCAGTTTCGATGCTCTTTTGTTGCTGCTCCAGCTTTACACGTTCCTGGGCGCGAAGTTGTAGGAGATGCTGTTTTTGTCCTTTAGTAGATATGAGTTGCTCTTGGCTCTGCTGTAATTGCTCCCGAGTAGCACGTAGCTGTACGGCGACTTCTTTATGGGCTCGTGCATAGGCTGAGAGATAGCGGATCCGACGCATCCCCTCGTCGAAACTAGAAGCGGATAATATGAAGAGTAGCCGATCCTCGACATGTGGAAGTTGCTGCAGTGATTGTAGTGTCTTGGCATAGTGATCCAAGCTTAGCTGCTCGTCCTCCTGGAGCTTTTCTATTTGTATGGTTAGGGTGTCGATAGAACGGTTAAGGATAACCACCTCTTGGTCTAATATCGCTATTACTTGACTGCGATCTTTGATTTGCTGGCGGATGAGTTTATCTTGCTTTGCTTTTGCAGATAAGTCCTGTCCGAGGGCTTTGATCTCTTTGTCTGTTTTCTTAATCGCATTGAGGAGCTCGGTGCGTTGCCTCTCAAGCTTTTGCACCGCTGCTGATTTCTTAGATGGTTGCTGTGCTAGAGCAAGTGTACTACAGATACAGGTTAAACAGATGCTATAGAATATTTGCCGGGATAGATGTAGGAAATGTGACATAGATTGTCGGTATCTGTCTAGAGAGCTTTGAAAAACTGTTCTAAGGTTATAGTAGAGTATCCTCCATGAGGCTCCGAAATTCGATCGCGTAGCTGTTCACTTGAGATAGGCTGTATCCTATTATAGTTCATCGTCATGGATAAATGCTTTTTAGATGTGGAAACAACGAGTTGTACCACATTGGACTTTGTTGCACCCAGATTGTAACTATAGCGCCCCTCAAGGGAGCTAGTAATGGCGTTGACAGAAGAGAAAATACGAATAGCTTCTAGTTGACACTGGGAGTTGACCTTATAAGTGGCGAGCCAGGACCTTCCCCCCTCTGGGTCGAGTTGAGTTATTAAAGAATGACCTTGTAAAGAGTACTCCCTACCCAATAAATAGGTTGGCTCTCCTAAGATGAGATCTCTTAGGAGAGTATATGAAATCTGAGCCTCTAGTCGCTTACTCAACTCGTAGTAGCTAAAGGAGACTTTAACTTCATGCATCATATCATATATAGAGATGTGGTCAGGTAAAATATATATGCGAATAGCCTCTAGAAAGGGTAATGGGCGTGCCGATAGCATCATACCTTGCTCACGGTCTACAAAAAGATCAACACGTGTCGACAGCTGTGTGCCTTCGAGATATAACTCTGCAGATACCGTGCGATGCTCTGGGAGTTGGGACAGTTGTAGTATTTGAGTCGAAAGCCATGGATCTCCTACGGGACACAGCTCCTTAATAGCCGAGGTGGGATTACTCGTCGAGTTGCTTTGCAGCGTACTACACCCCACTAAGAGGAGATAGCTACAGAGGAGATGGAGGATATAAGTTAACTGTCGTCTCATGGCTCAGTAATGATATACATAATATATGAGATTAAGGTCTATGCTCCTTAATCTTAAGTAATAAGGTCTCTGTTTGCCGTATTTTATAGGCTTGATGCCACTGTTCTAGAGCTGACTTGATGTCTTTTGCCAGCAGATAAGCATCCCCTAGTCGCTCTATGTAATCTGCATTTGGTCTTCCCAGTTCATTAGCACGCTCTACCGCCTGCGAAAGCATGAGCAGTGCCATTGTGGAGTTCCCTTGAGCCAAGAGGATGGCACCATAGGTGTCAAGGATGGCAGGCTCCTCCGGTGCTAAGCTGTAAGCAGTTTCTGCTAATTGTTTAGCTTGTGCTAGCCTCGATTTATCTTGCCTGGATAGTGTGTAGAGATAGTAAGCATAGTTGTTGAGTAGGATAGCATCTCTAGGGTATATTTGCTCTGCAATATCAAAGGTTTGTAAGGCTTTTGCAGTGTTCCCCTCTGTCTGATAGATTATAGTAGTGTATAGGAGTAACTGACGTAGACCCTTTTCATTTACCATCCCTTTGAGAGCTGTGAGATTGTCTAGCTCTAATTGACTAGATATAGTTTGGAGAGCCTCTGTTAGGCGATTCCTAGAGATGAGCTCCTCTATATAAAGAGCTAAGATCTGTAGGTCTTTAGGATAGCGCTTCCTAGCGGAGTTTATGTAATGCAGTTTCTTGGGGTCTGTGAGTTGGGTCACTTTAACTAATACAGCACTATAGGCTGTACGAGGATTGTTATAGAACTCACCGAGAAGATTCTCGGCCTGCTTATTACCTTGATACATGAGGACCATCCTGTAAACATCTGCAAAGAGATTAGGATCACTAGGCTCAATCTCTGCAAGACGTGTTAGAGCAGGAATGAATTCTTGAGGTATTTGACTGATATCAGAGAAGTCTGGAAGTAGGATGGAGGTAATACGAGCTACAAATGGAGTAACCGTGTCCTGGCGTTGCAGATACCGATACAGATAATCTGCAGACTGCTTAGGGTCATGACGAGACCTGATCAAATCTGCATATGTGACATCGATGTAATTGTCTGGAAGGGAAAAGTTTTTCTGTAGTTGAGTTAGACCTATTATTAGCTCAGCGTCTAAACCTAATGCATTAAGAGCCTGGAGACGTAACTGATAACCTGCAATATTATTTGATGGGAGCTTGACGAGCTTATCTGTGGCTTGCAGGACCTGCTCATAGTCTTGCTCCTTGAATGCTGATTCAGCTAAAAGGAGATAATATGTCTCTTTTTGCTTCTGATTTGTGAGAATAGAGGGATCTATGAGTTTTATCTGCTCCAAGACTTGTCTATGCTTATCTTGAGTAGACAGAGACATTAACCGGATGAGACGTATATCAGGATGTGCTGCTACCTCAGGTGGCAGTATGGTGAAGATGGAATCAGCCTTGTCAATCTGGTTACGGTTATAGAGTAACGTCAGATAATATTGTACAAGTTCGAGATTAGCATAGACTTGAGCTGCTTGTTTTTTAAAAAGATCATGGAGTAGCTCCTCCGCTTCCCCTCTCCGCCCCGCTAGATCTAGCCAACTAGCTAGCGGTATGGTTGTCTTTATTCGCTCATAAGGGTACGCTTCACAGAGGTAATAAAGGTATCCTATAGCAGATTCTTGGGCCCCAGTGAAAAAGAGAATGTTAGCATAGTTCTTTATCAAGGAATAGGGGACTTCTTCTGAAGGGTTTGCCTGAGCAAGGCCTCTGGCAGAAGGGACTAATCCTAGTAGTATAGATAAAATTAGGAGTGTTACTTGTCGCATATTATCTATTATATGCCTGTGTGTCCAAAACCTCCATTCCCGCGCTCTGTATCCGAGAGATTTTCCACCTCAACCCATCTACATTGCTCATGGCGGGCAAAGACTAACTGGGCAATGCGTTCTCCAGGAATTATTTCTACAGAGTCGGAAGATAGATTAATCAAGATTACTTGTAATTCGCCTCGATAGTCTGAGTCAATCGTGCCGGGGGCATTGAGGATTGTCAACCCTTGCTTGATTGCGAGTCCACTACGAGGGCGTACCTGTCCTTCATATCCTGCTGGAATCTCTATATAAAGTCCAGTCGGGATCAGACAGCGTTCTAGAGGTGCAAGGAAGATACTGTGCTCAATATTCGCCTGTAAGTCTAGTCCTGCAGATAGAGAAGTTGCATAATGTGGTAGTGGATAGGGAGAGTTATTGATAATTCGAATAGGGAGCATATCCGTGTTATTATTTTGAGGATGCTGGAGAGACGTTTCCCAGTGTCGATTATTGAGGGGGATCATACCACTTGCCATCACTTTTGATAAGCTCAATAAGTTTGTCGACAGCTTCTAAAGATGGTATACCATGTATTAGACGTTCATGACCACGGTAGAGATCCACCTTACCTTTTGCACCTCCTACATAACCATAGTCAGCGTCTGCCATCTCGCCGGGCCCATTAACAATGCATCCCATGATCCCAATCTTGAGATTAGGTAAATGAGCCAATCGGGCTTTGACTTGGGAGACTGTCTGCTGAAGCTCGAAGAGGGTCCGACCACATCCAGGGCAACTGATAAACTCAGTGTGACTCATCTTAATTCGCACTGCTTGTAAGATCCCATTGAGGAGGTCTAGACGGGCCTTAGGATTCATGGCTGGAGCAGTCAGAGCTATACCGTTTCCGATGCCATCTAAGAGTAGTGTCCCAATCTGTGTTGCGCTCTCTATGAGAAGATCATCATACCCTTTTGCTAGCGAATTGTAGTGTAGCAGAAGGGGAGAGGAGCAATCTCTTTTCGCAAGTAGTTGTGACACATAGCGCACCTTGTAGACGTAGTCTGGCTGCGCCCCATGTAAAGCCAACCAGGACTGCGTATTTGAATGCGTGCAATGATCATTTATATGCTGTACCAGCCGATCTAATGGAGCGTCCAGATCTATGACCTTTACCACATATTGGGAGTCAGCGATACTTAGTATGCCTTTGTCAAGAAATGCATCAAAACCCATCTTTAGAGCTTCCTGATCGGTATCTACTGTTATTACTGCTGGGTATTGATCAAGATCCATTAATCTTTGAGCCAGTCTGCACAAGACGGGGCTATCTGTAGTGCTTCCACAAATAGGCTTTGACTGGGAGTAAGAGGCTATTCTGTTAATATAAGCAATGAGTTTATTGCCAAAGCGTATCTCCGCCTCAGGATCTTCACTTAGGGAGACTCTTAAAGTGTCTCCAAGACCATCTATAAGTAAACTTGCTATGCCGATACAACTTTTGATACGTCCATCTTCTCCGGCGCCAGCCTCTGTAACGCCTAAGTGTAGGGGGTAGGAAAATCCTCGAGTATCCATGCGTTCTACAAGTAGTCGCACAGCTTGCGTCATAACCTGGACATTGGAAGCTTTCATTGATATGACCACATCCTGCATATCCAAACCATGGCAAATCTCTAGGTATTCCATGCAGGAAGCCACCATCCCTTCTGGAGTATTACCATACTGTGCCAGGATACGCTCTGAGAGAGAGCCGTGGTTGACCCCAATGCGTATTGCTCGATGAAGGTGTTTAGCCTCAAGGACAAATCTCCCAAAGGTTTCGGCAATTTTTGCTCTTGCCTCTTCATTACTGAGAGAGGCTTTTTGATGCAAAAAGTTCCCCGGATTGACGCGTACCTTTTCTACATATTTGAGAGCTTCAAAGGCTGGATCACTCCTAAAATGTATGTCAGCCACTATTGGGATATGACATCCTGCAGCATGCAACCGTTTGGTGATCTCGTGTAGATTTGTCGCCTCACGTATGCCCTGTGCAGTGTATCTAAAGAGTTGGCATCCCTCATCAGCACACCGTAATGCTTGTGCTACACAGGCCTCCGTATTCATAGTGCTCACGTTTGCCATACTTTGTAAGAGGAGGGGAGTTTCGCCACCTAGTAGCGACTCACCGACATGCACGACAAGACTCTTACGACGCTGATATGTACAAGGGGGCATAAATAAGGTAATAGAATGCTGTAAAAGAAGCAAAGCGACTACTTTGGGCAAAGGGACTCTTTTAGAGTCCCTTTGCGCCATTACATCGTAGCGCCGTTAGTTTGTCTTGTATCTGCAGCCAGATATCTGGGCTAATTCTTGATTAGCTTTAACGATCTTCTCTTTTAGCGAGGCTTTCAGGTCCGAAACCTTTTGAGCTATTCCAGGATCACTTAGAGCCAACATTTGGGTTGCTAGGATAGCTGCATTTTGAGCTGCATTGATCCCAACGGTAGCTACTGGGATGCCTGGGGGCATTTGTACAATAGCTAGCAGAGCGTCTAACCCTTGCAAAGAGGCATTTATAGGGACTCCGATGACCGGGAGCGTAGTTAGAGAGGCTATTACACCACACAGGTGGGCTGCCATACCGGCAGCAGCGATTATGACTCGTACGCCACGTCCCTCTGCATCTCGAGCGAAATTAGCCACCTCATCCGGAGTGCGGTGTGCAGATAGAGCGAGGAGCTCAAAAGGGATCTCCAGAGCTTCTAGCTGCTTGATCGCAGGTTGCATAACGGGTAAGTCACTAGTGCTACCCATTATAATGCTAACAAGAGGTTGCATCTCTAGTGTATGTGAGGAATTAGCCAATCTTCTCTTTATAGGCGGTAGCATCTAAGAGATCATTGATCTCATCTGCATTAGCTATAGCAACCTTGATAATCCAGCCTTTACCATAAGGATCTTCATTGACCAGCTCAGGAGCATCTTCGAGTTCCTCATTGATCTCTAGGACCTCACCAGTCAGGGGCATCATAAGGTCTGAGACGGTCTTTACAGCCTCTATTGAGCCAAATACCTCCTCACGATTGATTGTTTCGCCGACGGTATCCACGTCTACGTAGACGATTTCTCCTAGCTCACTCTGAGCATAGTCTGTGATGCCAATGATAGCCTCGTTACCATTGATGCGCACCCACTCGTGGTCCGCCGTGTACTTCAGTTCGGTTGGGAAGTTCATAGTTCTTTGTTCGTTTATAGTTAGGATTATATTTTACATGATTTATCTGATCCCTGGCGCTTGTTGAGTGTCTCCTGCCAGTGCCAAGCTCGTCTTAGGCTCTCCTCAAGAGGTGTCTGAGCATGCCATTGCAGCTCTTTCTCACCATAGCGCGTGTCAGCCCAGATTTGCTCTATATCTCCAGATCTACGCTCGCCTATGCGATAAGGGACTAGTAGTCCTGTCGCACGCTCGAAAGCTTGTATTAACTCCAGGACACTAACTCCGTGCCCCATGCCTACATTATATGTGTAGTATGTAGGATCAGCCCCTACATCTGACCTGCGTAAACGTTCCAGAGCTGCAAGATGTGCCTGGGCTAGATCCATCACATCCATGTAATCCCGGATACAAGTGCCATCGGGAGTATTGTAATCATTGCCAAAAATGACCAATTCAGGGCGTAATCCAGCTACAGTCTGCGTGAGTAGGGGAATAATATTTTGTGGAGTCCCGATAGGCTCTTCTCCAATGAGTGCTGAGGGGTGCGCACCGATAGGATTAAAGTAACGCAAGATAACCGCTTGTAGAGGAGTCCCGCTATGCACGGTATCCAGTATAATATCCTCATTGATGCGCTTCGTATTGCCATAAGGAGAGGTAGTACCCTGTCGCGGTTCAGACTCTGAGATGGGTAGATGCTCTACTGTAGGCTGCCCATACACAGTACAAGAGGAGGAGAAGACGAGATGCTTCACGCCATACCGCTCCATACAGCGTAGCACTGAAATAAGTGAATTGATGTTGTTGTAGTAGTAGTGTAGAGGGTGAGCCACTGACTCTCCTACAGCTTTATGAGCTGCAAAGTGGATAACACCCGTTATCTCGTCTTCGTGTCGCTTGAAAATATCGGACAAGGCTGCAGTATCCGTACAGTCTACCTCATAAAATGCAGGGCGTATGGAGGTAATTCGAGTAATCGCATCGACTACTTCGCGGCGAGAGTTAGATAGATTGTCTACGAGGATCACTCCATAGCCTGCCTCTTGGAGTACCACCGCTGTGTGGGAGGCTATGTAACCACAACCTCCTGTCAGTAGGATAGAGCCCTTAATATTCTCGAGCATTTGGTCCTTCATCATCCATCTAGTTTTGAGGGGCACCCCTAAAATAAGTCAAGCCTCAACCGTCTCCCAAAAGTAATACAAATTCCCGACATAATCGGTCTGCGGAGGTCAAAAGCGAGCCTCACTCGGACGACCTCCTATGCGCGTTATCGATTGCTAGAGGCAATACCCTTATAAGAAAGCCCTCAAGACAGGTATCTTGCGTAGTAGGATCGTAGCTCCCAGAGATATAAGTGCAACGAGTAGTACTCTGATAGGGATATTGATGATAGGGTAATCTTGTATACCTGGGAGCAGTATGAGGAGACTTTTTGACACTATATTGAGGATCGCCAGATGTGTCAAGTATATTCCCATTATAAAAGGGTATAGAGAGCTTATTCTAGAGGTGAATCTCCCTCTTGGATGCCAACGGCAAGCCAGGGCGAAAAGAGGGATAACCTTGAGCATGATTAAGGGAGATAGGGAGCTCTCTAGTAGTATCATTGATACCCGAGAGGAGCCCATCGGTATGCTAATCAGGGTGGCTCCATATAGAGCTAGACTGATGATGAGTAGGGCGATCCACACTCCACGGCTGGGGTGTCTGTTAGCACTTCGGTATATTAGGTACCCTGCCAGATAAAAGGGGAGATATATCGCCCACCACAATAGGAATCCATGGGTTACACCTACAGACCGAGAGTAAATATCTACGGATAAAGCCAGTAGATAGCTAGCCCCTATTAGGATGAGTAGCCCCCAAGAACCTTTACGGCGAGATCTGCTACCACTCTCTATTTGTGTGCAAAATGAGCGTAGCATAGGTGTGATCGCATATAGCTCTGCAAGCATAACCAGAAACCAAAGATGATGCCAGCTGAAGGGCTGCCAGGAACCCTCTTTCAGGCGAAACCAAAGATGGTAGGCGATAGTCCAAAAGAGTAGGGGGAGGAGTATCTTTCGGGCGATATCCCTTCTGTAGAGATTATCTAGATTGCTTATCGATCTCGACGATTGTAACATGAAGGCTCCGCTCATCATTACAAAGAGAGGTACTGCCCCTACCGAAAGAGCGTACCATGGCATTGCCTGCCAACGCTCGCAGAGAGTGCTTGCATCTATAAAATAACCTCCACTTGTATGTATCCCGATGACCATCACGACGGAGATTAGTCTCAGTAGATCGATCCCCTGATGGCGGAGTTGTTTCTTTGGCATATGGGCGCTTTGGTTCCCTGGTCTAAAGATTATTTTGGGGCGAATGGTGCTACACGGTCTTTTCTATAAGGGATAGGGCAAGGGAGATTCTACCGATGTCATCGATGGGTTGGCTACGCCCAAATCGGAATAATGCTCCCCAGGTTTTACCCACTCCATTGGAAGTTTCTAAAAATCGGTGCTTGCTGCAGATTATACTCGTTGATAAGCAATAGGGGGTTAAGACTTTGTGGAGCCTTTTGTGCCGTAAGAGTATGAGGCAAAAAGGAGACTAATGGGGTAGCCAATAAAGAGGCCTTCTATTCATATGTGTCTTATTAATGGAAGGTGTGTATAAAAAGCTGTCCGAGTGCAAAGATACTAAATAGCAATCATCATGAGACGGCAGGGCAACCTAGTCAAGGATGTTACAGATTTCGTAGTTAATGGGCTGACGATGGCTGCAAAAAGGTTAACATCCAGACCCGGGGTAGAGGAATGATTATTCGGGAATAGTAAAATGATTATTAGAGTATAGTTGACCGGGCACTCCTGAATTATGAAGAGCTAATCCCGTCAATAATCTCAAGTAACACCGTAATCAATGAAGTGAATATGCATCATCTCCAGAAGTCTGCTCAGTTTGTTAGATCACCTTTCCAATTATGGGGATGGAGACAGAAAGTACAATCTAGATGGCACTAATAAGGAGTTTAAAAGCTATTCTTCGTGGGTCGTATTTGCAAGGTGATAAATCGATAAATTGGCGACGAGTTAAGAGGGGCAAATAAAGCACCTCTTTTTAGTTGCTGCTCAGTAGCTCCTACGGTTGTACTTTTCATTTTGTGGAGCTGTACTTTTTGCTTTGTCAATTATATTATTGCGGAGTCTCCTCTTTAATAAAGAAGCCACGCAGTCTCTTTGGACTTACGTGGCTTTGTCTCTTAGTCGGGAAGGAGCTAGGCAATTTGTTGGATATCCTGCCGGATGAGGATAAGGATTTGCTTGCGCTACTCAGTCTCCTCGCTACATATTCGTCGACTTTGTGGTGCATCTAATGTTTTCAGCGATGTCCCATATCAATCCGTTTTGTTCGTTTGCCCTCAATGGTCGCAGAGACATTGGAGCGAAGACTGTATAGATTACTCACTGACGATGACTTTGCGGACCTCTCCGTCGCTCATCCGCACGATGTTTATGCCTTTGTGTGGCACGGAAAGGGTTACTCCGGAAATGTCGAACCATTGTCCCTCGCTAGGCATCGTCTGCGTATTGACGTTGAAGTTTGTGATAGCATCGACCGTCTTCTCATTGATGTTTTTGAAGAGATTCCACTGGCTGTGTGCAGAGTAGAGGGACTTAGTGCCGATAGGTACATAGAGTGTTGCCATTGTATAGATGGGTGCATCCTCCTCTGTCTCAAAGGCATCAGTATCGCCTGGATCTGTAATGTGAGACACAATAGAGTTCAATGCATTGCACCCAGAGAAAGCAAATGAGCCTATCTCGCGTGTTGTAGCGGGGATGGAGAGGGAGGTCATGCTCGCACATCCGAAAAATGCTGCAGATCCTATGGAGCTAACCCCCTCGGGTATGAGAACAGAGGGCAGAGAGGTGCACTCCTGGAAGGTGTACTGACCTATACTTTGCAGGCTCGTTGGCAAGGATATGGAGGATAATGACGTGCATCCGGCGCATAGATAGTCACTCGCACTGGTAAGGCCCTCGGGTAATATAAGATTTTGTAGTTGGGAGCACCCGTAGAAAGCCCCATTTCCAAGCAGAGTCATCCCCTCAGCAAGGGAGACGTCAGTGAGAGATGAGCAGCTGAGGAAGGCATAGTTCCCCAGATTTCGAAGCCCATTATCCGTATGGAATCTTTGCAGTGACGTACACCCCGAGAAAGCATAATTGTCCACACTCTCTAAGCTCCTAGGAAGATCAATGGTTTCGAGTGTCGTACAATCCTGAAAAGCACTTTCTCCTATATGCTGCACACCCTCAGAGATGATAACCTCTTTGAGTGCTGTGCATCCGGAGAATGCTCCCTGTGTAATGTCTGAGAGAGACCCTGGTATGAGGATTTTGATGAGGGATGTACAATCTCTAAAGGAGTAGATCCCGATAGATTTCAAACCTTGGGGCATGATCACGTCTTCGAGTGCGACACATCCATATAATGCATATTCACCTATCCTTGTTACAGAAGAAGGTATGGATAGAGAAGGTAGTGCAGTACACCCAGCAAACATGTAGTTTCCTATCTCAGACAATCCGTCGCCCAGCGTTACTGAGGTCAGACTGCCGCAAGTGGCGCAGACATTGTTCCCGAGAAAAGAGACACTCCCGGGAATGGAAATGGAATTCAGATAGATACACTTACTAAATGCTCCTTCGCATATGCTGTCTATTCCTTCGGCAAGACTGACGGATCTGAGGTTGATGCATTTGGCAAAGGCTGACTCTCCGATGATCTCAACACTACCCGGTACAGATACTGTTTGTAGTGCTGCGCAGTCGTAGAAGGCATACTCGTCAATACGCCTTATGCCCTCGTTGAGTGTGACGGTCTGCAAATTCTCACAGCAAGAGAACGCGTGCCCCCCGATGGTCTCTACACTCTTTGGAATGTGTATCTCAGATAGTTCAATACAATCTCTGAAGGCATCGACCCCTATATGTCTAAGTCCTATGGGGAGGGTAACGGATTTGAGTTTCGAGCAATCGTAGAAGGCTTCGTAGTCTATCGTCGTTACAGAGTATTCGGCTCCTCCGTAAGATATTGTAGAGGGGATGACGACCTCTCCAGCGTAGCCTCCTTTCTTTTTTACCACAGATACAGTGTGCTCCGTGATAGAGTTTACTTCGTAAGCGATACCGTCCTGATCGAAGGTTTGGGCTGTTGCACTCGTGGCGATGATGAGACAGAGGAGCCCGAATGTTTTCTTAATGCAATGGTCTTTCATGTTTCTTGATCTATTATTTTGAACACAAAAAGGCTACCACACAGAGAGGACAAAGTATACCTTTACTGCTGAGTTATAGTAAGTACTATACCACCAGCTTTTACTCTTCTGCACTGTGCGGTGGTCTCTTTATTCTAGTGGAGAGGATTTCTACTGAGCATCCCTAAGGAAGAGCTACATTAGTATAACCTTTCGGATGGTACTTAAGGGACCCTTCTCTACAACTACGAGGAGAATATCTCCGGCAGTCCCTTCGAACAGTAGATGGTTAGTAGCGCCAGAGAGTAGCGCCCCCGAGAGGTTGTACAGAGAGATTTTTCCCTCGGCATTAATGGAGAGTCTGCTCTCCGTCGTGGATATCTTGACAGACGGAGCAGAGACCCCTTTACAACTAGTAGGAGCCGGAGCCTCTTCGAGAGGCTTAATCTGTCTAAAGCTTTCAGAGTAAACAGCATTCGCTTTGTAGGTTTCGATACTTTCTCTAGGAACATACAGAGTAGCATTCTCGGGGAGTTGGTCGAATGATCCTTCGGTTTGGAAGGAGCCTATATTTCCTTTTGGGGAAGCCTCCGGAGGAGTTATGGCTCTTATAATTACTGTCTCTAGTACGTTGTCTCCCTTGAATGCATTGTTCTTGATCGTTGTCACGGAGGCGGGTAAATCTACATAAGTCAAAGTGATACATTGAGAGAGAGCACTTGTACCAACAACCTGCACTCCTTCTCCAACAAGAAGTTCTTCTAAGATAATATTATTGTAGACAGCCCTGTCTGCTATTGCTGTTATACCTGCTGGGAGAGATATATTTCTTCCTCCATTCCAGCCATTGGGGATAAATAGTAGGGCATTGCTTTCTTTCTCTATCAGTAGCCCATCTTTTATCACATACTTGCTATTCTCTCCATCAAACTTTATGTCTCGCAACTTGAAGGCGTTGTAGATACCACAAGGATAGAAGGTTTTTAGGGTGCTTGGTAAAACTAATTCGGTAATCTTTGCTCCACTGATAGCCGCCTCGTGCATTACCTCTAGTTGTTTATTGAGTGTAATTGAAGTTAGCTCTGTCGCCCAGATACCTCCTTCGCCAATTTCTTTGACTCCCTCTGCAAGGACTAGGCTTCGCATAGTTTGGTTAGAAAGCTTTTCCCCGCCAATGGCTCCGTCTGAAATGTAAGCCGTCTTCGATAGGGTGGGATCTTTGGTCATATCTAAAGATTCTTCCGCACCTATGAATCGAATCAATGTATTGCTAGTGTGGTCGTAGATATAGCTCATCTTAGAGATGCCATTTTCTTCAGGTAGGGCTTCGATGTTTTTGAAAAGCTTCCACCCGTCTGCAGCCTGATATTGCGCAATTGCATCCTCGGGTACGTAGAGCTTGCATTGGACAACATTTACACCATTGAGGGCATCTTCTCCCATTACTTCCGGTGGAAAAGCTCGGTAGGAGTATATCTCTTCAAGTCCTGTGCAATTGAAAAAGGCGTTTGCATTGAACCGTGATAGCTCTCC
>CAUUAW010000012.1:0-62315 GCA_963543315.1 uncultured Porphyromonas sp.
CCAAGGACCCCCTGATTAACAGTCAGATGCTCTAACCAACTGAGCTAAGGAAGCATGTCAAATGTGAGTGCAAAGGTAATACATTATTCCAAAATCTGCAAACAACAGCCTTATAATCTCCTCTTAGAGGTCTCAGACCTGCAAACTAATGAGATATACTCTAGGCAGTTACATGGGCACAACACAGAGGAGTCGTCTTTGAGATCCTAGACCAATGCTAGCTCCTTTAGGCTAGGCTCGTCCGAGCTATCATATAAGTATACCGAGGCTCTCCGTAGTAATATCTCAATGATTCCCAAATAGCTAAATGACTACTCCCGTATTGTCAATTGACAACTCCGGGACAAGTGAATGAGAGCCCCGGGATAAATATCCGGCAGCTCCGTAATAGAGCCTTGCAAGAATCTTAAATATATGGGTCTGGATGGGGAAATATCTGTACCTTTGCACCTCGATGATACCGCTTCACAAGAGCGGTCTCGTCTCACATTACGACCAGTGTACGAGCATTAACAGAGGATTACTCCATGGCTGCAACAAGAGATAAGACCACCCTCCCCCACCTAAAGGTCATCTACACAGGTGGTACGATAGGGATGGTCCAAGATATAGAGACTGGAGCTCTCAAGGCATTTCAGTTTGATTACCTCAGGGAGCATGTGCCAGAGCTAGATCAGCTCCACTGCTCCTTTGACATCATGCAGTGCGACCCACCCATAGACTCATCTGCCATCACACCAGACCTATGGATCTCCGTAGGACAAATGATACAGTCTGAAGTGCAGCAATACGATGGGTTCGTAATCCTGCATGGCACCGACACAATGGCGTACACGGCCTCGGCTCTGAGTTTTATGCTGCAAGGTCTTAATAAGCCCGTTATCTTGACTGGATCTCAGCTCCCGATAGGACGCTTACGGACTGATGGCAAGGAGAATCTAATCACTGCCTTTGAGATAGCCTTAGCGAGAAGAGAGGATGGATCTCCAATGATCCCCGAGGTAGCAGTTTACTTTGAGGATTACCTCTATCGGGGTAATCGCACGTTAAAATATAGCGCTGAGCACTTCGATGCTTTTGCATCGCCTAACTATCCACATCTAGCCTTCGCAGGTATCGACATCAAATACAGTCCTAACGTGATAGGCTTTACAGAGCCCCAAGTGGCTCAGAGGTGGGTACCTGATTTTGACAGAGGGGTTATCGTACTGAAACTATTCCCTGGATTGTCCGCCACCTTACTAGAGCATATACTACACACACCAGGGCTTAGGGGGGTCGTGCTAGAGACTTTTGGTAGTGGCAACGCCCCGACAGACGAGGCTTTTCTCTCTGCTATAAAATCTGCTGTAGATCGTGGTATCACTATTGTTAACGTGACTCAATGCTACTCAGGCCCCGTCGTAATGGCTCGCTATGAAACGGGCAATGTACTAAGCCAAACGGGGATCATCGGTGGTAGCGATATGACCACAGAGAGCGCTGTGACAAAATTGATGTATCTCTTAGCACAAGGGCTGTCTCAGGAAGAAGTGGCACACTTAATGCGAATCCCTCTGCGTGGTGAGCTAACAATATGATACGCTTCATGAGCTTAGCAAGTGGTAGTACGGGAAACTGCTACTACCTAGAGCATGATAAGCAGGGGATACTCATAGATGCCGGCATCACACATTATGATATCAAAAAGGGGCTAGAGCAGCAAGGTTTATCACTAGAGCGAGACGTACAGGCCATACTACTGACTCATGACCATGCCGATCACGCCCGTACCGTCGGGACTCTAGCTAATCACTACCAACTACCGGTCTATGCAACACGGCCTGTACAGCGTGAGCTGGACCGGATGAGGGGGGTAGAGAGAATTAAGCACCACGTGCGTTATGCCATCGTCCCTGAGGAACCCTTTGAGCTAATTGGACTAACAGTAACACCCTTTACTGTACCCCACGATAGTGCTGACAATGTGGGGTATCACATCTCTTCCGTAGAGGGCTTTTCGTTTACCCTAGCGACTGACATAGGTCATCTAACTCAGACGATAGAGCATTACGCCCGCCTGGCTCACCATCTCGTACTAGAGTCAAACTATGACCCAGAGATGCTACGCATCGGTAAGTACCCACCCTTCCTTAAGCAGCGAATCAGCGGTCCTCTGGGACACTTAAGTAATACGGAGTCTGTGGACTTCCTCTGTCGTATTTGGACCCCAGCGATGCGCAATATCTTCCTCTGCCACCTAAGTAAGGAGAATAACCATCCGGAATTAGTTCGTAAAGCATTTGACATTCGCCTCTTCTCAGAGGGGATCCGTGTAGGTAAAGATGTGTATGTCACACCCTTGCAACGAAATCACTGCAGCCCGATGTACTTGCTAGAGACCTAGCTGATGAGATCTCGTAGGCTTTTGATTAAACCTTTGTACCTATAATGGATCCAACAGCGGAAAGTCTACCAGACGATATGCCAAAGGAGACTTAGAAGTATTGCGTGGTGACACGCGCTGTGCCAGCTTTCAGATTTGAGCTTTTTAGAAAAGCACAATAGGCACCAAAAAGAAGGCGCAAATGTTTTTTATCGATATGGTTGTTCCCCTTGTGCCTTCTTTTTTTGTATCTTTGAGTCCGTCGGTCACCCATCGGGATGGGAGCTGATGGATTTTTCTGTTTAGTTAGACCAGATAACTCATTATATAATTATAGAAATCAAGAACTATGACAAAGATTGCGACGAATCGGCTATGCGTCCTACTCGCTACACTCTTACTTATCGGGGCTAGCCAGAGCTATGCCTGTACGGGTCTTTTAGTTGGTAAAGGGGCTTCGGCTGACGGCTCTGTGATGATCTCCTACAGCGCAGACTCTCACACTCTCTACGGAGAGCTCTACTACTGGGCAGCTGCTGACCATGCTCCTGGATCAATGCGCCAGATCACTGAGTGGGACTCAGGTAAGCCGCTCGGTCAAATACCCGAGATCGCCCATACCTATGCCGTCATTGGTAATATGAATGAACACGCTCTAGCAATCACAGAGTCTACATGGGGCGGGCGCGAAGAGCTGCAGGATCCTAATGGTATCATGGATTATGGGAGCTTGATATACGTAACACTACAGCGCGCTAAGACAGCTCGTGAGGCAATACAGGTAATGACCACACTCGTTAGAGAGTATGGCTACGCCAGCTCTGGCGAGAGCTTCTCTATAGCAGACAAAAAAGAAGCATGGGTACTGGAGCTTGTCAGCAAAGGAAAGTACGGGAAAGGAGCTGTTTGGGTCGCTATGCGCATCCCAGACAACGCAATCTCTGGGCATGCTAATCAGTCTCGCATTCAGCAGATCAAGTTCAACGATCCTGACAACTGCCTGTATGCACCCGACGTTATTGACTTTGCTCGTGAGAGAGGGTTCTATAAAGGATCAGACAAGGACTTTAGTTTCCAAAAAGCTTATAACCCATACACACCCGGAGGACTCCGTGGTTGTGAGGCTCGCGTGTGGGCATTCTTCAATAAGTTCAATGACAGCATGAAGCAGTATGAGCGTTTTGTCATGGGAGATGAGAGGGCATCTCAGCCAATGCCTCTATATGTAGTTCCCAATCGTAAGCTCACTATCTCAGACGTACGAGATATGATGCGTGACCACTATGAGGGTACTCCAATGGATATGACTAAAGATGTAGGGGCAGGGCCCTACTCAGTCCCTTACCGTTGGCGTCCAATGACCTTTGAAGTCAATGGAGAGTCCTACGTCAATGAGCGTGCCATCTCCACACAGCAGACGGGCTTTGTATTAGTTGCCCAGTTAAGACCAAATCTTCCTGACGCCTTTAGCATTTTATGGTTTGGTGTAGATGATGCCAATACGGCTGTACTCACACCCGTTTATTGCTCTTCACTCCGCACACCTGAGTGTTACCGTGTAGGGAATGGAGATATGATGCACTTCTCGTGGACAAGTGCATTTTGGATACACAACTGGGTTGCTAATATGGCATATGCTCGATACGCACCCATGATACAGGATATACGACCCGTACAGCAGCAACTAGAGCAGAGCTTTGACAACATTATTCCTCAGATAGACCAGAAAGCTCTCTCCCTCTACAAGCAAGACCCTATGAAGGCTCGCGAGATTCTCACCACCTTTACTTGTGAAACGGCAGATTATGCCACACATCGCTGGAAGGAACTCGGAGAGTATCTACTCGTCAAGTATATGGATGGAAACGTCAAGAAGGAAGAAAACGGTCAGTTCAAGACTAATGGTTATGGACTAAGTGCCATGCCTAACTTCCCTGGTTACGACAAGGCTTATTATGAGCGTATAGCTGCAACAACAGGCGACCACCTCAAGATTGGCAAGTAGTCTTTTATAAATTATGTAGTAAGCACCGCTTCTGTCTGGCTTTTCACTATCTAAAATTTGGCGGGCTACACTATGCTGCTTGCAACCATAACGAATAGGTAGCAATTACATTGCGATGACTTTATACTTAGGCATTGATATCGGAGGGACTAATACAGTGCTAGGTCTGGTTGGTGAGGGGGGAGAGATCTTATCCTCCCAGACACTCTCCACTAAACGCTATGGGGCTGACTATAGGGCTTACATAGCGGCTCTAACAGAGCACATCCAACAATTGATCGCTAGCACACCACACCGAGGAGCTATCTCCGGGATAGGGGTGGGAGCACCCAATGCTAACCACTACTCAGGGTGTATAGAAAAAGCTGTCAACCTGCCCTGGTCTAGCTCGGTACCCCTTGTAGCAGATCTCTCTGCCTCTACAGGGCTACCCGTAATACTGGATAATGATGCCAATGTGAGTGCACTCGGAGAGCACAGCTATGGAGTAGCTCGTGACTGGGACGACTTCATTGAGATCACCTTGGGGACGGGCGTAGGTAGTGGTATATATGCTGATGGGCACTTAGTACGCGGCAATCACGGTAAGGCGGGTGAGCTAGGGCATGTAGCTGTGGGTGAGCCCGGTGAATTGTGTGGGTGTGGGCACTACGGATGCCTTGAGGCTTCCGTATCTGCTCCTGCAGTCAGTCGACGAGCACGCCGATTAATAGATGCTTGTATAAAGCGAGGAGGCAAGACTGTCCTCAGCGAGATCCCTAATGAAAAGCTGACAAGTAAGGTAATCGCAGAGATAGCTCTCTCGACCGGAGACTTATTAGCCCGAAAGGTTTTTGAGGAGACTGGGCAAATCCTCGGGCGTGCCTTGGCTCAGTTTGCTTGCTTTTCCGCTCCACAAGCGTTCGTGCTCTTTGGGGGGCTAGCTCAGTGTGGAGGCCTCCTCTTAGACCCCGTACAGCGAGCCTTCTCTGATTCATTGCTCGACATCTACAAGGATACTATAGAGATTTGTCTTAGTTCGCTCCCGATGGGCTATGCGGCGGTACTAGGTGCGGCCTCTCTAGTCCGAGAGCATCAGGAAAAGAGTTAGGAGACTCCGAACCCTCCTATATTTATCAACCTAAGAGAGCCTGGGGCAAACACGCCTCAGGCTCTCTTATTTATCATAAATTTGCTCCAAGCTCTCACAATGCTCGCTCCGAGAGCAAGAGAGAGATAATGGATAAGGAGAAAAAAAACAGCCCCCACACCGATGTAAGGAACTGCTTAATACTCAATAGATCTTGTGACCTCGGAGGGGCTCGAACCCTCGACCCACTGATTAAGAGTCAGTTGCTCTACCAACTGAGCTACGAAGTCAATCCTCATTTAGGAGACGCCCTGAGAGCTCCCCTCCCAAATCGCAATACAAAGGTACAACTTTTTCTGAAAAGTGCAAGCCCTATTGGCATCTTTTTTAGGCGGCAAGTAATCTATACGCTCCCCACTCGTCTGACTCTTGGCATGACACATCTTTGCACCCATTAATCGGAGATACTTCCTACGAGAGGTATTTATAAAAATCCAATCGCCTTGTTGGGAGAGCTAAATGCGATTTATGGGATAACCCAATAAGATCTCCCGAATCAGCAATCGGCTGCTCGGGAATAGCTAAATAAAGATCCCGGGATACGCATATGAGATTTACCAAATAAACCAACGACGACTCCGGGGATAATCTTCGTAAATACTCGTCACTCCATCATTGCATACACCAAGGTATGCTGAAGGATAGGTATAGCCCCCAGCAGTTGATCTGGTGCTATCGGTTTGTGTAGACGATTACTGGAGTGGGGGGCAAAGAGGACCTTAGAGCTTCTTAAGTCAATGCTGTAACGACCGGTATTAAAAGGGATCTGCGAGTCCAGTAGGTTGAATACGATCTTCCCCTCATCCACCACCGCATCAGGTAGTACATCTATTTGAATCATGTCAAGGTCGACCGCCCATTGTAACAGCTGAGGGATACGGAGAGGTCGTAGCATAGCAAAGGGTGCACACAGGTCTATCTGATTATCGGCGAGCATTCCCACGGGAGGGATAGCTAATGAGGTGCAGATCTCCCCTAACGGATCTTTAAAATAGTAGTATTGGTACTTCTCAAAAGTTCCAATGCCTCCCTCCTCAAGGGCTAAGCTCTCCCGCAGAGTACACCACTGCCGAAAAGTTTGCACAACCGTAGGATGTAGCTGTGCCAGATCTCCTTGCCAACGATTATAGCGTTGCCAAGCATCCCATGGGGATATCTCTGTAGGCTCATCCGATAGTCTCGGTGTGAGACGCTTGCCATAGAGAATTGCATAACCCATCTTTTGGTAAAAGTCATAGAGCCACTCCTCAGCAGGTATCAAAAATGCACAGAGACATCCCTCACGCCACATTTGTTGATGTGCCGCACGCATGAGATGCTGTACCAAACCCTTGCCACGCTGCTCCCGCCTTGTTGCAGCTCCAGAGATGTATCCAGCACACCAATAGCTCTCTTTGTAGCGCATCTTATAGGGTATATACTGCACGTGGCTAAGCGATCGGCTTTGGTCTATTGCCGTCAACATGTGCGTGCGCTGGAGAGAGTAAACGGATCGACTGTAGAGGGCTACAAACGCCTCGCTATCTGCAAAAGTGCTGCGCCAGATTTCTTCATAGAGTCTCTGCGAGTGCGATTGTAGAGTTACCATAGGGCTCTTATATTGATTTACCCTCTAACTCCGGATGTCTCCAGATACAAGTATGCTTTACCAGCCTTATATCCGGATGGTAAGACTCCTTAGCTTGCCTCAAGCCTGGGAGCCCAAGATCCTCCTCTCTATTCACATAAATGTACTGCTCGGGAATGCTACGGGCGAACTCTCTATTAATAATGGTATAGGCTCCGTCTATATCATAGCGAGCCTTCTCAATGTGCACATCATATACCTCCCTAGTAATTGGAGATCCGAGAGTAAAGGCAACGATCTCACCATCTATCTCTACAAGCCCTCCCGTCATGCCAAGAGGCTCATAGTTGTCCAAAAAGCGTTGTATAACTCGTCTCTCCATATGAAGACTCGGATCTGCCCCCTCGGTCTCCTCGGCATGCTCTAGCCATGCATCAGCAAAGAGTGCCACACGCCCTAGATCACCAGTCGTGATGGGCCGGTAACGGTAGTTCGGATATTTCGCCACAAAGCGATTGATATGATTACGCTTCGGCTGGAGCTTCTTACCATTGAGACGAGCTAATTTGTCTCTTAGATACACATAGTCTATGTAGTCGTCATCCTGGATATGGACAAACTCGTTCGGGAATAGGCGCTCTAGCCTCTCCTTACAGCCTGGTGTGACACCCATGAAAACCAAAGGATAATCCTCTTGCTCAGAGATCTCCATAAGCTCTTCAATAGTTTTCGTCCAGGAGTTGTCATTACAGCAAAATGGGCAAAGGTAGACGGGATGACTACGTCTCGGCGAGCGAAAGCGTATGACTAGCGTTTGGGTACCTCCTATAGCCCAGGCCGTCTCGTACTGGAGTGCCCATCCATAGAGATTGGCAAAGGATATGTCGCAAATTGGCTCGGCAGCGTAATCTATATAAGGGAAGAGTGTGGGGCGATCAGCTACGTCAATCAATCGAAAAGGTGTCATAGTATTTGGGGTGTAGTCTCAGGCTTTTCGGTCTAGGCACTCCGCCGCACGTCGTCTTATCGTCTCATACATAGATTGCAATCCATTGCTCCGTGTGGGCGAAAGATGGGACTGTAACCCAAGTCGCTCGATAAAGTATAGAGGAGTATCTACGATAGCTTTCGCTGGCTGGTCGTTATAGCAGTAGAGGAGCATGGCCGCAATGCCTTTGGTAATGAGAGCATCGCTATCAGCCTTGAGGTGGAGAGTCCCGTCTGACTGGGTCGATATGACAATCCACACACGACTTTGACAGCCATCAATAAGGTTTTCGCTTGTCCGCTCTGTCGCGTCTACAGGCTCCAATTGGTCGCCTAAATCAATGATCATCTGGTAACGATCCATCCAATCATCGACTAATTCGAACTGTGCGATGAGGTCTTCTTGTCTTTCGTCTATAGTCATAAGTATAAAGCTAGTTCTCGGGAGCATCCAGCTCTTGCAGTAGGGCTACAACAGTATGCCCTACAGCACTGAGCGTGGGGACTGAGATATTGCTCATGTCATCTTGCATTGTGTGCCAATATGGGGCAAAGCCCTCTGCACTTTGAGGATTGTAATTGATAATATCTATCGAGGGAATGCCTAGATTCTTAATAACTGGCACATGATCATCCGTAAGCCCTCCTCCATCAGCTTGGCGGAAGTAAGAGCCATATCCCAGTTGAGCCGCCTGAGTCCATACTTTAGAGAGAAGCTGTGAGGCATAACTCTTAGAGTAGGCCTCCCAATAGAAGGTCGCATCCTTCCCGCCAACCATATCAAGCAAGATGCCTCCCATCGCTTGGTATCCGGCAATATGCGGATGCTTACTCCAGTATGTAGATCCTAGACACCAGCTATCCTCCTCCGAGTAAGCGCCATAATCCTCCCCGTCAAAGAGTACTATGTCTACGCCCAACTCCTCTAATGGTGCCTCCCCCCCGAGGAGGCGTGCGATCTCTATCAGTACACCAACGCCACTACCAGCGTCATCGGCACCGAGGATTGGACGATCATGATTAGCGCTATTGTCATCTTTATCAGCCCAAGGACGTGTATCCCAATGCGCCATCAGGAGCATTCGCCGAGGAGCCTCGGGATTAAAAGATGCGATCAAGTTCGTCAAGGGAAGTTTTAACCCGTCATGTGCCGTAGTTTCAAAGGATTGCTCTGTCAATGTAGCACCGTAGCTCGTCAATATTTCCCTCATCCATGCGAGACATGCCGTGTGTCCCTTTGTACCTGGTACGCGAGGTCCGAAGGATACTTGTCTAGCAATGTTATGGTATGCACTATCTGCATCAAAAGGCGTCGGTGGCTCTGCGATCTCAGTGGCCTGCCGATTGGTTTGTTCATGCCTCGTCCCCTTATGGCATCCTACTAAAAATATTGCAATGAGTAGAGCTAGCAGGGGGTGTGGTGCGGTACGTATCATACTTACAAAAGGTATATTATTATCATAGGTTAGTCACAAACTGCCACAGAGGTCGTAATTTCTTACAAAGACATCGTCCAGTGAGGATTCGCTCGCAGTTATTGGGACACAGCTTTACGGCATCAAGGTGAGTACCCACAGGGAGTAGCTCCAAGCCCACTGCTATAGCTACCTCATTCCATACGGCTAAATCACATTGTACTGATGTCATCTGCTCGTAGGCTCAAAGTGAAAGCCTCCACCCTCACCCTTATAAGTGGTATTGCTCTCCCTCAAATTACTCTTACTCTGACGTTTCTCCTGATAGATGATCTTGTCTAATGATTGTATCCGTCTCTTGGGACTTTGATACATTACTCCTCTACCCAGATAGTATTGCCGAGCTTCGGGGAGGGACTCTCGGATAGCCTGTATTCGGTTCTCGTCACTTGGGTGTGTACTGAGCAGTTCAGGCGTTTTACTCCCTTGGGCTGCCATCTTCTGCCACAGCGTCACTGCTGCCGCAGGGTCATAGCCAGCCATGGCCATAAATACCATACCGATCTTATCCGCCTCGTACTCCTGCTTGCGTCCATACGGTAGAGTCACTAGCAGTTGTGAGCCAATCGGATATACTTGCTGGAGTATATTCCCAAGAGCAGCACTGCGAGCACCGATCGCCCCGCTCAAGATCTGCCCCCCCAGCTGTGTAATCAGCTCGCGACTGATCCGCTCATTCGCATGCTTTGCCACAGCATGCGACACCTCGTGGGCTATAACTGCTGCCAGCTCTTCATCTGTAGCCTTCGTCGCATTTAGGAGACCACTATACACGACTATCTTACCACCTGGCATACAAAACGCATTCACCTGATTGTCCCTGACGAAGTTAAACTCCCACTGTGTCGCCGCTGCTATTCGATCATATCCGTTATTACGCAAATAATTATCCGTTGCTTGCGCTATGCGCTTGGCTACACGCAGTGTTTGCCGACCCTGTACTGAGTTATTATCTACCTTCACTTTGCCAATAAACTGCCTGTACTGCTGCTCACTCATAGTTGATATTTCTGTATCAGAGATCAAATTCAATTGTTGACGTCCTGTGATAGGCACTACGCCACACCCTACAAGCAGTAAGATGAGGCTGACAGCGGTAAACCATTTCGCTCTCTGTGTCATAAGCTTTAGAGGCTAATTGAGCATGTGCAAAGATACTCTTTTTGGTAGTAAGACCCTAGCCACAAGCTATCGACTAGAACCTCCATCCTCAGCGATGAAGTCAAGGTAAGTACTTATCATACGCTCTGCCTGACCAACCTGCTGGGGGGTGTAGAAGTGTGTCCCGACTAAGTCATCAGGCAGATACTGCTGCCCCGTGTAGTGCTTCGGATAGTCGTGTGGATAGCGATAGTCGACACCGTAGCCCAGATCAGACATTAGCTTCGTCGGAGCATTGCGTAGATGGAGCGGGACTGGCAAATTTCCCGTCTCTCGGACCCTCGCCAAGGCACTATCTATAGCAAGATAGGCTGAATTACTCTTGGGTGACCCAGCCAAATACACAACTGCCTCAGCTAGCGGTATCCGACCCTCTGGCCAGCCGATGAAGTCGACCGCATCAGCGGCTGCCTGAGCCACTACGAGGGCTTGTGGGTTTGCCAGACCTATATCCTCAGCCGCCGAGATGACCACTCTGCGTGCTATAAATCGTGGCTCCTCACCACCCTCTATGAGTCGCGCCATCCAATAGAGAGCCGCATCGGGATCACTACCTCGTATACTCTTGATAAATGCTGAGGCTATGTCATAATGCAGCTCTCCATCACGGTCAAAAGCCGCTGGTTGCTGTCGAGCCACGCGAGCTATCTCCTCCCCAGAGATTCGGATGTTAGTACCCTCTGTCTGCTGTCCTAATACCATCGAGAGGGTCATCTCTAGGAGATTAAGCAGCTTACGAGCGTCCCCTCCGGAGAGATGTATAAGCAGATCTCGGTCTGCTCCCTCGATGGTTATTGAGCTACGATTGTATAGGGGATCCTGCGTTAATACTCTATCGATCAATCGCGACAGATCAGGGGCCTCCAGAGACTTTAATACGAAGACTTGACAACGGGAGAGAAGCGGGCGGATCACCTGGAAGGATGGATTTTCTGTTGTTGCTCCAATCAGCGACACAAGACCCTGCTCGACTGCAGCTAGGAGAGAGTCTTGCTGTGACTTAGAGAAGCGGTGTATCTCATCGATAAATAGTATCGGACGCCCCTTGCCTTGTGAGAAGATCCCCCCCTGAGCCTCCCGCACTTGCTGTAGCGTATTGCGCACATCTGCAACGCCAGCCCCCACAGCGGATAGGCTATAGCAGTCACACTGCATCGTCCTAGAGATTACCTGGGCCAGGGTCGTCTTACCGACCCCCGGGGGACCCCACAAGATCATCGAGGGGATATGCCCACGCTCTAGCATGATGCGCAGCGGAGCTCCCGCACCTATTAGATGCGACTGCCCTACGTACTCTCCGAGTGTCTTAGGACGCATACGCTCTGCCAGAGGGATCTGCTCTACCGACATATGCTACAAATGTACAACAAATAGGGTGAATCATGGTAAAGACACCCAGCCAGTCGGGCTCTCATCTAACTGTAGTAGCAAACGCCTATCAACACCCCTCAATCGTCTTACCCCCGCTTGCGATAAGCTCCATTACGGTATTATCCGGAAATCCCCACGGTATTACCCGCCGATGACCCCGGAGAGGTCATTTGCTTATTCGGGAGTCATGAAATGGAGATTTCGTAATTATGGGGCAATGATGCAGAGGTTTCATTTTTTGTACCTTTGGGATTGTGATCCAAATATGAGCTGCTGCAACGCACAGCGGCTGCAAATAATTACCGATTTATGTCAAAACCTATAGCACTCATCACAGGTATCACGGGGCAAGATGGCTCTTATCTCGCCGAGCTACTCCTCTCCAAAGGTTATGAGGTACACGGCACACTACGCCGTGCCTCTTACTTTAACACGGCGCGCATCGAGCATCTTTACCTCGATGAGTGGATACGAGACCAGGGGCAGAAGCGTAAGATAAACCTTCATTGGGCGGATATGACTGATAGCTCTTCACTCATACGCATCATCCAAGAGGTCCAACCTACGGAGGTATACAACCTAGCAGCGCAAAGTCATGTGAAGGTATCCTTTGACGTACCGGAGTACACGGGCGACGTAACCGCCATTGGCACACTACGATTACTGGAGGCTGTGCGCATACTGGGCTTGAGCCAAACAGTGCGCATATACCAAGCCTCTACAAGCGAACTGTATGGTCATGTGGTGGAGACACCTCAGTGTGAGCTGACCCCCTTTCGTCCTTGCTCACCTTACGCCTGTGCCAAGCTCTATGCTTACTGGATCGTGCGCAACTATCGTGAGAGCTATGGGATGTATGCGGTCAATGGGATCCTATTTAACCATGAGAGTGAGCGACGGGGAGAGAATTTCGTCACGCGTAAGATCTCAATGGCTGCAGCTCGCATCCGACTTGGGTTGCAAGATAAGCTCTATCTAGGCAATCTCAATGCCCTACGAGACTGGGGCTATGCCCCGGACTATGTGTACTGTATGTGGCTGATGCTCCAAAAGAATACTCCAGAGGATTTTGTTATAGCTACGGGTGAGCAACACTCGGTACGAGAGTTTGCCACACTCGCCTTTAAGTATGTTGGGATAGACCTCGAGTGGCGTGGAGAGGGGCTTTACGAGCAGGGAGTAGACTGTGCGACCGGTCGTGTCTTGGTAGAGGTAGATGAGAGTTTCTTCCGCCCGGCTGAGGTGGAAGCACTACTAGGAGATCCGACGAAGGCTCGGGAGCTATTGGGCTGGAATCCTCGTATGACTCCCTTTGAGGAGCTGGTAAAACGAATGGTTGAGAGCGATCTAAAACTGTTTATTAAGGAGACTCAAGGCTTATGAGACGGTTGACACGAGAGAGCTGTATCTATGTAGCTGGTCATCGAGGCTTGGTCGGATCAGCGATCCTCCGCCAGTTAAAAGCTAAGGGGTACGAGCGTATCATCACACGTACTCACTGGGAGCTGGATCTACTTGACGCAGCGGCTGTAGATCACTTCATGGAGACAGAGAGACCTGACTACATATTCCTCGCAGCAGCTCACGTAGGCGGGATCATGGCTAACCAAACGTACCGAGCAGACTTCATCATCAATAACCTAGGGATACAACAAAATGTCCTCACCAATGCTCTAAAGCATGGCGTGGAGGGACTGCTATTCCTCGGTAGTAGCTGTATATATCCTCGCCTAGCTCCTCAGCCGATGCGAGAGGATGCACTACTCACCTCCCCATTAGAGTACACAAACGAGCCTTATGCTCTGGCGAAGATTGCAGGGATGAAGATGTGCGAAAGCATGAATCTGCAGTATGGCACGAATTATCTATCAGTGATGCCGACAAATTTGTATGGCTATGGGGATAATTTTGATTTAATCAATAGTCATGTACTCCCAGCGATGATTCGCAAGCTACACCTCGCAGGGGCCCTTTATCATGGCGACCTTGAGACCCTACAGCGAGATGTAGCAAAGCGCCCTTTGAGAGGATTGACCGAGCAGAGTAGTATAGAAGATTTCACCTCGGTATTAGCACGCTACGGGATCACGACAACGAGCTTGCAACTATGGGGGACTGGCTCGGCACTGAGAGAGTTCATGTGGAGTGATGATCTCGCAGAGGCTTGCATACGGATCGCAGAGGATGTGACATTTACTCAACTGTATGACGCAAGCGACCGGGAGATACGCAACACGCATATCAATATTGGCTCTGGAGAAGAGGTATCTATCCGCTCTCTTGCTACGCTTATTGCTGCGACAACTCACTATAGAGGACGCATTGATTGGGACAATACGAAACCAGATGGTACACCTCGCAAGCTCTTAGACCTGACACGCCTCGCATCTCTAGGCTATACTGCTACGACGCCCCTTGCCGTAGGCATCCCACGACTCTACGATTGGTATCTCAACCATTGACATAATCTTTCCACACTTTAAGCTAGGCACCTATGGCTATAATACAGATACTCTGGGTAGATGACGAGATAGATCTACTGAGACCCCACATGATATTCCTAGAGCAGCACGGCTACGAGGTGACACCTTGCGTGAGTGGAGCTGATGCTCTCGTCTTACTTCAAGAGCGGAGATACGACTTAATATTCCTCGATGAGCAGATGCCCGGCTTATCCGGTCTGGATACTCTGGCACAGATTGCACGGCTCTATCCCTATCTCCCCGTTGTGATGGTTACTAAGAGTGAGGAGGAGCATCTCATGAATGAGGCAATCAGCCAGCAGATCGCAGACTATCTCATCAAGCCTGTCAACCCACACCAACTACTTCTCTCTCTAAAAAAGGTACTACATCGGGAGCAAATCGTCTCCGCCGCCACACAGCAGAACTACATCCAGGCTTTTCGTGAACTCTCCTCACGTATCAATAATGCTGTAACAATAGAGGAGTGGATGGCGGTCTACAAAGAAATCTCCAAATGGGTCTTGCAAGTAGACGACTATCTCCCTGAGATGACTGAGACTCTTCTATCTCAGCGTGACGAGGCTAATAGATTATTCTCCAAATATATCGTCAAGGAGTACGAAGGGTGGATAAAAGATCCTCAGACTGCCCCGACGATGAGTCATACGCTGATGCGAGACAAGGTCTTTCCTCTACTCGACCGTGGGGAGCATGTTTTCTTTATCCTAATCGACAACTTCCGTTGGGATCAATGGTTAGCCGTACAGGAGATGCTGAGTGGGCTCTTTACCTTTGATGACAGTATGTATACGGCTATCCTGCCAACAGCGACACAGTATGCTCGGAATGCTATTTTCTCTGGTCTCATGCCTCTGGATATTGCACAGCTCTTCCCCGAGCTATGGGTCGATGAGGAGAGCGAGGAGGGCAAGAACCTCAATGAGGGTCCGATGATTGCTAGCCTACTCAAACGATACCGCAAGCCCTACAGCTTTGCTTATCGGAAGGTCTACGAGACTTCTTTTGGAGAGCGGCTACTCGGTCAGCTAAAGGAGCTAAAAGATAATCCCCTAAACGTGATCGTCCTCAACTTTGTCGACATGCTATCGCACGCTCGTACCGAAAGTAAGATGATTAGAGAACTCGCCAGTAGTGAGGCTGCTTATCGCTCGTTAACACAGAGTTGGTTCCGACACTCTACGACATACCGACTCTTCGAGCAGATAGCCCAGATGGATGCTAAGATCATCCTAACCACAGATCATGGGAGTGTCCGGGTGCACAAACCAGTCAAGATAGTAGGCAATCGCAATACATCAACCAATCTACGCTATAAGCTTGGGCAAAGTCTCTCCTTTGACTCAAAAGAGGTATATGCACCCAGAAACCCAAAAGAGATAGGGCTGCCCATCTCTCACCTGACGGATGGGTATGTATTTTGCTACGAGCAGAATTTCTTCGCCTATCCTAACAACTACAATTACTACGTCAATTACTACCGAGATACACTCCAGCATGGAGGCATCTCGATGGAGGAGATGCTCGTGCCCTGTATCACGCTCACGCCTCGCTAATATTTTTGCTCTTTATGCGCCTCGTATTACCAAGCCTATCCGACTTACCTCACATTGCCAAAGAGGTACACTCTATGCTTAGAGGGCACTCCGTCATTGCCCTCCAAGGAGATCTAGGAGCAGGGAAAACGACCCTCGTACATGAACTCTGCCGGCTAGACGGAGCTCCTGAAGACGAAGTGGTCAACAGCCCCACCTTTGCTATTATCAATGTCTATACGACTTGCACAAATAACACCATCTACCACATAGACTGTTACCGATTAGAGCATCTGGCAGACGCTGATCAGATAGGACTTGCCGAGTATATCTGCTCTGGAGATCGCTGCTATGTCGAGTGGCCCGACGTGATTGCACCGCTACTACCAGACGACACAGCAGTCATCCATATTGAGACCCTCAGCGATGGGACCCGCATCCTCACGGTTATCACGGAGTAATACTGCTTTATAGCTTCCCGTCATATCATAGTACATCTTAAGGGGATGTAATACAGATTACCATGGTTGCTATCTTTTTCATTCGGGATTACGACCCGATAGGAGTGACTAGGGCGAAGATTTACTCTCTAGTAATCTGAGAGGATCTCTGGAGTGACAAAATATTTACTCCGTAATACTCGATCGATTATTCGCTAATTGACAATCAAGTATTCCGAAATCCTCAATTTACTATTTGGGAATCATTTTATTTCCCCTCTGATGTACGGCCCCCTATGCACTCTGGGGGGAGCTATACTAAGAGCTATCGCCCAGATACAATAAAGGTGACGCATTACTTGATAATACGTCACCTTTAGACTTTGTAGTACTAAGGACCTTTAATTTATTTGTCCTCCTTAAGTTAGAGATAGGCTAGCGAATGACCTTAAACACCTGAGATCCACTCTTGATAAGGTAGCTCCCCTCGGGTAGCAAAGCTTTATGGACGACAGCTGTATTCTCTATTGGCTCGACAAGCTGCAGACAATGCCCCTCGAGATCATATAGCAGAGTGGTAACAGTAGCACCATAGACAATCCAACTATTAGCATCACAAGCTAAGGTACACTCAGGGGAGCTCTGCAGTGACTCTACGGCAGTCGGCTTATTGTTTTCGTAAATAAAGTTGCCCCCATTGGTAACATCGGCTTCGACAGCCTCTTTAGAAGGATTGTATAGCAGAGGAATATTGAGGAAGGTATAGTTTTTCATCCCATAGAGGAGTAGCGTTGCCAGGTGAGGCTGCGGGTAGAACGTTTTCTCTGCTGCTTGCCCCGATACGAAGCTAAACGTCATGGGAAAGTCTGACGTACCAAGAGAGGTGAGGTTCCCATCGTTATCCACAGGATATAACCACTCTGTGACCTTACCATCCTCGGCAGTTAATTTGAGAGAGGTTATATAACGCCCATCCTTATCGAAGGTTATCTCCTCCTCTTCAAAAGTGCCACCGTCTGGATATTTCGACACTCTCTTGTACAGCTGACCGCGAGCATTATACTCCAAACTTATATCAAAGGATTCGTACCACTCGAAGTTCCGCGGATCCAAAAAGCGTACGTGGGCCTTATTAGGTAATCCACTCTCAGTGTACTCAATGGTAATTTTTTGGTCAGCAACAAGCGTTGTGTCTGTCGCTACGGTATTGTGGTTGTACCAGCGTGTGTACAAGGTCACTTGCCCCTTACTATTGTAATCAAAAAACTCTCGCTTGGAGACGACTAGCCCAGGATTATCCTTTCGGAAGTCATAAGTCTCTATTTGCTCACACTGCCCATGCTTGTTGTAAAGATAGCGGTCATAGCTGACTAACTGGCGCTTCCCACTCGTCTCATCCGTCTGGTAGTGGTCCATACGCATGAGATTGTTGCGGTTATCGTAGAAGTACTCTAAATCTTCATAACCGAAGATTGCCTTAACGGCTGACAAGCGATGTGTATAGCTATTGGGTACGTGATAAAAAGCGTTGAACGCGGTCGGATCGGTAACCCTCTGCGCCGTGAGCGAGAGTGTTGTTGTGAGCAAAAGAAGTAGATAAGTGAATGCTTGCTTTGTATAGTTCATATGAATCGTCAGTTTATAAATTGAATTTATATGCCGAGTTACCTATAAATAGTATATAGGCACCAGATGGGATGCCTTTGAGGTCAATAACCAATGATTCCCCTACGGCGATCTCGCGACGGAACAGAGTCTCTCCAGTCAGTGTCACGAGGGAGACGGGGTGGTTAGATAGAACGCCCGAGATGACTAGATTGTCTCCTGAGCGAGTGAGTGTGTAAAGGGTAGTCTGGGATGGCTCTTCGATAGCGGTGTGCTCCTTAAATGTTGCTTTAACCTGTACATCCTCCCCGTCAATCATAAAGTTCTTGCTATCCATTATATCTTCACCATTAGCTTGCAAGTTCGCAAGATAATAATGATCATCCTTAGGCGTGCAGGTGAGATGTACCATTGTACCATCGGGGACTGCTGCCATGTCTGGACAATCGGCCGTAACTTGACCATAGCCTAAGACAGAAATTGTAACCTTGTAGGTGGGGACGGGGATCTTTTTATATCGTGCAGAGACTTCCATATCAGCATTTACCTTAACGTATAGACTCTGTGTAATATCCTGATCTCCAGCTTTTACCTCCTCAAGCTCATACCCGTTGTCAGGCGTACATATGAAGTGTAGGACAGCATCTTCGGGGACCTTCGTCAGATCAAACTCAGTCTCTCGTACAGAGAGCTTACCATGATCAGGCTTTTGTAGAGACACACGATAGGTCTTGATGGGAGTAAAAGTAGGAGTCACCGTCACATCTCCCTTGACAACTAAGGTCCGGGTATTAGTTATATCCTCGGTACCAGCCATAAGCTTCGTCAAAGCATAGCCATCCTCTGGCTCTGCCTTAAACACTATCGAGGACCCCCCGAGTAAATGTGTCAGGTCAACACCTTCTGGAGCTACAATGCGTCCATGCTCAGACTCCGCAATAGTCACATGGTAATAAGCCTGCTGAGGAGCGATGATAACCTCTCCGGCGTACTCTTCTTTACCGTCTACGGTTATAGACATTGTCTCATTGAGCTCTGCAATCTTAGCTCCGGCAGGAGACGAAATAGCACAACCCCTCAGATCTATCTCGGAAAAGTAGCCAATAGATGCGACACCTGCATTGTTAAGTGTCGAAGCAGTCACGTAAGCTTTATCAATGAGCAATGTAGAAGTCATGAAGTCTCCAACGATTCCCCCATAATTACCAATCGCTGTCACAGAGACTCCATCTGAGATTGTCAGAGAGCCCCCATTACGGCAAGCGTAAGCGTATCCACCATTAGAGGTAATACTGAGTGAACCTGGACCTGTAATGCGGACGGAAGAGCGCATTTGGATAGCATCTTCATAGCCCGTGGAGACTATACTATTAGTACCCTCTACACGGATCGTTATCTCTTCGGGCATCCATCCAGTCAATATCTTCGAGAGAACACTGGCTTGGACATCTCGTAGCAAGAGAGTTTTAGTGTCTGCTGTCCACGATGCCGTACCTTTTTGGTCTCCCGGTAGCAGCTGTTCATAGTCTAGAGAGGGATCAAAAGGAGTCTCAAGGAAAACTAATTCCTGTGCCCTCAGCGATTTACTGAAGAGGCATAAGGATAAAATGATGAGACTTGAGAGTCTCAAGATAGTAAGTATTTGTTTATTCATAGCTTGTTATTGTTATGTATTATATGGGTCTTTACTCCTCTGGGATGTAGACGACCTCGCCATTCTCCAGCTCGTAGGCGACGCCTACACGCTTACCACGTCTTTGATCGGATGCATTATCGCTGTCGGTAGGTGTGTATCGCTCGATGGTTGTCCCCTTTTTAGAGATAATCTCCATGTCGTCCTTACCGGGATTTTTAATAATGGTAAAATCCTCCTGAGTAAGCATCTCTGTCATGCTGAACTTAGTCACGAGGGCTACCATCAGAGCTACCGCAAAGACCATCGCTACGTCAAATAAGTTGCTCACCAAAGACGAGGGATCCGTCTCGTCGTGTCGTAGCGTACGTCTCTTACCTCTTCTCATTGTCAGCTTGGTTTAAGAGTTCGTCAATGTAGTCTATGTATATCAACTCTTGATGATGATAGCGATGCAGTCTCTGTAAGACCAGATATCCGATTGCCGACACAAATAGACCCAATACCGTCGTCGCAAAGGCAACTTGCATATTATACGCCATGGTCGCCATGTCACCACTGCTCAGCCCGACGAGAGCAGGACCCATCGGTATCAGAGTCCCCATTAAACCAAGTATTGGCCCGAACTTAGTCAAGACTTGAGGATATGTCAGTCTTTTGTCCAGACGCAGCTCGTACTCCCCTATCAAGAGTTCGCGCTGAGCGGAAGGTGCATTGAGGAGCTCTTTAAGCAGTTCCTCAAATAGGTCTCTATGATCTTGCTTCCCACTATCTGAGCATAGCTCTGACCTCAATCTATTTAGGAGTTCGTCAGAGTTTTCTCTCGGGTGGGAGAAGTATCTTCGTTGCAATCGCTTATATCGCTGCGCCCGCTCGATGAGTCCCCCCAGCATTAGTAACGCTAAGAGGAAGAGTAATAGGAGACCAATGATCACCGGTATTAGGAGGCCATTGGAAAGGAGAAACATCGTGTCTGAAATAAACTTCATAATTATCTGGAGTGTGAATATCTATCGTTTTATAAAGGGTCTGCGATCCTTAAAACCAAAAGCTATATAGCCTATCAGGATGCCAGCAGAGAGTGTCCCCAAGAGTATCCAAAGCTCGCGCCACGAACTCGTCTCCAGCGCCGTATTACACTGGACGACCTGCTCTGGAATCAGGATGTAAGCGATCACACTTCCCACAGCTAGGGCTCCAGCCAAGAGCGTTGATAGTAATCGTAGTAGTTCTCGATCTCGGATAATGCGGGGTATCAACTCTATGAGTAGCACGAGTATCACCGCAATCGTCACTGTAACAGCCCAGTAATTAACTCCCGGTATACTGTAGATGATGTAACTGCGTAGGTAGCATAGTGCAGGGAGCATCAAGAGTGAGGGGATCCACACCGCAATCCGATGACAAGCCGACATGACCGCTACCACGAGTCCCTCACGCAGATATATAGCTCTCAATGTATGGTGTGCTTGTCTATAGGTTACGACAGCCATTGTAAGAAGGAGCTCCATAGAGACCAGGATAGCCAGTGTAGAGAGATTATTAGGCTCTCGTAGCATAGCATCTAGTGACAACTTACTAATCCTTAGTGTGGCTTGATGTGTCACCACGAGCCCCACGACGTATAGCCCTGCATGCACTAGGCGTATCCTACGATCGGATCGTACCGCTGAGGTAGCAAGGGCCTCTAAAAGGGCAAAAAGCGTGACGACAAGGAGCATATTTTTTCTAGTTCAATATAGAGTTGAGGGTGTAGGCACAAGGGATATATCTATGAGTCCTATCGGAGCAACTTATCTCTGAGGAGGGGTAAGTCTCTTCCGCCATTCAGTTTATCCGCAAAAGCTCTATCTTCCACACTCGCCATAAGGTAGAGGTGTTTGTTATAGAATCGTCTATCCATAATTCCGGGATAAATAATCCGTCACTACGGGATACTCATTTGACTCTTACGGGATAAACAATCGACTATTACGGAGCTATTGAGATTTGTCCCCGCGGAGAATTCACAACAACTCCGTAATAGTCACTACCAAATATCTAGGAGCGTCTCTTACGTCTATTATAAAAGATGGATACAACAAGGATGAGAATCAGCACGCCCCCTCCAATAATGAGGATATTAGTCGTCGAGAGCGTATCACTCACATCTGCCTTTGCGGATGATTTACCCTTGTTTTTACCTCTAGTCTTATCACTATCCTTAGATAGGATCTGCTGCTTCTGGTCAGACGTTGTAGTAGGCTTGAGAGCCGTCTCTAGTGCTGTCGTATATTGTTGCTGCAACTCTGGAGTCAGCTGCTCCTTAATGAGATTGCGTAGCTTGACATTATCACAGACCATGCCGCTGCAACCTGCGCCAGCCTTTGCTAGAGAGTTGGCATGGAGTTGGGCTATAGTCCGCTTTTGCTCTGCCGTAGCCTGCCAATATCCCTTGCGAATGGTCTCCATCATAGCTGCCGTGAGATCCTGCAGTGCCGCAGGATTGTGCTGCTCAAAGAAGTCTACCGTACCCAGCTGATGCTTATCCACTACGTACATGTCGTAGAGATCATCCCAGAGTTCCTTATCGATAGCAGAGGGTTTCATCACATTCCATCCGTAGGTATTGCGTATCGTCTCATCGATAGCGTTTGCGGCTCCAGCTCCCTCCTTGAGTTGCTCACGTACATAGGTGGGATTGAGGATGGTAGTACGAGCCTCGATACCGATAGCATGCTTGATCTCTTGCGTTTTAACACGACGACGGTTGCGCAGATCCGTGAAGTACCCCTCGGGGTCCTTGCCCGTGATATGACGCACAGAGAGTGTCAGACCACCCATGAACTCATATACGTGATCCAAGCTTAGTGCTCCCCACGTATTGCTCTGGCGAGGCTGGACGACGGCATCGGTATTTTGCAATGCAGCCTCGAAGATCCCCTTGGCTGTTTCACCCCAGAGGTCTTCATCGCCATAGATAGCTCCCATATTATTTAGGTATACCTCGGCAATCTCACTCTCCTTCTCCCATCGGTCTCCGCTCTCGACCATCTCTTGGATACCAGTACCATAAGCACCATTTAGCCCACCGAAGATACGCTTACCACTCAGCTTGCGAGCCTTTTCGGGAGGCACGCCATGCTCTAATAGTACTCTCTCAGCCTCTACTCGCCCGAGGGCTATCTGATTGGGCGTATTACCATCCTTCGTATCGGCAACAAGATCCATGGCCTTTTGCAAGAGGAAAAGCCGAGAGGCTGCGATGTCTCGGAGCTGCCCAGAGGTTTGTACAACGACATCAACACGTGGTCTGCCTAGCTCTTTGATCGGGATAACGCGTACATCGATAACCTTGCCACGGCGATCACGGACTGGTTCAACACCCAGTAGAGCCATAATCTCAGCAACTGTCGTACCCTCGCTCTCTATGAAGCTACTACTCCACAGCGTAAAGCTCACCTTGCGAGGTATCGAATCACTATGGCGAGAGCGATAGTCTGCGAGAAGTGCATCGGCTAGCTGCTGACCATCCTGCCAGGCTTTCTCAGTTGGGACCATCTCAGGGTCTATAGCGTAGAGATTACGCCCCGTAGGAAGTACGGAGGGACTAGCAATATAATCGCCACCTGATGAAGGCGCAGTATACCCTCCCCGAAGAGCATTGGTCAGAGAGACTAACTCTAACTGTGGAGACACTTCGAGCATATGACGATAATATGGGATCTGAGCCACCGAACGACGTAATAGACTCACTCCCTCGACGAGAAGGTCTAACTGCGGATCCCTATTCATCTGCTCACCCGACTGATCTCCATGAGGTGGCATTCCTCCCCCCATCATACCCTTAGGCATACCTTTAGGAGCTCCCTTGCCCATACCCTTAGGCATACCTTGGGGCATGCCTTTTGGCATTCCGTTGGGATGATCTGAGGTCGTCTCTTTTGGCTTGAGGTATTGGTCTACACGAGCTAGCTCTGTAGCCTTAACACCTAGCGATTGTACAAGAGTCTCAACCTCTTGAGCTCCGATCTCTCTATCCTGAACGCGAACTACAAATCGATCGGCAGGACGGAGATAGTGAACATTAAAGTAGACATCATCCTTAATCTGAGCATCCGTAATCAAACCTCGAGACTTGTCTATCTGTGCGAGAGCATAGGCTATCGGATCAACGGAGAGGAGACGCACACTCGAGCGTATCTTATCGGGCGAGAAGGGCACCCCTGTCTTGTACATTCCACCCACGATCTTTGCATTAGCTAACTCATCAATAAAGTTGGCTATAAGCTCTATCTCATCTCTCGTATAGGGAGTCGTCCGTATAGAATCTAGTTTGAGATCTCTGTGGAACCCCTCTGCGACGACTTTTGCTTTGATTCGCTTAGATAGGGTCTCGTCATCTCTCTCCAAAGCTAGATAACGATCCGTGAGCTCACGCAGTGGTTGCACCTCTTTGTCTAACTGAGTATTAATGAAGGGGGGTGCTAAGTAGGAGACCGACTGACCGTAAGAGCGACGCTTGGCTATCATACATTCGCCTACATTGGCTGTCGTATAATAATATATGTGTGGCAGATCACGCACGAGTCTATCGGTATAATCATAACTACTTAGAGCAGTCTGTTTACCTGGGATAAACTCTAAACTGCCATGAGTCCCGAAGTGTATCAAAGCATCTGCCTGCCAACCATTGCGGGCCCACAGGTAACTCGCCACATAAGGATACGCCGGTACAGAAGTAGAGCCGTGTACCATCTTGAAGTCTAATTCGCCACTACCCGTACCTGGTTGCGGTAAGAGAGCCACTTTACCATAGGTTAGTCGTGTCACAGCTATGCCATCAATGCCATCCCGCTCCAGAGTAAAATCGTGTCCAGGAATAGATCCATACCGCTCCTCTAGGCTATCCCGCAGGGCCCGCGGCATAGTATCGTCAATCCACCCCGTCAATTCAGCTGTAGATACAAAGGCCGGATACCGGCTGTGAAGCATCATCTGCCGATTTCCCTCGGCATAATTATTATAGAGAGCTCCGCGAGACATCAGATCTTTTGCAAATAGCTCCTCTGTATCAGGCAATCCCGTGAGGTCATAGCCCTGACTCTTCAAGTGCTTTAAGACGTTATACAGCGATGGGACCACCTCAATACCTTGAGCCACAAGGCTGTTTTGCCCTGGACCTTTGAAGTAAAAGAGCGCTATCCTCTTATCAGCGTTATCCATCGTCTGTAGTTTGACATAACGATGGAGTAGCGAACAAAACTCCGGCAATCGCTCTGGGATGGTATGAAACTCCTTAAAGCCCTGCTCATTCTCTAGCAATGTAACCAAGGCAAAAGGGCTTATTGCACCATCTATCTCAGGTGTTACAATCGTCTGACTAAGGAATCCTCCCCATAAGCCTTGCTTACTCTTCAACCACTCATCATAAGTTCCCGAGACTAATAGAGGCGATAGAATTGGGATATTATGCTCCTTAAGCCATTGAATCGCGGGATCTCCGCCAAAACGCCCATGAGCAAAGTAAATGACTGCCTGAGGATTTATTTCTGAGAGGAAGTCTAGTCTGCGAGACATCGCGCTAATAGGATAGACATTAAAGCCTGTCTCTTCAAGAGCTCCTATCAATTCATCTAAGTATCCTCTACTAGACCCAAAGGGACCCGCAATGCCTGTAACGAGAGCTATGCGAGGAGCTCCCTCTTTGTACCCATGATCATTATAGTATTTCTGGAAACTTGCCACATCATCAAAAGCCATATCAGGATCTTCATCAGTAAAGAGTACGTCATACCCATACTCTATCGGATCCTCTATACTACCTACACGGAGAGTCTTGCCGAGTATTTCCTTACGGACGTAGTTAAAAGCCGAGCGATAATTGCTCGTACCTCCATTCATTAGATAGATCTCCAGGCGCTCTTGCTGTAGTGAATCCATATTGGATATGCTATTCTCAGACGTGGTGGTCATGTAAGCCAGATATTTCAAGCCCCGTTCTTCCCCTAGCTTTTTAATGAGTTCACGATCCTCTTCTGTCCATCCGAGTCCCATGCCAAAGGCAATCATAGCGTCATACTTACTAAGCTCTGAAAGGTCGGTAACGACAGAGAGTCGGACATTCTCCTTATCTACAGCCTCTGCCATACGGGAAGCTACGAAGTCTGGCATATTAACCAAAGCCACTCGCACGGGTTTGGGCCATAAGAAATACCCACAAAGGATAATGCCTCCCAGCAATACTGGGAGAGCTATATAGTAGAGAAGCTTCTTAGATAAAGTCATACGGAGATATTGTATAGTTCCTTAATAATTTAGAGAGAGAGAGACAAAGTAGCTTCGTCCCGGTGATAGCGAAGCCCCCTGCTCGACAATTGGAGTGAGGTAGTTCAAAATATTGTCACACCCTACGACGAGATCGACATCTATGATACCACTATTCCAGCGCTGAGAAATACTACCCCTGAATAGAGCATAGCCGGGATAAAACTCATACTTGTAGTCCTCACTCTTGGTATCATAGACAGCTGAAGTAACCCCACTGAGATAACGCCCAGAGAGCTGCCCCGAGAGAGTGTACATGCCCCAGCGATATCCATACTGTACGGTACCATTGATGTGATGTGGTCTCGTGTTGCGGATATAGAAAGGTTTTGTCTTCCCCTTAACCTCCATCTTGTCTAAGACAAAGGCATAGTTGAGATTAATATCGAAGTTTTTAAATGGTGTCACCCTTAGGAGTGCCGTTCCGCTCCAGAGATCTAGAGGCTTATCGCCATTGCGATACTGTAGGACTAGTCCATTTTGCTCCGGCCGCGTGTAGATGCGATTGTTAATACGGTTATAGGAAGCCGTAAGAGATAGATTCATAAAGGAGTTATTGTACTCAGGGGCTATCATCACAAGATGACTGATCTCTGGTTTGAGTGAATTACTTCCCTTGATTTGAAACATTCCCTGGTGGTCCCAATCCATAAAAAGCTCCTTGAGTGAAGGAGACCTAAAGCCCTCTGAATAACTCACTCGTAGGGCACAGTTGTGATTGCGCCACATGACTGACAAGCGAGGTGTCAGGTGTGTTCCAAAGGTTGAGTGCATATCTTGCCTCAAACCTACGGTCGTACTCCAGTAATTATTCAGTCTCCAAAGCATCTGTCCATAGAGAGTCTTAGTGGAAGCTCTATGCACATCGCCGATGTTTGTTACCTGAATGCTGCGCAGATTTTCATGTAAGATCTCTACTCCTGCATTAAAAGTTGGCTTGTAGGGAGCACTAATTGGATCATAATTATACTGCATACGAGCCGTCTGCGTCAAGTAATTGAACTGTGGCTCCCAGGGCTTCTCCTCTTTTGTTGCCAAGAAGAAATACTTATCACGCGTATACCCCTCTATATGGTAGCTAGCCTCAACAGAGTGTCCCTCTATCGGCTTATATAAAAGCCTCATATTACCCGTAGGACTTAGGTAGCGACTCTTTTCCTTATCGTCAAAATCTTGCATACGATAGTGAAAGCGCCCCGTAGCGGTCATATCCAACCGTTTGTCAGAAGAGACATAGCGTAGCTTCTCCCCCATGTGGAAGGTATAGAAACCCGGCATGATACGAGGGCTCTCCGCGCTAACTCCTGGGAGTTCATAAGCTCGTTGCTTGGCATAACCTCCCGTAGATGTACTCGTCACTGTGCCTAGACGCATAGCTATACGAGCATTGTACCTCTGTATACTCTGCGTATCGTAATGACCCGATAAGGAAGCCTCTAGAGGCTTACGACTACGCTTTGTGATGATATTTACAACGCCCCCTATCGCATTACTACCATACAAAGCCGAGCTGGAGCCCTGAAGCATCTCGATTCGTTCGATAGAAGAGGGATCTATACGCTCTAGATCTACACTACTCGATGCACCTTCATTAGTCATGCGCTCCCCATCTATGAGGAAGAGATAGTAGTCAGCTGATAGACCTTGTATACTCATCCTATTCTGCGAACCATGAGTACTGGTCTGCACTCCCGGCATAACCATCTGCAAGAGATCCTCTACCGAGCGCGCCTGAATAGCCTCTATCTCCCGTGGCGATACGACACGGATTGGGATAGAGATATTCTTCATCGGGCGACGGGTACGTGTACCTGTAACCACCACCTCATCTAGATATTTTGATCTTGTACTATCTACCCGTATAGAGTCCTGAGGTAGCTCTATCGCAGAGAGTGTCCCCGCCAGAGATAGCAAAGAGATAAGGATATATAGAGACCTATTCATAAAGTAAAGAGCAGGACGGCAAAGGCGAGACCCCGCCCCTGCAAAGTGTAAAAAATATGGGAAGAAATATGGATATGCAAGTAGCACGGAGGGTGGAGATCTATACTAGACCTCCCCCCTCAAAGATTATATACACCTAGCGAACGGGGGCACACGGCTCAGCATCCATACACTATCGATGTGGAGTCCAGTCCCACTCGCCATTGTATTAGCTAATAGTTACTACTTCTTGTCCACTAGCATGGCATACTCTATTGTGATATAACCACGAGTCTTCTTAGCATTGCAATAGTCGAGTACACGGAGACGCACCAACTCGCCAGAGGCTGAGCGTATCAAGAAGATAGCATTATCTATCGTTACAACGGGAGGCATACCCTCTTGCACGATAACTCCCTTGTTAAGGAATCCGCCCCGCCCATCGCATTCAGAGGATAGGAGGAAGTTTGCCATCTGCTTTTTATACTCTGACTGATGGTTCCCTCCGCCAAGATTTTCAAACTTCATGAGGAGTACCCCCTCACGATCCTTCGTCCATTCACTATCCTTAGGCGTGGGGATCTCCTCTGTGAGGACTTTTTGCTTGGCAATACGCACAGCAGCTCCCTGTCCCTTACCCGACTCTCCACCATTGGTCTTGAAGTCATAACGGTGCAATCCGAGATCCCAAGAGAGATCTGACTCAGGAGTTGCGACATCAACGATCTCTCCCTTGGCAAAGTTGATATAAATCCACTTCGTATAGTCGGTGGCATTAATGACCATCTTGTTGGTCTTCCACTCCTTGGTTGGATTAACCGGGGGAGGAGTGGGGTTATCAGGTCCCTTAGGTGCAGGCTTGTTACATGAGAAGCATAATAACAGCGTCACGACTGTGAGTAGGTAAAACGATATTTTTTTCATTATCTTGTTCGATTATTTAGTTTAGATTATATTGTAAAGTCTGGTTGCCAATTCGCGACTGCAAAGTTATTGTCGGGAGCCTATTTTCGTCAATACCTAGATGTTGGTATTTTAATTAGGAAAACACCCTACAAACTATTAGAGGTGGCAAAATCTCCTCATCCATCCTTAACAAGAATATTTACGGAATGCCTATCTGGTAATTACCGAATAACCAAAAGAGTATTACAGAGTCTGGCATCAGCGATTCGGGAATTATGAGCAGAGTACTACGGAGCAAAAGTGCCGATTATTCAGGAATTTTCCACCTTACTCTCATGAAGATGGTCCAGATCAACTTAGAGTGTGCGATGATTTATTTTGTACCTTTGCACCAGTTTAATAAAATCAAGGCTCGGTAGCTTAGCTGAATAGAGCGTCAGATTCCGGTTCTGAAGGTCGTGGGTTTGAATCCCACCCGAGTCACTACACTTGTAGAGAGATCACAAAGCATCTCGCTGCAAGTTTTTTTTCTTTACTCGCGGGAGCAAGGACACTTGTAGAGAGAGCGTCGCCTCATGGCGATCAATATTGTTACTTAGGGGGTAACCTCAACAATCCATGGGGGTGGTGGCTCTTGCGACAGTCTCAAAAAGTGCTACCTTTGTATCATATCTAATTAGAGTACGTACTATGGATCGAGTCGTCAGTGGGATCAGACCTACGGGACATCTACATATAGGTAATTATTATGGGGCTATGCGTAGCTTCTTAGAGATGCAGGATCAGTATGATTGCTATTTCTTTATTGCAGACTGGCACTCTCTCACCACACATCCACGCCCCAGTGATATCGTGCAAGACACAGACACAGTCCTTGCAGAGTATTTAGCCTGTGGACTGGACCCCAACAAAGTAGTACTCTATCGTCAGAGCGATGTGCCTGAAGTGCTAGAGCTCTACCTATATCTCAACATGAATGCTTACCTAGGAGAGCTACAGCGTACGACAACCTTCAAAGAAAAGGCCCGTAAACAGCCGAACAATGTCAATGCGGGTCTGCTCACTTATCCCACGCTCATGGCTGCGGATATACTACTACAGCGAGCAACCAAGGTACCTGTAGGTAAAGATCAGGAGCAGAATATGGAGATGGCTCGTCGCTTCGCTCGTCGCTTTAACACAATATACGGGGTGGAGTACTTTACGGAGCCTATCTCATGGGCATTTATGTCAAAACCTATCAAGGTACCAGGTCTGGACGGATCGGGCAAAATGGGCAAGAGTGAGGGCAACGCTATCTACCTCTATGAGGATGAAAAGTCTATGACCAAAAAGGTGATGCGGGCTGTGACAGATGCTGGCCCTACGGTACCCAATAGCAAGCCATCAGATCCTGTAGAGAATCTTTTTACGATCTTGGATCTAGTATCAACCCCTGAGACAATAGCATACTTCCGTCAGAGCTATGCAGACTGCTCGATACGCTATGGGGATCTCAAAAAGCAATTAGCTACTGACCTAGTTGCGGCGACAGCACCTATACGAGAGCGCATACGAGAGCTCTCTAATGACAAGAAGTACTTACATGAAGTCGCTGAGTATGGAGCCATAAAGGCTCGTGAAAGTGCCCGCAAGACAATCGAAGAGGTGCGACAGATCATCGGCTTCGCCCCGATAGCTCGATAGGTGATCAGATGACCTTTCTCAAACATTGAATATCTAATAACTTACAGACCATATATGGACAGTACAAACAACCGCCCTAACCCACTAGAGGTGAGAGGTACAATAATCCAAGTATTACCTACACAAGAGGGCGTAGGCAAGACAGGCAATAGCTGGCGCAAGAAGTCTTTTGTCATAGAGACTGACTCACAATATCCTCGCAACATCTGTTTCCAGATCTGGAATAACCGTATTGACGAATTTCCCGTAACAGAGGGCGAACTGGTGAATGTACGCTTTGATGTCGCAAGCCGTGAGTACAACGGCAACTGGTATACGGATGTGACTGCACTTAATATCACAAAGTCGGACGTGGCAGCACCTAGTACACCCGAGGTGGATCCCTTTGCTGGCAAGGTCCCCTATGTAGAGGGTCAGGCTCACAGCACGGGCTTTGCATCTCAAGCTCCTGAGTCTGGTCAAAACCAATTCGGTGGATCCTTTGACCCCTCGGCATCTAGCGACGGCTCTGACGACCTTCCTTTTTAGTTAGAGATCTAAAGCTCTTCCACCCTCTATAGTCAATGCGCACGACTCTACTCGTAGTCGGAGAGACAAATTCATCTGAAATGCGACTCTTGATAGAAGAGTATTGTAAGCGCATCTGCGGGTATATTCCATTTGATATAGAGGTCCTCCCTGATCCCAAAAAGCGCAAACAGCAAGCCTCCATAATACATCAGCAACAGACTACCTGCGAGGCTATAGAGGCTTGCATCAGCTCTAGCGATCTGGTCGTCTTACTAGACGAGCATGGCAGGGAGTACACAAGCCGTCAGTGGGCAGAGCAGCTACAACGCTACATGAACTACGGCGCGAAGCGTCTACTCCTCGTGATGGGAGGTCCCTACGGCTTTACAGAAGACTTTAAGAATCGATATAATCAGCACTCTTGGTCTCTCAGTCGCTTAACACTGACTCATGAGATGGCACGTCTCTTTGCCGTAGAGCAGCTATACAGAGCCTGCACGATACTACGGGGGGAGCCGTACCATCATGATTGAGGAGACGGGATATTTCCTTCTTTACCTATATTTACTATGATACCATTTTTTGAAGAGGCAGATCTGGCAGTTACAATCTGCGATCGTGAGGGCCGCATTATAGAAATGAATCAACAGTCCCGGCAGGTTAACCTCAAGCCTGGCCAAGATCTCATCGGTCGTAATGTATTAGACTGTCATCCCGAGCCAGCTCGCTCGCTGCTCGCTGAGATGATGACACATGAGACAAAGCACGTATACACGATCGAAAAGGGAGACAAGAAGAAGTTGATCTATCAAATCCCATGGTATGACAATGGAGTTTATGCCGGATTTATGGAGCTATCCATGGTTATCCCGCACGAAATGGCTCACTACGTACGTCAAGTACCACCTAAAAAAGATGAATAAACGAGACCGAATCAAGCTATACATCCTCCTCATTTGGTGGATTGCACTCAATGTATGGGTGTGGGGTTTACAGCACACGCCTTTCGATTGGGTACGTGCTGGGTCTAGTATTGGCACACTTGTGGTGATTGCTCTCCTCGCTTGGATCTGGCACAAGCGGTATCTTACGGAGCAGAAACGCACCTCTAGGGAGCAGCAAGGCGAGGAGCAATAGCCACCTCTCAGCCACTCTATGCCACACGCCCTAACACCTCTGAGACCCATACGCTGTACCCCCCGATACTATAACAAGATATGGGGGGGAGGACGCCTTGCACATGCGACTAGTGAAGAGAGAAAAATAGGAGAAGTATGGCTACTCTCAGCTATACCTTGTCAGGAAACCATCATAGCTGAGGGATATTACAAAGGCTATACTCTCGACACGCTGATCGCGCTCTATGGCGATCGTCTCCTGGGACAAGGGCAGACAACACGCCATGGCAACACATTCCCCCTACTGATTAAACTGCTTGATGCATCAGAAGATCTGTCAGTACAGGTGCATCCTCCGCGAGAATGTGGAGGAAAAGACGAGATTTGGTATTTCCTGGAGACGGAGACTACCAGCCGTATATGCCTAGGTCTGACAAAGGTTATGTCTTCACATGATCTTAAGTCTATCATAGAGTGTGGAGGGCTCACCGACTATCTGCTCTGGGAGCCCGTAAGACGGGGCGAAGCAGTGTCACTACCAGCGGGGACAATACATGCATTAGGTGCAGGGGCAATGCTTATTGAGGTACAAGATTCGAGTGATATTACATATCGTCTCTACGATTATGATCGAATCGATGAGAATGGGGACAAACGTACACTACACATCGAGCAAGCTCTACGGAGTGTGCATCTGGATTCTTACCCTATTAGCTCTCGCCAATTACCTTTATCTACATCGCGCTTCGCATGTAGTGAACTGAGAGTCTTGTCTACAACTTCTCAGATCATTGACACGCACAGGAAAAGTTTGGTTATCCTAGTGGGCATCTCTGGCATGATACATTTATGTCATGATGGAGAGATGGAAGAAGTATGGCAACTACTCCCCCACGAAGCTATCCTACTTCCAGCAGAGACTCTCCCGATGAAAGTATTGCAAGGTGAGGGATCTGCACTAATGATTACTCTAACACCCGCTATGCCATGATACAAATAGAGGATAAAATCGTGAGCTTTGAAATACTAGAAGAGTATTTTGCCTGCGACTACTCCGTATGCCGTGGCGCCTGCTGTGTACATGGAGATGCTGGACCTCCCGCTACCGGGCGGGAATGCCACAGTTACCAGAGTCATCTTTCCTTACTAAAGCCCCACCTAGCTCCTGAAGCGTGTAAGGTGCTACACGAACAGGGCGTGAGTTATATCGACTCAACTCATGAGCGTGTACTCTCTATCGTTGACGGGAAGAACTGTGCCTTTACGCTGCATCCCACTCCTCCAGATGGAGTCCGCTGTGCTATCGAATGGTATGCTACGAAACATCCAGAGATTAAACTACAGAAACCTATCAGTTGCCAGTTATACCCGATACGAATTCGGGTGTTCAAATACTTCTGTTCGCTAGTTTATGACCGTTGGGACATCTGCCAAGCAGCGGTAGAGCGGGGGCGCAAGCTGGGGATCAAGGTGTATCAGTTCGTCCGAAGACCACTTATCGAAGTCTTTGGGTCTAATTTCTACAGTCAATTAGTCGAAGCTGACAAACTCCTCCAAGAGGCACGAATCAAGGAAGCTCTGGATAAGGCAAACTCAACACACTAACTGCCATCTCACATTTTGGAGATTTACCGTTCACTAGGCTATGAGAGGGAACCATCTATACAGGAGTTTTGGGCTATTGCTCATCGGTTGCCTCATCGCTTATGGGCTATCGAAACTATTGGTCACTATAGGACCTGTTGCTGGATATTCTGTCAAGACTTTTAACCCTCTAAGTAACCTCCTCGATACAACAGCTCTAGCATCCTCTCTGGAGCTCTCTTCGACCTCCACAGTAAAGCTAACAGACACTATAGACCTCACAAATCCTCTTGATGTTCTCTCCTCGGATACCGATAATCTAGCAGATGGAAAGACGCTACCTCCACTTGATTTGTCTGAACGCTTGATAGACTATTCGGAGGGAGAAGGAGCCCTCCGTACTCTCCGCGCAGTACTCGCGGAGAGTAGATCTAGGGCAGTACATATAGCTTTTGCCGGAGACTCCTTTATAGAGGGTGATATACTAGTAGCACCATTTCGCAATGCACTACAAAAAACCTATGGAGGGCAAGGTGTCGGTTATGTCCCCATCACATCTCTTGTAGCTCGCTTCAGACAGTCCATCCACCAACGCTTTGAAGGGGCCTGGCAACAAATCCATGCGAATAAAAGTAAATCTCGCAGTCTCTTTACGCTTTCTGAGACTTTTACTACCGCCATGGGAAAAGCATCTACAACTTATACACTAGCAAATAGTCCTACCTCTCTTTCTAGTGCTGACCGGGTCACACTACACTATGTCAGTGATTCTCTCCCAGTTGCCATCTCTTACGGTATCAACGATAGCGAGATACAAACTATCGATCTTCCTCCTAGCCATGGTCGCCTCGCCGAGTACCTCTTTCCTCATACGGGTGTCAAGCGACTTCAATTAGCAACTGAGGGGGATAGTAAGACACGCTTCTACGGCATCTATTTCGATGGTACTGTAGGAGTATCCGTTGATAACTATGGGCTCAGAGGCTCTCTCGGCACCAAATTAAGTGCTCTATCTACTACGCTGACAAGTCAACTCAACCTCTATCGTCCTTATGACCTCATCATCCTCTCTTATGGACTGAATGTCGTAAGTAGCGAAGACAATGACGATAACTATGATTGGTACTACACCGGGATGTCAAAAGCCATAGAGCATATCCAGCGGCTCTACCCCCATACAGTGATACTTTTAATGTCTCTCTCAGACCGGGCGACTCTCCGTGATGGAGATATATACACGCTCAACGGGGTGGAGCGTGTACTTCGCATACAGCAACGCCTAGCCCAACAGTACAGACTCCTCTTTTGGAACACACATGAGGCGATGTCATCTCTAGGAGGTATCAAAAGTTTTGTCGACAAGGGCTGGGCTGCTAAAGACTACACCCATCTCTCTACAGCTGGAGGTGTCCAGATAGCCACGTTACTTACTTCTGACTTATTAGGATATGACGAAAGATAAATCTAGACCTCTACACAACCACCTCCTATTGCTCTTTAGTTTATTACTCCTCCCCGTCACATCCTATGCCCAAAAGTCTATCCCCCCATTCCTCGCACCTGACGGCTATCTAGATAGTTTCTGGCTCGAATGTGAGCGAGCTAAGACTACCGATAAGTCTGTCTCTATCATCCACCTCGGAGACTCTCATGTGCAGGCGGGGCATTTCACCACCACCATACGTCAAGCTTTCATTAACGAATGGGGGAATGGTGGGGTTGGCTTGATAAGTGCTTTACATTTACTTAAGAAGAGCGCGCCTTCTCTTCCTGCTATTCGAGCGACTGCTCAGGGTACTTCAAGCTTTAAGATCACACAGAGAGACTATAATTACAGTAGCCCCACGGGCATGCTACTAGAGGTACCTGCAAATCGCCCGATAACCTACACCCTACAGTGTGGGAGCGATCAGACCTTTGACCGAGTGATTATTTATCGCCAATACGACTCTCTCCCCTTTTCTCTCTCTGGAGAGACTGCCATCGGAGTATCCCACGACACCTTGACTGCGCAGTTGATTGTTATTGACTCACTCTTACTTGGTCACTTTGTGAATTCCGTCCAGATTACTGCTCCAGCATCATCCACTTGGTATGGAGCCAGTCTAGAGCGGAGCTCTGGAGGCGTAATTGTACACACCTTAGGTTATAATGGAGCTACCTATCATACCTATGACAAAGGCGCTTTTACCTCCTCCGTAAAAGCCTTAGCTCCACATCTTATCATCCTATCTCTTGGGACCAATGAGTCGATATTTAGGAATTTCGATCGCAATAAATTTGCTGAGCAAGTAGCTACTGTTGTACACAATCTGAGAGAGAGCAATCCAAACTGCCCCATCATCCTCACATCTCCCCTCTACAACTATAGGCAAGTACGCACACGATCTCGAGGTAAGCATAAGAGACGCTATACGAGCCGTTACAAAGCAAATCCCAACTGTACTATGATCGCCAAGGAATTACGACGACAAGCCAAGGGGTTAAGGTGTGGGTACATCGACCTCTTCTCCTACTTTGGCGGAGAGCAAAGAGCTTCTAGACCACAATCCGATGGGATGCTCTCCGCTGATCATATACACCTAACAGCTAAGGGATACGAGCTACTTGGGCAAGCCGTTGCGGATGCTCTCATCGCTGACTATCAACACTGGGCGAGTGAATCCACGCTTACCTGCTCTTAGCCTCTGAAGATATACACTCATGCTCACCCCTTATCTCACACGAATCTCTGAGTTACTCATCTACGATAGCTCAGCGCCCATGCTCTTCAACAGTGGGCTATTTCTTGTCCTCTTCATCCTTTTTCTCCCCTTATACTATTTACTACATAAGCAGACCCTAGCACGGATCATCTATGTCGTCTGCTTCTCCCTCTTCTTCTACTATAAGAGTAGTGGATACTATGCAATTATCCTCCCTCTGATCGCCACTGCTGATTACCTTATAGGGCACCAAATCGCACGAACATCCGGGCACAAAGCTCGAAGGCTTTGGCTCATCCTATCACTCTGCTTTGACCTAGGCATGCTGGGATACTTTAAGTATACCAACTTTCTCTTAGAGCTCTTTACTCCACTCATCAGTTGGGTCGGCGGGTTGCTTGGACTCTCTGTCATGGGGACAACCACATTAGAGCCCCTGGATATCTTCTTACCTGTAGGGATATCCTTCTTTACCTTTCAGTCACTTAGCTACGTCATAGACATATACCGAGGGGAGATAAAACCCTTAGGACGGTGGATCGATTACCTCTTCTACGTCTCCTTTTTCCCTCAACTTGTTGCTGGCCCTATCGTACGAGCTAAAGATTTTATTCCCCAGATCTATAGATCGGTCTGGGTCTCTCGTGAGGATTTTGGTAAAGGGCTCTTTCTCATCCTCTCAGGTTTGGTCAAAAAAGCCATCATCTCTGACTATATCAGTCTCAACTTCGTCGATCGCGTCTTTGATGCTCCGGCGCTTTACAGTGGATTTGAGAACTTAATGGCCATCTACGGCTACGCATTGCAGATCTATTGTGACTTCTCAGGCTACTCAGATATGGCAATAGGCATAGCATTATGGCTAGGATTTCGATTTAACGACAACTTTGACTCTCCTTACCGCTCTACCTCTATCACTGAGTTTTGGCGACGATGGCATATCTCCCTCTCCTCATGGCTCCGAGACTATCTCTACATCCCACTAGGAGGTAGCCGCCGAGGACGTCTGCGTACCTACCTCAATCTCCTTATCACTATGCTACTCGGAGGGTTATGGCACGGGGCAAGCTTACGATTTATCCTCTGGGGTGGTATGCATGGGCTCGCATTAGCTCTTCACAAGCTCTACTTAACCATTTGTCCATGGGCTCGTCCCGATGGAGCCTCTATGGGACGTGCGAGGCGCTACATGGGGATCTTCATCACGTTTCACCTAGTCTGTTTCGCATGGATATTCTTTCGCATGCCCACGATGGGAGGGATAAGACAAATGCTCGAGATGGTACGATATGAATTTCACCCCGAGGTTATCCCACAATTTATCGAAGGCTACTGGCTCGTTGTCTCACTCATCCTCGCTGGCTATATGGCACACTTCATCCCGCAGCGAGCTTTACGTCCTATAGAGCGGAGCATATCGCGCATGCCCCTTGTCGGTCAGGCCCTTCTCTTTGCCCTTGTCGTGCTGCTTGTCGTACAGTTCCAGAGTAGTGGCGTGCAGCCATTTATCTACTTCCAGTTTTAGCAATCATCCCAGTAGATACTCCAGTAAACGACAGAGGCTCCAGCAGATTCCTCTCAGGGTGCTGAAGCCTCCGTTTATTTGTATCGGAAGATATCTCTTAGCGCAGACGTTTGTAGCCGTAAGTTGCCTGAGTACCCAGCTCCTCCTCAATGCGTAGTAGTTGGTTATACTTAGCGATACGATCTGTACGACTCAGAGATCCGGTCTTTATCTGTCCGGCATTCGTTGCGACAGCTATGTCTGCAATAGTCGTATCTTCTGTCTCTCCTGAGCGGTGCGATACGACAGCCGTAAATCCGTGACGATGAGCCATCTCGATCGCATCTAGAGTCTCAGAGAGCGTACCTATCTGATTAACCTTGATCAATATCGAGTTTGCGCATCCCTCTTGTATTCCTCGGCTGAGGTAGTCTACATTAGTAACGAATAGGTCATCGCCTACGAGCTGTACGCGACTGCCGAGAGTCTCGGTGAGTATACGCCAGCCCTCCCAGTCGTTCTCATCCATCCCGTCCTCGATACTATCGATAGGGTATGCATCTACTAGTTGCTTTAGATAAGCTACCTGCTCGGCAGGGGTGCGGTGAGAGCCTTTGTCACCTTCAAACTTCGCATAATTGTAGACACCCTCCTGGTAAAACTCGCTGGCAGCGCAGTCCAATGCGATCGTTATATCAACCCCGGGCTTATAGCCTGCACGATATATTGCCTCAATGATACTACCGAGAGCATCCTCTACTCCCTCTAGCTGCGGAGCAAATCCACCTTCGTCCCCGACAGCTGTACTCAAGCCTCGCTCATGGAGTACTTGCTTTAGAGCATGAAATGTCTCTGCTCCCATCCGTAATGCCTCGCCAAATGTCTCAGCACCTATGGGGCGTATCATGAACTCTTGAAACGCTATTGGGGCATCGCTGTGAGCTCCACCGTTGATGATATTCATCATTGGCACAGGGAGCGTGTGAGCATTGACTCCCCCTAGGTAACGATAGAGAGGCAGTGCCAGTTCATCAGCGGCGGCTTTGGCAACAGCCAGGGAGACGCCTAGGATAGCATTTGCCCCGAGTACACTCTTTGTCTTCGTGCCATCCAAGTCTAGCATCTTCTGATCTATCTCTCTCTGCTCGAGAGCACTCATACCAAAAAGTGCTGGAGCAATAATTTCGTTCACATTCTCGACCGCCTTACGCACGCCCTTGCCTGAGTAACGACTCTTATCGCCATCACGTAGCTCGAGAGCCTCGTGCTCTCCCGTTGAGGCGCCACTAGGTACCGCAGCACGCCCCATGGCTCCACTATCTAGGATGACCTCGACCTCTATCGTTGGATTACCGCGTGAATCTAATATTTCACGCCCCTTGATGTCCACTATCTGCATATTCGTTTAAATGCTTTTTTGTGTTATTCCTAAAACCTTAATATTATCGGTCGCAAAGATACTGAAACTCATTGACTCTGCGAATAGTAGATATCTCACCACATCTTCAGCACCCTTTGGAGTGGTCTAGTACTACCTGCGATACCCTTGCATAAAAAACCGAAACATGCCTCTAAGGGGGAGGAGTAATAGTTCCGGAGAGATGAAATCACTACTCCAGGATCATGAAATGAGTACACTGGGATAATCTGATCATTATCCCGGAATAAATGCTTGATTATCCCGTACCCATTTACCTATTACTCGGGAATGGGTTAGAGCGAGAATCTGAGGGAGACACAGCAATTACACCGACCATCAGACCCTTTTCGAATACCAGACAGATAACTCCTGTCAAAAAGGGGCCAATGATCACCGCATAGTGTAGAGCTACTCCGGGAGTGCTGCAATCTGCTTTAGGGTGGTATCTCCCAGGAGTCCCTTGCGCCGTATATGATCATGCACCTCAGCTACGAAGGCATTGTCCTCATAGCTCCCTCGTACTTGCTCAAAGTCGATACGTTTATTGTACTCACCATTGAGATCTATCCCAAATCCTACCTGTGTGAGCATCTCAAACTCTTTGTGTGCATCCTGCAAGAGGTATTCATCTAGGGTGATTACCCGATCCTTCCACTCCTTGATGATCTCAACGACTTTCTCTACGGTAAGTTTGTCGGGAGAGAGATCGTACCAGCGCAAGAGGAGATCATAGGCCCAGTGCCACTCAACCTCGTAGTAACGGTTATGGATGGCACGAATAGAGTCATTGACCTCTTGGAGACTCTTTAGGGCTCCCGTCTTGATCTGCGTTATGAGGATGCGTATAAGTTTGCGAGGAGCTATCATACCGGCTAGGTCAAGCCAGTCAGAGAGCCCCTCATTACTTGTGGGTTGGAGACAGGCTAGCAGCTCCGTCTTACTCTTAGGGGCCCCATCTTGTATGCGCTGGATGAGGGAGTTGCCTATAAACTTGACAATGCCCATCTCGTAGTAATGACATCCCTTGACAAGAGATCTATGGCGGATATGCATATCATGATAGATGTAAGTCGAGTCTGCACTGCCCAAGAGTGTCTCGAGAGCTTTGAGCTTATGCCACCCTTTGTACATCTTGCCGACGGTATAGGGAGAGAGGAGATTGAAGTTGATACAGTCAAGTATCTCCGCAGGATGCCGCTTATCTCGCTTGGGCCACTTCTTCGTATCACGTATGGTCCCGACACTTCGCAGGTTAACCCCTGGTACGAGATAGGTTTGATTGCTGCTTTCTATCAGATAGGAGAAGGGAAAGTCAGACGAATCAATATGGTCTGTATGGCGACCCATGATAAGACTAAAAGCTCCGATACGTGAGGGCCACAGGATGTAGGAGTCGGATGTCGTCTTACTCCCCCTCTCGACTACGCCCTGATGAATGGGGCCTAACTTATAAAGGTGGTTGCTCTGGTTAGAGCCGCTGCCAGCATTGAGGAATGAGTAATAGCCCGCAATCAAGAGACTGCTCTTGTGCATCGTAACAGTAAAGGGACCTGCTAGGACAGCGCAAGCCTCGCCATTCTCACACTGGCAATTTGCAAAGAAGAGCGAGTCATGAGCACTAAAGAGATGTGTCAATGAGCATCCCTGCCCTATGAAGCAACGAGACACGTTAGAGCCATCAGCGACGACAGAGCCTGCCGAAAAAATAAAGTCCCTACAGATCACCCCATACCCAACCTGGGTAGGACTGAGCTGGGTACTATTGACCGAGCCATTCTCCAATACGGAGGATCCGACTATAGAGCTGTGTGGACCCACCTTGACATTAACGATCATCCCACAGTGCTTGACCTGAGCATGCTCACCGATCACTCCCCGATCTGATCGGACTGTGTCTATGTACTCCTCGACAAGCTTTGAGAGAGAGCTTTGTAGCTCCTTATCATGACGGTACATAGCAAGCATATAAGCTGTCTGAGCTGTCAGGATATCACATATGGGGACCTCCCGACCTCCCGTCTCATTCAGTACCTCTACTAGAAGACCGTTGCCAAAGGTTGTCTGACCCGTCACCCGAAGTGTCGCAACATCTCGTATGACAACATCGTCGCCGATATCATAGTGTGAGATAGAGTCACGCACCCCCTCTATAATAACTCGATCTCCCACACGACAATCTATGAGACGCGCATGGGATATACGATAAGGCTCCTCATAATTAGGATCCTCATCAGAGGGTCTTCCGCCTCGATTGTCTCCGATTTGGCAAGGCCCAAAAAAGTGAACATGCTCACAGTGACTCGCATCAAACTTAGAGTGTACGGTAACGAGTGCCCAATCTTGAGCACGACAACCCTGCTCGGTGAGCTGATTAATCTCTTTTTTAGTTAGCTTTCGCATATGATTGTATGAGGTCTCTTTTAGGGTAGTTACAAGGTTGGGAAATTATTTTGTCGTTTTGCCTGAGCAATCATTCGGTTGATCTGCTCCATCCACTCCCGTGGCAACTCCTCAATTGTTAAGGGCATCGAGTAGCTCCACACGTGATTAGGATTACTAGGATCGTTAACGCGCTCGCTCTCTGGCGAGACTGTGGCACAATGATTCGGATCAAGTGCGAGCCAATCTTGTAATGGTAGGATACATAGCACGGAGGGACTCTCTAAGTGTCGCCAAATAATCACCTCGGCAAGCTGAGGTGTTAGGACTCTACTCCAAGGCACTTTGTAGTCTGCTAGGAAATAATCATAATAGCGACGCGACCTCTCCTCGTCTTCCTTCCACCATAAACGTAGAGGGGCACAGTCGTGTGTAGAGGTTGTAGCGACACTATCCGCAGAGAAGTAGGGAGCAGCCTCAAACTCAATCCCCATACTTTTTGGCATACGCTCTAGATATAGTTTGAGGATTCCAAGATCTTCCAAGACGGGGTAGACACACTGCGGGACCATTCCCAAATCCTCTGCACACAAACAGAGATTATTTGCGAGCGATTTAAGTAGAGAAAGTCGTTGCAATCCAGTTTTGCGCCACAAATCTTCGTTGTCCTTATAATAATAGTTTTGGCAAAGTGATCGCAAGCTCTCCTGAAGGTCTGCCGACAACTCGGCAAATGGAGCAGAGCTCTCCACATCGTACCGTGGGATATAAGAGGAATTACCACGATCAATCCATAAGACATCATTGGTTGCCGCACAGATATCCGACGAAGCTATCCACTCAGATCGTAGTGTATCACCAAGACCGAGAGCCTTTATTTCCCCCCCTGAGTAGCGCTTTGATGGGTCAAAAAATCCGAGCATCCCCGAGCGACCGTCACGTGGTATAGACCACATACGAAAGAATCCCAGTACATGATCCACTCGCAGGTAGTCATAAAATTGCTCTATGTAAGCAAATCGCTCGTGCCACCACCATGTCTTCTCTCTTGCACTCCAGCGATAGGTTGGGAAGCCCCAGTTCTGCCCCTCGGGAGTAAAGTAATCGGGCGGAGCACCGCACGAGAGATTTAACTGAAAAAGGTTTGGATAAGCAACCGTATCGACTGCATGCAAGTCGACACCCACAGGGAGATCTCCCATCAGAGCTAGACCATGTCTGCGGAGAGCAGCCACAGCTCGTCTCATCTGACGCCGTGCGACCATGTAGCAGTAGACGTAGAAGTTGCCCGTGCATACGACGAGCTCCTTATTGTCCTTCTCTATCTTACGGATGCGCTCCATAGCATCCAAAAAGTTCCACTCGTTTCGATCTACACTGGGAAGTAGATCTAATGCCAGCCGCAGACAGATCCAATAATACCAGATAGGGCGACGCTTGGTACACTTAGGGCAAGAAAAATCTCCATATCGATTAAGTATATCAGTGTAGTAGCGTGAAGTGTCTACCTGCTCCGTAAAGGAGGCCCATAGCCATCTCCGCTTAAATTGCCAAACCTCTGTGTAAGAAAAAGTCCGCTGCCTTGTCAGATGCCGAGCCTCTTGCCGTAACTCTTGCTCCAGATGCTGGTCTTTGAGTGGAGGGAGCTGGTCTAAGGCAATGTAAATAGGATTAAGGACCGTAGATGCTATCGGGCGATAAGGGTAGGAGTCTCGGTTATCTCCATAGAAAGTTGTGTCCTCCAGAGGTAGCAGCTGGATAATGCTGATCCCCATCTCGCGAGCTATCGGAGCAAAGACTCGTAAACTGTCGAAGTCCCCACAGCCCGCATCCCCCTTACGGCGTAAACTAAAGAGTGGTATTGCTACACCTGCCAGGCGTTTATTAGACTCCATATCCTCATATCAGTGAAAAGCAATACAAGCCGTGAGCTCTGTAAGAGGGCTGCACGGCTTGCATGACATCTGTCTTAGAGGCTTTTACAAAAGACAAGCTCGAGATATAGTGAGTCACTACTCCTTAACTCGTCCTACATATGATCCGTCTCTCGTATCTACTGTGACGACATCGTCCTGATTGATAAAGAGTGGCACGCGGATCTCTGCACCAGTCTCTACCGTGGCAGGCTTGAGACTATTCGTTGCGGTATCACCTTTGATCCCGGGCTCTGTATGTATGATACGTAGGTCTACGTGAGCTGGCAATTCGCAAGTTAGTACAGTCTCGCTCTCAGCATGCACCATTGCCTCAACCATATCTCCCTCTTTAAGGAATCGGACTCCCTCTATAAGATCACCGTTGATAGAGATCTGATCAAATGTCTCTGGATGCATGAAATGATAGCCCATATCGTCGTTGTACAGATATTGGTAGGGGCGACGCTCGATACGGACCTCATCGACCTTTACACCGCTATTCCAAGTTTTATCTAGGATGCGTCCTGTAGAGACATTGCGGAGCTTCGTGCGGACGAAAGCGGGTCCCTTGCCAGGCTTGACGTGTAGGAACTCTACGATAAAGTAGTACTGCCCATCAATATCTAGGCACATGCCGTTGCGAAAGTCTGCTGTTGTAGCCATATTATGTGTTGTATCTTCGTGTGTAATTACTATAGCCAGTTATTAGTGCAAAATTAGTAAATCATCCGCTACTACGCAAATCTGCCCCAATACCTTAGTCAAAGCGACTCAGCCATTAAGGGGATTAAGAATTAGGGATTCACAAATAATTACCGAATAAGACCGGTATCACTTTCCAATCACTCCAGAATGACCGATCAGCGACTCCGGAATAATCATCTCATTATTTCGGAATACCTCTTTCACAATTACGGGATCATTTTTCACTACTCTCCAATATGAGTCTTACAATTTGTACTCACTCTCAGAGATGGACTTGTAATACCCTCTCACATAAACGTCTACATAGATCAGCTCAACGACCTATAGTCCGTTAAAGTCCACACTCAGCGTGGAGACCACCTACCGTGCAAATCAGAGGGGGTCCTTCTGCTGGGATGATAGAGACTATGCGGCGTTTTTTTTGTAAGTTTGCGGAACTATTGAAATCCCTAAATTTATAGATACCTATGAATACATTTCTCCTTCAGGCTGCACAGCAAGCAGCCCCCGGCATGCAGTGGACCTCATTACTCTTTTTTGTCGTTATCATCGTAATCTTTTGGCTATTCTTCATTCGCCCACAGAGCAAGCGTCAAAAAAAGATACAGCAGCAACGCGAGGCTCTCTCTGTAGGAGATGCCGTTATAACAGCCGGGGGCGTGCATGGTAAGATACGCACCGTAGGTGATCAGACCTTTACCATAGAGATTGCTCACGATGTGTGTATAGAGATCGCTAAGAGCTCTGTCTATCCCCTAGGTACGGATCCTAACGCGCGCTAAGGGATTAGCGGATCTTATAGAAAAGGATACAACGCCGAGAGCAGTGCACCTGAATCTCGATCCTAAACTACAAGCCAGTGGCTCGCCTACGCCACACAAGTGGCGTACCTCAAAGCTGAAAAAACTGCTGGGAGTTGTCGTATGGCTCCTCCTGGCTGCTGTATTGTGGTTTATGCAAACGCTCTCACGCACTGATGCTACGATAGCTCATATCCCTGTGATCTACGGGGATATGCCCCGGGAAATTGGCTTAGAAGGCGAGCAGCCGACCCAATTGGACGTGAGTATTTCAGCAAAAGGGTCGCAACTTTTATATCGCTGGATGAAAGGTGTAACTCCTATTACTCTAGCCATGCCCCAAAGTGTACCTCAGGGCGGGAAGATACTCTTTAGTAATGCATTCCTGATGCAGCAAGTACGTGAAAGTCTCGGTAGTTCCATCCAAATTCGTGAGATCTATCCGGACAAGATATTACTACGAGCTTTCTCTCAACAGCAGAAAGAGGTTCCCATTGTGAGCCATATATCTGTCTCTTCGATAGACGGATATATGGTCCTCCCTCCGACCCTAACTCCAGAAACTGTCAAGCTATACGGCAGTCGAGAGGTATTAGCTGGGATCAATGAGGTGCACACCCAAAAACTCTCCTACGATAAGCTGTCGCAGAGTCGGGAGATGCGGGTACCTCTAGTACCAATTTCTAATGTACTCACCTCTCCCGATTCGGTACAAATACAGATCAATGTTGTCGAGCTGACGGAAAGATGTATCGAGCTTCCCGTTATAGCTACACACACACCACCGGGATTTGTGGCCAAGATACTCCCAGCTCGTGCAACACTAGTCCTAACAATGCCTATATCAAGCTACAATAAGGTCATCGGGGATGACCTAGCCGTGGTTGTTGATCTGGGATCCGTGCAGGAAGCACTCTTACAAGGCAAACCTCTGCCTGAGATGCTACCCGTAACCATACAAGGACTACCTGAGTGGGTCGTACGAGCTAATATATCCCCTAAGACGGTGCAATACATCCTAGAGTCTACTAAGTCGTGAGTAAGATGGTCTTAGAGGCTCCTCGCATCTTGGGACTAACGGGAGGGATCGGTGCAGGAAAAAGTTTTGTAGGGCACTTTCTAGAACAAGCGGGTCTACCCCTTTTTAACTGTGATAACGTAGCTCGAGAGGCTTATACAGCGAGTAAATCGATTCGTCAGCAAGTAATAAACCTCCTGGGAGTCGGGTGTTACGATGAGAAGGGTCTCCCGCGGTATGACGAGATAGCACGTGCGGTCTTCCCAACGTCTACAGGTTCCCTTTCTGAGAGAGGCTCCTTACTAAAAGATCTAGAGCAGATCATTCATCCTTATGTCTATGATCGCTTTACCAAGTGGGGGGAAACACAAGACTTCTCCCGCTGGGGATGGGGCGTAATGGAGAGCGCTATCCTATGGCAGTCTGGCTTCAATCATTACTGCGATGCTGTGATCATTGTGACAGCTCCCGAGGAGGTGAGGATAAAGCGAGTGCAAAGACGTGATGGGCTCACCCAAGAGCAGGTTAGAGCACGGATGAACCGTCAAGAACTTCTCTCTCCAACATTCCTCCGACGCCAGCACCCGGAAATACCAATCTACACGATCTGCAATGACGGCGGACAAGAATTGGAAGGACAAATCCACCTGTTGCTACAAAGTCTCACCCTCTTATAAGGATATCCCAATGACATGGAGACTGTGGGAGATCTAGCAACACTAACCCCTTTTTGGACAGATCGGGGGACCGAGGACCTAATCCTCCTTCTCCTACTCTGTATACTCTTAATCCCAGCCACAACGAGTGTATGGCTCGGCTCCCTCGTGCCCAGATCAATAGATGCCATACTTTATGATCGAGGACATATATTCTTCCGTAAATTGTCTCACTACATGCCTACTGGGGGATACATATTGCTTGGAGCTTTACAGCGTCACCTGCTTGTCGCTCTGGCAGGTTATCTCCTCTTGAAGCAGTATATAGCCATCCCCTTAGGAGGGATATGGGATACGATCGCTCTTATCGGTGTGCTAGCCTTAGGGAGCTTATTGTTGAGCTTACTCTACCTGGGGACTAATCGTATACTGGCACAGATCTATCTTGACTCGACCTTTTATCTCCACTGGGCACGACATTATTACATCTTGGAGTGGCTATGGGCAATGCCTCTATACATAAGCTCTCTGCTGCTACTGATTGGCGTTGGTAGGGAGGTCGCATTATGGAGCGCCATAGGCACCGTCGTGCTATGGCGACTAGCTATTATTATACCCACGACACGGTGGCTACGGAGCGCAGGAATCAGTGCTTTGTTGATTTCTTTGTACCTTTGTGCCCTAGAAATAGCCCCACTTGCCTATCTTATAGGCGTTGGGATGTTGCTCCTTTGAGTACTCTTTGGCACTAATTCGCACACTCTGTCTATAGGTATGTCACGAATAAAAAAAATACTTATCTCTCAGCCTGCTCCCTTGATGGCTAATCCTTATACTGAAGTTGCCAGTAAGCATCACGTAGAGTTAGACTACAAGCAGTTCATTCGTGTCGAAACTGTTGAGACAAAAGAGTTTCGTCAGCAACGCATCAATCCGTTAGACTACACAGCGATTATATTCACCTCTCGTACAGCTATACTGCACTTTTTTACCTTAATAAAAGAGCTGCGGATCACAATGCCCGAGACAATGAAGTATTACTGTAGCTCAGAGATGTCGGCTCCGTACTTGCAGAAATTTGTCAACTACCGCAAGCGCAAAGTTTTTTTTGCTCCATCTGGGCGTACAGAAGACCTGATCAAGCTAATTGTAAAGCACAAGGAGGAGAAATACCTCCTACCCGTTGCAGAGGAGCACAGCCCCGTGCTATCCGATCTACTCGAAAAGTCTGGCATCGATCTCACCAAATCAGTGATGTATCGTACGATACCCCGTAAGCTCGAGCTGGGATCACCATTTCCTTACGACATGATAATCTTCTTCAGTCCCATTGGGGTCTCCTCGCTCTTTGAGAATATCCCAGATTTCGTACAAGGAGATATAGCGATAGCTACGGTAGGTCCTAAGACCGCACTTAAAGCCGAAGAGCTCGGGCTCCGGGTCGATCTCAAGTCTACGGGCAATCGTCTCGACAAGCCCATGCCAGAGCTCCTAGATGCTTTCCTTACGGAGCAAGCGTGATGTCTCAGAAGGATGGATGCTCTCACTTCCAATTACCCAAGAGAGAGCGACTCTATCTGCGTGAGGAGATAGAGCATTTGTACACTCAGGGACGTACATTCATTTCCTACCCCATCCGCATCGTATGGCTTGCAGAGCCTGCCGCCCGGCGGACTGATCGAGCACAAGCACCCGTTGCTATTGTAATCTCTGTGGGGAAACGCCGCTTCAAGCGCGCTGTAGACCGTAACCGTATCAAAAGACAGATGCGCTCCGCCTACCGACTCAACAAAGATCCTCTCTGGCGCATCGCTGAGGAGAAGCATCGTGTCGTAAGGATAGCTCTGCAAAGTGTGGCTAAGGAGATGCCCACTTACCAAGAGTTCGATCACGCTATGAGACGTGCCATCGCGCGGATCATCAAAGAGCTTGAGCGCGATACGCTAGACACCTCTGCAGCAGGTCGAAGCCCTGAGTCAATTATCTCATCACCGCAGGGAGAGGGCTTTCAAACTCCCTCGACATCTCCAGAGATGTTGATGAGTAAATCCTCTCTTAGCGTGCGCATCCTGAGCTATCCCATCCACCTTTACAGGCACTTCCTCTCCCCCCTACTACCTCCTAGTTGCCGCTTTACTCCGACCTGCTCGCAGTATGCTCTGGAGGCATTGCGTCTACATGGAGTGGTCAAAGGGGGCTGGCTCGCATTGTGGCGAATCCTACGGTGCAATCCCTTTAATCCGCACGTAGGCTATGACCCCGTACCGCCTAAGCAATAAGGTATGGAGATCCGGAAGCCAACAAGATTGTTAGACTGTCACACACACAGCACCGGTCATGAGACAGGGGCGATACACTCCGTATGTAGTGACGCGTGGGAGGGTCTCGCAGCGACAGATGACGCAGGGCTCCGCTCCATAGGGCTCCATCCGTGGCATCTACCCTCTGTAGATTGCATCGCGAAGTATACCTCCGAGATGGAGAGGCTTTGCGCCACCTACCCTCAGATAGTTGCTATCGGAGAATGCGGGTTAGACAAAACCCATAGTGACACCCCATTGTCTGCGCAACTCTTATGGCTAGAGTCTCAGGTGCTCCTTGCCTGTCGTCTGCGCTATCCTATGATATTGCACTGCGTGCGGGCGTGGGACGAGATGATTGCTCTCCGCAAACGAATGTTAGAGAGCTTTGAGTCAATCCCTCCGATGGTCCTACACGGCTTCCGAGCTAGAGCAAGCGTCGCCCAGATGATGCTACGCGCAGGGTTTACTCTTTCATTTGGGGTGCGCCATCACGAGGAGTCCGTGCGCTTAGCTTACGAGCGACACGCACTACTTGTAGAGACAGATGAGATCGCCGAGGGGGAATCACAATGCGAGTCGATACAAAGAGCTTACGGCAACCTGGCGACAACTCTGGGCATTACTTCCGAACTCCTCACAGAGCAAGTAGAGGAGACTGCCTTCTGGCAAGCTATCAAAGCCCTTCGGATTCAAACATCTAAGAAGAGTGGCTACACTCAAAGACACCCCCCCCTTACATAGAGATGAAAATTTGCGTACGTGTGAAGTGAAATTTTCTTCCGTGCGAAAATCTATAGCCCTACATACAAAAACTCATCCAGCTCCTGATGGGTGATTTACAACTACCCAGCGAACGAAATTTAATCCCGGAATAAAGCTTCACGAACCCCGAAATAAGCTACCAAGCATACCGACATACTGATAACTCGAGACCCGTAAAGAGTTGGAGTGCAGTGCCGGAAGATAAAAGAAGCGATGTGTGTGGGGCTTCTGCTATTTTCGTACCTTTGTCCCTAGCATATAGGGTGGTTTCTCGACTGGAGACCACCAGTTTGTTTTTTCACCATGACTGATCAGGAGATTATCATACACGACAGAGCCTTTGTACCATATATCAAGGGCGAGCAGCTACGTACTGCTATACGACGACTAGCGGAGCAGGTACGCCACGACACCGAGGGGCGCGATCCGCTCTTTGTGTGCATCATGAATGGAGCCTTTATGTTTGCCGCCGAATTCCTGCAAGCAATCGATATCCCCTCCGAGGTGGTCTTCGCCCGCTACTCTAGCTATTCAGGTATGGGGAGCACCTTCCAGCTGAAGGAAATCCTACCAGTTACCATACCTCTAGAGGGGCGTCTCGTCATTATCATAGAGGATCTGATCGATACGGGCTTTACGATGATGAAGCTCAAGGAGAAATTCCTCTCTCAAGGTGCCAATGAGGTCCGTATAGCTACCATGCTTCTCAAGCCAGACGCCCTGCAATGTCCCATCCACGCAGACTATGTGGGGATGAATATCGACAATGGCTTCATCGTAGGGCATGGTCTCGACTACAATGAGAGAGGGCGCATGCTAGACGATATCTATATAGTGAAGGAATAATCATAACGGTCTTCGGACCAATTTTTAAAACTACCTCAATCAAACGTTATGGTTCATGTAATAATCTTCGGAGCGCCAGGCGCTGGCAAGGGGACACAGAGTAGTGCCATTGAGCAGCGGTATCATCTGGAGCATCTCTCTACGGGAGATCTGCTACGACAGGAAATAGCTCGTCAGTCTCCCCTGGGACAGCGTGTACAGAATATCATAGCTCAGGGACATCTAGTGGATGACGATACGATCATCGACTTAATAGCTAATGAGCTGCACAACCTACCGAAGGGCGTCGAGGGGGTAATTTTCGACGGATTCCCCCGTACGGTAGCTCAGGCAGAGGCTTTAGACGCCCTTCTAGAGCACGAAAACGACAGCATAGACTGCTTGATCGAGCTCGATGTCCCCAAGGAGGAACTGGAGGTTCGTCTCCTCAACCGTGCCAAAATCGAGGGACGTGCTGACGATACCCCCGAAGTGATCGCAGACCGGATACGCGTCTACAACGAGCGCACTCTTCCCATTGTTGACTATTATCGACGCAAAGGGCTGCATCATCAAGTACCTGGGTCAGGCTCCATAGAGGAGATTTCAAAGGCTATCTTTGAGGCTATCGATCTGAGTTTACAGCAATAAGCAGGCGAGGATGGCAGGCGAGAGTAACTTTGTAGACTACGTAAAGATCTATCTGCGCTCGGGTAAGGGAGGTAGAGGATCTGCACACTTCCGTCGTGAGAAGTATATTCCCAAAGGAGGTCCTGATGGGGGCAATGGAGGGCGCGGTGGCAGCATTTACATCGAGGCTAACCAAAACTATTGGACTCTCCTACACCTGCGCTACAATCGCCACATTATTGCGGACAATGGAGAGCCCGGTGGGGCTAAATTACAATCTGGAGCTGATGCAGACGATGTAATCATAGAAGTACCTTGCGGCACAAGCGTACATGATGCGACGACAGGGGAGTTTATCCTAGACGTCTCTGAGCACGGAGAGCGACACTTACTCCTCGCCGGAGGGCGTGGCGGCAAAGGTAATGACTTCTTTAAGACCTCGACAAACCAAGCTCCTCGCTATGCACAGCCTGGCGAGCCAAGTAAGGAGCGCCTTGTCGTACTACAGCTAAAGACCCTGGCCGATGTGGGACTTGTCGGGTTACCTAATGCCGGTAAATCAACCCTTCTCGCAGCTCTCTCTGCAGCCAAACCCAAGATTTCCGATTATCCCTTCACGACACTACAACCTAATCTGGGCATAGTAGCGTATAGGGACAACCTCTCCTTTGTCATGGCAGATATACCTGGTATCATAGAGGGTGCTGCCGAGGGGAAAGGGTTAGGTCTACGTTTCCTAAGGCATATTGAGCGCAACTCAATACTGCTCTTTATGGTGCCGATAGATAGTCCAAACATTGCAGCAGAGTATCATATGCTATGCCATGAGCTGGAGAGATACAATCCGAGTCTCATAAACAAGCGACATATATTGGTTGTTACAAAAATAGATATTGCCGACAGCGAATTGGTAGAGATGGTCTCAGAGACTTTACCCCCCGGGGTACTGACTTTGTTTATCTCAGCTGTTGCTCAAAAAGGACTCACAGAGCTCAAGGATCTGATATGGCAAGAGCTCAATCTTCCTACTCTGCACGATCCGAATGAGATACTGCGTCAACCACTCAACGAGCACACGATACAGGAGGATGACGATCCCGATAATCCGCTACCAAAGCTGTCAGTTGAGGAAGATCATGATCTTATCAACGACATCGTCTGGGAAGAATAACCTTCTAACCTTTATTCTCTAACAGATAAAACATGAATTATCACCAATATAGCACTCCTGAAGAAGTTACAAGCCAGTTATCTCTTTTCATATGTGAGGCTATTGAAGACACTAAGGGGGACTTTCACCTAGCACTATCTCTGGATAAGCATGCTGCGATCCTTGCAGCAGCGTTAACGACAGAGCCTTACCTTAGTCGCATCCCATGGGGGCGTGTCCACTTTTACTTGCTCCATGAGCAACTCGGAGGAGAAAATCTGACACACTACACAAAGCTACAGGAGTTACTCTTCATCCCACTGCAAATCCCAGAAGATCACATACATGCTATTAGTGACCGATCACTAGATCCGGGACAAGCAGCACAGGCCCTACAGCAAGAGGTGGGTGCACAAGTGTCACATCTAGGAGGAATTCCTCAATTTGACCTGGCTATACTGGAGATGGGTATCGACGGACACCTCGCTGGAGTTTATCCAGACCAGATAGACCTGTACATATCTGACGAGATCTTTGCTCCTAATGAGACAGAGACTATCTCAGGAGCTCCACAACAGTTGGTCACAGTGACGCTATCAGCTCTCGAAGAGTCCAAGCGTCTTGTCTTCCTCGCCCTAGGTCAGGAGGTGCGGCATACGATAGGGCATATCATCAACTTACTACCCGAGGCTAAAGCTTACCCAGCGAACTTCCTTGCAGCAAAGATACCGTGGGTACACCTCTTTGCTGATGACCAGGCAATGCGTGAGAAATCGTATGCTATCTATTGATCTGCCTCTTTGACATACCGTAAATGAAAGAATTCATCGAAGCGTCTCAATTTAGTGAGCGTACCGTCCTCGTGGGACTGATAACCCCTGAGGTCTCGGAAACTCAGGCTGAAGAATACCTTGATGAACTCGCGTTCCTATCCCTAACAGCCGGAGCTGCCCCCATCGCACGCTTTCTACAGCATCTAGACACCCCTAATCCGACGACTTTTATCGGCAAAGGCAAGCTAGACGAAATCGCAAAGTATGTTTCGTCTCATGAGATTGGGCTAGCTATCTTTGACGATGAGCTAGCCCCCAATCAACTGCGCAACATAGAGAATAGACTAGGCATCCGAATCTTAGACCGCACATCGCTCATCCTAGATATATTTGCTACTCGTGCACAAACAGCACATGCCAAGACGCAGGTTGAGATGGCACAATATCAATATATGCTTCCTCGCCTCACTAAGCTGTGGACTCACCTTGAGCGACAGCGTGGTGGTAGTATAGGACTACGAGGACCTGGAGAAACACAGTTGGAAACTGATCGACGCATCATACTGCGCAAAATATCTCAACTCAGAGATCAACTTAAAAAGATTGATAGGCAAAAGAGTGTGCAGAGACAAAACCGTGGTAAGATGGTACGCGTAGCTCTTGCCGGGTACACAAATGTTGGGAAATCTACATTGATGAACGTACTTGCTAAGAGTGATATCTTTGCGGAAAATAAGCTCTTCGCTACACTAGATACCACGGTCCGTAAAGTTATATTGAGTAATCTACCTTTTCTCCTTGCGGATACGGTTGGCTTCATACGTAAGCTCCCGACACAGCTGGTCGAGTCTTTCAAGAGCACCCTCGACGAAGTTCGAGAAGCTGATCTAATCCTACATGTTGTGGATATCTCACATCCTGAGTTTGAGGATCAGATAGCTGTGGTTACAGAGACTCTACACGAGATCGAGGCCCTAGAAAATAAGCCTCAGATATTGATCTTTAATAAAATCGATGCTTACCAGTGCATCCCTAAAGATCCAGATGATCTGACTCCAGCAACTAAGTTAAACCGAACTCGTGAAGAGCTACAGGCAACTTGGATGGGGCGGATGGGTGAGGACTGTATATTTGTATCGGTACGTACGGGAGAGGGGATAAATGAACTGCGGAGACTCCTTTATGAGAGAGTTAAGGCGATACATATACAAAGGTATCCCTACAACGATTTTCTCTACCCCGACTATAGTGATCTGGCAGACTATGGTACAGAGTAATCGACTCACAAGTCAGCAATATCTTAGGTATCGATTGTTGCGAGGTCTGCTACACAGCATAGCTCACCTACCTCATAAGATCGTAGATGGGATACTCGTCCCTATATTCAGCTGGGTGCTATATAGCCTTGTCAGGTATAGACGCAAGGTTGTAGAGGATAACATACGCTTCACACTCTCAAACCTATCCACCTCTGAACGACATAGAGTAGAGCGACTTTTTTATCACCACCTGTCAGAGCTAATGCTTCACGAGCCTCACTACGCCTACGGATCTCATGAACAGGTGGCTAGCCTTTTCCGCCTAGAGCAGACAGAAATCTTGGAAAAACTTTACGACGAAAGGCACAGACAGGTCTTTATACTATTAGGACATATTGGAGCATGGGAGTTGATGGGGTCCTCAGCTCTACACCTAGATCCTAAGCGGTATCAATTAAATGTAATCTACAAGCAACTGCACGATCCTGTCGCAGACCGATTAACCCACGAAATGCGGGAACGACACCACGCACACTGCATTGAGATGACCCATTTAGCTCGCACACTACTACACCATCAGAGCCAGAGATCCTCGGGACACATGCAAATCTACTGCCTTTTAGCAGACCAATCTCCCGCATATGAGAGCGTCCGATACGCCACTTCTTTCTTCGGACGCACAACCCCTTTTATCATAGGCTGGAGCCAGCTAGCAGCGAAACTGCAGATTCCATGCCTCTTTTATGGAATAAGCTACGACAACGCTGCTAAGCAATGGGTAGGACGCATTGAGATGCTCTGCGAAAAACCATCAGAAGAGCTCTGTTATCAACTGGTAGATGACTACGTTATGCAACTAGAGCGCAATATAGCTCTAGCACCCCACCGTTGGCTATGGAGCCATAAACGGTGGCGTTACGACCCTCATCGCTTCGCTCATGTGGCATACTCTCCTCGATGTAATGATGGAGCACTATGACATTATATGGACTTACACGTCACCACAACCGGCATAAAACACCAAGCGAATCGCCTCTCTCGCTTCATATCCAGCAACTTTCTCATCTTAGTGGTGGGATTTGTATTGGTAGTAGCTCTTATGGTGGTAGTCTGTGGAGGCTATAAATCTCTGACTCCTGACAAATTATCGGTACGGGATCTTCTCGCTTACCGCCCATTGCTACTTAGCATATCGATCCCACTAACTATCGGAGCATTGCTATTACCATGGTTAGGAGGATGTAGATCTAAAAGGGATTATCTGGAGACACACAGCTACAGACATTATATCACCCCTCTACTATGCCTGGGAGCTGGCTATATAAACTTACTACTGGGAGTTAAGAATAGTCTGCTAGCGATCCAACTACCTTTCCTTCTGGGGATGATTATAGACAATCCTTGGGAGAAAAGGGAGAGTCTCCTGCGCCCATTCAAAGCAAGAGCTATTTACCCTTTAGCTCTTAGTGCAATACTATACGTTCTTTATACAGGAATCGTGACCTTAGGATGGTCTTCAGACACAGCACAAGCCTTTACCTACTGGAGACAAGAAGTCTGGCTTCTTGTGATCCCTAGCTACTTTTTCATTTATGACGGATTTTCAAAGCGATTGGCACATGACTTTTGGATGAGCACGCTTCGTATCGCTTGGGTGTATATTGTCACTTATCTCGTTTTTCTCGGAGGCATCTTAATTAGTTGCGGAGTCAACCCTCTTGTTTCCATAACATTTAATAAGAACTACCTGCAGGAAGCGGGTTTTGTAGTGAATATTGGGAATATGCTTATGCCCCTTCAAAATACACACTACACCTATCTAGGAGTATATCTCCTTATACCCGTTGTTATGACGATATGTAGCTCTAGCCGCTCTCTACGCAAGACTGCCCAGTGGGTACTCATCGCTATAGCCATCTATGCTTGTGTCAATCAAGCTCGCTATGTACTACTCATGGCTATTGCTGTCGAAGGTTACGCACTCACAAATGGGATCCAACGAAGACTTAAGCATACTCCCAAACCCACCGTCGGGGCTTATTTGATGCTCGCCGGCGCCATCTTGCTGACGCTTGTCTATAATTTGCTCCCAAATCTAGCCAAAGGATACCTAGCAGGAGGGGTACGGACAGAAACTCTCCAAGTTGGTTATGAAGCACTAAAAGAGATCCCCCTTATGATCGGCGGGGGGCTAAACTACGCACATGACCTTTTACTGCCCCTACAAATCAAAGCTGACTCGACCCACATTGTCATACACTGTCACAACCAATATGTACAATCCTTACTACAAAGTGGGATCATTGGATTATTGCTTTGGATAGCTCTTCTGGGATCCATGCTCTGGATAGCATACAAACAGCGTAACCAGACCTTGATCGTTGTCACATCTCTATGGATTATCCTCTGTAATGTAGACCTGGTGAGTTACCTGCCCGACTATCTCATTGGTATGCTCTTTGTCATTTGTTTAGCCTTAACCACCAAACCTCTCGACCAAGCGGAACCAACTCCTTAGGATAAGCCAGAGAGGAAAAGACGATAACGCATATAGTCCCTACAAAGAGGTCTGAACTCTTGTAGGGACTATTCTCTCGTATTTCTTAAGTCAAAGGAGCTTGTGGGTGTAATTTATATGCTTTATTCTCTACATTACACCCAGCAAACCCAGTAACTTCTATTTATCTATCTCCAACAGATTGCGATCCTTATCATAGATCTTATAATCCAGGAGTGCGACATCTTGATCTTCTATTAGCTTAATGTTTTTGGAGTATTTCTTCTTCCACTTAGTAAAAAGAGAAGACCCTAAAAGAGGAGCCCTCTTAATATATGCGACGACGTAGGGATGCAAATGGACGGAAAAGTTACGAATAGGCTTATCCGACGTAGTCAGCTGTGATATTATTCCTTCCAAATCGTCCGTAAAGGTAATTGAAGTCTTGATCTTACCAGTACCTTGACAAGTAGGGCAAGTCTCCTCTGTGGGAATGATCGTCGCTTGTCTCACACGCTGCCGTGTAATCTGCATAAGACCAAACTTACTCAATGGGAGAACCTTATGGGTGGCTCGATCACTAGACATTAGCTGGACCATGTGATCATAAAGCTCCTTATTGTGAGCGGGCTCGCTCATATCGATAAAGTCGATCACAATAATTCCCCCAAGATCCCTCAGGCGTATCTGGCGAGCTATCAGGTCAGCAACAGCCATGTTTACGTCAAATGCTGTCTCTTCTTGCCCTGACATCTTTCGGGCCTTTTTGCTGCTATTCACATCAATGACATGCATAGCCTCCGTCTGCTCAATAATAATATTGGCGCCACTACGTAGTGTGACCTTACGCCCAAAGAGCATCTTCTTTTGCTTGGTCACCTCATAAGCATCAAAGAGAGGTCTTTTATCCTCATCATCATAGAGTGTGACAATTTGCTCTCGACCTGGATCTATATCAGCTACATAACTCTTTAGCTCCTTGTAGTAATCCGGATCATTAACAACAATCTTTGTAAAAGTCTTATTGTAACAATCTCTGATCAGATTGACAGCACGGCTACGCTCTTCGTAGATCTGCATCGGAGCCTTAGCATGAAGAAGTTTTCTTATGCACGTCTCAAAGCGATCTATCAGATCAGTCATCTCCTCGACAAGCTCTTGAGTCTTCTTGCCAGCGGCCTGAGTTCGTATGATCGCACCATATCCGCTCTTGATGACACTGCGCACTATCGTCTTAAGCCTCACGCGCTCCTCTGGAGAGCGAATCTCGGTAGAGATAGCCACCTGATCACTAAACGGCACCAACACTAAAAATCGTCCTGCTATAGACAGCTCAGCCGACAAACTAGGTCCCTTGGTCCCAAAAGCCTCTCTCGTTACCTTAACTAAGATCTTATCTCCTTTCTTTAGACCTGAGTTAATGATATTGCCATCCTTGGGTAGGGGGGTCCCCTCTTTGACTTTGTCAATCGGGGGAATCTTCTTCTTTGTCGCTATATCTTCTAATAAGTGGGTCGTCGCTCCAAAAACTTTGCCTAGATCATTGTAGTGGAGGAAGCCATTTTTCATGGGTCCTATATTGACAAAGGCGGCATTATTGCCTCGGACTACATTGTCCACCTCGCCGAGCAGTATATCTCCGACAGCGTAACGGATATTTTTATTCTCCGTTTGTAGCTCTACGAGCTCGCCATCCTCTAGCACTGCCATAGACACCTCTTTGGGCTTCACATCGATGATTAGTTCACTATTCACGGTGTCTCAAATAATCTGCGCATTAATAGTTGGGGACGTATAGAGGTTGAGTAGTACTGCTCCTCTTCTCTCCAGGCTCCTCAATGACATGGTGTGTCGCTACACAGACCACTCTGATAAGAGGGTTTGGAGTACCTAAATGCTACACCTCTACCGCCAGTAGCAGGTCCCTATATCCCGGGGAGAGTCTCGCAAGACATCTCAGCACCAAAGACACAGAGGGGAAGACTACAAATCTTGCAAATGTATACAAGCCATTGCAAGACATCAGATAAACGCCATGAGACAAGACCACCACAAGCATCCGCCTACTCGTAAGGGGATGATCATGTAGGCTTGCCCGGCACGTTCCATTCACTAAAATAGGGTCATAAGACCATATTCTTCTCTCCGGCAGGGAGCTATACTTAGTAGCATATTTGTCTACAAAAAGAGTGCTCCACTGTCAAACTAGCGATACAGGACTACTTCTTCTTATGACGATTCTTACGTAGTCTCTTCTTTCGCTTGTGCGTCGACATCTTATGACGCTTGTGCTTCTTACCGTTTGGCATAACTATTCCTATTGAATTGGTCTATATTCATCCAGAGTCCAGAAGGCTTCCTATCGGGAGCTCCGTTGTAAAGCCCCTGCGGGGTCTTTACAAGTCTCTCTCCCGTAGAGTCTCTCACTTTGGTATTTACTTAATCATAGAAGTAAAAGCCTTTGAGGGCTTAAATGTGGGCACCTTGTGTGCGGGCACTATGATAGTCTTTTGCTGTGAGATGTTACGAGCGGTCTTCTCTGCGCGCTCCTTAACTACAAAGCTCCCAAAGCCTCTTAGGTAGACATTATCCCCCTGACTCATGGCACTCTTTACTGTGTCCATAAAAGCCTCTACGACCTGTAAGACCTCTTGGCGATCTAGTCCTGTCGTGTTGGCTACATTCTTAACAATATCTGCTTTAGTCATATATTTATGATGAGTCTATAAGATTACAATTTGTGACGACACATACGTATCACTAGGAGTTAAGCAAGCATCTGCCAGGTAAACCGCATAGAGGAAAAAGAAAAAGAGGAGTATTCCAGACACTGTCCAAGAACACTCCTCTTAATGTATCTCCTTACGCTAGGCATCGGGTCTCCGCCTTTGAAGCAACTTTAAGGAAAGGAAGGCACACCAACAGCACTTATTCATGTAGCCCCTAGGGGAGTCGAACCCCTCTTTCCAGGATGAAAACCTGACGTCCTAACCGATAGACGAAAGGGCCAAATCGTGCGTCAGTATCCTTCATTTAGAACGTATGTCCTCAGCGAACTGATACGATATTTCAATTATGTTGCGACAGATTAGAGAGACTTAAGACGAAGAGCCATCTTAGACTTTAGATTAGCGGCCTTGTTCCGGTGGATAATATTCTTACGCGCTAGACGATCTAGCGTCGAATACACCCGTGGCAAAGCCTGCTCAGCCTCCTGACGATCAGTCATCGCACGAAACTGCTTGACCATCGTGCGTGCAGTCTTGCTCGCATATCGGTTGCGAAGGCGACGAGTGGCGTTCTGACGGATTCTCTTAAGCGTTGATTTATGATTTGCCATTCTTGTTGATACTTATAGATATACTATCACCGCACCCCCAATCTCTAGAGAGTAGAGACAGATATACCTCCAATTATTCTTGTAGCCCCTAGGGGAATCGAACCCCTATTTTCAGAATGAGAATCTGACGTCCTAACCGTTAGACGAAAGGGCCAGCTAGTACTCCCATCGCCACAGAGCGTTCATCTCTTGGGCAATTGCGATGCAAAGGTAGTATATTTTTTTATTCCAGCAATGAAATCCCGCAAGAAAATTCACTTCGACCACATCAAGCCTGCCAAAATTACCTCATATTAGATTATAAGACAAACTGTTATATGCATACTGTCAGGGGGAGCCCCTTTTATCTCAAGTCACGACCCCACAGCAACTTCTCCCGAATTATCTGTGCATATGACTTATCGGACAAGCGCAGGAGGTGGGCTCTCTTGTCACTCTTTCGCGCAACAATCTCGACGCCACAGTTATAAACGCGCAAGATCCCGTCTATCACAATGGAGAAAGTCTCGTGTAGTGAGCTGACGCTCATTGTCAGCACACTCGTATCAGGGTAGATAAGAGGAGCCATATTGAGCGTATGAGGTGCTATCGGAGTGAGAGACAAGGTCTGACACATAGGGGTCACAATAGGACCTCCTAAGCTCAGCGCGTAAGCAGTTGACCCCGAGGGTGTACTAACGACTAGCCCATCAGCGGCATACTCTGCGAGTAAATGTCCATCCAGATCTACCTTTATCTTGATGATAGACCCCGTCTCACGCTTTTGAATTGCGAGATCATTGAGAGCTGTACCCACATGTACACCAGAGACGCTCACGTCTATCAGCGAGCGGGCCTCTATATGAAACTCCCCTTGCAGCAGATTATCCAGATAATCTACTGCCTCCTGAGGTTCCATTTCTGTCATAAAACCCAGATGACCACAGTTGATCGCCCATATTGGCAGCTCCACATCCCTTAGCTTGTGCACAGCTCTCAGCAGTGTACCATCCCCCCCCAGACTCATAGCAATATCCCCATAGGGTGTCTCTCCGCCCCGCTGCATCTGTGGATAATCTCTAGTAATCCCCGTAGCATAGACTGCTTGCCATAGTGAGGTCTCTATGTATAGATTAACACCTCTCTCAGCTAAAGCAATCAATAAGGTAGATACGTCTTCAGTAAGACGCATCGCAGATCGACTACCATACACTGCTATCGTACGTATCTTATATCTATCCATTGAGGGGAGATCCGCTTATATCGTTACAAAAGTAGCGAAAAGGGAGGAGATCCTCAAGAATCGCCCTATGCTTTACTCCGTAAACGCCCAGTGATTACTCTGGAATAGTCATCTTACCACTCCAGAGATCTCATTTGCTAATTCCGTAATTATTGGTTACCGATACCGGGACCATCGACCATTTACTCCAGGATTATAAAATGATCTTCTCGGGATTTCATACACATTTAGGGGATCATTCGGGGCACTAATGGTCTCAAGCTCGAGCCTTTGACAGGAATGTACAAATCATATCCTCAAGATTTACCCGATGGGACCAAGTCGATGAGGAGAGGCTTGCACTGCGTTAAACTTTCGAGTATCTGCTTGATCGAAGAGGGGGACATACCTACACAAGACTAACAGTGCGACAGCAATTTTTCAGGAGGTCACTATCCGTGATCTTATTATTCGTCTCTCCGCTCCTACTCGTAGCCCAATCCATCGCAACGGTGCGGGGAGTCGTCCGAGACAGCTCCGGCAGACCACTCGTTGGGGCTAATGTAGCTCTCTATCGTCAGACCAATACGGGCCCCGGGCGATTGGTCGCGGGTGCCACAAGTGATGCGATGGGGGGCTTCGCTATACGGCAAGTCCCGCTAGGCACCTATACCCTGGATGTG
>CAUUAW010000013.1:0-57756 GCA_963543315.1 uncultured Porphyromonas sp.
GATGGGGGGCTTCGCTATACGGCAAGTCCCGCTAGGCACCTATACCCTGGATGTGACTTATATCGGCTATCTAGACTATCGGTCAGAGCTTCAAGTCTCCTCACAGCTTGATCTCGGGGTGATCAAACTACGAGAGAATGCCCAGCTACTCGGCGAGGTAGTCGTACAGGGTAGAGCCACTGATATGACGATACGAGGAGATACGATCGCCTTTAACGCGAATGCCTACAAGACTCCACAAGGAGCTATGCTAGAGGAGCTAGTCAAGCGTCTCCCTGGGGCAGAGATTGATGGTGACGGACAGGTGACAATTGGCGGACAAGAGGTGTCAAAAATCTTGCTTGACGGCAAGGAATTTTTTAGTGGCGACGCGAAAATCGCTATGCGCAACCTACCAGCATCAATCGTTGAGCAGGTTGAGGTCTACGATCGACAGAGCGATGAGAGCCGCATTACGGGATTTAACAGCGACGATGAGCAAACTGTGATCAACATTCGCACACGGCCTGATCAAAGACAAGGGATATTCGGACAGACATTAGTGGGATATGGGCTCTATAATCGCTACGCACTCAGTGGAATGCTCAACCATTTCTCCAATCGACATCAGCTAACTCTATTGGGAGGTAGTAATAATACCAATGGACAAGGGCTCTCTGATCTCGAGAGGAGCGACAAGAAGCCCGCTCGTAGACCTGGTAGAGGTAGACGACCGATGGATAGAGGAAACAACGGCATTACGACCTCAGCTCAAATAGCAATCAATGAAACGTACACGCCTAATAAGCGTTTGGAGGTCAATGCAGACGCAAGATACGGTCATTCGGAGAGCGAACTCTCAACACGCTCCAAGACGGAAAACATACTCCCAAGCGGTCCAAGCTCCTTTACTCATGAGACAGCAGAAGCATTGAGTCGAAGTGATAATCTGGGCGGAGACGCCTTTGCCAAGTGGCAGGTGACGGACCGCACCGAGATTGTCTATCGTCCGGCTGTACACTACAACTGGGGTATTAGCTCGAAGCAACGAAACTACAGCACCACAGACGCCTCTGATCATCTCATACACAAGGGGGCGCAAGAGAGTGCTCAAGATCGCCGAGGTCTGCGTCTCCTTAATATGCTCCTTGTGGGTCACAAACTCAATGACGAGGGTCGCACACTTAGTACAATGGTCGATCTAAGGTATTTGGACGACATCTCTAACATGGAGAGTCACTCCTCTCTACAGACGAAGACAAGCCTTGAGTCACAGCGTAATCTGATTGAGGATCGTAGTCATACGATCAACTATCGCGTGCGGACAGGATATGTAGAGCCTCTCACGGATATCATATCATTACAATCCCAACTGGAGTGGAGTGACCAGCTGCGCAGCAGTGTGCGAGACCACAAAAAGCCTGACGCTACAGGTGCTTGGACGCCTATCGATGAGACACTACACTCTCAAATGAATACACGCCTTAGCTCTCTAAGCGGTGGGATAGACCTCAAGATGGCAAATAAACAGCTAGACCTAACCGTAGGATTACGTTTATCTCCCACCTGGATGTCTACGCAGCAAACCCTGTCGACTAATACAAGGTCGCATGTGCGCCGTGAGACGAACTGGGTTCCCTCCCTCGATTTTCACTATACCCCGACACCCCAGACTGTGATGCGCATAAGTTATTGGGGGCGCTCGGAGATGCCCTCTGCAACACAGATGTACAGCATCCCTGATAATACGAATTTACAAGAGACTGTCATAGGAAATCCCAATCTGAGTCCCAGCTATCAGCACGAGCTCCTCGGGTTATATCGCACATTTATCCCTGCAACAAGTCAAGCGATATTTGTGCATCTCTTCGGCAGCTACACGCATCATGCGGTAATTAAAGACCAAACAGTAGACTCATCGACGCAGCGTAGACATATATCTTACACCAATGCTCAGCAAGGAGTGTATATGTTACGCATGGACGGCTCCTTCACCACTCCCCTATTTATCCAATTACTCTCGTTAGACATTAACTTAGAAGCTACTTACGATTACAGCCTAAGTCGTATCAATGGTGTAACCAATGGATCGCATGTATGGGCTATCATCCCAAATCTCTCGCTAGCTTATACAAACAGTTGGCTATACCTACGTGCTAAGGGTGGCGTTAAGTGCCGTTATAGTAATCAGGATGTCCAGCTAGCGACACCGTCGCGGACTTACGACTGGACGGTGGGTGGAGACCTCTCTGTAACGCTTCCCCTAGGGTTTAAGATAGAGAGTGAGACGACCTATACGAAAGCTATGGGATATCAATACTCTTACAATGTGTCGAGCATACTATGGAATGCGGGGCTTTCGTACTCATTTCTCAAAAACAGAGTAGCGACCATACGTCTCAAGGTATATGATCTCCTCAATCAGCAGGAGAGCATTACTCGCCAAGTATCAGCTAGCGAGATCCGTGACATCTGGTCTAACAGCCTCGGGCGCTACGCTATGCTGCACTTCATCTACCGCTTCCGTCTGTAAGATCTCAGGATTCTTAAATCCAAATAATGAGAGATTATCCTACGATAGCCTCTCATTATTTTTTACTATCTCTGAGTACTTACTCTAGTCTCCTCAAAAAGCGATAACGCTTCTCGACAAAGATTCGCTCACTAAACATCCATAAGCCATGAAGGAGTGCCACGTCACGCCGTGTCGCAAAGCAGTATCAAGGAGGGTAGTGTAGACGAGTCTTTCAATCCAAATCAAGACTCCAATCCATAGGCTATCATACCCCTAGGTGGAGGTAAGCTCCTCATCGCCGGGGCATTCCAAAAGGTTGGGGATCGTGCTATAGGAGGGGTTGCACGCCTCAACAAGGATGGCAGTGTAGATGCTGCACTTAACGTGGGAGGCAAAGGTACTAATGAGGCTGTGAGAGACATTGCCCTTCAGTCTGATGGTAAGATACTCGTACTCGGGATATTCAGTACCTATAATGACACCCCCGTAGGTCAGCTCATACGACTCAACCAAGATGGGTCGCTAGACAAGACCTTCAAGAATGACAACGCCATTAGCCTAGATGCCCCTTCGTACTCTGGCTCCTATGAGTGGGATCTACAGTCCAATAAACTGCTCGTATCCTCTGGTGGTGCTTTCTACGTATTGGGTTGGGTATAACAGAATCAATGGCAAGGTGGTCCCACTCGTTGCTCGCTTTAGTCCCGCAGGAGTCCATGACGAGAGCTACCCCCCCCCCTCCTATCAAGAGATACACTTTAAGAGTTCACCCTATGTAGATACAGCCCTATTACCCCCATCAGGAGACATCTACTCTGGGGGTATGATCAATGGATACAATGGCTCTTCCCTCAATAAGAAGTTATTTCACATTGACAGCACGGGGAAGTTTGATGAGGGCTTTGACAAGTCTCAGTTTGACTTCGGTAATGGTCTAACGGGATCGTATCTGGTCTCACATACGATCCACACGGGTAAGCTCTACGTCAGTGACTTTTTCACTCAGTTTGGAGGTGCCAGCGCCAGATACTTCATCCGCTGTAAGGTAGCTCCCTCTACAACTGGCATAACGAGCCCCCAGACTAAGTCCGCACCACTTCGTGTATTTGTCGGCAATGGGATCCTTAGTCTGCACAATATCTCGGGGGCGATAACAGCCCGTCTCTATACGGCAGATAGAGTATTATGCGCCATTTATAGAGACATCACAGACGGAGAGACAGCCGCTTGTACGCAGCTAGAGAATCTCTATCTCCTGGTTATTGAGACAGCTGAGAGTAAGCAAGCAAACTCTACCTATAGAGGCATCACCTACATTAGTTAGATTGATATAGCCCCCATAGCGAGAGGGGGCTACGTCTCTAAGATCCGTAATAATCCTTTGGCTTTGCAGTACGGATCGAGCGTGAGGAGCCGAGAGTCTGTGACGTGGCAAGGCTTACTCCTATACCTTCCCGAGTCTCATACTGGGCGTAACATCACAATTAGGACCCTGGCAAAGACTCTCTCTTACACCACAGTGCTGGCGCCCTATCAGAGGGTGCCCGTACTCATTTCATAAGGACTGCAGCGTCTTTGCTCCGGTCTTTTTTGTTATGATCTCCCGATTCCCCGACCCTTCATTCCGGGATAATCAAATGACGATTACGGAATAGCCAATTCGCGATTCGGGAGTTTTTCCGTCGACTAGTCCGTAGATATTTTTTATCTGAAGAGACGATAAGCAGTCTGGATTATCCTAGCGAAAGTGGCTCTGCTGGTCGCTTTGTATCGCATTTTACGTATATTTGCCGCCGAAGGTTGTCTCACAGCCACAGGATAAGCGTATCTAGTAGCTAATGTAAAGAGCCATTTTTCAGGTCGTGACTAACTAATAATCTATAATCAATCTACTAACAATGAAGAAAGTATTTCTAGCAATCATTGCAACACTTGCAGCTACCACGCTAGCTACAGCACAGATGCGTCCTACTATCAAGGTCGAGGCAGGAGCTAACTTCTCAAACGCAACCGCCAAGGTTGACGGCACATCCAAAGACGGGAATATGCTCATCGGCTATCGCGCTGGAGTAGGCGTTGAGTTTGACATCACCGATGACTTCTACATCAACCCAGGTATTTATTTCCTCAGCCGTGGTACTAAGAACAATGTTGAGTCTCCTAAGGCTGGAGACTACTCTATGAAAATCGCCACCTCTGCACGACTTCACAACGTAGAGATTCCTATACATGTAGGATATCGTGCTGCGCTATCTTCAGATATGGCTGTCTCTATCCAGGCTGGTCCTTGGTTCTCTTATGGATTCCTCGGCAAAGTATCTCAAAAGACCACAATAACTGGCAGTGGTAAACTAGCCGATACAGCTAGAGAAATTGCTAAGAAGGTTGATGACTCTATCAACAAAGGAGATAACAATCCATACAAGACGAATCCTAAGACCCTCAAGCCTTTCGATCTAGGTGTCGGTATGCAGGCTGCTTTTGAGTATCGTCAGTTTGGCGTCAACGTAGGTTTCGAGTATGGACTACTCAATACCTCCGCTATCGACAAGACGAAGGTCAACAATATGAACTTCTACGTAGGTCTAGGCTATCGCTTTTAATCTTCGTAAAGTGTAGCCAAGCTATAGGACCAAAAGCAGACTCCCTGGTGTACATACCAGGGAGTCTGCTCTCGTTATTGACGTAGGGGCTTCTATACATAGGGAGATCCCCGTCGGATAACCTCGAATTGCTTCATCGGGTACTCACCGATTAGAGTTTCCCCCTTGGCTGTCATCAGTACTGTATATTTCGTATCTTTGCGAGGCATCTTTAAGTTGTAAGGCACTATCAGATCCATAGCCCATAGGAATGGGACTATGTGAAGGTATGATTATAAGCCTGTGGGGAGAGATAGTCTTACAGCTTCTCGACAGATCTCTTGCGTGGATATAGATATAGATCCGCGAAGTAGTGGTATGGCGGTCCGTAAACAACAAATAGTAAGGTACTAATCAGATGCGGCTAAGTCGACTTTATCTCCTGGCATTGCTCGCCAGTTGTACGCTCGCTCTTGTAGGACAGTCGGCAGAGCCTCTAGACACCTTAACCAACCATCGAGATACAATAGACTACAAAAGTATTGGAGAGGTGATCGTCGTAGCCCCCACTCATAACCATATGATGCGGCAACAACCTCTCTCCGCAACCAGTCTGGATGTCAAACCCCTCATAGCATCTATGGGAAGTCTCAATGAACTGATAGCCCAAAGTGCCGGGATACGTCTGCGGGAGACAGGGGGTGTGGGATCAAGTAATGAGCTTTCAATCAATGGTCTATCGGGACAATCCATAAGCTACTTTATAAACGGAGTGCCACTAACCTCCATGGGAGAGAGCACTTCGCTCTCCACCCTTCCAATCAATCTTATAGATCGTATTGAGATATATAAGGGTGTAGTGCCCTCTGAGCTAGGTCTGGATGCTCTAGGGGGTGCCGTAAATATAGTAACTAATAGCCGAGGTGAAAATTATCTGGACTGCTCGCTACGAGGAGGATCCTTCCATACCTTGTCGTTTGACTTGGCGGGGCAATATAGGGAACCGAGGAGCGGCTTTACTATATGCCCGACTTTGCGCTATCAATATGCCAAGAATGACTATATAATGCGTGGCGTAGAGGTATGGAATGCCGAGTCACAGGAGTACGAGCACCGTGATCTCAGACGATTTCATGACGGATACCAATTACTCTTAGGTCGTCTGCAGCTGGGTGTGACTAAGTGCCCCTGGGCAGATGCCGCACTGCTCGGTGTGGGCTATACCGTTAGTGAGAGTGAGATACAGACGGGCCTGCGACAGTCGCTCGTCATCGGTGAGGCAATGCGCCATCGCAGTGACTTGAGCTTATCGGCACATTACTCAAAGCGCAACCTATGGACTCCCGGGCTATCGGCTACACTCGACGCAACCTTTGCCCATAATCACATTATCCTTGTGGATACCGCTTACCGCAAATACGGTTGGGATGGATCCTTTGTGGAGACTCATTACGGAGAGGTACTGCGTCGTATGCGGATGATACGTCATACAGAGCGTCCGACATGGACCGCCAGAGCCAACCTCGCTTACGTCTTACCCAATGCTGGATCTCTGAATCTGAACTATCAATTGACCTCTACAGCCAACGTCCGTTACGATACCTATGATCCTTCCTTTGAGTCAACAAGAGATTGGATGGGAAGACATGTATTGGGGCTATCGTATGGGAAGACGCTTTTGAGTGGACGTTTACGTGGGATGCTCTTTATCAAAGATTATCTATACCACGTAGCCATCGGGCAGTCTGACTTCTCTTGGCTGACAGGGTCTGAAGCCGCCGCCACTCACCAAGTAAAGAACAACTTCGGGTATGGTCTTGCCCTTCGCTATACTATCGTAAAAGCTCTGGCGATCAAGAGTTCTTTTGAGCGTGCAACACGGCTCCCAACCGCTCGTGAACTGATGGGCAACGGGACGAATATCTACCCAAACTTCAAGCTCCAACCGGAGCAAGCATACAATGCCAACCTAACCCTCTACGGGGAGGCTCAATGGGTTGACCGGCATTTCCTCGATTATGAGGCAACGACATTCTATCGCAACGTCTCCAATCACATATATCGTGTCGTGCAAAGCGACGTGGAGAGTCAATATGACAATGTAGGGGCGTCGCTTATCCTAGGTGGTGAGATTGAGGTGAGGTATAGCTATGCTCATCTTCTCGACATCACGCTCAATGGGACTTACACGGATGAGCGAGATCGCACACTCCTTAATATCTATGGTAAGGCTAATCCAACCTACGGGTACAGGATCCCAAACAAACCATTCCTCTATGGCAATCTGCTCTTAGGAAGTAATTGGAGAGAGCCCCTGGGTGTTAAGGCGAGTGCTATACGTATCAATATGGGGCTTAGCTATATACATTGGTTTTACCTCACGTGGGGGGCTTTCGGGAGTAAGGAGACCAAGGCAATTATCCCTACAGGATATGATCTATCTGCCGGTATTACCTGGAGCTTCTCACATGACCGTTACTCCATCTCACTACAGAGCAGCAACCTCCTCGACCGTATGCTCTATGACAACTACAAGTTACAAAAGCCCGGCCGCGCCGTTTATTGCAAGATCCGTGTATTCCTCAACTAAAGAGGAGACATACATCCCCATTTTATCGATCTATATAAAGCATCCTGTTATGACTAAAGCTTGCAAACCCCTATCATCTCTCTTTATCACCATCTTTGTCTCTATTGCACTCGCTTCGTGTGGCTCGGATACTCCCAAACCACAGAAGGAGGAAACTATGGGCTATGATCTCTGGATACCTATAGATGGATCTTCGGGTAAATCGACAGCTAATCAGGACCCGCACATCATCGCAAGAGTAGCAGATCTCACAAGAGGGGCCCTAAGCATTAAGGGGCAAGGTGTCGAGACCTCGGCATCGCCCTTGACTCCTTACGTTGTGTACCACAAGGGATACTATTATAATGTCTCTCGCGAAGGGCGCTTTGGTAAGTTCCGTATCTCTACAACAGGTGTCGAGACCGTCAAGGAGATCCCAATGCCTCAGATCCTCGACCGACGCTTTTCGCACGCTTGGCTTGATGATAGCACATTGCTGATGATCAGTGCTGCAGGGGATAAGCAAGAGGTCGCTTGGGTCAAGGTCGACATTAGCAAGATGGCTGTCATAGCTAGAGGTACGCTCGACCTTCCGAAGCCCCATGAGGGTGAGGCCTTTAACTCTAGCGGTCTCCTCGGCTACCGCAAGTCAGATGGTATACTCATATATCCACACGTCTACATGGTCAAATCTAAGAAAAACGCTATGGATCTTGCCCCTAAGCGCAAAGAGATTTACCTAGCATTTATTGAGGTATCTACAATGCAGGTGAAGAAGATCGACAAAGACACACGCTGCGAGATGATTGGGTCGACTTCCTTTGGTGAGACACGATGTCAGAAGACCTTCTTTGATGCTGAGGGCAACTTCTACTTTGTTGCTGCCACTTGCCAGATACCAGAAAACGCCAAAAAGGTCAGCCTATCCCGTCAGCGCAGCTTCCTCTTCCGGGTCAATGCTGGCAGTATGGAGACAGACAAGAGCTACAATGGCTACAATCAGCCTCGCGGTAAGATTATAAATGTAACGCCCATTAGCGATACCGACGTGCTACTCTACATACAGGATCCCAATTTTAAGGAGAGTGGCAACACTGACTGGAGTAGTAAAACCAACCGCTACATATACTACTGGTCACGCTGCAACATTGAGACGCAGCAGTGTGGGCATATTAAGGAGATCCCATTTAGTAATGGCAATTATGGGCCCCTCGCTGTTAAGGTCGGCAATATGGTCTATATCGGGGCTAACATAGCCAATGCCCCTACCACCATCTACCAGTATGACATCTCCTCTCACCAGGTAACCAAAGGGGCTACGCTCGCCGAAGGCTTTGAGCTAGACCGCCTCCAGTCTGTAGGGCACTAAACCCAAAGAATGCGGCCTCTAAGACTCTACTCGACTAACGAAAGGCCCTGAGAAATAGGTCCTAAGGCAAACACTCGACAATTACGGAATAGTCGTTTGGCTATTCCGTAATTGTCGTTTCGTTATTCGGGAATACCCTTTTGACTATTCGGGAGTCATAAGATAATTATTCAGGGGGGAGAGTGACGTTTTTACCATAAACCACCATACGTCCTCCATGTAGAGCTTATGAAGTATCCGTAGATGTCGCTTAGTGCACAGAGTGCCCAAGCTATAAAGGCTCGGCTTCTCTTACGATGATCATGACGAAATGAGTATAGCAATACTGAAGGCGGGAGCCCCCGATGAGAGCTATCTAGACGCTCCAGACCAAAGAGTAAACCCTGCAATCCGGCAGTTGGGGAAGTGTTTGAAATACCCGGTGATACCCTTACAGTAGTGCACATTCAGAGACTAATCGTGGTTAAAGGACTCCCTGCCCTCCACTACTCCGAGAGCTGCTAACTTCCCTTTCCCCTCTGCACTGTATGAGTTGTCATTATGTCTTGGTCTCATCAACAAGTGGAGCAGTGCTTAGATTTCGTTACCTTCGCATAGTAAAGGTGGGGTCCGGCTACTCGAGCAAGGTAGTCCCGTATTTCCTAGTACTATGCCACGTAAGTAAACACCAATCATGAGTAAGATCTATATAGCAGGTATCGGACCTGGGAGCCCAGAGGATATGACTCCCGCAGTGCGTCATGCGCTTAAAAAAGCCGATGTAGTAGTAGGGTACGCTTATTACTTCCAATTCATACAAGAGTACCTGCACGAAGGAGTCGAGTGTATCGACACCGGGATGCACCAAGAGCGTAAGCGCGCAGCCCTGGCTATCGAGCGTGCAGAGCGGGGACAGACGGTATGCGTTATCAGTTCAGGAGATGCGGGGATCTATGGCATGGCTCCACTTATCTACGAGATGTGCGCATCGCAGGGGAGTAGTGTCGAACTAGAGGTCTTACCAGGTATCTCAGCTTTTCAAAAAGCTGCAGCACTCCTCGGAGCCCCTATCGGTCATGATCTCTGCATAATCTCTCTGAGCGATCTGATGACTCCCTGGTCGATCATCGAGCGAAGGGCTATAGCTGCAGCCGAAGCAGACTTTGTCACAGCACTATACAATCCCAAAAGTACCAAGCGGTACTGGCAGCTAGAGCGTGTCCGAGACTTATTCCTAGAGCATCGCTCTCCCAACACGCCAATAGGGCTTGTGCAGCAGGCTGGACGCCCTGAGCAGCACATCTGGACAACAACACTTCAAGAGCTAGACCCCTCCGAGGTAGATATGTTTACCGTGCTGATAATCGGTAACAGTCAGAGCTATCTCTCTAACGGTAAAGTAATCACTCCTCGAGGGTACTATAGAGCCGGAGAGGATGGTGAGGAAAAGGTCGGACAGCGTATTATGAGCGAGAGCTTCCGTACCATACTCTCTCTGCTCAAGCACCCAGATAAATATCCACTGGATCACCTATGGGCGATGCTACATGCTATACATACGACTGCAGACTTTGAGATGGAGGAGTTGCTATACAGTGATCCCAATGCTGTAGCTCGCATCCATCAAGCTTATGTAGATGGTACTCTTAGTACAATAGTGACAGATGTGACAATGGCAGCTTCGGGTATACGTAAAGGTGCTCTGGCACGATATGGCATCGAAGTCCTCTGCTACTTACAAGACCCACGTGTGGCAGAGATGGCAGAGCGACTCAATATTACCCGCACTCAGGTCGGAATACGCCTAGCAATCCAGGAGCATCCCGATGCTCTCTACGTATTTGGCAACGCTCCGACAGCTCTTATGGAGTTGGCTCATCTCATTCGCCAAGGAAAAGCTCACCCAGCCGGTATCATCGCAGCCCCTGTAGGCTTTGTACATGTCTGTGAGTCAAAGCACATGGTTAAGCCATTTCACGACATCCCTAAGCTAATCATTGAGGGGCGTAAAGGAGGCAGCAATCTAGCAGCTACACTAGTCAATGCAACTCTTAGCTATGGAGATGCAGAGACTCTCAAACCCGGTCGTGATCTATGAGAGTGATCCTCATAGGTATCAGTGACGATCGTGAGCAGCGCTGGAGTCCAGAGTTGCGTCAGATACTAGCAGAGCAAAAAACCTTCTCGGGGGGAGCGAGACATCATGAGATAGTTCGTCAGATCCTTCCCGAGGATTATCGTTGGATAGATATTACGCCCCCGATTGATCCCGTCATTGAGCAGTACAAGGCTTACGATTCTGTTGTCGTATTTGCCTCTTGCGATCCGATATTTAATGGGATAGGACAGCGTATTATGCAGCTCTTACCCGATGCGGAGATAGAGTTACATCCATATTTTCACTCCTTACAAATGCTTGCCCACGCTGCACTCCTGCCTTATCAAGATATGCATGTCGTATCGCTTACGGGGAGACCGTGGCAAGCGTTTGACGCTGCACTGATCTCAGGGGAACGGATGATAGGGGTACTGACTGACCGTAAGGAGCACACACTCCAGAGTATAGCCCAGCGGATGCTCGACTATGGTTATGATAATTATCGAGCTATCGTCGGGGAGCATCTAGGGAATAGGGGGAGACAGCGACTATACCATCTCTCGATACAAGAGATGTCTGAGCAGACCTTTGCCTATCCCAATAACCTTATCCTAATACAAACGGAGCCATTACCTCGTCCCTTTGGCATCCCAGACTCAGACTTTATCCCCCTAAATGGGCGTGAACGGATGATCACTAAGCGAATTATACGTCTAGAGACTCTCTCTCAGTTGAAAATCCGTCAGTCTCATGTGCTATGGGATATTGGGGCTTGTACGGGATCAGTCTCTATAGAAGCACGGCTACAGCATCCGAATCTGCAAGTAGTTGCCTTTGAAATACGTCCTGAGGGAGGAGGGCTCTTAGAGGCAAATGCACGTCGTCATCATATCCCTGGGATCGTATTTTGTGCTGGGGATTTCCTCCAAGCCGATCTAGGCCCTCTACCACCTCCTGATGCAGTCTTCATAGGCGGGCATGGCGGGCACCTCCAGGAGATTATCGAAAAGGTATGGGGAAAGCTTTGCTCAGGCGGACGACTTGTTTTTAACTCCGTCTCAAACGATAGTGAGCATACCTTTAGGGAGGCAATAGCTTCCGTAGGAGGAGAAATTTCATCCACAACCCATCTGCATATAGACGACTATAACCCTATCGCGGTACTACAAGCGATAAAATCGCCCTAATACAGTATGATCAAAACACCACGTATAGCCATCATTGCTATCTCCCCTGATGGGCAAAAGATCGCCCTCAAGATAGCTAAAGAAATACCTCAAGTTACACTCTGCACTACTCATAGAGAGGATGAGAATACAATAACGGGAGCTTTTATCCCTCTGGGAAGTCTAGAGGATGGTATGAAGCAACTTTTTGGGGAGAGTGATGTTATATTATTTGTTTCGGCAATGGGGATTTGCGTTCGTACGATAGCCCCATTCCTTAAAGACAAGTATCACGATCCTGCCATTCTTTGTGTAGATACGACGGGGCGGTATGTTGTCTCGGTAGCTTCAGGGCATATCGGAGGAGCTAACGAATGGGTCAAACGGATCGCTCGTATACTCGGCGCAGAGGCTGTCATCACAACTCAAAGCGATCGCCAGGGGCTTTGGGCTTTGGATACATTAGGCTCTCAAAGGGGGTGGAGTACCGAGATAGAGGGGTGTAGCATGAATGCTGCTATAACCTCTTTTGTTAACAAGCGTCACGTGGCACTTTTATTAGAGCTGCACAACGAGGGGACTGTATGTTTAGAGCGCACACATCCACCGCATGTAGACTTATATTATCGCTTTGAGGATATTGACCAGAGTCAATACGACCTCCTCATTGCGGTGAGCTATAAGATATTAAAGGGGCTATCCATCCCTTGCCTCTATTACCGCCCCCAGCTCCTTCATCTTGGACTCGGGTGCCGATATCAAGCTAAGCCGGAGAGCGTAGTGGACTATATCCTATCAGACCTCCGAAGCAAAGGGTATGCTTCCTCTGCTATTGCCTCAATTAATAGTATTGAACTCAAGAGAGACGAACCAATCCTCAAGGAGTTGTCTAATCGTTTGGAGAGACCATGTAATTACTATAGCAGTGAATGTCTTGCCTCTATTCGAGTCCCCAACCCTTCGGAGCGTGTGGCGGCAGCTACTGGATCAATGAGCGTTAGCGAAGCTTCTGCTCTCTACGCTAGTCAAGGAGGTGTATTGCTGATTGAAAAACAAAAGGGGTGTCTATCTCCAAATAGTGAATTTACTTATAGCCTTGCGGTATCTCCAAAAGGATTACCTCATGGACATGTAGAGATAGTGGGGGCAGGACCTGGAGACCCTGAGCTAATCTCTGTCCGAGGAAAACATTTCCTAGAGCGCGCAGATCTTATACTATATGCAGGGAGTCTTGTCCCCATCGAACTAACTTACTACGCTAAGGAGGGTGCAACTGTAAGAAGTTCAGCAGACATGAACCTAGAGGAGCAGTTTGCCTTGATGAAAGAATTCTATGACAAGCACGCTCTTATCGTACGACTACATACGGGAGATCCTGCAATCTTTGGGGCTATTCAAGAGCAGATGGCTCTCTTTGATGAAGCAGGGATGAGTTATCATATCACACCAGGTATATCATCCTTTCTCGCAGCAGCAGCAGAACTCCGCTCACAGTTCACAATTCCAGAGCGTGTACAAACGATCATCCTTACTCGTGGTGAGGGGAGAACTCCCATGCCAGAGCGAGAGCAACTACACAAGCTAGCCTCTTCTCAAAGTACTATGTGTATCTATCTCAGTGCGGCTCTTGCTGACGAAGTACAGAGTGAACTACTCGTACACTATCCCCCTATGACACCCGTGGCAGTCTGCTACAAACTTAGTTGGCCAGAGCAACGCATTTATCGAGGACATCTCTCCGAGCTAGCGCAAATCGTCCGAGAGCATCATTTAACTCTAACTACACTAATAGTTGTAGGCGATGCCATTGATAACAGAGCTGGACTCTCACAGCTATACAACGGTGACTTCAAACATCTTTTCAGATCAATAAGTGATCGCCCCCGCAGGGATCATCCGTCACACCTTCTAAAGGAGTAATCTAGAAGCCTCTCACCTCGGAGACCAAAATCGAGACTTGCTCCTTGAGCTCGGCAAGGAACTGTCCAGGGTCGTACTCGCGACTCTCTATCTGCCGCAGTTTTAGCTCCCATCGCCCTGTCAACTCGACACTCTTTAGGAGAGGATCCTGTATCGATTCGATCAATTGTATCCCAGCTGGAGTAGCTCGTAGTGACTTGCCATCACGAATTATATATCCGCGCTTGAAGAGAGTCTCTATAATTGCTGCCCGAGTAGAGGGTCGTCCGATACCATTCATTTTGAGAGCATCTCTCAGCTCCTCATCATCAACCCCCTTGCCAGCTGTTTCCATAGCACGTAGCAACGTTGCCTCAGTATAGTATCGTGGGGGTGTGGAAGTACTCTCCCGGATCTCAGGTATATGCGGCCCCGACTCCCCTTCACAAAAGGGTGGAAGTGTCTGTTCGCCCTCTTTGTTCCCTTCGGTAAGACAATCCGCAGACTCCTTGCCTTTCTCAAGCTTAAATACTTCTCGCCACCCCTCCTGAAGGATTGTCTTGCCTGATGCTCGTAGTGGATATTCCCCCACGACGGCACGTATAGTAGTCGTCGACACCTTAGCATCAGGATAAAAAGCAGCTATGTAACGGAGGGCAACAAGAAGATAGACCTGGCGCTCGTCGGGTGTAAGGTCTTCACAAAGTTGTCCTGTCGGAATGATAGCATGGTGGTCCGTTATCTTCTTGTCGTCAAAAACCTTTTTGCTCTTCTTTAAAGCCCTCCCACTACTTATGAGAGGAGCTACAAAGTTTGCCAACACGGCGTATTGCCCAATCCCCCGTAATGTATCAGCTACCTTAGGGTATTGGTCTTCTGGGAGGAAAGTTGTGTCAACGCGAGGGTAGGTAGTCATTTTCTTCTCATAAAGAGACTGTATCAGACGAAGAGTTTGGTCGGCTGTGTATCCATACTTCTTGTTTGCCTCTACTTGTAGCGAGGTCAAATCAAAGAGACGCGGGGGGAACTCCGTTGCCTTTTTTTGTTCGACAGCCTGCACAACTAGTGGAATTTTGCTGAGACGTTCGATCAATGTCTCAACAACCATTGGTTCAGAAAATGTCACTTTTACCCCTTGAGTTGTATCAGCTTTGAAGAGCGTATCTCTGTAGATCGTCTGCATCTCATAGGTAGTCACAGGGACAAAAGCCTCTATCTCCATCTGCCTATTCACAACCAAAGCTAATGTAGGAGTCTGCACACGACCTACGGAGCGGACACTACGCTGTGAGCCGCCAGACCTATCTGCCAGTGTATAAAGGCGAGTCCCATTAATTCCCAAAAGCCAGTCTCCGATAGCTCGAGCTAATCCCGCATGATAGAGTGTATCAAACTCTTTGCTCGGGCGCAGATGGGTGAGACCATCTCGTATTGACTCATCTGTAAGAGAAGAGATCCACAAACGATCTACAGGACACTTACAGCCTGCCAACTGCAGCACCCAGCGCTGTATCAGTTCTCCCTCCTGTCCCGCATCTCCACAATTTATAACTCGCTCAGCTTGGCTGACCAACTTTTCTATAGTTGCGAACTGTTGCTCTATGTACTCCTGAGGAATGAGTTTGATACCGAATCGGTCTGGGATCATTGGTAAAGATGCTAGACGCCAACCCTGCCAACTTGGACGATAATCTTCGGGCTCTTTAAGTGTACAAAGGTGTCCATAGGTCCATGTCACGGCATATCCATTGCCCTCGATATAGCCAGAGTGAACTTTTGTTGCTCCAAGTATCTTAGCTATATCACGGGCTACAGAAGGTTTTTCAGCAATACAAACGATCATAAGTACGGCGTCACTCTGAGATCCCAGCTCCAGTCTGCATCAGATAGGTCTTAATAAAAGCATCTAGGTCACCATCCATTACAGCATTTACATCTGATGTCTGATATCCCGTGCGGTGATCTTTCACACGACGATCATCAAAAACATAGCTACGTATTTGCGAGCCCCACTCGATTTTCTTCTTATTCGCTTCAATTTCATTTTGTGCCGCACGGCGTCGCTCTAGCTCCTTGTCGTATAGCTGTGAGCGTAGTAGGCGAAGGGCATTCTCTCGATTGTCTAGCTGAGAGCGTGTTTCAGTATTTTCGATAACGATCTCCTCCATCTTGCCTGTATCTGGATCTGTGTACTGATAGTGTAGGCGGACCCCAGTCTCCACCTTATTGACATTTTGCCCCCCTGCTCCGCTGGAGCGGAAGGTGTCCCACGAGAGCAATCCTGGATTGACTTCGACCTCTATCGAATCATCTACAAGGGGTACGACAAAGACTGAAGCAAATGAAGTCATACGTTTCCCCTGAGCATTGTAAGGAGACACACGTACGAGGCGATGTACTCCGGTTTCGCTTTTGAGGAAGCCATAGGCAAAGTCACCTTCGATCTGCATTGTCACTGTCTTGACACCAGCATCGTCACCATCTTGCCAGTTAGTTATGATAACCCGATAACCGGATCTTTCGGCCCAGCGTTGATACATACGTACTAGCATTGACGCCCAGTCTTGGCTCTCAGTCCCCCCTGCCCCGGCATTAATCTTGAGGACAGCTCCGAGCCGATCCTCCTCTGCACTGAGCATATTACGTAGCTCTAGATCCTCGATCAGTCTCTTTGCACGGGTATAGGCGTCGTCGACCTCCTGCTCTCCGACAGCCTCCTCCTTGTAAAAGTCATACGCCAGAGCCACCTCTTGAGTTGCTGCATCTACAGCTTCAAAAGCCTCTATCCATGAACGTATCTCACCCACACGACGCATCTGCTGCTGTGCTTTGGAGACATCGTCCCAAAAATCAGGAGCCTGTGTGCGCAGCTCCTCCTCCTCTAGTTGAACCCGTCGCTGATCGACGTCAAAGATACCTCCCCAGCGCCTTAGTGCGCTCCAACAGCTCTGCTAGTTGGTCCTGTGTGATCATAATATTAAGACTATATTTTATTCGTGTGATACTGTCGCCTCCTCTCCGCGACAGTTTTTCTTTTATTAAATGGAGGTCAAAGGTACAGCTTTTCGATCACCTCCGCATACCGCTCTAGGATTGCCTTACGCCTTAGCTTGAGCGTCGGTGTTAACGTACCATCCTCTATTGTAAAAGGAGATGAGAGCAGAGCTATACGCTTGACCTTTTCGAATCCCGCCAAGTGCGCTTGCAGAGGCTCTATATGACTCAATAGTAGCTCACGTAGCTCCTCACTCTGAGCTAGGACATCGATAGGTTGCTCTGCCAATCGCTCCTGCCCCCGCTCGCGAAGCCGACGACGCAGCTGATCATAATTAGGGTAGATTAGGGCACTGACAAATTTTCGTTCGTCAGCGATCACTGCACATTGCTCGATAAGCGGACTCCCATTTAGTATAGTTTCTATCTGTAGAGGGGATATATATTTCCCATTACTCGTCTTGTAGAGCTCTTTGATACGCTCTATGAAGTAAAGCGTACGCCCCTCCAGCCGACCAGCGTCACCTGTTCGGAACCATCCATCCTCCGTAAAAGCTTCGGCATTCGCCTCATCATTATGATAATATCCTGGCGTGATCGTCTCGCCTCGCAGTTGTATCTCCTGCGTTGTCGGGTCTATTCGCACCTCTACCCCAGCAATAACATCACCGACAGAGCCAATAACAAACCGCTTGGGCGGGTAACAAGATACAGTTGCCGTAGACTCTGACAACCCATAGCCCACGACAATATTAAAGCCTACTGATTGTAGAAACTCATTGATCTCATTAGAGAGTGGGGCTCCTGCTGTGGGGAAAAAACGTCCACGCTCTAATCCTAGTACACGCTTGAGAATATAAAAGACCGTATAGCGATAAAGGGCATTAGTGATACGTAACCTCCAGGGGACTTTACGACCCTGTATGCGGTAATCCAGATGATATGAGCGGCCAATCTGTATTGCATGCCGATAGAGCCTTTGCATAAATGGTTTGGAGTAAGCTATGTGCTCCTGTACCCCCAGATACACTTTCTCCCAATATCTAGGGACATTGCACATAGCCGTAGGTCGTATCTGTGGCATTAGCTCCATAATCCGTTTAGGATTGGTCACCACGACGACCTCGATAGCAGAGGCTAGACAGTAGTAGACCCATAGCTTCTCGAAGACATGGCTCAAGGGCAGGAAGTTCACAGACACATCATGCTCTCCCAATGAGGGGAAGAGTTGCTGATGACGCTTCACCTGTCTCATAATCATCCGATGTGTGATGAGTACTCCCTTAGGTACACCTGTAGTTCCCGACGTATAGATAATGACAGCTGTTTCATCCGTCATACCGGCTCCCAGCTGTGCCCGCACGACCGTTTCATAGGGCATGGCATCACCCATAGAGAGGAAGGTCTCAAAGTCTATACTCAACTTATCCGATGGATCTCGCACTACTCGCTCGTCCAAGACGACCATCTGCCGTAATGTGGCATGCGTAGCGAGTAGGGGGTAAGTATTATTGTATTGAAACTGCTCTCCGACAAGAATTAGCTTTACCCCAGCATGCTCTGTGATAAAGGCTACTTGCTCGGGAGAGCAGGTAGCATATAAAGGCACACAGACAGCGCGTAGAGCCATTAGTCCTAACTCCGTGATGATACCCTCCATCATATTCGGGGTATAGAGAGCTACACGATCACCTGGGCATACGCCTACACGAGCGAGTGCCTGGGCTGCCAACATCGACTGCTGCGCTAGCTGCTCACCGCTCCACTCGTGCCATCGCTCCTCGCTGGTCCGGTCCATATAGCGCAAGAGCGTTTTATTACGGTAGGTCGTAGCAAATAGCTTGAGAAGATCTCCTACATGATCCATGGTAATAGATATACTGTGTAATAGTGCAATTACGAGACTGTTGTAAAGGGAAAGAGCCTCATCAAGAGAGGGCTGCCGACGACTGATCTGCAAGTACCCTCTTGACTAAGTCGGCTAGATCTGTATTTCTCTCTGAGATAAAAAGGAGATGATTACTCGTGCAGAGTTTCATATGGAGCGTGTGAAGGGACGTCTTTTGATCCCACGACAGATCTTCGTAGCAGGAGAATTACTTTACGTACGAAACAGCGTATATAGTGGCGCACAAAGCTTACATCACGAACGATGATAGAGTCCAGATAAGCCACATCAGTCATTGGGGAGCGCTCCCCCCAGTTATTTCTTGCTGCTCCATCTGCTGTCCTGCAAACAGCAAGGGTCCACTCATAGTCTGCACCTCACATATTGCAGAGATCACCGTAGCGCTCGGCGAGTCTCCACAGTTTGCGTAGCAATGGATAGCCCATATGTTGGGGTAAGAGGAGTCAGTAGGTTGTGGTCCTCTCAGCAGGGATCAAGATCCACAGAATGATATAGATGGGGATCCCCGAAAAGAGCGAACTGAAGGTCAACAGGAGATAGATAAGCCTTACAACCGTTGGGTCCCACCCAAAGTAACCGGCTATACCTCCACATACACCTCCCAACCAGGCATTTCTAGAGCGATAAAGTTTCTTCCCGTCAGCCATAGTGTCCTATTTTTTTTTGTTTTAAGTGTCAAGCCCAGACAATGACAGGGCTTCCGTGACACGTTTGCTACTCGCAAATGTACAAAATATTAGACATCAAGAGAGGGGGCAGTTCAAACGAATGAGAGCACATCCTCGAGAGGAGTCTCCTAAATTTCCGAAACTGTCGGTCGATAATTCAGGAACAGCCATGTGCTGATACGGGAATAAACAAATGACACTACTGGAGATATTTCTCAGTAATTACGGAATAATTTATCCCTCTTGGGAGAGCGGGGAGGTATTGTTTTTTGATTTACCTTTGTGACAAGACTAGAAAACAATACAAATTTATGATACAACGTATCCTCTTGCTTACCTTAGGATCTCTCCTTTGGATAGCATCTTTGTGGGCTAAGCCCCGCACAGAGACACAGGCTCGTCTGATAGCCGAGCAGTGTGCCTCGCGCATGCTTACTAATAGGCAGCTGACCCAGCTCCGCTCCTCTGGGGAGCCTTGGCTCTCCTTGGTCTCAGCACCTGCAGATGGTGGTAATATGGCGATAGCCGCATACCGTATGGATCTGCATCCGTTGGTAAAGCCCCAAGTCGCTGATTACTATGTGTACAACATAGGTGTAGATCAAGGCTATGTGATGATCTCCGGAGATGACCTTCTCCCGGAGGTGATCGGTTATGCGGATCATGGTCTTTTCCTTCCAGATACTGAGCAACCAGAGTATATAGTCTCGTTTCTAGCCAGCGTGCGATCTGCCCTACGACAGCTTGTAGAGCGAGGTAAACCGATCGAAACACCCCGGGGATCCAAGCTTCGTCCCGAGGGAGTACAACCACTCCTAGGGGATATACAATGGGGGCAGAGCTATCCCTTTAACCTGCTTTGTCCCAAAAATGCCGTCGTAGGCTGTGTGGCTACAGCTATCTCACAGATAGTACGCTACCATCAATGGCCTAAAAGGGGGCAGGGAGGATGTGAGTACACCGAAAATGATGGGACTCGACATCTAGTGGATTTCTCCCAGTACACCTACGACTGGGCTAATATGCCGGCACAGCCTAATAGAAATAAAGTGCCAAAAGCAGTCGAGACGGCCCTCTCTACACTATGTTACCATGTCGGGGTTTTCTCTCATATGAATTATAGTGCTCAGGGGAGCGGTACATACTCTCAATACCCTAAGAAGGGGCTGTACGAGTATTTTAAATACAAAAAGAATATACAGCTCCTCACGCGTATGAACTACCAGATAGCAGCCTGGATGGATATACTGGCTGAGGAGCTAAATGCAGGGCGCCCTGTCTACTATGCGGGTGCCAGTAGCACGGTGGGGCATGCCTTTGTCTGCGATGGATACAATAATAAAGGGTACTTCCATATCAATCTAGGGTGGAATGGGATGTCCGATGGGTACTTCCTCCTCTATGCTATATCCCCAGACAATCTAGGTACAGGCGGAGGTACTTCGCACGATGGCTACAATGATCTACAGGAAGTCCTGATCGGGATAGAGCCCGATAGAGATGGCTCTTCGGTACGTACCGTCAATGAGAGTATTACAGCTCGTGGATTGACCATCTCATGCGAGGATAATGAAACGATAAAGCTACAGAAAGCTTCTCTACAACTCACATCGGATACTGAGTATAATACTAAATTTTGTTTCTCGATCTCCCCTACAAATGGTGAAGCTAAGCACTATTATGGACCGACCGGAGGGGAACAAGAACTAGTCTACCATACCATCTATATATACTCTTCTGAGGATGAGCCAAAGCCCGTCCCTAATGTCAACCTTAAGGAGCTAGGTCTACCTACACGGAGTGCCAGTTATGTTGTGACTCTCGCTTATATAGGGCTAAACGGAGAGAAGATACCAGTACGTCACTACAACGGCAGTACGTCGGAGGTAACTATTACTTTTGACGACAATGGTCGGGCTACATATTTGACTCCGTCAGCGAGACCTCAACTTGTACTAACGGATGTGATAAACCCTGTGCTACGTGGGTACAATGCTAGCTCAGTGACTCTGTGTGTCAACAACCTAAGTACAGAGGAGTACCAGACCTCGTGGACCTGTTACTTTGAGGATATGAAGGGCGAGATAACACCGCTCGCTCCCGTTACGGCTCTAATTACCTCAGGGAAATCGCAAGAAGTACCACTAAAAATCGCTAAACTACGACTTCCATCAGGTACCAAAGGGAACATCTTGCTAACTGGCGAGTATGAAGAGCCTAATGGGGAAACCCGAGATTACAGCCTCCGATCTGATCAGCGCGTAGAAGTCCAACCAACAGCAGACCCCGTCGGCAAGATCGCTACAATGGAGTGTATGGCTAGACGCAGTCTCTCTGGGGCTATTGAATATGCTCCTGGGACCTCAGCGATAACTTTTGTGATAACCAATCAAAGTAAGCGGATAAGAGATGACCTATGGGTAGAGTGGGTGCTCGCCCAGGAGGTCCCAAATAACGGACTCAAAAAGAGAGACGGGGGGGCGGAGATGATCCCGAATATCAAGGGTCACGAAACGAAATCGTTTAACATAGACCCTCACCGCTGGTCGCAACTGAAGCCAGGGAATTATTACCTCCAGATCCGTATGTACTCTATCATAGAGCAGTTTGGACAGAAGTATTACGGAGAGCTAGAGTATTCCAAAATCTTTCCCGTAGCTTTGGTGGAAAAGCTCTCTCCGGCTATCAAAGAAGATTGCTATATCTCTCTGGAAAAGAAGATAGCGGAACCCTATACCCTATCTGCCGAAATAACGACTCCTGACATGATCCGCATCAATGGTCTAGATATTAGATCATCTGAGTCGAATAAGGGTCACTATACGATTTCTGGATTAGCTAGCTATGGGCGTACGGCTATTATAGGGACTTGTAGCTCACTCCTAGTCTCCCAATCTGAGTCAACGGGGATTGTGGAGGCCGACTTCTCCCATGCATCGCCATTATTACAACATGTATCGCTATGCCATAGTCAGATAAAAGGGCGTGCAATGACAGAGATGCTCCGCTCGCTCCCTGATCGTTCTGGGCGAGAGATGGGAACCATAGCCCTTATAGATCTTAGTAATCCAGAGCTTGAGGGGAATAGATGTACGGCAAGTCAAGTAGAACTAGCAGCTAGACGAGGCTGGATAGTTACAGATCAGGCGGGTAATTCTTATGCCGCGGTCGAGACACCCAATGAACCTAACTGGAGTGTCTACCCGACACCTACTAGGGATCACCTTACTATCAGAGGTCTATCTGCAGAGAGCACGGTGGGACTCTATACACTGCAGGGAGAGAAGCTCTTGGATGCTATCGTACCGGAGAGTGGAGTACTACAGCTTAACCTCAACCATCTACCTAATGGAGTTTACATATTAACTACCCAACGGGGGACTCGTCGCATTATTATCTCTCACTAGCCTCTCTAAAAATCTAGATTAAGAGTAGTGGGTGTGCCAAAAATCTTTGACACATCCGCTACTTCTTTTTATTGTAGGGACTATCTTTCATACAAAGGCATTGCTCTTTTTTGTACCTTTGGAGTGCAAGGTTTAGCTAGGATTTATTCCCGAATAAAACAAGAGCCTCAACTAGAGATACAAAATGATACGAGGACCTATAGGAGTTTTTGACTCTGGTTATGGTGGCTTAACCATTCTCAAGGAGTTGCGCAAGCAGCTACCTCAGTATGATTTTATCTATTTAGGAGACAACGCTCGCTCGCCTTACGGCTCACGCTCTATGGGTGTGGTCTATCAATTTACTAAGGAGGCTGTCGATAGTCTCTTTGCCCTAGGGTGCCCGCTAGTTGTCCTAGCTTGCAATACGGCCTCGGCGAAGGCTCTCAGACAAATACAACAACAAGACTTGCCAAAGCTAGATGGAGGGGCGATGCTTCGTCGTGTACTAGGGATCATACGTCCTACTGTCGAGTGTATCGGGACGCTCACGGACTCCAAGCATGTGGGGATCCTCGCCACAGAGGGGACAGTCTCTAGCGAGAGTTATGTAACTGAGATCCATAAGCTCTATGCTGACGTAACGGTCGTACAAGAGGCTTGTCCGCTTTGGGTGCCTATCGTGGAGACCGGAGAGAGTGAGAGCCCCGGAGCGGACTTCTTTGTTCAGAAGCATCTAGAGCATCTCTTAGCGCAAGACGATCGGATAGATACGATTATCCTCGGATGCACCCATTATCCGATCTTACTACCTAGGATACTGCGCTTGCTGACACCGTCTATCAGGGTGGTGGCGCAGGGAGGGCTTGTGGCAAATTCACTAGTTGACTACCTCGCGAGACATCCTGATATGGAAACCTTATTGACACGAGGAGGTTCCATTCGTTACTATACGACTGAGCAACCAGAGAGGTTCTCACGTACGGCTTCTATATTCTTTGATACTCCTATATCGGTAGAGCATCTGTCTCTATCTCAATACTAATTCATAACAAATACAGAAATAAACCACCTATGAAGCGAATCTATCCTATTGCACTAGCCCTACTCGCCACAGTACTATGCCTCAGTTGTGGTACACGCAAGAGCTCTAAGGAGATCAATCTAGCTCAACTCGATGGCAGCTCGTGGATTTTGACCCACATGGATGGTATCGAAGTCAATGAAGATATCGTCCAGACAGCAACTATTAGTATTAGTAGAGCACGCATATCCGGACAAGCCTCCTGCAATAGCTACGGAGCTGAGTTTTTTGCCTACCCTGATGGTCGTGTGAGGATAGGGGATCTCATGAGTACACTAATGGCATGTAATAACATGATGTACGAGCACATATTTCTAGCAGCCCTTAGAGAGGCTAAGGCCTTTCGCATGGATGGCGGAGATAAGCTGATGCTCTACACGACTAGAGATGCATCTGGACAGCCTAGTTTGACATTCAAGCGTAAGTAGGCTCATATATTTCATTCGCTCTTATTACAGTATAACCCTACGATACAAGTCTCTATGATGACCTGATAACGTAGGAGAGCTCTTTAGCATACGATTTTTGTTTTGTATCTTTTGTCTCTAGATAGCTATGCGTACCCATCTGTTTTTTATATCCGTCGCTCTCCTTTACTCTATCTCAGTTGTAGGACAGCATAGAGAGATTACACTGCCTGAAGTCACATCAGGGCAATTCTATGCACGTGGAGCAGGGAATGGCTTCCGATCCTTACCTGATGGGAAGCATTATACCCTCATTAGCGATGATTACCAGCGCATCGTAAAGTATGAATATGCTTCGGGGCAACCTGTGGATACGCTCTTTGACATAGCAACAGCTAGAGAGTGTAACTTACATGCGATATGGGATTATGAAATCGCACCCTCAGGATATCACCTATTGATCTACACAGATCTGAAGCCAATATACAGACGCTCTTACACGCTACATGCCACACATTATGACGTCCGTCGTAATCTTTGCGAACCACTCACGGAGGGAGAAATAATGGTCCCGACTTTTAGCCCTGATGGGCGTATGGTCGCTTTCGTAAGAGATAATAATATCTTCATCAAGAAGTTTGACTTTGACTCTGAGGTACAGGTAACTACCGATGGGAAGTATAATGAAGTAATCAATGGCACTACGGATTGGGTCTATGAAGAAGAGTTTGGTACTACACATCTGATGGAGTGGAGCCCGAAGAGCGACTTCCTTGCATTTGTCCGAAGTGATGAGAGTAATGTTATGGCATACTCAATGCCAATTTATGGAGAAACTCTATATCCGACAGAGTATGTCTATAAGTACCCTAAGGCCGGAGAGAAAAATTCAATCGTCTCACTACACTTATATAATCTAGATCTTAAACGCATAGACCGTGTAGCCCTACCTCTAGACTCTGATGGTTATATACCTCGTATTGCTTTCACGGGGTGGGGAAGCGACCTCGCCGCAATCACTCTCAATAGATTACAAAATGATCTCAAGGTATACCGAATTAATCCGAAAAGTCGTACGCCTCATCTAACCCTTCGAGAACAAGACCCTCGCTACATAAACAATGAGTTTATAAACTCCATGTGTTTCGTCCCGGACGGTATTGTGATGCTCAGTGAGCGAGATGGCTATACTCAACTCTATAAGTATGGTACTAGTGGAGCTCTCAAGCAATGCTTGACTAAGGGAGCTTGGGACATCACTGCTTTTTACGGCTGTGACAATGTAGGCAATGTATACTACCAAGCAGCCGATGAAACACCTATCCGCCGGCGCATCCTCAAGACTACACCTCAAGGTAAGACAATCGTCTTAGCAGGTGAGGCGGGGATTAATAAAGCTAGCTTTACACAAGACTTCAGCTACTTCATCAATAACTACAGCAACGCTAAGACTCCATCCATCACAACAATCCGGAAGGGCCAAGACGGCAGGACCCTCCGAACACTGGAAGATAACGCACCCCTCGTCTCTAAACTCAAGGAGTATGACTACAATGACAAGGAGTTCTTTACCCTAGAAATTGCACCTGGTCGTACGCTTCACGGCTGGATAATCCTACCACCACATTTTGACGCTACCATGAGGTACCCCACAGTGATGCACCAGTACAGTGGTCCTGATTCACAAGAAGTACTAGACCAATTTTATATTGGATGGGAGTATGCACTAGCTCAGGCGGGCTACATCGTAGTCTGTGTAGACGGGCGAGGCACAGGAGGGCGTGGATCTAATTGGCGCAAATGCACCTATCGAGAGTTAGGGTTACGTGAGAGTAGTGATCAGATTGCTGCTGCCGAGGAATTACCCAAACAGTTTAGATATATAGATGGTAATCGGATAGCCATCTTCGGATGGAGCTATGGAGGATATAACACGCTTATGTCTCTCTGTCGTGGCAAGACCTTTCGTGCAGGTGTAGCTGTAGCTCCGGTGACAGACTGGCGATTTTATGACACAATATATACGGAGCGATTTATGGCGACTCCACAAGTTAATAGTCAGGGCTACGAGGCTTCATCCGTCCTCCCTATTGCTCACAAAATGCATGGGGACCTCCTCCTAATTCATGGTACTGCAGATGACAATGTCCATTTGCAAAACTCCATGCGCCTAGCAACAGAGCTAGTGAAAGCTAATATCCCCTTTGAGATGGCGACTTATACAGACAAGGACCATAGTATCTACGGTGGAAACAATCGTCTGCACCTTTATCGCAGAATCATTGAGTTTCTCGACCGCAAGCTTAAGTAAAGCTACACATTCTCTTCTTTATCTAAGAAGTCGAGCTGATGAAACAATCCCATATTCGTAAGCCAGAGTGGCTCAAAATTAAACTCGGGAGCAGTGTAACCTATGATGAGACACGGGCTGTGCTACAAAGGCACTGCTTACATACCATCTGCACAAGTGGCCGCTGCCCAAATCAAGGGGAGTGCTGGTCACGTGGCACAGCAACCTTTATGATCGGGGGCTCGATTTGCACTAGGGCTTGTAAGTTTTGCAACACACTGACGGGCCCCCCTCTCCCCCTGGATGCTGGTGAGCCACGTCACGTTGCAGAGAGTATCAAAGTATTAGGTATTAAGCACGCAGTCATAACGAGCGTAGATCGGGATGACCTTCCAGACAAAGGTTGCCGTCATTGGGTTGATACCATACGGCAGATACGAGAGCTGTGCTCCGGGGTTACTATAGAGGTGTTGATACCAGACTTCGATGGGCGGGAGGAATTGATTATGGCAATCCTTGCAGAGCGACCAGAGATTGTAGCACACAATATGGAGACGGTACGGCGACTAACACCAGTCGTGCGTAGTCGAGCGACGTATGATTGTAGCCTATCTGTCTTAGAACAAATAGCCAAAGAAGGACTTCCCGCTAAAACAGGGCTTATGCTCGGATTAGGAGAAACGCAAGAGGAGATTCTGGAAGTGATGGATGACTTGAACCAGGTAGGGTGCAAAATCCTCACCTTAGGCCAATATTTACAACCTACACTCAAGCACTACCCCGTACAAGAGTATGTGCATCCTGATCGCTTTGCCGAGCTCAAAAATATAGCTCTAGACAAAGGGTTTCTTCATGTGGAGAGTGGCCCTCTCGTGCGCTCCTCCTACCATGCTGAGCAACACTTGAAGTAGTTGATCGCCTCTTGAATGGTTCTTCAGACGGTTATTGGTAGAGGGGTCATGCCTCTGTGACAAAAATTCAAGGTTGAAAGTATGTAAGATTGGCTTGACTTTATACGAGGATTAAATCGGGCTCAAGGTGCTTTGAGAACAAGTGGGTGTATTCGAAAAAGAGCTTCCACTGTATAGGATTGAAGCTTAGTCCCAACGTGGATACAGTGAGACTCGCCGTCTCATATTTATGAGAGTTCATAAAACACAGAACCACCGTATGCCCAATGGGACACACGGTGGTATGAAAGAGATGGGATTTAAAATCCTCACATCAAGATCCCCTCAATTGGGAACATTCCACTCATCTATCCGTATCAACGAAAACTTTGTAAGACGTCCCATTGATTACAACTATATATAATCCACTCTTTACAGACACAAGAGGACCATTTGCGCCAACCTTCCCTTGTGCCAAGAGATGTCCACCCGTAGTGTAGACACTATATGGACTTTGCTCACGAGCTATAATTCCTATTTGACCATTTGCTACGTAGATATTTACGCCTTCGGAAACCTTTTCTACGGCATTGTCCTTTGTAAAAGAGAGACGAATTGTCAGATTCTTTTGTGCTGTCACATCAATAACAAAGTTGTTCCCATCAATCTTATTTCCATTAATCTTCCACTCCGGGATGTAACCTTCTGCAGCCTTTGCCTCGCATCTAACAGTCTTTCCTTCGAGATTCTCCACATAGTAAGCCTTTACACCTTCACTCATCTCCTGACCATTGAGAGTCTTCCCACCTAAACTAACGGATAGGGAGAATTTTCCCTTATCTTTGTCACTCAGCCCCTCCGGGATTGTTATGAATGACACCATATTGGCTTTGTCAAGCTCAAGAGTAACCTTCAGGTCTCCCTCCGTCGGCATCTGGAGGTATATAGGGTTAGCATATGAGACTGAAGTTTCTTCTCCAGTTAACGGGCTCCCATTAACAATCCACTGTTTGATAATATAACGCTTGTCATATGAAGCGAGAAGTTTTACATACTGACCTGGGGCAAGAGACTCTCCGCTTTGTACTTTTTCTCCTTCTACCCAATTCCCAGCACTATCTTTTTCTTGTTTGGTGACAGTTATATTAGCTTTTGCATTAACAGCATTGTCTCCAATGGGTTCAAAAGTAATGACCCCATACAGATTGCTAAGTTTTGCGATGATTTCGGTATCCCTATCCACAGTAAGCTCTATATACTGACCTTCTAGACCGGCATCCTTCACCTCTCCAGAATACTCTTCTCCATTGACTATGAATTTGCCTATCTCACAATGATCCATAGGCTTTACATATGCTCTCACTAAACTCCCCTCATCAACCCATTCAGAAGATAAATCTTCATAAGTTCCATCGAGAGTCTTGATCTTGAGAACAATTTTCTGTGCATATTCAGATGGATCTGCTGATAGTATTACACTATAGCGATTAGTCATTGCCTGGAACTTTACATCGACTTTCAGCGAATACATGTCAGGGGTTGTCTGATAAGTCATATTAGCCCCTCCTGTATCTACCTTGACACCATTAACATACCACTTTTCTACTTTGTAGCCCTTAGGAGAAGATGCGCGGAAAGAGAACAGGGCATCTGAACAATTCACATCTGACCCATAGGTCATGCCTATTTGCTGACCAGAGACAGTTTCAGTTCTGCCGTCTTTCGTTTTGGTCACATCTACTCTAAATTGAGACAATTCTTCATCCGTAACACCACTTGGCACAAAAACCTTCCAAGAAACAACAATTTGAGTAAAGTTTGGGACAACCTCTACAGAGCCCTCATCTGGCATAACAAAGTGCAATGTAGCCCCTCTAAAAGGTCTATCTTTTCCATCTATTTGCTCTGTAACAATCTCATCGTTTAGAACCCAATTATCGATAATCATCTCATAAGTCCATAGAGCCTTAACTACAACATGTGATCCCGGCTCTACTCTGTCTCCATTATTAATCTTCTTGTCTAGTAGCCACTGACCGTTTTCTTCCTTCTCTGTATAAAGTTCGTAGGTTGGCTCTACCCATCCAGCATAAGCACCATCAGAAACAAAAACGCAATGATTGTCGTCGACTAGAGACACCGCTACTGGGGCTGAATATGAGTTCGAAAACGTTGGATACGCATCATTACTAACCTTACATACAATCTTAGCCCGACTTACACCCTCTCCAAAAGCCCCAGGCTTAAACATGAAAACGCCTCCTTTTTCCTCATAATAAGAAGGGGCAATCGGATCGACAAGTGGATCATACGCACTTTGGGGTTCAAGATACCACTCATATGTAGATTTATGGGTTCCTTCCATCACGCCGTTGCTGATTTCGTCTAGATAAGATAGATCAACCCGTGCAATACCTATTTTGTTCTTTGGTATAGCAAATCGTTGATGATCATATGAGAAGATATAGGGATTGGAATTAGGCTGGTTAGACAGCAGGTTGTTAAAATCCAGAGCATTATACTCTAGATTACAGTATGACAGTTTCTTCAAATCCTTTATGCCCTTAATTGTTGTAAGAGTGGGCTTCATAGATAGATTGAGCGAGCCCGAAATCATCAAAGACGTCAGCTCTTTATTATGTGTCAAATCAATCTCTGTAAGTTTATGAGAGGATTGGTTAATGTGAAGAGTCTTAAGTTTTCGAGCACGTGAAAGATCTATACTGTTGAGATATGGGGCATTTCCACTAAAGCTCCGATATATAGTAAATGAGACTAAGGAATCGGGAGCTACAAAGGATGAAATTGCATTGAAGGATGCAGACTGCAACTTGGGAAGGTGAGAAAAGTCTATATCCGGAGTCGTATAAAAATTGCTTGATGTAGAAAATGAAGTCATCTGAGGAGCGTCCATTGCCTGTAGCCCAATGGGAGAGCCGTTATAATCACCATCCTTCACAGACGTCACTGCAGAAGCATCAATGGTTACAACGTGATACTTCTCTACATCTGTAGTAAAGACATGGTTAATACAATGGCTCTCATCGAGAGTTACCTCCTCGATACCATTCCCTTCTCCCCAGTCAACCATTATGACCTGTTGATCAGGGGATACAAACTCTATGCAGAGCGAAGCTTTTGTCTGACTCTTTGGAGAGAAGAGAAATACAGCCTTATTTTTGATAGTTTTGTCCCCATCTGCAAATGAAAGCATTGGGACAAAGAGCATGGAAAATACCATTAATAAAAAGAGTTGATAGATTTTCCTCATGTTAAATCTTTTCATGTCGTTATGTGTTTAGTTTTTGAATAATCGAACCGCAAACATGTTATTTGGATCTCTACGATAATAACTTGTGATGATATACATAGCGTTAAAGTAAAAACAGTTAGGAAAAGCTTTCCCCTCTGAGACATCAACATCCGATGCCCAATAGAAGCCATCTTCGCCCAACTTACTTACTTTGCCGGGGGATGTGGCAGTATCGATGTATCCAGAGGCAGGCAGTATTATGCTTTTATTGAGGTCACTGTCCTCCTCCCAAAACTCAGCTTGAGTTAGATCTGTCTCAGCACTTATTCCCATGTCTGGATCTACAGGGCGAGCCGTTATTACAAGTTTGTTCTCAAATCTATGATCTCTATCCTTATAACGTTCATAAGAGTACTTCCACGCAGAGCAATAGTTTGTATTCTTAAATCTGACCGCATAAGTAGTCCCTACTGTAGTGTTAAAAAACTCAGATGCCCCCTCTACATCTACTCCATTTATTACAACTCGCTCATAAGTGTTCCGTAGAGTATCTTTCTTCCCAAAATAAACAACATTAAGAGGCTCTGATGTAACGCTGACCCACTCTTTAAAGGTGGGCAGATGCCACCTTTGACCATCTATTTCAATCTCTGAAAAGCGGTCCTTGGCCTCTTGCCAGCCAAACAAGGCTGTATTTTGAGGGAATCCAGTTTTGTCGAAAGATATTCCTCCGCGAGCTATGTTGTAGGACGACACATACTCAAGAGCTGTTGGTTGTAAGACTCTTTTTACAACCTCAATATTGAGGACTGTCTCCACTCCATCCTTATTGAAGAAGGTTACCCTACATTTCCCAAGCCTTCTTGGGTGTAAACTAATCTTCTTATCATTAGGTACATAAATTAGCGAGATAACATCAGAAGGGGTTACTTTATGAGACTCTATCTGCCCCTCAATCAAATCGATTTGGGCATCCTCTCCCATCCTAATCGTCAAGCTAGACTTGGATAGAACGATCACTTTATTCTTCTCAAGCGTTGGAGCTGGATCTTTTTCTTTACACGAATAAAGGATACAACACAGGACAAGAGATATGAAGCCTAGAGGCCTAATTATCTTTCTATACATGGCTTATGTCATATAGCATACTGTTTCAGAGGACTAGTCTGAGAGGACAATCTTCTTAACGAAAGTGTTTCCTTCACCAATGACCTTAACTATATAGACCCCATCAATAAGGTCTGACACAGGAATCTTATTCCCTTTTTTGTCTATACGTACTACCCCACCATTATTGTACACAACAACTTGAGGATTTGTTAGACCTTCTATAACAATATAATGGTCCTCTAACCTCAGATTGAACTCACTACTTGCAAGAACTGGATAGGTAAATGTAGGATTTTCAATATAAAATGCAGGAGATAGTATTTGCTTCTGCGTATTATTAGACAAATCCTTTAGCTCGACCAATAAATCAAACCAACCGCCCTTACCAGCTACTTGAGACAATTCCCCACGGAAGAAATCTCCAAAACCTTGAGCCCAATAGTTACTTGGGATGAGATCAATGTCCAAAGTACGCCATCTATTAGATCCATGCTCTGAATAATAGAGCTTTGCCTCTACATTGTTTTGCTTGCACTCCCAGTACCCTAGCCCTTTACCATTATCAATATGATCAAAGTCTCCTGCCGCGAACTCAACATACCCCTCAGATCCACTCTCAAAGTGATCGTTGATAATTCCTTTTGAGTCGACAAATCTCAACATCTGAAGCACTGGAGGCACAAAATCACTTCTACTCGTATTATAGTCTAGTGTTGTTTCATTATATCCGGAGGCATTGTCCACCTGAACGTTTGTGTTTGTTATCACATGATGTACTACATCCCCTTCCACTACTTTATTTTGATGGAGAGAGGATTCTTCTTTAGCATCCGTCTGTCTCACCTCGCCATACCGGCCTAGATAGGTATAGGTGAGTAGTATAGTCTTTTTATCGGGGATCGTAATAATGGATAGTATAGGGCAAGAGTTTCCATATTCAAATGCCCCTTGCTTTTTTGTGAAAGAAAAGACAGGATGTCCTGGGTAGATCTTTTGTTTCCCATTTTGGAGCATGGAATAGCCGAGCCATAGCTCATACCCAAAATTCACATACTCAGTTCCACTAGCATCTCCTAATATGGGAAGACCTACAATATATCGGTAGTCCCATCTAGCCCCTTGTGTCGACGGTATTGCGGTCCGCTGGTCAAGGAATGCTGGAGCAACTAAAGTCATAAACTTTCCATCCTTGCTTTTTGGCAAGTCATACCAAAAGGAGACTGTTTTGTCTTTTACTATGAAGTCATAGTCAAACATAAAAGAGTTTGCCAAAGCTCCAGAATCATAAACGCTCCATATTGAATAAGCGGGAGAGGCGATAGAGATGTACCCGCGCCCTATCTTTGTCGGCTCGAAGCGTTGGTTTTCTTGAGCGTAATTCTTCGGGTTGTTTTCTAGTGTTTGACCAGCTTTGTCTGTAGAGTAGGATAAGAAGTATCGAGAAGCATCATCTTTTTTGATCCCCTTCACCGTTGCACAGAAAGAGATGTTGCCCCCAAACGAGTTAGTATAAATTCCAAAGTCATACTCAGGGGTGTAGTAGCGACCGAATAATGTCATTATGTTCCCATGCTTCTTATGGACAAAAAAGACATCCGTAGATAAGTGTCTGCAATTGCCTTGCTGCAGGAGTTCGTCTTCCTTTTTCACGTCTGCCTTAAGCTGGGTGGACTTTTCATCATACGTCTTAACCGTAGTCAAAAGATTTGCTTCTTGTACATCAAAGTCGATTGACACATTATTCCGTACGAGCACGTTGTCCTTGAATACTATATAAAACCGCATCTTATCCTTCGAAAAGTAATATGCATACATAGTATAGGTACCACGAGGGAGCTTGCAGGTAGCCATCCCAATAGACGAAAACTCTCTAATGACGATAGGCTCGGGGAGATTATCCCCGTAGACAGCTAGCCCAGACCTATAAGTATCCGAAGTTTGATCTAGAGTAAAAGACACAGTGCATGCCCCCCCCTCAGTATGTGGCTGAATGTCTTTATTTCTCTTAGGGATATATAAATCGCCTCCTGATTCTTTTATTCGAATGTATTCTCCAAAGAGTTTCTTTTGTTCATACTGAGAGTGGAGCACCTCTGGTTGAGCGACCTCCACTTGAGAAAGGAGATTAATGCTTGATAAAGTGATTACGGACAAAAGTCCCAATAGATAGTTATAAACCTTCATGTTTGTTGCGTTGTTTATTTAGAGAAGCGCGAGGAATTCGCTAAGTTTGAATTTGTGCCAAGGAGGAAAAACCTTGGAGGAGATCATCGATTTCACTCTTTTGCCATAGATAACAGCATTACAAGCATCAAGGTTCGTTAGCTTGGAGGTCTTTTCTTTAAGTTCATTATTATGTCCTTTCTGAAGTAAGAAACGCTCTAAGGTAATAATTTTTTTATTAACTCCAAAATGGATTACCCTTGTTTTAAATATCGAAAATTGAGCCATACAGGTTAGAGCTCGTCAAAGAATCTATATATCTATCTATGTTTGCACCCCTTAAAAAATCCTATTCCAAAGTCTAATTTAGGGGTGACAGATGACTGTATTTTAGAGGGAATTATGAAGCTGCCACCTAATAGCTCTATTTCGCAGTTGTGCCATTCACAATGTATGTCTAAGATTCATGCTTCACCATACTCTCCCCATACAATAGTCGCCCCGAGAGAAGCTTGCTTTTGCATTTGTATCAGATTTTATTCTTAGATTTGTAGGACAACGCATCCCAGTGTAAAAACTTCTGGAGGATAGACCTACTTACAGAAAAGACTCTTTGAGAGATATTAATTATTCAAGAATCATACATATGAATAGACTTAACGTACATCTGATATCATGGCTTCTCTTAGTCTCCACTCTCCTACTCAGCTCATGCAACCGGGATCCCAATAACCCATCTAATCCGGAGCCTCAGAAACCCAAAGGGATCGATTCATTACGCAATCCTAGTGTAGTAGCCCAAGAGGAGGTTCTCCTTAAGCTCATTGGAGAGGGAGATGGTATTGCCTTTGCCTCTAGGATGAGAGTAGGAGATACTGTATCTATTGGTATCTGGTCTCACGGTGAGATGCAAATAGATGGGATGAAGCCCTCAGGACACCCCTCTCGGCATCCAGACATAAAGGAGTGGGTTTGCTATACTATCACGGCACCCTCTATTGTTGTCAAGGGGGATGTAAGAGGGATCAAAATGTTTCGCACACCAGTGACTGCCATCGTTACTGCTAAGTCTCCTAATTTGGAGATCTGCGAACTAGTACAATGCCCATCTATCTCCGAGATAGACTTCTCCAAAAACGAAAATCTCCAATGGATAGAAACTTGCGACCTTGAAAATCTCTCCTGGATAGCTTTACCTAACTCTATCAGCCTGAATAGCGTTGATCTATCTAACAATCCTCGAATAGAGCAAGTCGATTTTTCAGGGTGTAAGATGATCGAGGCGATAAATCTTACAAACACGTCCATTAAGGTCCTAGACTTGATGAATAACGGAGAGCTAAAGATTGTGGAGCTAAATAATACGCCTTGCGACGTCCCCAAACTTAAGCATCTCAAGCATCTAGAGGAGCTTTGGTTGGAGCATAAGGGGCTGACATCCCTAGACGTAACCAATCTTCCCGAATCTCTGGTCTCTCTTTTCGTTCACTATAACAATCTGTCGGGTACACTGGACTTGTCCCACTTGAATAACTTGGAGGAGTTATACTGTAACAAGAATCAACTTACTAGTCTCAAGCTACACCATATCCCTACTCACCTGTGGGCTGAGGATAATCAGTTGAGACAGATCGGAGCCTTGACGAATGAAAATCAAAACTACATCAAGTATTGTGAAAAGCTAGAGAGTATTCCTACCATATCTTTGTACAATAACAGATTGTCATCAGAGACAATTACTCAATTTGTCAGTAAGCTCTTTGTCATTGATAGCTCAAAAAAACCTAACTGGGGGATGGCAATCATCGCATCTAGACAAGATATTGTAGAGAAATACTCTTTCGGACAAAACGCCTTTACGCGCAGGCATCTTGATGAGATGAGGGGGAAGGGGTGGAACCCATGGGGTATAACAACTAGTGAGACCGGTGGAGGAGGGCTAGATCCAATTAACTAGTATAGATATCTATATATCCTTTTAGCATAGGATTATACTCTCCTCAGGGATATAAAGAGCGTAAGGTTTGTGTCCACTTTATATTTAGTTTTGGTCGCACACCAATCTATACGGGGCTACTGCATATTGGTAAATCGCTACACACGTTTCGGGATCTGCTAATTCTACAGCAAACCCCATTAATAAGATCTTAAGACCGTATCAAGCTCTTAGAGCCCCCTCCACGTAAAGCGGACCTTTTGCATTGCAGGTGTGGGGGGTATATCTTTTTTGTCCTAGAGCCTAAGTTGCCCTGCAATCCACTGAGCTATTGCCACTTCAGAGGAGAGACCTTGCTCTTCCAGCGCCTTTGGCTCTATGATATAGTGCGCTCGCTCGTAAACAGGTGCCCGTAGTTGCATTGTTTGCTCTACATATTGTCGTAGAGTCTCACCTGAGAGATGCGATACTGAGGGTCGGGTTCGCTTAGTTAATTCGAGGCGCTGAGCTAAAGTTTCATTGCTGTAGCGCAGGTAAAGTACGACCCCGCTCTCCAAAAGTAGATCCATGTTGTCGTAATAGACAGGCAAACCTCCGCCAGTTGCGACGACAGCATTGTTAAGACCTGCCAACTCCTCAAGGATCATACGCTCCTTTTGTCGGAAATACTCCTCCCCATACTTGTTAAATATGTCTGACACGCGCTGTCTAAATCGGCTCTCTATATAGATATCAGTGTCTACAAACTCATAGCCTACTAGGTCTGCCAAGGCACGACCTATAGTACTCTTGCCAGCACTCATGTAGCCGATTAGGTAAAGAGTCATCTCTTTAGTTCAGGATAAGCAATACGAGAGTGATATATAGTGGCAAGCTTCTCAGCAAAGACCTCCTTGATCGTCTGTATATCCTTAAAGGTCAATGGTGTGTCGTTAAGTAATCCATCGGCAACGATTGAGTCAACGATCTTGTTGACGTGTGCTATCAGAGCTTCCTTACTTAGATCCTTGAGACTGCGACTGCTAGCTTCAATGGCATCTGCAAGCATTAGTATCCCAGTCTCCTTACTATTTGGATTAGGCCCTGGATATGTAAACTTACCCACATCAACAGTCTCGCCTGGATGCTCGTTACAGTACTGGTTATAAAAATATTTCGTCACCCCTCGCCCATGGTGCATACGGATAAAGTCTTGGATAGCTTGTGGGAGATTATGCTTTTGCGCCATTGCTATTCCATCAGTCACATGTTTGATGATGACCGAAGCACTCTCTGTCGGAGTCAGCTGATCATGCGGATTTATCGCACCTTGATTTTCTGTAAAGTAAGCAGGGTTACACATCTTACCAATATCATGATAGAGAGCCCCCGCACGTACCAGACGAGCATCTGCTCCAACCGCTGTCGCCGCGTCACTAGCGAGTAGGGCTACTTGCATAGAGTGCTGGAATGTACCTGGAGCCTGCTCTGAGAGCTGACGAGGTAAGGGGCGGTTTACATCGCTTAGCTCTACTAGAGTAATGTTAGACACATAACCAAAAGCCCTCTCGATAAGGTAGATTAGCAAGTAGCTAAACATATTGAAGATTAAATTAAAAGAGAAGTAGAGCAGATTGTTCAAGTCATTACGCCCCAGTACTCCACCCGACATCAATGAGTAGCTACATGACATTACATTATATATTACGAATATCAAGAAAGTCGCACGGATGATCTGTGCTCGTGAGGATAGTGAGCGTAGGCTAAAGACAGCAACTAGCCCCGCGACAAACTGTATAACGATAAACTCTAGTGGGAAGGATACATAGAGCGCACAAATTAAGATCGTAATAAGGAAGACATAAATAGCTGTCCGGGATTCAAAAAATGTACGAATCAGAAAAGCCACTGCCACAAAGGGTATTGCATAGACCCACGCCCCTAACTCATAGTGTGCAAAGATAATCGTCAATACAGAGTAGAGGAGGATCAGGAGCGAGATAAATAAAGTATTCTTGTACTCATTAATAATCTGCGGTCGATAGTATAGGAAGAAAAACCATAACCCCACCAGCAGAGAGCCAATAATTAGAAATGTCCCCACGCCCATCGGCAATGCCTGCTGTAGATCTCCCTTGCGCTGCTCCTCAGAGATGCGTCGTAGCGACTGAAGGATGTTGTACTGGTGTGCACTCACCACGTCTCCTTTGCCGATGATCCTCTCGCCCTTTTGCACCAAACCCATTGATTTGGATAGGCTGCGTAGCTCATCATCTATAACTTGTTGCGTCTTCGCTTCGTCCGGATGTACATTGACCTGAATGTATTTATTGGGGCTAATCCTCTTGATGACAGAGGCACTCAACCCCTCGGGCAGTTGTGATAGAGCCAGCTGATAGGCTTCCTTAGGAGTGTAAAACCGAGTGACCGGGGTCAATGTATTGATCTGCCCGGAGCTTAATAGGTTAACCTCCAGAGTCTCCTCACGACGTAACTTAGAGATAAACTCTTCCTCCACGACACCGTCGCGGTATAAATGCTTCAGATAACTCTGCATATAGAGATTGTAAGCCTCGTTAGGGATCTCCTTGCACCAGATCTCATGCCAGTCTTTATCCCACTTACTGAGCATCTCACTCCCACATAATGTATCGATCTGACAGTAAGGCAAGATGCTCTGACGCACGCTATCCCGCTCATGCTGTATCATCTCATCGGACTTATATATAGGGAAGTTAAATGGCGCCACGAGTAGATCCTCCCCAGTCCATGGCTTACCCTCAACCACCTGGTACTGGTATGTATCCTCGTTATGAGGGGATATGAGTGTGATGATAAGGGCTAGCAAGAGGTATGTGAGCAGAGCATATAGATATGTCGTCTTGATCTGTATCATGGTTTTACAACTTAAGATTGAGGGAGCTCCACACAATCAGGGTCTAATGCTAAGAGTTTCTCCAACCCTACTAAGATTGTGACTCCCCGCTACAAAGATACTCATTTAAGGGTTTTAAAGGGGTGGTAGCGTCATCCTAGGAATAATCCCTTAACCGTTTAGGCAAAAGGATTAACCATATCAGGAGATAACTGTCCACTATTCCGGGATAAGCAACTAAAAACCTCGGAATACTCGAACGAGTATCTCGGAGTCGTCAAAAAACAATTACGGAATAGCCGTCTGGGGATCCCGTAATAAACCGCCGCCCTCCTCGGCATGGATTATTCCTCCCTCAGATTCGGATTGATCATTTTGCTAAATATAACAAAGGCTCGATGGAGGATTCCCCCACCGAGCCTATAACCTTTTAACAATTTAGATATGGTGATTTTTTCTTACGGACCTCTAGAGGCTTGCAAGACCTGAGAAACCCATGAAGGCCATCGCTAGGATACCCGCCGTAATGAGAGCAATGGGGACTCCTTTCATAGCCTTTGGAGTGCTGCCCGTCTTGGCGAGCTGCTCACGAATACCGGCGAAGATAACCATAGCTAAAAGGAATCCCACTCCGATAGAAACAGCATAGATGAGCGACTCGGCATAGGTAAATTCTTTCTGAATGACCAAGATGGCAACGCCCAATACGCAGCAGTTCGTCGTGATCAACGGGAGGAAGACTCCAAGAGCCTGATAGAGCGCTGGAGAGACCTTCTTAATAACCATCTCGATCATCTGCACGAGAGTGGCAATAACGAGGATGAACGCAATGGTCTGTAGGAATCCTAGACCCAAGGGGACGAGGATATAGGTCTGTACGAGCCATGTGACCATTGTAGCTAACAGGAGTACAAAGGTAACAGCCGCACCCATGCCCGTGGCTGTAGATACCTTCTTAGAAACGCCTAGGAAGGGACAAATACCGAGGAACTGGGAGAGGACGACGTTGTTGACAAAGACAGCAACGATAAATATGGTAATAAAGATCATAGTAGTGAGTGTCTGAGAGACGGGAGTTAGCTCTGCTTGGCAATGAAGCTACCGTAATCGTCTCAAGATTTGACCTATTTCTTAATAATCGTATTGTAGATGGCGATCAAAAGTCCTAGCGCAATGAAAGCTCCTGGAGGTAGGACAAAGAGCAGCGCAGAGTAATCCCCAGGATAAACAGTCATCCCAAAGAAGGAGCCCCCACCGAGTATCTCACGAACGGTACCTAACAGCGTCAAACCGATCGTGAAGCCCAAACCAATACCGATACCATCAAAGAGAGAAATGCCGACACTGCTCTTTGAGGCGGTAGACTCTGCACGACCAAGTACAATACAGTTAACCACAATCAATGGAATGAAAATTCCTAAACTCTGATCAAGAGCTGGTAGGTATGCCTTGATGATCATCTGAAGAACTGTTACAAAGCCCGCTATGACGACAATGAAAGCTGGTATACGTACAGCGTCAGGGATGAGACGCTTCAAGAGAGAGATCATCACATTCGAACAGATGAGGACAAAAGTTGTCGCCAGTCCCATGCTGAGCCCATTGATAGCAGACGTAGTAGTCGCCAAAGTAGGACACATGCCGAGGAGGAGTACGAAGGTAGGATTCTCCGTAATGATACCATTGGTAATTGTCTTGATATACTTATTCATGGTCATGCATTACTTAGTTGATTCATTAGTAGAGACCTCTACAAAGATGCGCTGTGCGCGAGCTATACCCTGCAGGACAGCTCGTGAAGAGACTGTAGAGCCTGAGACTGCATCTATGGAGCCTCCATCGACTCGGAGCTTGAGGCTAGAGGGTGTGACTTTCTTTCCAATAAGAGAACTCTTGGAGGGTCCCCCCCCCCCTTGATTTCCCCCATACTTCTGACTTGGCGGGAGCTGACGCTTCACAGCCTTGGCATCCGAAGCAACGACTGCAAAACTAGTAAGCACACCATCATTGTCAAAGCAAACCAACATAGGAAGGCAACGCCCTCCAAAGTCATCATCACTTGTAATAACTATGAGCATGCCTGTCGTCTCACTCATATCCTTAGTCCCGTAGCTTTGCGCCAACCAGGGGGAGCCATCTGTAGTTATACCCCTCTTTTCCTTCGCAACAAGACGATGCGTCGGGAGCATCGTATGAAAAAGACTATCTATCTCTTGTAGCTCAGGGAGAGCACAAGCACTCTCGATGGAAGGAGCTTGTGGAGCTGCAGCTCCACTGACTACTTGATAGACCCGATAAGCTCGCTCAATGGCATCTATAAAAGCCCTACTGGAGATAGTCGCCGCCGTGATAGCGTCTAACTTACCACCATCCTTTGTGACCCTGAGCGGGGAGGCTTTACTCATATCTAAGCCTCTCACATCTCGTATTACAGCATCATTAGGCGCCGGAGACGTGAACCAGTCTTGCATCTTAGCCCCAAGACCGGGAGTCTCTGAGTGCTTGAGGACTGTAAAACTGACAATCCGACTCTGAGTATCAAAACCAACCATGATCTCCACAAGACCTGAGAACCCTGCATATGTATAAGTCTCAATAGCATATCCCACAGGTACTCCCCCCTGGGTAGCTGGATAGACAATAAGAGGACGTGGCTCACTCTCTAGCGTAACGGTATCTTGCTCCTCATAAGGATTGTTGTCAAATGGTGGCACAACAGCTTTTATCGCTTCGACCTTTGCCTTGGTCTCTGCTTGATCTATGGTATCTTTTGTAGCCACATTGACCAAAGCCAAAATGCCTGCAATGATCAGACAGATAATCCCCAGAGAGAGAATCATGTTGGGGAGTGTAGAGGGTAGCTTTTTCATCTTTTAGCCTCCTTTCTAGATTTGACCACATGACCGAAGTGCCGTGGCTGGATATAGGTATTTAAGAGTGGAGTCAATGCATTCATAATAAGGATGGCAAATGACATCCCTTCTGGATAAGCACCCCACAGACGAATGATGACAGTAAGTAACCCGATGAGGCAGCCGTAGATGAGCTGCGCACGATGAGAGATTGGTGAGGTGACATAGTCAGTTGCCATAAAAACAGCTCCAAAGAGTAGCCCTCCCGTAAATAGATGAAAGAAAGGACTAGCGTAGATGGCTGGATCGTACAAGTGCATTATACCACTAAGCACAAAAGACGATACAATAATCGCTACAGGGATATGCCACGTGATAATGCGACGGATGAGTAGATAAACCAGACCAATCAGAATTGCGATTGCACTAACCTCCCCCATGGAGGAGTGATTAAATCCGACTAGGAGTTGTAGCGAATTCGGGAGCTGATCTATTGCTCCAGACTTAAGGATCCCCAATGGTGTAGCTGCCGACACAGCATCTGTGGCTTGTGACGCAAGACGTGCAGGAATAGTCCATGTGGTCATCTGTGCCGGGTAGGATATGAGGAGGAATACTCGCCCTACGAGAGCTGGATTGAAAATGTTATTCCCGAGCCCTCCAAATGCCATCTTGCCAACACCGATGGCGACAATACCACCTATGAGTACTAACCACCAGGGAAGCGAGGCAGGGAGGTTGAAGGCTAATATCACTCCTGTCAGCAACGCCGAGCCATCTGAAAGACGACTTTGTCGATGGAGCAGGAAGCGTGTAATAACCCATTCCGTGAGGAGACAGGAGATTACGGAAATAGCTGTAACGAGTAGAGCGTCTACCCGATACTGGTAGAGCATGACAAGGAATGCTGGTATCAGAGCTATCAGCACCCCATACATATTCTTACCAATAGTGTCACCACTATGAACGTGCGGTGAGGGTGATACGATGATTTGTTGTGCCATAAACTGTAATGTCGTGGTCAGTGATGAGAATCAGTAGTCTGAGTTTTCGTAAAGCATTTTACTTCTTGCGGGCTCTCATAATGCCCATGACGGTCTGCTTGCCTATACGTATATAATCTAGCAGTGGGCGCCCTGCAGGACAAGTATAACTACAAGAGCCACACTCGATACAGTCTACTATGTAGTTGTGCTCCGTAGTCTCCCAGTCCTTGAAAATCGTGTCTCGCATGAGGAAAGCGGGGTTCAGACCCATTGGGCAAACCGACACACACTTACCGCATCGTATACAATCATACATATCAGGGCGTGTGGACTCCTTGGCGGTGAAGACTAGTAAACCTGACGACCCCTTAGCAACAGGGATTTCTGTACTACTGAGAGTGCGTCCCATCATGGGACCTCCCCCGATTATCTTCCCTGGCTCCTCAGAGTATCCCCCAGCAGCATCAATCAAAGTCTGCATAGGAGTTCCTATACGAGCCTTAAAGTTTGAGGGGTGAGCTACAGCTCGTCCAGTCACGGTAATGATGCGTTCAATGAGAGGCTTATGCTTCATGACGGCTTCATAGATAGCGAATGTCGTCCCAACATTCTGCACAATGGCTCCTGTTGATATAGGAAGAGCTCCAGATGCTACCTGTTTACGGATGAGGGCATCAATAAGTTGCTTCTCCCCGCCCTGTGGATAACGCTTCTTTAGTGGGATAATAGAGATGCTTTGATCTGCTGGAAGGAACTCCTTAGCCCTCTCAGCGGCATCTCTCATCGTGCGAATAGCTTCGGGCTTATTGTTTTCGATACCAATAAGCGTCTTGGGAGCCTTTGTCGCTTTCATAATTAGTGCACAACCGACCATAATCTCCATCGCCTTAACACGCATGAGAGCATCATCACTCGTTAGATATGGCTCACACTCGACAGCGTTGATGATAAGATAATCTGCCGTTTGCCCAGGAGGGAGAGACAACTTGACATGTGTCGGAAATGTAGCTCCGCCCATTCCCACGATACCCATCTCGGCTATGCGATCGACAATCTGCTTGGAGTCCAAATCCGTCCGTGTAATCAGCGTATCGGTCTGGTCAATATAATCCTCCCATTCGTCGCCCTCTACATTTATATATATAGCGGGCTTTTTAAAACCACTCGCATCTACGATTTGATCCACCTTAGTAACAGTCCCAGACACTGACGAATGGATATTAGCAGAAACAAAGCCTGTAGCCTTACCGAGTAGCGTCCCTACGCGAACCTTATCACCTTTACCAACGACAGCTTCCGCTGGTGCTCCGATGTGTTGAGCTAGCGTGATAACCACTTCGCTCGGAGGTAGGACGACCGTGATGGGGACCCCAGCACTGATTTTACGGTCATGGGGATGAATCCCCCCGATTCTAAATGTCTTTGCCATAGCTTGGTTTAATCTTTCTGAGGTACAGATTCAGTTGTAGAGTCCGGAGTTTCAACCTTTTCTTTGCGTGGTGGAAAGTTTAGCTCGTGAATCGCTCCCGTAGGACACTCAACAACGCACTTGCGACATAGACGACACTTCAGATGATCTATATAGGCAAGGTTACTCTCGATTGTTATCGCATCGAACTGACACACTTTGAAACATTTTCCACAACCAATGCACGCATTAGTGCATGCTTTCCGTGCTATTCCGCCCTTATCCTTATTGACACAGCTAACAAAGATGCGACGGTTCTTAGGCCCTTTCTTGCGGAGCTCAATAATAAACTTAGGGCAAGCCTTAACGCAAGCACCACAGGCGGTACACTTATCCTCATCCACTTCGGGCAGTCCCGTATCCGGATTCATGTGGATCGCGTCAAACTCACATGCTGCGACACAGTCTCCATTGCCCAAACAACCGTAGCTACAAGCCGTATCACCACTGTAGAGTGTAGACTCAATCTTACAACTCTTAGCACCTATGTATTGGTTGACACGAGGGCGAACCTCACAAGTTCCATTGCAGCGAACAACTGCTACGAGAGGATCACTTTTAGCAACAGCCTGACCGAGTAGAGTTGCCACCTTTGTCATCACAGGCTCTCCGCCTACGGGGCACCACAAGCCATCTAGAGAGGGTGCTTCACAGCAAGCCTTGGCAAAGCTTGCACATCCTGGATGCCCGCAGCCACCGCAATTTGCTTGAGGCAAGACTTCTGCAACCTCCCCGATACGCGGATCTTCTTTTACTTCAAACTTCTTAGAGGTGATAAAGAGCAGGATAGCACTAACGAGTGCTATCACTACGAGGACAAGTATGGTAGATAGTATTGTCATAGGTGTGTATGATCTACTTTTTTCGCACGGAAAAGGTAAATGTTCGCTCAAAATGGTGTCGCAACATCCACAGAAGAAACATATAGCCTGCTATCGTACCTAGAGCGATCAGTATCTGAGAGAGCGTACCTACCTCTAGGTAGTTTAAAATGATCGTCGTGACGATAATTAGCATCGTAGGTACAACCATTGTAAGGAGCACTGCCCGCATACCCAAAGACCTTTGCATCTCCAGGGAAACATGGTCCCCGATTAGGATGTCATCAGGCAGATCGACACGTTTGAGAGAGATTGTCTCCACCCTACTCTCAGATGCATGACAATGACTTGCTACCTCACAACTACTACACGCAGAAGGTCGTAACACCGAGAGGCGTACTTGATCTCCTTCGATGGCAGTAACAGTGGCGATTCGCTCTATACACTCGGACTTCATAGCTCCTGGCTACATAGCAAGGTCTACCTAAATCTCCTCTATTATTTATTAAGGGCTGAAAAAGTTTTCTCTCCATCAGAGATAAAGGGATGACCAATGCTCTGCGGATGCAAAGATACCAATAAATAATTAGTTTTAGTATGGTACTAACCCTCTTTTGGGTGAAAATGGATCTTCTCCAAAGATCAATCACCCTTGCAAAAGGCTGTGATAGCCTTGATCAACTTAGCGTTGTCCGTCTCATTGCGAGATGTGATGCGTACCATCTCACCCTTGACGCCATGGAGTAGCGAAGCATTGAAAATAGAGATATTGCACTTGTCCAGAAGATATTGTGTCAACCCAGCTGCAGTCCCACAATGTATCTGGACGAGGAAAAACGGAGCATCACTCGGGAGCACCTCTATACCATCAATCTGCCTCAGCTTAGTCTCCAGTTCCTGTGCATTACGTTGCCACTTACGTATCGGGAGTGTAAACTGAGCTGGGTGGATCAAGATATACTTCGCCATCTCGATTGCCACCGTACTCACAGACCATGGATCGAGCACCTTCTGTATCCCCTTGATTACTTTCTTGTCTGCCGTTATATACCCGACTCTCAAGCCAGGCAAACCATAGGTCTGCGTAAATGAACTAACGAATATCACATTTGGATGTGCCTTCACATCGCTAAGTGTAAGTGTAGGCTGCGTGGTAAAGGTTACATAAGACTGGTCAATGACAAAAGTAACCTGAGGATTACCACTGATGAGCTCCAGCAGTTCGGTCCGGGAGCGAAAACGCCCTGTAGGATTATTGGGTGAACAGATCCAACAAAACTCCTGTCCCTCCAATCGGAGCTCTTGCGTCTCCGTAGACTCAGGTAGGTAGGTAAGATCCCAGCCATACCGCTTTGTAGCTAGCTCATAATGTCGATACGAGGGGATCAAGATCGCACCTTTTTCCCCGGCAAAAGCCTCCGCAATAGTGTAAAACGCTGCAGTCCGTCCCGCCGTGATCGCTATATTGTCTGCATGCAGTTCATTACGCTTGGCGAGCATGGTGCAGAGCGTCTTGTAGTCACTCTCAGAGTTGTAACGCATCATCTCCACCATACGATCGTTGAGATGCTCTGCAAGCTTGGTTAGCTCAGGAGCAAACCACGAGGTTTTGTCAAACGAGAGAGGAGGGCAAACAGTCGTAATGGTACTAGGAGTATTCTTTTTCATTGTACTGATCTTGTCTAGATAGTAAACGGAGTAAAACTGTAAGTTTATTTCTTTTGGGTCAAAGTATGAGAGACTTTTGTATGCAGTTTCTCTGCAAAGGCTTCCAATTCCAGAGCATGCAATGCTGCATATAACTCCTCTTTATTATATAGGACTGGCTCGGCTGTACTGTCCACATGGAGTAATCTCTTATAGCATAGAACCCGCAGGCAGCGATCTTGTATTAACTCTATCGGGAGGACTCCCTTGCTGTAAGCTGTATAAAGCTCCCGATAACTTTGGAGAGGGTCTAATGGGCCTAAGAGCAGATCATTACCAGCTAGGATCGCAGAGACAGATATCGGGACCTCAGAAGATCTTTGTACTCCACGCATCTCTAGACCATCTGTAAAGACTAGCCCCTTAAACCCCATCTTGCGACGCAACAAACGCGTCACGATAGCGGGGCTAAGAGATGACGGGCAGGTGACATCCGGCTCTAGTGCAGGTACTGAGAGATGAGCTACCATAATCCCTCCCAACCCGGCATCAATATATGCCTGAAAAGGGGCTAATTCTACTCGTTCCAACTCCTCTACACTGCCCGACACTGTCGGGAGTGTCTTGTGTGAATCCTTGTCCGTATTACCATGCCCTGGGAAATGCTTGGCAACAGATAGCACACCTCCATCCTCGAGCCCCTGAGCCAGAGCTACTCCGTGCGAAATAACTATATCGGGGGTCATGCCTAAGCTACGAGTCCCGATGACAGGACTCTTAGGATTATTGTTAACGTCTAGTACGGGAGCAAAGCTCACATGAATGCCCATAATGCGACATTGCTGAGCCATTTGACGTCCGAGCTCATACATCTCCTCTGGCGTGCAGTGATCCGCGAGTAATCTCATGCGAGGATAAGCAATCGTCCCCTTGAGACGCATCGCAAGTCCCCACTCGGCATCTGCAGTAATGAGTAGCGGGATCTTGGAGTGATGTTGTAATACGCGAGTCAGGCAATACTGATCATACGCCTCGCCCTTGCGAAAGAGCACTCCACCTGGATGGATTTCATCGATCAGTCGTGTGTATCGCTCTATAGTTGCGGGGTCATATGTTGGCTCCCAGATTGGGATGATCAGCTGTCCTATCTGCTCCTCGACGGGCATCCCCTTGAGTTTCGCTCTAGCCCACTCCTCGATCTCCTGGGACGATGAGTCATGCCCTGACACCATGCGAGCCGGGAACTGCTGTGCTGCGAGCTGAAACTTTGCACACCCTACTAGTAGTCCTAGGTAGACTACTAGAGTAAGGAGCACTCGTCCTACCCTCATCCTCGGGACAGATGACACGCCCCCCGACGCAAAAAAGCACTTCATGGTGCAAAGATAAGCTTATCTAAGCAAAAACGTGCCCCTACCATAGTGTAATACTCTCTTACAGCCGTGCCAGACCCTCTGCCTTCAAAAGGGTTGTATAGGTCGTATATCCCACCCTGAGATTTGTGCACATATAGCATACATTATGTTGCTAAGCCCAGTCATAGCTCAAGGATCCAACAGCAGATAAACACTCGTCAGCACAAAAGAGTTTTTTCATTACCGGACTATCTGGAATTAGTGCCCTAATCAAAAACTTTTTATTCCTAAATAGCCGATCGGTAACTCCAGAGTACTCGTTTATTTATTCCGGAGCTCCCTCTCTACCATTCCCGAGCTATCTACATTTATTTCCTAATAGTTCAAAGACTGATGTAGCTTGCTCCTACTCCATGGTGCAAGCTTTTGCCACAAAGAGAGGATCTCGACACCTCTCCTCTAACGGGCGTAAATAGCTTCCAGCCGTTGTCGCAAGGTGTCTATGCTTACGTCTACATCAATAGATCCATTTTGCGCTAGAGATATTTTACCTCGCTCCTCGCTGATGACTATGACAAGACAGTCGGTCGCCTGAGACAAACCCAAAGCGCTACGGTGTCGAAGTCCTAGATCCTTCGAGAGGGTTGGATCATTGGAGACCGGTAATATGCATCCAGCAGCTCGAATATCATTATCTACGATGATCATAGCGCCATCATGCAGAGGGCTATTTTTGAAGAATATATTCTCGATCAGTCGAGCATTGATCTCTGCTCTAAAGACTTCTCCTGTATGTAAATAAGCAGTTAGATCTTGTGTAGCCTGGATCGCTATGAGAGCTCCGACTTTCTTACGTGCCATATTCATACATGCGAGGACTAGAGCTGCTACGCAACGCTGCTCCTCCTGAGCGTTCTCTTCATCACCCTTAAAAATCTTGTGCAAGAAGTGCCACCGACTCGTACTCCCCAGAGTAATCAAAAACCGTCTGATCTCCTCCTGAAAGATGATTACGAGTATTAGCATCCCCATGCCTATGAGCTCATCAAGGATACCTCCTAACAAAATCATCCCCGCCCACTTGGAGACGATGAGCCATACAAGTATAAAGGTGAAGATACCTAAGATCAAAGCCCTTGATACAGTAGCTCGCAGCGTACGATAGACATAATAAAAGAGAATCGCCGAGAGGATGATATCAAAGAGATCGACAAATGTAAAAGACAACCAGTCTAGAGTCACAATCGAAAAGATCTAATTGGTGTGAAATGATTAATGACACAAGGGTCTCTGCCAGTGAGTATAGCTACTCTCCTTTTTAGCATCGGGGAGATGGTTTCGTATCATATTTGTCATCTGAATCGCCTCGACAGCGAGGCGTACATCATGAGTACGGATAATCTGTGCCACCCCCTCAAGGAGGACATATGTGTGTAATACGTTGGTCGCATCAGCAGCATGTGCTGCATCGACCCCTATGACGTGCTGCACCATACGCTTACGAGAGAACCCTACGAGTACGGGTTCTGAAAATGTCTCAAGGAGCTCTCTCTGGTGTGTCAGCAAGCGGTAGTGATCCTCTAAGCTTTTACTGAAGCCATAGCCAGGATCAAGGATGACATCTTTCACCCCACAGGCATGCAAACGCTCCAAGCAAGCATGGAAGTACTCCATGACGCAGACCTCTACAGAGGGTTTGTAGTCGACTACTTGGTGCATGCCCTCGACACCATGCTCTAAATGCATCAGGACATAGGCGACACCCAGCTCGCCAATCGTGGTATACATCTCAGGATCTCCCTGACCTCCCGAAATATCATTGACGATCTCTACCCCATACTCCTCCACACAAGCCCGCGCCACATCAGCACGATAGGTGTCTACAGAGACCGGGACGTGAGGAGCCTCAGTACGGATGACTGCCAGAGCACCCCGCAATCGGCGCAACTCCTCACAAGCGTCCACCGGCGCCCCTCCGGGACGTGTAGAGCACGCTCCAACATCAATGATGCGCCCCCCCTCGGCGATAATCTCATGAGTACGTAGTGCGATAGCATCAGCACTCTGCTTACGACTCCCAGCATAAAAGGAGTCAGGCGTTACATTGAGGATACCCATCACTACGGGTTCTGAAAGATCAAAGGGTTTGCCCCCCAGGTTCAATATGTAGGACATATAATCGTAAAAGCGATTTAGCGCAATAACATCCCCCATCCTAGCTCTCTATAGTAGTATTAGGTTGGGATGATCTATTGTTATAGTCTATAGCTTTGCATTGCGCATATCTTTTGTTTCAGACAGAGCTTTGTGAAAGGCAAAAGCCTTCTCCAAACAGACTGGTGTTTGCCCCCAAGAGGTCTGATCGAGATAGGTTCTCAGTAGCGGACGATAGTCAGGATGTGCACACTGATCTATGATGCGCTCAGCACGCTGACGGGGAGATAAACTTCGGAGATCTGCGATACCATATTCGGTGATAAGGACCTTGACGGAGTGCTCTGAGTGATCCACGTGGCTCACCATCGGGACTATTGCGCTGATAGCTCCTTGCTTGGCAACAGAGGGTGTCGTAAAGATCGAGATATATCCATTGCGGGTAAAATCTCCAGACCCGCCAATGCCATTCATCATCCTGGACCCCAGTACGTGCGTTGAGTTAATATTTCCATAAATATCCGCCTCCAGTGCAGTATTCATCGTAATAACTCCTAGACGTCGTACGACACCTGGATTGTTTGAGTACTCTTGGGGTCTCAAGAGTAACTTATCCCTATAAAAATCCCAATTGTCATAGATATCTAGCATTACCTGACGGCTGACAGAGAGTGAGCAGCCCGATGCGAACTTGACACGTCCCTCCTTCATAAGGGCTATGACAGCGTCTTGTATCACCTCTGTATAAACCTCAAAGGGAGGTATATTGGGATTTTTACCTACAGCAGCTAAAACCGCATTGGCTATGTTACCGACACCACTCTGTAGGGGAAGGAATGTACGGGGTATCCGTCCTGTACGTATTTCTCCCTCTAAAAACTTGGAGACATTGTCTCCAATCGCTTTAGTCACTTCGTCTAGCGGTGCAAACCCTCCGTCATCGTTTGGCTCGCTTGTCCTAACGACTGCAACAACCTTCTTGGGATCTAATTGTACATACGGTAACCCAACTCGGTCTGATGGAGTATAAATGGGCAGCTCTCTCCGCGCTGGCGGATCTAATGGTTCTGCAATATCATGCAATCCCCGTATCTTCTTACCCGGATGGCGGTCGTTAAGCTCTACGATAATTCTGTCTGCCAGACGACATATCGTCGGTAAGATACCTACGCCTGTCGTAGGGACTAGTTGCCCATCGTCTGTTAGTTCTGCCGCCTCAACGATAGCTACATCTAACTTTCCAAAGAATCCCGCACGCAACTCCTGGGCAATCTGTGAGAGATGTTGGTCACAATAGTCGACCTCTCCACTATTGATCTGATCTCGTAAGTCTTTATTGGACTGGTATGGCGTCCTAAACTTGATCGCATGCGCACGAGCTAAGGCACCATCAAGGCGATCCCCCGTAGATGCTCCTGTAAAAACCCCTATGCGAAACGGTCTGCCTGCGGCATGCTCCTCCTCAGCATACTGAGCTATCGCTTGTGGCACTACCTTAGGACAGCCGGCGGGAGTAAAGCCACTAAAGCCAACCTGATCGCCATCCTGAACTAATCTTGCAGCCTCTTGAGCTGTCATGATTGGGTAAGACATAGTATATGTATTGAGTAAGTGTTTTTGTACTGCAAGTTGTCTTGTCTGCCTAAGCTCAGACACGGGAGCTTAACGTGGATTTATAGGACGTCTCAAAGGTACAAAAAAAGAGCCATCTCACTCCCCTCCACTACAACGCAATGAGTACTATAGATAGTCTCTCTACGAATATCCATAGTACTCAAAGGAGGAAATATATATTATCGTATCTCTACACCTCTATGAAAGGAAACCGAGGAGCACTCCAGCCGAGACTGCCGACCCGATGACTCCTGCCACATTCGGACCCATAGCATGCATTAAGAGATAATTAGTTCGGTCGTACTTCAAGCCCTCTATCTGCGATATACGGGCCGAGTCTGGAACTGCTGAGACTCCTGCATTACCAATAAGCGGATTAATCTTATTCCCCTTCTTGAGGAATAGGTTCATCACCTTGACAAAAAGTACCCCGGAGCATGTCGCAATGACAAAGGATAGTGCACCAAGCATAAATATCTTGATTGAGTCAAGGGTGAGGAAATGCGTCGCTTGTGTAGATGCACCCACAGTCACGCCAAGGAGGATCGTGATCACATCAATAAGAGGTTCTCGAGCCGTACGCGCTAGGCGGTCGCAGACACCGCTCTCCTTAAGTATATTGCCAAAAAATAGCATCCCCAGCAGTGGCAGACCAGACGGAACGAGGAAGCCCGTCAAGAGCAGACCAAACACCGGGAATAGGATACGCTCTACACGTGACACCCTACGAGGAGGCTTCATCTTGATGAGTCGCTCTTTCTTCGTTGTCAAAAGGCGCATAAATGGAGGCTGAATAATAGGTACCAAAGCCATGTATGAGTACGCCGATACTGCGATCGCTCCCAGCAGATCCGGGGCGAGCTTAGAGGACAGAAAGATAGCCGTCGGACCATCAGCCCCTCCAATGATACCGACAGCTCCAGCAGCATTAGGCTCAAATCCTAATTGCAGAGCGATCATATACGCCCCAAAGATTCCAAACTGCGCTGCAGCTCCGATCAGCATTAGCTTAGGATTGGATATCAGGGCAGAGAAGTCTGTCATAGCTCCTATGCCAAGGAAAATCAGTGGCGGGTACCACCCCTGACGGACTCCCTGATAGAGGATATTCAGCACAGAGCCCTCCTCATAAATACCTATCTGTAGACCCGCATCTTTAAAGGGGATATTACCGATTAGCATACCAAATCCTATTGGGATCAAGAGGAGAGGCTCGAACTTAAAGCGTATACCGAGGAAGATAAACAAGATCCCCACGAGGATCATAACCAAGTGACCTGTCGTCACATTGGCGAAACCTGTATAGGTAGAGAAGATCTCTATATTCTCAACTAGGAAGTTCCAGAAGTTCATAAGATATATTGTCGTCGAGGGTGCGGTCTATATTAATCCTTACTATGCTTACGGCTGATCGATTGGCGCATCATCTGCCCCTTATCACTCCATGGAGAGTAGAGCTGGGTACGGGGGTGTATGGTGAGCCTGCCTGGAGCCTCTCCCCCATTTAGCTCTAGCTCCCTAGAGAGTGTCAGTGCTATGACCACTGGTATAAGGGGATCTCTCGTAGTTTCAGAAGAGGGTGTCGACTGGCTAGACTGTATATTATACAGCGTCTGCTTATTTCGCTCTAAGCGCATTGCAATAATCCCGATCAGCTTGTAGGCAAGGAAAAGGAGCAGTAGCCCCAGAAAGACCACCAGCATAGCTGTGATCGTCATTACAAATCCTTTGGGGTCATCTCTGTCCAGACGATCTATCTTCTCATTCTCATCCTTGATATCATTGTTAGATCCGGGAGTCGTATGCTGCGTGATATGCCACGCATTTGCGGCAGGCTCTGTACGCTGACCATCCTTTACACGAGCATAGGTATAGTTTACCGGGAGATTAGCTGGCACCTCTACATCGTCTAGTATTGAAGTCCCATCACTACTTATGAGTGCTAGGTAATGCGACTCATCAGGGGTAAGTGTAAAGTTAAGATGGAAGGTACCTCTCAGTGGCAGATTGTCAGCAAAAAACACAACACTCTGCCGTGGTTTGATCGATGTTCGGATATCTCCCTTCGGGATCATGTACATCTTTAGATCTGCCGGATCATTGGTGAGATAACACCCCGCCAAATCAATCGTCCCAGCAGACGAATTATAGATCTCTATCCAGGGGCTACGCTTGCCGTAGCTGTCTATGTAATTATCCTCGTTGTGTACCATCACCTCATTGATACGTGCTGAGGAGATGCTCTGAGCTAGGACACGGGGTGCCAGGACGAGGAGGGTCAATACGGGGAGGAGTGGGATCCGCAAGAGTTTACGGTGCAAAGCTTGTTGCATACGGTAGTGTATTCATCTCTATAGTTGGGGCCAAAGGTACAGTTTCTTTTTCAAAAAACGGGTCTTGCAGCCCGACTCCCCGTTTGACCTCACCCTACCAGTTGCCAGACGATTCCGGAGTAGTAGATCATCTACTCCGGGATAGTCTTTACCATTACTCAGGAATCTCTATTCCGTTATTACGGTATAGCCGACTGATTATTCCCATACAATCGATTTGTATCTCCGGAATCAATCTCCCGTTATTACGGGATCTTTTTGACTTTATTCCCGGGGGAAAAGGGGGATTCACGAGGAACTATCAGCGAAAAGGGTATTAGATTGTAGATGAGAGGTAAATGAATGGAAATGAGAGCGATTTGCGCCATGTCTCGGTGGTTTGCATTGAGGGATAAAGTGCAGAAAGCGTGGATTTATGCAGAAGTTCCGTTACCAAATCGTTAGTCCATTCCTCGAATGGTAACGAAGAGGTAGGAGAAGGTAATCGGCAGAAGAGTGTTCGGTAACTCATTTTTCTGCCATTATGGTGCTTATGCTTTGTACCACAATGTTTTGCATAGCTGAAAACGCTTTGGTAACGGGTAACTTTGCCCATAAAAACAGAAGCGTATGCAAACAGACAAAATGAAGGTTTTGCTCTACCTGAAAAAGAGCAGATTGGACAAATCGAGGCAAGCCCCGATAATGGGACGAATAACATACGAGCGAACAATAGCTCAATTCAGTTGTAAGCTATCGTGTGCCCCCAAGTTGTGGAACGCTCGTGAGAGCAGACTGAATGGAAAAAGCCGTGAAGCGGTGGCTACGAATGGCAAGTTGGAACGCTTGCTTCTCTCGGTACAGTCGGCTTATCGAGTGCTTTGCGAGAGAGGTGCGGAGTTTACGGCAACAGACATTAAGGAACTGTTCCAAGGCAGTATGCAAACTCAAATCACCTTTTTGGAACGATACGACCGAATGGTCAAGGAGATGGAACAAAAGGTGGGTATCGAGATAAAGGCAACGACTTTGAATGGTTACCATACTGTTCACAAGCACTTGCAAACCTTTATCGGAGAGAAGTACCATACGACAGACATTCCTTTCGGACGGATAGAAGAAGATTTCTTGGAATGCTTGCAACATTATTCTGTCGGGAAGTTAGGACATTCACAAGCCCATTACCGAACAATGGCATTAGCCGTGAAAAAAGTTTGCCGTTTGGCGTATCGGGAAGGATTAACCGAGCGACAACTGTTCGCTCACGTAGAGATTGAACGAGGAGAGAATAAACAACCTCGTGCATTGGACAGAGCTTCATTGGATAAATTGCAAGCCTTAACTTTTGAGCCTTATGAAGTGGAGTTGGAAACTGCTCGCAATCTCTTCCTCTTCTCCTGTTATACGGGCGTTGCCTATTGCGATATGGTCTCCCTTGATCGTGAACACCTCTTTACAGATGACGAAGGGGCGTTGTGGCTGAAGTTCCGCAGACAAAAGACCAACACCCTTTGCCGTGTGAAGCTTCTACCCGAAGCGGTTCGTTTGATAGAGCAGTATCAATCGGAGGAGCGCAGCACGCTCTTTGCGCCTGTTGCTTATTCAGTTTACCTTGTTCAACTCAAAGCCCTGCAATTTCGGGCTGGTATCTCCATTCCGCTTTCGGCACACGTTGGTCGCCACACCTTTGCTACCTTGATTACATTGGAACGTGGCGTTCCCATTGAAACGGTGAGCCGAATGTTGGGACATAGCAATATCCAAACGACCGAGCGATACGCCCACGTTACCCCAAAGAAACTCTTCGATGAGTTCGAGCGGTTTCTCTCTTTCACTGAAAACCTAACCTTAACCCTGTAAGAGCTATGCGCAGTACATTCAGAATCCTATTCTATATCAATAAGAACAAGAGCAAAGCGGACGGCACAACGGCAATCCTTTGCCGTATCACCATAGACGGAGCAAACGTAGTGATAAGCACAGGGGAAAGCACGACTCCTCACGATTGGAGCGTGAAGCGAGGAGAAACAACGGACAAGAAGACCAACCAACGCCTGCAAACCTTTCGGGAGGAAATCGAACAAGGCTACAATACATTGCTCTACAAATATGGAGCTGTGAGTGCCGAGCTTCTGAAGAATTACTTGCAAGGCATCGGGAGAACTCCGACAACACTTCTTGCCCTTAGTGCAGACGAACTCAAAGCCCAACGAGAAAGCAAGAGCGAGGGGACGTATAGTAACAATCGAAGTTCCGACAGACAACTTAATTCCTTTGTAAGAAGTCGTGGAAAGGATGATGTTCCCCTAACAACTCTTACGGCAGACTTCTTTGATGATTACCGTTTTCATTTGAAGAAAGAGGGCTATGCTCCTGCAACAATAAACAGGCATTTGTGTTGGTTGAGTCGATTAATGTACCGATCCGTCAGTCAGGGAACGATACGTTTCAATCCGTTTGAGAGGGCGAAGTATGAAGACGTGGAGCGCAAACCTCGATTTCTGAGTAAAGGCGATGTGGCAAAACTCTTGGCATTCCCATTTCAGGATGAGGGGGCGGAACTAAGCCGAAGAATGTTTCTTTTCTCCGTCTTTACGGGTTTGGCATTTGCCGACTTACAGAGTCTGCGAGCTTCACAAATCGAAACGAATAACGAAGGAAAGCGGTATATCCGCAAGGCAAGACAGAAAACGGAGGTGGAGAGTTTGATACCTCTGCATCCGGTAGCGGAGCAGATTCTTTCGCTTTATACGAAAGAGAAAAGCAAAGGGGATTACAAGATATTCCCCGATACGATGAGCAAAGGCAAACTATCCACTCAGCTCAAAACCATCGGTTTGGCGTGTGGCATTCGCACTCCGCTAACTTGGCATGTAGGAAGGCATAGCTTCGGCACGCTGACTTTGGAGGCTGGCATCCCGATGGAGAGCATTGCCAAGATGATGGGGCATTCCTCCATTGCCAGCACGCAAATCTACGCCCAAATCACAGACCAAAAGATTGCAAGGGATATGAATAAATTAATGAGAACATGTAAAGAGGTAGATCTTTATATACTTGCAGATACAGAACAGAATACAAGAGAAAGATGTAATATAAAGTAGGTATTTTCGCTGAAGTTGCATTTATACAAATCACCATTATTAGGTATTTTCCACCTTTTTGTGGCGAATTACTTGCGTATGTAAGATTGTTTTTGTATCTTGGGGACGGAAAGAATGGAGAAATAAGTAAGTTCGAGTTCTATTCGAATCTATCTTCTAACAGATTTCATTGTCAAAATTAAATCTGGCAATTACGGAAAGGAGGATAAACTATGATTGCCAGGAAAAATATTCAACAAATAAATAATTTAGGTATGAAAAAGAAAATAATATTGAGCTCATTGTTTCTGCTTTTGCTGTCTCTTATACACATCTGACGCTGCCGACGAAGCTAGAAGTGTAG
>CAUUAW010000014.1:0-49394 GCA_963543315.1 uncultured Porphyromonas sp.
AGCTTATTGTCGTGGTATTCCATATCTATTTCGCTAGTGAGAGTTGCTATTAGCGGATACGTATTTCATTGCTCGCTGCTTAAGGCGATACGATTCGCACGCTCTTGGAGCTTTAGCAAATCCTTGATTTGGGTATTCCGAACCACTTTTACCTCTTCTTCAGCCTTGCAGAGAGTAGATACAGCTGTATCGAGATTGATACGTAGCTCCACGCTCCCTCCATAGCGTTGTACTACACAGTTTTTGCTGTAGATAGTATCCACATCAAGTGCTGTAGCCTTGCCTCCATACTGCAAGGCTGTAGCACGTATCTTGCGAGCTAAATCGCTATGGCTTCGGTAGCAGAGAGCAAAGCTTATCGTCTTATTGCTTACACCAAACAAGCTCCGCAACTTGGCTCTCCCCTCCTTGTCTATCAGTATTCTTCTCATCGTCTTATAGTCTAGAACATTGCATTTCCGTATCTTTGTGGCGAGGTAAAACAGTTACCCCACTGCAAAGATAGTTAGCTTTTGCGAACTGTGCAACTTTTCGGAGGAGGTATTTCGCATATGTGTATTGACAATGGAGATAAACGAGAGAATCAAGGCTATCATAAAGGAGCTGTACGAAGGAAGCACTAACAAGTTTGCTGAAGCTATTAGTGTTAAGCCTAGCGTAGTCTCTGGCTATACGGGGAAACGGCAAAGCAAACCCTCGTATGACGTTATCGAGAGAATTGTTGCAAATGCGAACATCTCCCCAGATTGGCTCATTACGGGAGAGGGATCAATGCTCCGACAATACCCCAAGGAAGAATTGGAGAAGACAGCCGTATTCGTAAGCGACACTCACTCTCTTTACTATCCAAAGCAACAAGAACCAAGATTGGAGTCGCAGGACATTCCCCTTTATTCCTATGAAGCAACAGGAGGAATCCTAGAAAACATTGATAACTCCGCTCAATATATACAAGGCACAATAAGCATCCCCAATGCTCCTAGGTGTGATGGAGCTGTCCGTGTCGTTGGAGACTCGATGGCTCCTGCAATCCAAGCTGGCGACATCATTGCATTCAAGATACTGCACGAAGTCGAACATATCCTCTTTGGAGACATCTTTATTATTGCCTATGCTATTGACTTTGACGAATACTTGGTCTGTAAGATAATTCGCAAGAGCGAACTTGGTGAAGCTTATGTGGCTCTTCATTCTCTCAATCCTAGCTATGATCCAGTTGATATACCTCGCTCTGCCATACGTCGCCTTGCACTTGTCAAGCTCTCAATTCACTTCCACTCTATAGTGTAATGCTACGCACTTGCAGTGGCTACAAGCACAACGCACAGAGGCTCCATCAGACCAATATATGGAGCCTCTTTTTATGTGCGGTCACACCATTTACCCCTACTTCCATACAGTAAAATCTCATATCTCGCTAACAACTAGATAAATACACAAATACAGTAACGGCAGATAAGTGTCCTTTACCTGTCATTTACCCCCCTTTTACCGTCCAAAAAGTGCCATTATATACCCCTTTAAGTACCTTTACCCCCTCCGTACTGGTCAAAAAAGTACGCTCTACTGCATCTCCTAAACGCAAAATGCATCCCCTAAAGGGACATTCCGTTTTTGTTTTAACATTTCACGATGCATCCCCTAAACTCACATTCGCATCCCCTAAAAGGACATTTCGTTTTTGCTCAACCCTTTTCAATGCATCCCCTAAACTCCATTTTGCATCCCCTAAGTGCATCCCCTAAGCGTTTTTGTAATCTTATTACCCTCCGAAAAGTGTCCGAATATCTCATCCCAAACACCCCAAATTACCCCTCCATTTATCCCTTTTTGAACGCCACGTAAACGCTCCTCGAACACCCGGATTACTACCTATCTACCCCTTTTAGTGCCTTATTCGCACCCCTTCCTATCCAATCAACATAATCCAATCGAACGCTCTCGGACGCTCACCCGAAAATCAACCTCAAATCAACCGAAATGCACATTCCGTTTCAACACCACCGCTGAGCTCCTTTTCCCCTCAAACCCTTTATTCATCGCACTTCCACGCCCTTTCTCCTGCATCTCCTAAAAGGACATTCCGTTTCTTCCCCCCTATATTCTCTTTCAGCTCAGCACAGACGAAGGTCGGATTTCCTTGGATACTACTGCTCAGTAGATTTGTATATTGAAGAGGATTACGCCCCTTGGCAAGCTTCGAATACAATTCTACAAACTTATCACCGCTATAGTTCAATTCATAGAAATTCAACACGTGCTCTAGATGTTTGCGATCCTCTTCGTCATCAAAGTTTAGTTCTGTGTTTAATCTATCAAGCACAGAGTCTACATCCCTCCAAAGAACCCTACGGCACATCGTTATAGCTAGCTCCCGATAAGCTTTGGACAGCTCTTGCCAGCCTCCCTTGCTGTCTATAATCTCCCAGATAGCATGAAACCAGTTTAAGGTATAGACCGAGTTAAAGACTAGCTCCATATACACAGAATTGGGGTAAATCTTTCGAGATATAAAATCTAACTCACTTCGTAACGGCATTTCAAAGTTGGCTAGTGTCTGTAAAGTAAGGGACTTTAGATGGAATCGAAATATACTTAGTCCATTGTCATCCTGGCTATATAATAATTGGTCTAGTGTACATAGATACTCTTTCGGTTTCTGCTCTCTCAAAAATATCAATATGCTTTTTGCTGCAGCTCGGATAAATAATCCCTGATGTTGGCCTTCCAGCTCATCCAATAGACTCTTACCTTTCTCTAGAAATCTACGAGCATATACATAGTCAAAAAGCGTCTGATGAAAGAATTGGATCTGCCTATTTCTGGATTCAATCAATAAATCATTGGTGAGTAAATACCTAAGTTCTTGCTCATATTGAGTCTCAAACTCTCTTATATGAATAAAGAGTTCTTGCCGCTGATACATAGTATCCACGAGAGTGTCAAGCAGAGATAAAAGACTGGCTTTGCTGACTGGGCAAGTGCTCACGTTATTGATACACTTGCTCCACAGTTGATGATAGAGTAAATTTGTAGAGAGTGGGTCTGTCAATCGCTCTTCAGGCTTTACTTTTAAGAATAGGTACAGATGTAGCGGATTGCCTAAGAAGCTAATTAACCTATCATCTATGCTTTTGTTGTGGCCATTACTTCGTAAGGTCTGCAAAACCTGCTCTTCACTAAGCTCCTTCAGCTCCCATCGATTCTTTATCTTTAGATTCTGTAATTCGGGATCATACTCCAAATCATAGGAGCGGCAGGATATCACAACCCTGACATGGGGGATGTTTGCTAGCCTCCTAATTAGACTGAGCAGAGAACGCAATGGGGTACGATTGGCTGAGAGAGATAGTGATAGGGCATCGATTTGATCTACAAGGAGCACTACCCTCTTGCACTTTGATACTTCTTCTCGAATGACATCTTCTATAGGTCTTGTCAAGTAAAGCTTCCCTCGCAAATCATCCATATTTGCAAACTCTACAAGGTCGGACTTAATTCCAAGTACTAGATAATCTTCTCGTCCTTGTAAACGCTCTAATAGCTTGTGCATCACAATGGACTTGCCTATGCCTGCCTTACCATATAGTAGGGCTAATCGAGTCAAGCTATCGGTAGGGTCACTCTTGTTTTCTATCCACTCTTGAATCAAATCAACCTCTTGACGCGGAATCTCAGGACAAATAGCAGGCGTATATCCCAGCAGCTCACCTGAGCCTCTAGCGAAAGCCGAAGCTGGGTCTCTTGTATAGTTATTCGCTAAATACACGTTCCCTAGACTCGTCTCTATATAAAGAGATTTGCCTCCAAATTGATTGATAATCTTCTCTTGCATTTATTGCTGTTGGGTTGAATAGTGAGCCTATTTATTCTTCTCGTTTCATAGGTACAGGACCACACTCTGAACCAAAAAGTTCAAAGACTTTATTGACCTTGTCAAGACGAAGTGTGGTCTTGCCCTGCTCTAATTCTCGCACAAAGCGTAGCCCTACCCCTGCTTTCTCAGAGAGGTCTACCTGTGTCAGCTTATATTTCTTGCGCATCTCTTTCACGTACTGCGCTATGATTGTCCTTGCTGCCATCATATTCAATTAATTGAAGTACTACAATCTGAATATGTATCCTAAAGAGGTAAAATGGGTACATATTCAAGGCATATCATTGTGCACCGCCACTTCTCTTCAAAGTCATTATATACCTTATCGGTAGCAAATATAGGGGATAGAAATTATTATACCCCTTTTCGGGGTTATATTTCATATAGGTTTCTGCATAGTTTATTCTTTCTTGGAGGCACGGCGGCGATTGATGAGAGAAAGGTCTTGGAGGCGCCGTCCCAGTTCATCATCTTTAGCAAGGTGGAGGATGTCGTCCTCAAGTTGAAGGGCATAGAGTACTCGCAAGTAAATTCCGATCGACACAGTAGGAGCTCCTTTTTCCACACGAGAGACGGTCAATGGGGAACAAGTGGCACGCTCAGCAATCTGTGCCACGCTAAGATTACGACGCAGTCGGGCCAACTTGATTTGCTCTCCTACAATCTGCATCTTCTGCTCTAATTTTCGGGGCAACTTAGTCCCCATTGTATTCTTTGCCATGTCTTCAACATATCATATAATATGCAAATATACGCTTTTAATATCACTATTATGATTATTGGAAGAAAAATAAGTATATCAAGTGTTTTTCCTGCACCACATTGCCTTAATATGCTCCGAAATAGGTACTTTTGCAGCAAGCAAGCGTGCGACAAACAAATGGGAGGTATTGTAATTAGCTGATTAATAGACAATAACAACAAAGATAAGATTGAAAGACTGAGAACAAAGCCATACGGTACAAGTACGTAACCACCTATAAAACAGTCATATAAAACTGATTTTTCATTTATTTTGGGATGCTTTGTACCGATTCCATCCACCTACGGGAAAATATCACTTCAACTACACTAGTAATATTGTCTAACTACATATAGCCCAATATCTACGAACGAATCCAAATTAGTGTACGTACACATCCATAACTTCATGTCTGCTTCTTGATATATCCGCACACACTCAAGCTCAAGGTTCGCCTAACACATAATATAAATCTCATGTCAAGAGAGAAAAAGAGATCCTGGGGGCATTTTGCCAGGATAATGTACATAGGTTCTGACGAGAGGGGGAACTTACGAGAAAAAAGCTTTATATTTACACGCGCAAAAAGATGCGAAGCCGTCAGACGGCGGCTACGAAAGGTAAAGATCATTTATTCATCAATTAAACATCAATAGATCATGAGCAGTCGACTACCCCTCCTCATCGCGACACTGATTATATCGTGTGCACTACCGCAGCAAGCGCAGGAGAAATACAACATTTTTATTGCCGGCGCACAAGTCACCTCGGCAAACTGCAACGACCTCTCCCGTATCTCCGGGGTCAGTGGTACGGTGAACTACACTCCCGAGACGAAGACACTCACGCTCGAGAATGCCAGGATAAGGGCGGGTGAGCGCGTAGCCATCGTCTCGTACCTCAAGGATCTGACCGTTAAGGTCCGTGGGACCAATATAGTGACATCCAATGGTGTCGCATTTAGCCTTACAAATTCTCTAACCATCACAGGAGGTGGCACGCTCGACGTTCTAAGTCCCCAAAACAGTGCTATCATAGCCTTCGGGTGCGACCTCACCATCGACGATTGCACCGTAAATGCGCAGGGCTACTGGGGCATCTCAGGAGACGACAACGCCGACACGGGCGAGAGGCTTTTTATTAAAAATGCCATCGTGACGGCACAGGGTACGGAGGGCTCCATCTGCGATTTCGTAGCTCTCACACTCGAGGGCTGCGAGGTAACAGAGCCAGCAGGCGCAAGATATGAAGCTCCGCTCAAGGGCATAGCTCTCAACGGCGAGGTGGTGACAAGCAAGGTTGTAATCGCTAAGAGCGGCACTGGCATTAAAGCTCCAGCCGTTGACGAAGCAATACACAAGAATGATATATATACCATTGACGGGGTGCATCTCTTCGGTGAACTCTCAGAACAGCCCAAAGGCGTCTACATCGTAAACGGGCAGAAGGTCGTGAGATAATAGATAATAAGCCCTACCCCCTCTCTATATAGTATAGACAAGGAAAAAAGGAGCGGACGGGACATTGGGCCTTGCCCACCCACCTCTCATTACGCACTCTCCTACTACCCTTTGGTAGCCGCCTGCACGACGTTAAGCACATAGTCGCCTAACTGCTCATAGTGCCCGACGATATCCATATAGTTGACGGACTCCGGATAGTCATACAGCTGAGTACGCACGTTGTCCATATTCTGAGCTTTGAGCAATGTACGCAGATCGTTTAGCTGCTTCTCAAGCGTGTAACTCTCACGAGCATCTGCCTCGGAAAGCTTATCGCGGTGAAGTAACTCGGCCATCTTATTGGCTGTCTCTGTAGCTAGGGCATGTATCTGGAGCAAATTGTTCCTGACGGTATCGCTATAATTCCTGCCAAGCTGATGATAACGGTTAATTTCCCGGGCAATACCTACGGCAGCATCGGCAACACTCTCTATCTCTGTGGCCACACGATAATAAACTAAAATATCTCCCTGGGACTCCTTACCCAACTCCGTGTGAGAGATCTTATTGAGGTAATCGGCTATCTCAACCTCAACCATATCCGAAACATCCTCGTCTTGCTCGCATCTATTATAGAGCTTCTTAAGTTCGTAAGGATTATCACTCTTGAGCATACCCTCGCAGTAGGTCATCATGTGGGTAACTCTCGTAGCATATTCGGCTAGCTCTTGCTGCACTTGCAAGAGACCTATCTCTCCCGTCGGGAGAATCCCCGCGCGTATATATCTCAGGTGGGTTTGCCCGGTAATGCCTTGCCGTGCCTTCTTGACCGGTATCACGCGCTGGCAAATCTTCACATAGATCGGCACAAACCAGATCATAATTAAAGCATTTAGGACATTGAAGGTGGTGTGAAAAAGTGATAAGCCTATAGATACTGTTGCCGCTAGCGAAGCGATCTGAGCTTGCACCGCTGCTAGCACTGGATCCGTGAGCTGGTCAGGAGAGGAAATAGCACTCATACAAGCAGGGTCGTAAACCTCGCTGAGATGTGCCGTGTAGACATAGAGTTCGTGCGGATCTCCTACCCCCATATCAATGAGCCAGTCTGCAATCATATTGGTAAAGGGATAGAAGAAGATCAAAACGAGCAATACGCCGAAGACATTAAAGAGGAGGTGCGATAGAGCCGCCCGCTTGGCGTTTACATTTGCCCCGAGAGCTGCAAGATTTGCCGTAATAGTCGTACCGATATTCTCCCCTAAGATCATTGCTGTTGCGATCTCAAAGGGGATCCATCCCTTAGAGCACATGATAAGTGTGATCGCTACAGTCGCACTGGATGATTGCACGAGAAGGGTCATCAAAGTCCCGATCAAGAGAAAGAGCAGGATGGAAGCAAAACCCATATCAGTATAACTTCGCAAAAACTCCAGAGCCTCCGGGTGACTCTGCAGATCCGGCATAGAGTCCTTAAGAAACTGCAAGCCAAGAAAAAGCAACGAAAAGCCAATGAGAAACTCTCCTAGTGAATTTAGCGTCTCTCTTTTAAGGTAAATAAGAGGTATAGAGACTGCAAATAGAGGAACCGCAAAGGTCGATATATCTATCTTAAAGCCAAAGAGTGTGATGACCCACGCCGTAATGGTTGTACCAATATTGGCTCCCATAATTACTGAAATAGCTTGGCCCAATTGGAGCAAGCCAGCATTAACGAAGCTAACGACCATCAACGTTGTAGCACTGGATGACTGTACCAAGGCTGTAACCAAAACACCCGTGAGCAGCCCCAAGACTCTCCAAGAAGTCATCGCTGAGAGTATCTGGCGCATCCTATCGCCTGCAGCCTTTTGAATCCCCTCGCTCATAATCTTCATACCAAAGAGGAAGAGACCCAGTGATCCCAGTAGATAGATAAAATCAAACAATGTAAATGTCATGCGTATCTTGTCCTTTGTATGTCACCTAGCATCAGAAGTATTATGAGCATCAATATCGTGGAAGCTCATATACAACGCTGTACTCCCACGTGGATAATCATCCCCCTACGACGCCTCTAGTGAGGGCTTTCGTGACAGCTATTTCGTAACTTCGTAGCGCAAAGGTAACTCTTTTGCTCTGCTTGACCTAACTATTTGTCCATTTTATTAAGCATTACTTTTATGGAGAACCTATCCATATATTGTACGAATCTCAATGAAAGCCTTGGTGTACCACCGAATGCTACACTTTATCAAGTAGCTCAAAGCTATCGAAGTGCTCTAGGTTTTGAGCCCATCAATGCACGACTCAATAATCTAACTGTCCCTCTTGACTGGAGACTACGAGAGTCCTGTATGGTCGAGTTTGTCGGACTTACTCAGGAGAGTGGATTACGGACCTACCTGCGCTCTCTCTGCCTACTCTTTGCCAAGGCTCTGCACGATGAACTCCCTCACTACAATCTCAGCATACGCCATTCCTTGTCGGGAGGATTCTTTAGTATGGTCAAGTGTGGTAATATGAGCATTACAGATGAGCAATTGGCTAAGGTCAAGCAACGCATAGATACTCTTATAGCGGAGGATTTACCCTTCGAACGGCGCACGGTCCCCTCTGAGGAGGCCGTGGAGATATTTACCTCTACAGGTCAGTTTGACAAGGTAGATCTCATCACTTCTAGTGGACAGCCTTATGTCACTTATCACTATTTGGACGGCTATCCTGACAACTACTACGGGTCTCTACTACTCTCTACGGGACAGATTAAGCTCTATGATCTCATTCCTTATCTAGGAGGAGTCCTCATCCGCATCCCTTGGACCAAAGACCCCTCTCAACTCACACCCTTTGAGCCTCAACAACCAATGCGAGAAGTCTTTGACAAGCAGTTTCAATTGCTAGACCTCCTCGGCATTAGTTATGTAGGAAGTCTCAATAAAGCGATAGATTTTGGACAGTTCTCTGAGATTGTACAAGTTGCTGAGGCCACCCAGGAGAAAGAAATAGCCTCCATAGCCACAGATATCGCTCGTGCTTATGACAAAGGAGTGCGCATTATCCTTGTTGCTGGGCCATCTTCTTCAGGCAAGACTACATTTACCAAGAGGTTGCGCATACAACTTATGGTCAATTGTCTCCGACCTCATCAAATCTCTCTAGACGATTATTTCGTCTCTCGAGAGAAAACTCCTCATGATGCCAATGGGTCTTATGACTTCGAGCACATAGAGGCCCTAGACTTAGACCTATTTGCCTCAGATCTAGACCATCTACTAGCTGGTGAGCGAGTCGAGTTGCCTTCTTTCGACTTCTCTCAAGGAGCTAGAGTATATCATCAAGACTATCTGCAAATGGGGGCTGGAGATCTACTCCTCATCGAAGGCATCCATGCGCTTAATCCGCAATTAATTCCTGAATGTCTCCATAACAAAACATACAACATCTACATCAGTGCACTCACCGCCATCGGACTAGATGCACACAATCGCATTCCAAGCACAGATATGAGACTGCTAAGGCGTATGGTTCGTGACCATCGTTACAGAGGTTACTCAGCAATAGATACTATCAGGCGCTGGCCTAGCGTACGTGCAGGTGAGGAGCGCTGGATATTCCCGTATCAGTATCGAGCCGATGCTATGTTCAATAGTGCTCTCATGTATGAGCTAGCAGTCCTAAAGCCGCTTGCCGAGCATCTCCTATACCAAGTACCAGCCTGTGTAGGGGAGCATAGTGAAGCGTGCAGACTATTACGCTTCTTGGAGCATGTACGCCCAGCTCCGATCGACGGATTACCCTCGACGTCCATCCTCCGGGAGTTTGTCGGGGGCAGTTCATTTGACTATTGATAATGTATGAATAAAAAGAAAAGCAATACCTGCCCTGGGGAGCTTATTTATAGTACCAATCCTGACTGGACCACAAAGCCTTCCAACGAAGAGCCTACCACACTCCCGCCACACCAGCAGCGACTACGTATCCAGTACTCTCGTGCAGGGCGAGGAGGCAAGGAGGCTCTCATCATTATGGGGTTCATAGGGTCAGGCAAGGATCTCTCAGACCTAGCTCGCCAGCTCAAGCAATTGCTCGGGTGTGGAGGGTCCACACGGGGTGGGGAGATCTTACTCCAGCAGAATAATAAGGACACACTCATCAAGCTGCTCCAATCCAAAGGATACAAAAATACTAAGTAAATCCAATCTTCCTAGACCATGCCCATAGAGAAAACCTCTATACTGGAGATGCATAGGCTATCTACTGAGGAGTACCGCACATCTCCTAAAGTACCTCTGAGCATACTATTAGACAATGTTCGTAGCCTACACAACGTAGGTGCCATCTTTCGCACGGCAGACGCCTTTCTCATCGAGGAACTAATCCTAGTAGGCATTACAGGCTCTCCCCCCCATCCCCTCATTCACAAGACTGCTATAGGCGCTGAAGAAGCGGTACCTTGGCGACATCTTGACACAGCTGCGGAGTTACTAGAGCAGTATAGGTGGGAGCATCGCACTATCCTGGCTCTAGAGCAGACACACCAGAGCATCTCTCTAGGCATGCAACCTCCTCTAAACAGCCACGGGGCTGTACTCATTGTCGGCAATGAGGTGCATGGCATCTCTGAAGAAACCTTACAGTATGCCGACTACTGCCTCGAAATACCACAGTATGGCACTAAACACTCTCTTAATGTAAGCATCGCCACAGGCATCGCTATCTACGATATATGCGCATCCTATCTGAAGCGCGTACCATAATAATCTAAACGGTTTTTAGCTTTAGATGCCCCTTCTTTTGCCATATGTGTGGGGGGGAGTTTACTCCCTCACCACCTTCTGCCCATTTACGATATAGATGCCCTTGGGCAGCTCTGAGAATTCGCCAGAGATACGCACTCCGTCAAGGGTATATATACCATTCTTGCGTATTGCTTCGTCAGCAACTGGGGTATTGATGCCTGTGCCGATCTTGGTGATGACAACCTTGCTCTTCACGATCTCACCGTTGAGAGCAATGCCTTTAAGCGATGCATCGAAGACCGCACCCGCTGGCTCCGTGATGGTACAACCCTCGAGGGTAAGTGCGGAGAGGTCGCAGATGGAGCCATGCTCTTTTCCCTCAGCCATTACAGTAGCATTCCGGATTATGAGTTTCTCTTTCGGGTCACCATCGTATCCGCCTAACCCCCATCCACCTCGAGCATTCACCGAGCACCCATCAATGGTCAGGAGTGCTTTTTCTCTGAAAATTGCAGGTTGAAATTTGCTCATTGCATTTAATGTTCCGCTGCCAGTTATAGAGACCGGTGCGCCGACAGAGATGGCAGCGCCAAGTGCTGTCACATTGTTAGTACCGATGACCTTGATTGTCAAGTTATCAATGTCTGACGTGATGGCATTGTTCTCTCCTTTCGCTTTGATATTCGCATTCTGTAATGTGAGCGTTTTGATGCTAGGGGCATAGCTAACTGTACCGCTGACGCCTGGGATCACGGAGAGATCGCCGCAATTGTCCGAATTAACTAGCACATCGGCAATCCAGAGGTCGTACTCGGTCTGCGCCTGCACCGTAGTGTGCAGTGCCCAGCATGTAGCCAGAATGGCTAGGAGGAGTAGTCTACTTCTCATAATCTGTTGTCTAATTAATAAATAAATGATCTCTACTTTTGGAGGCCGTCATCTGGAGACTGCCAAGTTATCGTGCTGTAAATGTAAAACATTTTTTCGTAAGTCGCAAAGGCGGCACTGCGCAGCAAAAGGAAATCACTCTAAGCTGCCTCTCCGAAGGAGCTTCCTATAGAATACACAGCTTAGACTTCCACAAGGCAACAAACATGATCAAGTAAAAAGGTATACGTCCTCAATAGATAATTGCATCAACTATTGATCCCGAGTCTGCCATTTCTTCAGTATACTACAGTATTGTGACTTTGTGAATTATTTGCTACCTTGCGACAAGTTTGGTGGGGAGAGGATCCTAATGGTGTGGGTGCATAGGTGTCATGTAGCTCGACATTTTATCTCACCCTCTCATATCCACTCCAGCTGATCCTGACACCGGACCTAATAGAGGCGTATCAATTATTCACTCAAATACTACAGGCTATGCAATTGTATCAAACATCAGACATTCGAAACATCTCTATCATCGGCGGCTCGGGTAGTGGCAAGACAACACTTGCCGAGGCAATGCTCTATGAGAGTAACGTAATAAAGCGTCGTGGTGCGATAGACTCGCACAACACCGTGTGTGACTACTTTCCCGTGGAGAAGGAGTATGGCTACACTGTTTTTTCTACTCTGTTTAGTGTCGAATTCGCTCATCGCAAACTCAACTTCATAGATTGTGCTGGCTCTGATGACTTTGTCGGAGGGACTGTTGCGGCTTTACACGTGACAGATGCCGCACTCGCCGTGGTCAATGCTAAGGAGGGTGTGGAGGTTGGACTGATTAACCAGATGCGTATCACAGAGCGGTTGCGTAAGCCTGTATTATTTACGATCAATCAGCTAGACAGTGACAAGTCAGATTACGAGAGTACTATAGCAAATCTCAAGGCTCGCTATGGTGGCAAGGTTGTTATCATACAGTATCCTGTACAGGAGGGCCCAGATTTTCATCAGGTGATCGATGTCCTCAACATGAAGATGTATCAATGGCAGCCAGAGGGTGGTACACCAGAGGAGTTGGAGATACCCGCAGATCAGCTCGATCGCGCGGAGGAGCTACGACAGCAATTGATAGAGTCTGCTGCTGAGCATGAGGAGACTTTGATGGAGACGTTTTTCGAAAAGGGCTCTCTAGACGAAGAGGAAATCGTACAGGGGATGCGTAAAGGTATCGTGCTGGGAGACATGTATCCCGTTTTTTGTGTTAGTGCTCTCAAGGATATGGGGGTACGTCGTACGATGACATTCCTCGGAGATGTGGCTCCCCGTGTGACTGAGTCCTCTATACCTGTTACTACAGAAGGAGTGGAGGTGCAACCAGACTCCTCCGCCCCTGTGAGCTTATACTTCTTCAAGAGTACTGTAGAGCCTCATATTGGGGAAGTCTCTTACTTTAAAGTGATGAGCGGTACGCTACGGGAAGGGATGGAATTGACCAACGCAAGAAATGGCTCTAAGGAGCGCATCGGGCAGATCTACGTAGTGGACGGTGCACAAAAGGAAAAGATCAGCCAGCTTGCCGCAGGAGATCTGGGAGCAGCTGTTAAGCTAAAAGATGTACGCCGAGGTGCGACACTCAATGATAAGGATGTGGAGTACCAATTTCCTGACATAGAATATCCAGCGCCTAAGTATCGTCGAGCAATCCAACCGATCAATAGCGCTGATGCCGAGAAGCTAAGCGAAGCTCTCTCTCGTATGCAGGAGGAAGATCCCACCTGGGTTGTACAGCAGAGTAAGGAGCTGAGACAACTTCTCGTCTTCGGGCAGGGAGAGTTTCACCTACGTACGCTCAAATGGCGACTAGAGAACAATGATAAGATCCCCGTGACCTTTGCGGAGCCTAAGATTCCATATCGTGAGACGATTACAAAAGCTGCTCGTGCTGACTATCGTCATAAAAAGCAGTCGGGAGGTGCAGGACAGTTTGGAGAGGTACACCTAATCGTAGAGCCATACGAAGAGGGGCAGGAACTACCTAGTACATTCCGCTTTAACAATCAGGAGTTTAAGATTACAGCTCGAGATACTCAGACGATAGAGCTTCCATGGGGTGGTAAGCTGATTTTTGTAAATAGTGTCGTAGGTGGTGCAATCGACAATCGCTTCATGCCAGCCATCCTCAAGGGTATCATGGAGCGCATGGAGCGAGGTCCCCTGACGGGGTCCTATGCGCGTGACGTTCGCGTGATCGTATATGACGGCAAGATGCATCCGGTGGATAGTAATGAGATCTCGTTTATGCTGGCTGGTCGCAACGCATTTAGTGAAGCATTCCGCAATGCAGGCCCTAAGATTCTAGAGCCTGTCTATAGTGTACAAGTTACTGTACCTGGAGATTATTTGGGCGATGTGATGAGTGATCTACAGGGTCGACGTGCACTCATCATGGGTATGAGTAGTGATGGAAATTATGAGCACCTATCGGCTAAGGTACCTCTCAAAGAGATGAGCGACTATGCTACGGTACTCAGTTCTCTAACTGGGGGGCGCGCTTCGTTTGTCATGCAGTTCGAGGATTACGAACTCGTGCCTTCAGATGTCCAGGAGTCCCTCCTCAAGGCATATGTAGAGGAAAGCCAAGAAGAGTAATTCCGAATGCTATAAAGAAGCCTATGATACCCCTTGGAGGGGAGATTATAGCTCATCTAAATATTTCATACTGATCGTCCCGGAGATAAGGGAAGCGGTGTATTATGGCGTAGAGGTGATGTGTCAGTAGGATACGTCACCTCTAGTTGTATTCATTCGAAAGTCAATAAGTCTTGTACTAGGGATCAATATAGTTTCTCCCCAAAGGGGGGAAAAGAATCCCCGAATAGACAATCCCTTACTCCGGGATGCTCGACTGGTAATTTAGGAATAGTCCATCTGTTATTACGGAGTAAATCTCTCCTTAGTCCGCTAATATTCTCATATTATACCGTAATAAATCTGCAATAGGAAACGTCTAGCCCATTTCGATTTGATTAACTGCTAATAGATCATCCGGATACTATGGGATATTTATATCTAACTCTTACATCCCGTATGTAGATCGTTTTTTGAGGAGCTTAGGATAACTATCTGCAATTGGTTTCTTGTACAAAATCGGTACCTTTGCCCGGCAAACGATATAAATACTAAATAACCAGTTCTTATGAAACGAAAGATGTGTATACTTCTAGCGGCTATAATCGCTATAGTACTTTTTGGCGCTTGCGTTAGGTGTAATACGCCCGAGCAAGAGACAGTCCAATTGAGAGTAACACCTGAGACAATTCAGATCGCCATGGGTGAGACGAAGCAACTGAGTATAACTGTTACCCCTAAGGATGTCACGTACACATGTACATCAAGTGACGAGTCTGTGGCTAAGGTCGACAATAAAGGTCTCGTGACAGGAGTCAAAAGCGGAGAGGCATTTATTAAGGTGGAAGCAAAGGATCAGTCTAAGTCAATAAAAGTGATCGTCATCAGTCGTTACATCGGTCTAAATAGTAGTAACAAGAAGATCGCTCCAATATATATCCCTTTCTTCCCAGAGCTGGTAACAAGTAAGGAAAGCCATGCTCGCCTTATAGCTGCCAATGAGAAGTATGGCTGGGTACTCAAGAGTCACGATGAAGATGATGATCATGATGATGAGGGGGGAGAGCACGATCATAAGATGATTACAATGCAGGCGCCCAAGGACCAAAATGGTCATTATACAGATGATCGTCTGATAGGAGATCTCTATTATCACTACAAGAATAAGGATGACGTGTACTTTGACTGCTGGACGAAACCTCTATTTAACAAGGATGTCGTAAAGGCAGCTCATGAGGGATCTAAAGATGACCTTAAGCTACTCGAAGACATATTACGTCTCTATGGCTTTACGGAGTACATGCAGCTATCGAAGTACAAGAGTGGACAGCTGAACTTTGAGGGGTACAATACGAAGCAGTTCCCCGAGGGGGCTATGTGGGGGTCAATCTACTGTACTAATATCCCTGGTACAGGGACCTACTATTTAGAGGTACAGGTGGTCCAGAGAGAGCCGAAGAAGTAGTAAGAATTTCCCAATAATTACTCTTTGTAAGGGGGAGATAGTTTTATATTGCACCCTGGCAGAGTCTCTCTAAGTATAAAAGGCTACACAATCGCCCCATCTATGATTGTGTAGCCTTTTATTATTTAGAAGTTACCGCTGTGAGATGATAAAAGACCTCGCTGCGTAAGATGGGACCTACTAGACTTATCTAAAGTGAAAAGTCGCTATCGTCATCATCAATAGCCATAGGATTAAAATCGGATCCCCCCACGGGGAATTGCTGAGTAAAGGGATTGCTTGACACACTACTCTGAGTCGCTGCCTGCGTAGCAGGAGAGGTCTGTGAAGTGCGAGAGCCATTAATCCGAGAATTGTAGTGCATGGTTGCCTCCTCCAGTGGGTAAAACTTAGCAAATTCACCACGAAATCCTATCCGCACATCCCCAATGGGTCCATTACGGTGCTTGGCGATAATGAAGTATCCAATACCCTTCGTGTCTCCATTATCATCTTGCATCACGCCGTATACCTCAGGGCGGTGTAAGAAGCAAACCATATCAGCATCTTGCTCAATAGCTCCAGACTCTCTAAGATCCGATAATTGAGGAACCTTGCTATTCGTGCCGCTCTCATTTTTACGTAGCTCTACGGCACGATTAAGCTGTGAAAGGGCGATGATGGGGATGTCTAACTCCTTGGCAAGCATCTTGAGGGAGCGAGAGATTGTACTAACCTCTTGCTCTCGATTACCGAAGTTCATCCCACTAGCATTCATAAGCTGGAGGTAGTCTATTATGATAATTTTGATATCATGCTCACGGACTAAGCGACGTACCTTAGTCCGCAGCTCAAAGACGGAGAGACTCGGCGTATCGTCGATGAAGAGGGGGGTATTCTCCAATACACTAATGCGCTCATCTAGCTGTGCCCACTCGAACTGCTCGAGCTGTCCATTCTTGAGCTTCTCTCCAGGTAACTCGCAAACGTTGCTGATGAGACGCTTGACAAGCTGTACACTACTCATCTCGAGATTGAAGAGAGCGACAGGTATCTTGTTGTCAACTGCTATGTACTTTGCCATAGATAAGACAAAGGCTGTCTTGCCAATAGCAGGACGTGCTGCAATGATGATGAGATCAGACTTTTGCCATCCTGCAGTCATAGCGTCAATACCCCCGAAGCCTGACGAGATACCACTAATACCTTCGCTACTGTTAGCTGCAGATTTGATGTCATTGAGGGCTATTTTAAGGACGCTATTAATGGGCTGCACATCCTTGCGTAAATGCTTTTGCGAGAGTGCAAAGAGAGCCCCCTCTGCAGCTTCCATCTGATCTTCTATGTCAATAGTATCCTCATATGCAGAGGAGAGCACCTCTGTCGAAAACTTGATTAAGTTACGACTAAGAGCTTTTTGCGCAACAATCATGGCATGATACTCTAGATTGCCCGCACTAATGACGCAGTTACTAAGATTGACCAAAAAGGGCATCCCTCCCACCTCGTCTAATTTGCCCTCACGCTGTAACCGTTGACTGACAGTATGTAGGTCAATCGGCTGCTCCTCTAGGCAGAGATCACGCATAACGGTGAAGATGATCTGATGAGCATAGATATAAAAACTCTCAGGCTCTAGAATGGTGCTGATCTCGGAAAAAGCTTCTTTTTCCAATAATATAGCTCCCAGTACCGCCTCTTCGATGTCTGTGGCTTGCGGAGGGACACGCCCCTCCGTCGTACGGTCCAGAGAGATTTGAGGATTGCGGAGCTGCTTTTGCTGTTGAGTCTTGAGGACTGACATAAGTCTGATTGTTTGACGAGAGCTGATAGAGTGAGGGGGATGTACAGCCTAGACCAAAGGGCAAACTATTGGCTGCTTGAGGGAACTTTCCTTAGTCTAGTTTGAGAACAGCGAGGAAGGCTTTTTGAGGGATCTCTACATTACCAATCTGCTTCATTCGCTTTTTACCCTCTTTTTGTTTCTCAAGGAGTTTGCGCTTACGGCTAATATCCCCTCCATAACACTTTGCAGTGACATCTTTGCGAACGGCTTTTACTGTCTCTCGTGCAATAACTTTGGCTCCAATAGCTGCTTGGATGGCTATGTCAAACTGTTGTCGTGGTATCAATTCTTTGAGTTTTTCACACATACGTCTGCCGAAGGGGACACTGTTGTCAAAGTGTGTTAGTGTGGAAAGTGCATCTACAGGCTCTCCATTGAGTAGTATGTCTAGTTTGACTAGCCTAGAAGGACGAAAGTCACTAAGGTGATAATCAAAGGAGGCGTACCCACGTGAAATACTTTTGAGCTTGTCATAAAAGTCGATTACAATCTCTCCCAAAGGTAGATCAAAGTATATCTCTACACGGTTACCACTGATATACTCCTGCTTAATAAGAACACCTCGCTTGCCAAGGCAGAGTGTCATAATCGGACCAATATAGGTCGCGTCTGTGATAATTGTGGCACGAATATACGGCTCCTCAATGTGATCAATTTGCATCAGGTCAGGTAAGCCAGACGGATTGTGCACCTCTATCATCTTGCCCTTCTTATCATACACTTGGTACGATACATTAGGGACTGTAGTTATCACATTCATGTTAAACTCCCTATCAAGGCGCTCCTGAATTATCTCCATATGGAGCAACCCTAGGAATCCACAACGAAACCCAAAACCTAGAGCTGCCGAGCTCTCAGGAGTAAAGGTTAGAGAGGCATCGTTGAGTTGCAGCTTCTCCAATGAGGCTCTTAAATCTTCAAAATCTTCCGTGTCTATGGGATAGACACCTGCAAATACCATCGGCTTGACCTCTTCAAAGCCTGATATAGCTTTTGAGGCTGGGTCCTTGACATGCGTGATGGTGTCCCCAACCTTGACCTCCTTACTAGTCTTAATACCAGAGATAATATAGCCTACATCCCCTGTGCTGATCCGATCTCTCGGCATCATATTTAGCTGTAGTACACCGACTTCGTCGGCTTCATACTCCATGCCGGTGTTGATAAACTTGACCTGATCACCCTTTGCTATAGATCCATTGACAATCTTGTAGTAAGCAATGATACCACGGAAGGGATTAAAAACAGAGTCAAAGATCAATGCTTGAAGGGGAGCTTCTGGATCCCCTTTAGGAGCAGGGATACGATCTACAATCGCATCTAGTATTTCATTTACCCCTTGCCCCGTTTTTCCACTAGCAAAGAGGACTTCATCAGGATCAATACCGAGCAAGCTGACTATCTGGTCCTGCACTTCCTCTGGAGACGCCCCCGGCAAATCGATCTTGTTAACAACAGGGATAATTGTCAGGTCATGGTCAATTGCCATGTAGAGATTACTGATCGTCTGAGCTTGAATTCCTTGCGATGCATCAACAATGAGTAGAGCTCCCTCACATGCAGCTATAGAGCGGGATACTTCGTAGCTAAAATCTACGTGACCTGGAGTGTCAATTAGATTGAGCGTGTACGTATCGTTGCCCTTAGTATAGGACATCTGTATGGCGTGGCTCTTAATTGTGATGCCACGCTCACGCTCCAGATCCATATCGTCTAAGACCTGATCTTGCAGATCTTTCTCTTGGATAGTATGGGTATACTCCAAAAGACGATCAGCAAGCGTACTCTTGCCATGATCAATATGGGCTATAATACAAAAATTACGTATGTACTGCATGCTAAAAGTCCGTACGAGAAGGGATCGTACTACTACTTACTACTCTTCATCTTCCATATTAGTGAAGACGTTCTGTACATCTTCGTCATCCTCTAGTCGCTCTATGAGTTTATTCAGATCATCACGCTCTTCCGCTGTGACCGGACGAGTGTCCTTAGGGATTCGGATGAATTCGACTGAGTTGATCTCAAAATTTAGTTCCTCCAACCTGGCTTGTAATGCCCCATTCTGAGAAAAATCACCCTCAATAACCCACTCTTCCTCGTCACGCTGTATCTCCTCTACACCGTAATCTATAAGGTCTAGGATCAGCTCCTCTTCGTTAATTTCCTCCTTTGGTTGGATGTGGAATACACATTTATGATCAAAGAGAAACTCCAAGCTGCCAGTTGTACCTAGGTTACCTCCAAACTTGTTGAAATAACTTCTCACGTTAGCCACAGTGCGAGTCGTATTATCTGTTGCTGTTTCAACAAAAATTGCAATACCATGAGGACCATAACCCTCGTAATTCATCTCTTTGTAGTCTGTATTGCTGTCTTTGTCAGTTGCCTTTTTGATAGCACGCTCTACATTTTCCTTGGGCATATTTTCCTTTTTAGCCGTCTGCATAAGGACTCGTAAGCGTGGGTTTGTATCAGGGTCAGGGCCACTAGCCTTTACAGCAATAGTTATTTCCTTTCCTAACTTTGTAAATACGCGAGCCATATTGCCCCAACGCTTCAATTTACGTGCTTTACGGTATTCAAATGCTCTTCCCATATTTGGATTGATGTCTTGTATAATCTTATTAGTTGATTGATCTGAGAATGAATAAAGTTGCTCTCAGCGCAGTGTGGCATTGTACTCTTGCTCGAGAGCGTGCCATATACGCTGCATGGTAGCATCGATCTGAGCATCTCGTAAGGTTCCCTTATCGTCACGAAGATAAAAACTCAAGGCATAGCTCTTCTTGCCCTTGGGGAGCTCCTTTCCCGTATAAACATCAAAGAGCTCAATCCGTTTGAGCAATTTACGCTCGGCTTGATGAGCCGTACGAGCCAATGAAGCATAGTTTATATCACTATTAATAAGCAATGCCAAGTCTCTCCTAACAGTAGGATATTTGCTCAGCTCTGAGCTAATCACCTTGTGCTTTAGTAGATGAGCCATGAGCTTGTCTATGTATAGCTCAGCATAGTAAACAGGGACCCTCACGTCACACTTCGTGAGCCAGTAGTCGCTAACTTCTCCTACATAGGCGAGAGGTTCCCCTTGCTTATTGTTGTAACAAATCACATTATTCCATAAGTCGTGACACTCTGCTGGAATAGATATAGAGTAGTCTCCTGGAGTAAATCCCATATGTGCTAGAAGCTTCTCGATAATACCTCGTAGCATATAAGGTGAAGTTTCAGTCGCTGGGGCAGCCCAACTATTTGTCATTACCGTGCCCGATAGCCAAAGCCCCAACCTACTCGATTGTGTATATTGATCCAAAGGAGATGAGGCCTGATTATCTCTCTGATAGCGATATACATTACCCCACTCGTAAAGAGCGCAGTAGGGGTGCTTGCGACGCATATTGTCTGAAATAGTCTTCAAACCTCCCACAAGGAGAGTCGGGCGCAATACGTTGAGTTCCTGACTGAGAGGGTTCTCTACTCGAACGAGTTGATCAGGATCAAATGTTTTTTGCCCCTCGAAGTATTGTAGCGAGGTAAGAGAATTGTTTAAGATCTCATGATAACCAAAACCTGTAAGGAGCTCAGAGAGTTTGAGCTGTGCATGATATATACTATCCTCTCGACTTCGCTTAGCCAGATTTGCATGGATGTACCCTGAGAGAGGCACCGCATTGAATCCGTATATACGTAGTGCCTCCTCAATTACATCTATCGGTCGTGTCACGTCATAGCGGTAGCGAGGCACCTTTATGGCAAGAGTTTCGCTATCTAACACTTGGGGGGACATCTCCAAAGCGTCCAATATCAAATGCAATTGGTCAACAGAGATGGCGCTCCCAACGACACGGGATACAAGACTCGTAGATATTTGCATCTCTATGGGAGGGAATGGCTTGCGGAAGATGTCGACAATATTGCTAGAGACAGTGCCCCCGCAGATCTCCTGAATGAGGGAAATAGCTCTATGGAGAGCCCAATCCGTTGCAATTGGGTCCAATCCGCGCTCGAAGCAGAAGGAAGAGTCGCTGCTCAATCCATGGCTCCTTGCGGCACGACGCGTTACAGTTGGGTTGAAATTAGCAGCCTCAATAAAAACATCTGTCGTCTGCATCGTCACGCCAGCATCCAGACCTCCCATGACACCACCTATGCATAGTGGAGTCAATTTACTGTCGCAGACCATTACCTCCTGTCCCGTCAACTTGCGCTCCACGCCGTCTAGCGTCGTAAAGAGTGTCCCCTCGGGTAGATGCACTACTCGCAATTTGTTATCTACTATCTTACTTGCATCAAAAGCATGTAGCGGTTGACCAATCTCATGAAGTACAAAGTTAGTCACATCTACCACCGCATTGATTGGTCTTTGCCCGATGCTCTGCAGTCGCTCCTTAAGCCAGTCGGGGCTCTCTACACAGTGTATCCCCCGTATAGTCACACCTTGATATCTTGGGCACACCTCCGCCGAGACATCCACTTCTACTTGGATCGCTGGGGCCGAGAGATCTATCGTCTCTGACTCTTTATAGTTAGGACGCTCAGCACGTATGACTCTGCCTTGCTCATAGGAGTAGTAAGCAGCTAGGTCGCGAGCCACCCCGTAATGAGAGGTGGCGTCTACACGATTGGGCGTTATATCTATCTCTATAATCGTGTCATGGGTTAATGAAAAGTAGTCTGCAGCAGGGGTACCAGGAGGGACATCCTCATCCTCTAATACCCAGATCCCTGAGCTATCATTACCCATACCTATCTCTACTTGAGAGCAAATCATCCCCATACTCTCCTCACCACGTAGTTTAGACCTCTTAATCTTAAAGGCTTTGCCCTCGGGATCATACAGAGTCGTTCCTACGGTAGCCACAACAACTGTCTGCTTTGCATCTACATTAGGAGCTCCACATACAATCTGGACCGGATTCCCCTCACCTATATCCACAGTGCATATATGTAGGTGATCGGAGTTAGGATGGGGGGCACACGTCAGTGTACGTCCGATGACAACTCCACATAACCCGCCACGCACTGACTCTGTCTTCTCCATACCAGCTACTTCTAGTCCAATCGCTGTAAGAGTCTTAGCGACTGACTCTGGCGTATAGTCTTTTAGGAGTGGTAAGTATTGTTGTAACCAATTGAAAGATATATTCATACTAATCGATTCTTAGCTCTCTAAGGAGAGTAGATAAGTAGAGCTAGCTTGGGGGGAACTAATCACTTGCTCCACCCTCCTCGCTCCGCCGAGTACGATCTCGTAACTCGACCTTCTCATAAGGATGGGGAAAACCTGCGCGAACGAAAAAGTCACTAGCACGACCATTGAAATCCCAAAACAGATCCCACATATCACTATTGTGACACCAGGCTCGTACCAGCAGTGTATAGTTGCTCTGAGTCATGCCAGATATTACTACTAGTGTCCCCAACTCCGCGATGACACGAGGATCCTTTAAAAGCTCCTCGATGATAATACTCTTGGCTCGCTCGAAAGGGACATCATAGTCTATCAAAAATCGCCACTCGCAGCGCCTGTTGGGCATCTCAGAGGTATTCTTAATGATGTTTGTACTCAGATTACCGTTTGGTAGGTAAATCTTCGTATTATCTGTTGTTGTTATGGCAGTGTAAAAGATACCTATATCTTGAACCGTCCCCTCGACGTCTTGATAACAAATATAATCTCCAATACGAAACGGATGAGTAACTAAGATAATCGCACCTCCAGCAAAGTTTTGTAACTGCCCAGAGAGAGCCATGCCAATAGCGACTCCTACCGAAGCAAGCAAAGCAGCAAAGGATACCGTGGCAAAGCCCAGCAGATTGATAATGATGATGATCAGGACTACCCAAAGCCCTATACGAGCCACTGAGCGTACAAAGTTGCGCAAACCAAGGGTCTTAATACGATGATCGAGTATCGTAGAGAGACCCTTCATGATAAGCTGTATGAGCCAGCGACCAAGGTAGAAGATAACTAGAGCGAGTATGACTCGGATCCCCACATTGATAGCTGTATCAACCCATGACCCGAGCGTGTCTGCTAGGTTAAAGTTGACAATGCTATCGACAATCTCCTCCTTTGTGAGAGCTGAGTCAGGGCGAATAATGGTCCCAGGATCTACTTCGGGCATACTTATCTATTCAGTTAGCAGAGTCAAAGGTACAAAAAAGAGACAACTTGACCTTGCCTCCCCTTTGTAGCTCGCACTACTTGCGGCTGATGTCCTTTTCGAGAGGAGGGGAGATAATTACCGAATTGTGAAATGATAATTACGGAGTGAGCGATTGACTATTCCGGAATAATCAATCGGGCATTTCGGAGCAAAAATTTCTCTACACCACCCCTATTGACCAATTATTTGAGGAGTGAGTTACGAAGTTTGCGTCGCTCTTAGGTCACAGGCTTGAATGTAGGCCGTCGTGCTCAGGGTTGTCTCGACTTAAGTTTACGTTGACGCTCCTCCTCAAGTTGCTTGAGCTGTTGTTGACGCTCTTTCTCCTGCTGGCGCAGCTGCTCTTTGCGAGCCTTTTCTTGTGCACGGCGTTCAGCCTCGACTTGCGCTATCTGCTTTTGGCGCTTCTGCTCCTGCCTGCGCCGCTCCTGATGACGAGAATCGAGCTCCGCCTGGCGTTGTTTCTCTCGCTCCTTGAGCTGCACACTACGGTCTCGCGCGGCTTGTTGCTCCCTTGCCTTGCGCTCTTGCTCCATCTTCTTAATATCACCAGGCGTGATAGGGCGAGGTTGATTGATAGTTACTCCTCGAGCGATGGGAGGTACAGAATCCGTCAATGATATTGCGAGACTATCCCGCTGAGACTCTGTGGGGTCTAATGATATGCCAGAGCGATCGATTTCAAATGTGATCGGGGTCTCTACTGGAGATGCCGTGCCTGTTGCAGTTGTCTCGACCAGAGAAGTCTGATCCGATTTGGCTTCAGAGATGATCACCCATTGATCTAGCATATAGTGGGCTGCGGGATAGAGCTCTAAAAGACTGTCCGCTACAAATGTTATGTAGTCACCAATACTCTTAGTCCCAGAGGCTATCAATTGGTAATTGCCACTTGTCATAACCAGTAGGAGGGAGTTGCTATCCATTGCCGAGAGGTAACCTTGAGGGCTATAAGCTTTGGTCAGGTATTGCCATGCGACTCTTGCCGAGGGTAGATCGTCAATAGTCATCAGAGTCTCATGATCGGAAGATGCAGAGGAAACGGGGAGGATGTAGTCGGTAAACTGGGCATAGTTAAAACTCTCCACAGCAAAGCGCAATGAATTTTCAAGTGCTTGTCCTCGTCGGGGCACTATGAGTAGCGCCTGATACTTGTCACCTTTTGACCCTACCTCAAAGGGCTTATCCGCCAACGACAATCCCGAGATACTATCCTTAGGAGTGTTAAGGTGCAGGTCCCAAGCGATACCTTGATATCCCCCTTGTGCTATATGCCCTCCCTGTATGAGATGTCTCAGCATTTCCTGAGCCAATAGCGATACCTGCTCTTTAGGGTAGGAGGATGTGAGCGTTCGTAGATTTTCTCTAAAGGCAGGCTCGTCTCCTTGCAGCACATAACTTAGGGCATTTACAAAGGCAAATTGTGGCAGAGTCTCCGATAGTGGATACTCTTTAGTCGCCTCCTTGTACAGTTGCTGCACAATATGCGCCTGACCTTGCAGATAAGCTTCAAGAGCTTTACTATACAGCCTCTCATCGGCTCCGATGTTTGCTCGCAATTTGCTTATATAGTTCGGGTCTTGTAGCGTTACAGCTAGAGGGTCATTAGGTAACTCGCTTAGCAACTTACCTCTCCAAGGCTCTGCAAGAGAGGGGCGTTCTAACCGTTGGTACAGTATATAGAGCGTGTAGTAGATGGTCGCGCGGTCAGAGTAGTCAGGATAGCGCATGAGGAGATCCTCGTATGTATGGATGGACTCCTCGAGGAGCTCCATCTGTTCGTTGAAAGCTTTTGCCATTCCCAAAAGAGCCGTCTGAATAATTTCATCAGAGGTAGATATCTGCTCTGATGTCGTGGGTAGCTTAGCGAGATAATAAGCCCTCTGCAAAGGATCTTGATCCGCGGGGATGCTGTCAGGAGAATCCTGCTGATTATCCTTAGTAGATGTCGACTGCGCCATTAGATGGTTAGCGCCGTTTGCGTCGTCGATACTGCCACTTTCGATAGGTTCATTTGCATTAAAAGTAATCTGCTTATTACGACGACGCCAATTGTCTGCAAGAGGACGCTTACCCCATTTGCGCTCAAATAGATCCTTACCTTGAGAGACCAAGGTAGGATTGTAGAAATAACTTTTACCATTCCCCCCACCGACAGTAGAGGGTTGTCTGCTATTGCCACTTTGGGATGATTGTCTACCAGGGGTGTTGGAGTCTGATTGCTGATTGAGAACTTCATTTTTGCTCTGCTGCTCTGCTAGTAGAGCCTGATTTCTCTCTTCCTCTAGCTGCTTTTTGTAAGCTATTATGAGACTATCCACATGAGCTAGACGTTTAGACTCGGGCAAGGATGCGATGTATCGCAGACTATCCTGCTCATGTAGCTGCTCAGCGAGGGAAACAAGCTGATCCAAATCCGTCGACAGCTTGGTCACAACATCGTATCGTGGATGTGACTTATCTATCACTGCCGAGGCTCCTGCGTAAGCCTCTTGAGCCTTGAGATAGTTACTTTGTGACAGATATATCTCTCCCAGGTGCAACTGACAGAGCATATAGTCAAAGCTACGCTGAGTACTCTTATTTACACCATAGGTAAAGGATTTTATGGCATTTGTCGTATCCGCACTCTCTAAATAGAGTTGCCCCTGCGTAAGGTATATCTGATCAATTAGATCTTTGTTTTTATCTCTCCGGGCTAATAGGTCTAACTGATTAATGATGCTCTTAGGATTGCTCCGAGACTCTATCTCTAACTGACGCATTGTCGCTGCAAACTCGAGGGGATAAGGAGGCGATAATCGTATGGTTCGCCCGAAAGATTGATGAGCCTCGGTCCACTGCCCAGAAGCACTGTAGAGCTGCCCCAAGAGATAGTGTAATCTGGCTCGCTGAGTCTTGATAGGTCTGCGACTTATTACTGTGCGGAGGTAAGTTATCGCTGCCGTGGTGTCTTGCTCCTTGAGAGCTAGCTCTGCCTGGGCTATAGGATAGGCATCACTATGCTCTTTATAATACCCATCTTCGGGCAGGTCATTTAATATTTCACGAGCCTCTATAATCCAATTCATTGCTGTGTAGCAACGGGCTTGCCCTATGCGAGCTTCGTCTCGTACTCTGGGATCTGTGGCATAGAGTCTGGATATATAAGAGAAGGTCGCCATAGATTCCATAAAGTGCCCTGCGTAAAACTGAGACTCGGCAACCAACATCCATGCCTTGTGCAGGAAGGTGTTATACTCCGTTTTATTGTAAAAAGCTTTTTTCTTCGGATCACGAAGCAGATCCTCTCGAGAGATTTTCGGCTTCGTTCGTATGGAGTGCTCCCGGATTGCTTTCTGCCCTTTCTCAATTGCTCTGCCTAAGGATCCTCCTACAGATCCCTCCTCACTCTCCTCTTGATGGGGTGTCCTAGTGATAGGGTCTAGGACTAATAGCTCCGTATAGCTCTCTGATAGATCCTTGTAAAGGGCCTTGTATCCCTCGTCAAAGGCTAGCTGACCGTTGTAGTATACGTTGTACCGTGTGGTCAAGTTGTGATAAAAGCGAGTCCCCCCGTCATTGCGTTTCGTACTGCACCCCAAAGAGCTTCCCAGCACACAGAGCAACGCCAGCACTACACTTAAGCAATGCTTACAACCGATTCGTGATAAGCTATCACCATGGGAAGAACCTCTTTCTGTCACGCCTGTAATATATCCCTAATACGCTGGGAGATCGGGAGCTATCACCCCATCTTCCTTAAGGTAAACGCTCTAGGTATACCTTATATTATATACTATCGTGCATCCCCACTTACTTAAGGAGCTACGATACGCAAGATGTCAGGGGGAAGTAATATACCACGCATGGAAAGGCTTTTAAGCCACCCAGGACGATCCTCCTCTAGCAAAGTCTCAGCTATCTCTCGGAGCTTTTGGGTCTCGGTATCCGTATAGCTCTCTACGGAACGATGTGCTAGGGTGTCTAGCTCCTCATCATCATAGTAAACGATCTGAGTAGTGACCTTTGGCAGATGTTCTGAGCCCAAGCACGCATCAGAGCAATAGGCACAAGCATCCCCACCATCATTGGCACATCCCCCCGTTGTCCCCTCTCCAGATAGAGTGTTAGAGAGTTCTCGCTCCACCTGACCGAGAGCAGATATCATGGAATCCTCATTAGACCGCGGGGACATGGACGATGTCTGACTCCTCTCGCTACGGGTCTTATATCTCTCAGACCAGAGCATGATCAGATATATTACCACGCCGATCGAGATGGACAAGAAAAAGAGCTTCAGAGCTTCCATATCCTAGCTATCGTCTACCAAGGAGTAATACTTTAGCAACTAGAATGAGCTATCTTATTTATTCGCTCCTGATGGCGTCCTCCTCCAAAAGACGTATCTAAGAATGCCTGCAGACAGCGCACGGCCTCTGCCGTCTCTATAAACCGAGCAGGCAATACAAGCACGTTGGCATCATTGTGAGCCCTAACGAGCTTAGCAATCTCTTCGCTCCATGCTAGACCTGCGCGTATGGCGCCATACTTGTTGAGCGTCATTGCCATACCATTGCCAGTTCCACAGATAGCAATACCACAATCCACGTGATTCGACTGTACAGCAAGCGCTAACTGATGAGCGTAGTCAGGGTAGTCGCACCTATCCTCCGAGTGTGTACCAAAATCGACATACTCTATCTGTAGAGTGATGAGTTGCTCTTTGATTTGCTCTTTAAGCCGATAACCAGCATGGTCTGCGCAAATACCTACTTTCATAGCTTCTTAAGGATATATTCTTGTCTGTGTACATATAGAGCATTTGTAGCTCCTCGTAGGACTACCTTCTGCTCAGACATAATGTGTAAATATGTTAGTCCTCCTCCTTCATAGGAGACTCCGGGAGAGCGAAGTCCACAAAGCATAACCCAGCTAGAGCCGTGCCATATCGCTTTGTAACAGTAATACCCTCTGTGATGAAGTTAAGCTCACCTAAATAATACTGGCTATAAGTATTCTGATGAAGGTCATTGATGACCCGTATCAGGCGAGACTCTAGCTCCTCGATACGGTAGCGACCACTGACTTCACAGACCAAGCCTCCAGCCTTCTCATCGAAGTTCTCATCCTTATACATCCAGGCATAGACAACTCCTGCACTGACGAACTCGTCTTGTATACCATGTGAGACGGACATGATGGTCTTGAGCTCGGACCCAAAGGGGGGCATATCCACCTCATCAGGAGATACCAAGCGAGCTGTAGCTGGAAGTACTGACGAGTAGACCATAACATTGTAGTCTGCAATTCCAGCGTCGTATAGGGCCATATGGTAAGAGCCTGCGTGCTTCTCCAGGTCAGACTCTCCGCTTCCCTTGGTAGTAAAGAAGGTATTGGGAACCAAATTACCATAATACTTGTTGCTCATAGTGATAGTCATTTCTATTTGTGCTCGCAAATGTACTAAAGAGTTAGGACATGAGTATAGGAAGCCTACCAACAACAGTCGGATACGATCCCTTATCTGCCGAACTGGCACTATGCAAATGGAAGAAACCCTACAACAGCAAAGGGATTACTCCATTCCTCACGACCGCTCATCCAGTAAAAAACAGTACAGCATCTAGTGGAATAATGAGTTCCTTCTGCAACTAGCAAAAAGGAAAACGCAAATATAGAAAACGAAAAAGATAGTTTTAAAAGCCCTTATTTTCCCAAGAAGGCTCACACAATCTTATTCAGTAGCACCTTTTAGACTCTTTATTATGACTTATCTAGATTATCCCTTTCATCGTCTCCCCATATCACATAGCAAGTGGAGATAAATTAGACATATCTCTTAGACTAGAGACTTTACCAGAAACTCACATCAAGCACTCCTATGTCGTGCGACATACAAGAGGGATGACTATACGTTACATACTTGCAGTCCCCCCCTCTGTCCAAGATATATTTTATTAGTTCCGGTATTTAGTACTTAATCTCTCCCTCTTGAGTCATCTCTTGCCTTGTGATCTTCTTACGATCGATAGCTCGCCACGCATAAATAATGTAAGCTAATACAAATGGTATTAGCAATGATACAAAGCTCATTGCCTGTAGGGTATAAGAACTAGAGCTGCTATTCTGTATCGTCAACGAACTATTGAGATCAGCTATTGATGGATAATAAGCTGTATGGTTGTAGCCTGCGATGAGGAGCAAGCTCAGCACTGTGAGCACGACTCCTAACCCTTCGAACCAGATACCCTTGCGAAAGCCTTGCTTGACCAGCGTGAGCACAACGCCCGCTAGGACCAATACAACACCTACGAGGAAGAGGACGAGCAATACCGGCATAGCAAGGAAATTCTGTAGATACTTGTATTTGACCAAGCTGACGGCTCCCGTAGCCAGGTCTACGTCATATCCCTTTGTAATCATTAGAAAGACTACGTAAGCAACAAAAAGGACTACAAAAATAATAGCATTGGGGAGTAAACTCTTACGAGTGCGATCGTAGGAGACATCGTCTCGTATGCTATTAATGAAATAGAGCAAAGCCGTGGTACGTGCTAAGAAAAGTAATGACACACCGAGGATTACATTCCATGGGTTAAAGATAGCCTCCAAACCATGTAGCTGTAACCCTGTCAGCGGATCTTGTTGCCATACAGAGATGGTCTGCATAGAGGATGTCAAGTCATAGATAGCTCCCTTATCAACGATGAAGTTACCACCTGTGAATAGCGTCGACACCGCAGCACCAAGTAGTATCGGTGCTAGCACGCCATTGATGAAAAGAAAGGTCTGAAAGGTCTTCTTACCCCACACGTTACCATGCTTAGACTGATATTCATACGAGACTGCCTGTATGACAAAGGTTAAGCAGATAATTATCCAAACCCAGTAGGCACCGCCAAAACTCGTTGAGTAGAATAGAGGGAAAGAGGCAAAAAAGGCGCCACCAAAGGTAACGAGGGTCGTAAGAGTGAACTCCCACTTGCGCCCCGTAGCGTTTACAATCATGCGTTGTAAAGAGTCGTCACGACGTGCCGCAAAGATAAATGTTTGACCACCCTGTACAAAAAGGAGAAAAACGAGGAGGGCTCCAAGCAGAGATACTAAGAACCACCAGTATTGCTGTAGAAATGTGTAATCCATCATATCGGATGTGTATCTAAAGATGATTTTATTACTTGCTCTCTCGCTTAGCAAAGAGCTGCTCGACATCATTGAGATATGATTCGGGTCCATGCTTAATAGCCTTGATCATAATGCTAAGCTCTGCAATAAGCAAGATGGTAAAGAGCAGAGCAAATATGATAAAGGTTGTCATAACGGTCTCTGGAGCTAGCTTAGAGACGGCGGCATTGAGTGGTAACATATCTTGTATAGCCCATGGTTGACGCCCCAACTCCGTGACAATCCATCCTGCTTGGCTAGCTATCCATGCCAGCGGCATGCAGACAATAGCTAGGACGTGTAGCCATCGGTAGCGAGAGTACTGCTCTACACTCTTCTTACGCTGCAGTATCCATGATAAGAAGAAAATGAGGATAAGCAGGCATCCCACACCAACCATGATACGAAAAGCGTAGTACACTAGAGGTACATTGGGTACCAAATCTGCTTTGTCTTGTATATATCCATAGCCAAAATGGTCAAAATTCTCTTGGATGATTGCATTTTGACGCTCCATCTCAGTAGAGTCTCCTATTTTCTTTGCCTCTCCATAGGCGGCTAGAGCTTCAATAGCTACCCTACCTCGATTCATCCGCTCGTCAGCAGAGAGGGCTAAATTTCCGTTCCTATCGTAGTAACCGCCCTCTAGTATATTGTTAATCCCAGGGAGATATCCATCGCAAGAGCCTGTACCCAATAGGGACAGTACAGACGGTATTTTAATATCAAAGAGATAAGGATCCTGATTTTCCCCAGCAAGTGGCGTAAGATTGTTACAATCCAGCAGCCCAATGGCACTAAGTCCAAGCCCTTTGCCGTCTATCGTCTTACCGTCAGGCGTACTCTCACCAGCATCATAGAGAGCCTCCATAGCAGCGAGCTTCATGGGCTGTGTCTTGGCTACGTTATACCCAGACGTATCTCCCGTATAGGCTGTGAGCAATGCTGCAATAAGCCCAAATGGAGCTATAATACGACTATTAGCTAGAGCAAACTCCCTATGCTTACCACGCAGCATATAGATACCGCAAACACCCAGAGCAAACGCAGCTCCCAGGGTCCAGGAGGAGATTGTTGTGTGCCAGAACTTATTGACTGCCGTACTAGATAGTGCCACTGCCCAGAAGTCAGTCATCTCACTACGTACGGTAGCTGGGTTGAAGCTCATACCAACAGGGTCTTGCATCCATGAGTTGGCAACGAGTATCCACACTGCCGAGATCGTAGCTCCAATAACTGTCAGCCAAGTTGAGGCTAAGTGGAATCCTCTGCTCACCTTATTCCATCCGAAAAACATAATGGCTATAAAGGTTGCCTCCATAAAAAATGCCAAGATACCCTCAATAGCTAGTGGGGCTCCAAATATATCCCCCACGAGCCAGCTATAGTTAGACCAGTTAGTACCAAACTCAAACTCTAGGATTAGTCCTGTAGCTACGCCGATAGCAAAGTTAATCCCAAAGAGTTTTTGCCAAAACATCGCCCATCGCTTCCATTCTGGTCGGTTAGTACGATAATACTTTGTTTCAGCTATTGACATGATCACCCCCAGACCTAGGGTGAGTGGCACAAAAAGCCAGTGATAACATGCGGTCAGAGCGAATTGCAGTCTAGACCATAGGAGTAAAGCATCTACGTTCATCTGCTATATAGTTAAGTTTTTATCTGTTATTATGTGGTGTATTGACAATTGGTGCCGTGAGTTGCTCCTGTACATACTCTATCTGTGCAGGCTTGTCCCCCTGCAGAGCTATGACTCGTGGAAAAAAGATTGGGCGCAGTATAGCAAACATAATAAAGAGCTTGATGGCTACAATAATCCACAGTAATCGGCTCATGCGGCTTTGGCTACGCAGCCCATCGCGATAGAGGTCGTAAAACCACCGAATCCACTTGTGCGAGCTACGCGATGCACTCATAGGATCTACGGGCATTTCTCTCATACAGTCCATACAGCTTTAGGTGAGAAATATACATTACTTGTGATGGCAAAAATAATGCTTCTAACCTAATATCGTTTCAACCGGTGGAATATGTCATGAAAAAAAACGAAAAAGCCAAATCAACGCCCACGCCCTATTGAGAGTATCGACTCCGGGATAATAAGATGTAGCCAATCGATAACCTCTGCACGAGGAGCACTCTCCGTAAGCACCACTATAATTGTATCATAGCCCGCGACGCTACCTAGTACAAGCGGAGATGCCGAACTGTCGAGGATGGCTGCTATAGACTGAGCAAAGCCTGCGTCTGTCCGAATGACCAGGAGAGATCCTGAGAATGCACACGAACGAAACCCGACAGTCGGGGAGATCAGTCCGGTGTGCTGCTCTGTTATGGTGTTACCTTGAGCCCTTGTCGGGAGTTGATAGCATGGTTTAAAGGACCCTGGACGCAAGACCTTAGTAGCTCCTAACTCTGTCAAGTAGTTGGAGAGCGTGCCCTGTGTGATTGAGATATGTTGATCTTTCAGTAGTCTTAACAACGAGGCTTGGTCATGGACTTCATTGTTGCGCAGTAAATCTGCAATGATACTTAGACGCTTTATCCTTTTTTGTTGGCTCATAATCTCAGGGTGTTATAATATAATTGCTTTCCGCAAATGTAACGATATTTCCATTTGAGGTAAATCTGCAGAATGGCCTTACGGTATAATCTAAAAAACTATCCCGGGTAAAAGTTTTTTTATTCCGGAATACTCTTTTGACTATTCCGGAATCATCGATTGGGTATCCCGGAGTTACAGTTTCTCTCGTGCGGAATAAATCCTTCCACCGAATGAACTTCCAGTACACACCCTCCGAATATAAGGCTTACAAGATCGATATGTATGACGCCATAGCGACCGGATAGAGAGCTAACAGAGGGTTAACATCATAACGTATGATACTGGGAGGCATGCCAGGTTATCGCGATCTCTCTCCCCTATTCTTCTTAATAGTTACACGGATAGGTCGCCCATTGTAACTCATCTCACTAAGCTCGGTCGCAATGGTCTCCGCCCACTCACAGGAGACCTCAAAGTAACTATAGCTATGATTAAGGTCTATCTTGCCGATTGTAATCTGATAAGGCAACGTGCGGTTGATTAATTCGAGGAGACGATTTGGATATAGTTTGTCACGCTTACCAAGATTAATTCGTAAGCTGACCTTGTCAGGCACATCGGAGTGTTGTCCTCGTTTGCTAGGTCTTTCTTTAACTTCTCTGGATGGCTTAATTCCTCCCCCCCCCTTATGCTGAGACTCTTCTGTCATTAACTCTTGGACAGAAAGATCGGGTGTCGTAGCATAGTATCTCATGATGCGGTCAGCCTCTAAGGTGAGGACACGGCGTATTATCTCCTCTGTAGGGATCCATGCGAGTTTTTGCACAATTGTATTGAGGAGATGGTCATACTGTGAGTCATGATCGCTGCTATCGGCATATTCGATCTTGGAAGCAAGGGAAAAGAGTTGCTTCTTGCATATCTCTTGTCCCGATGGCAGAGACATAAGCTCGACCTTAATCCCTGCATGCCGCTCTATAATGCGTATCTGCTTACTATCTCGTAAATGACAAATAGCTATTGAAAGCCCAGTCTTACCAGCACGTGCAGTGCGACCACTACGATGGGTGTAGCTATCGGGATCTGTAGGGAGCCCATAGTGTAGTACATGTGTGACATCATCAACGTCCAGCCCCCGTGCTGCGACATCGGTAGCAACTAGTAGCTGTAAGTTGCGTATACGAAATCGGTGCATCACCATATCTCGCTGAGCTTGACTAAGATCTCCATGGAGGGCATCAGAATTGTATCCATCGCGTATAAGCCACTCGGCGACTTCTTTTGTCTCGGCACGTGTACGACAGAAGATAATCCCATAAATATTCGGATAGTAATCCACAACACGCTTGAGTGCAGCATACTTATGACGTGCAGGAACGGCAACGTATAGGTGCTTAATGTCGGCATTAGCCTCGTTGCGTATGCCAATCTGTACCTCATGAGCTTCACGGATATAGCTAGTAGCTATCTGCCGGACCTCTTGACTCATGGTGGCTGAGAAGAGCCAATGCTCTACGCTTTGGGGTATCGCCTCGAGAATATCATTGAGATCTTTTTGAAAACCCATGTCAAGCATAACATCAGCCTCGTCAAGGACGAGTATGGAGACCTGGTGCAGAGCAATTGCTCTACGCCGTAAGAGATCACAAAGTCTGCCAGGTGTTGCAACAACAATATCGTATCCATGGGTGAGTTGGCGCATTTGCTCCTCAATGGATACACCACCGTAGAGAGCTAATATCCGCTTGATGGGCGTGTATCTAGCAAAGTCTACTAGATCTTTCTGTATCTGTATGGCAAGCTCTCGAGTTGGAGTGAGGATGAGCCCACAAGATGCCTTTCCAGCATGCAGGATATGCTCTAGTAGGGGGAGCCCGTAGGCAGCTGTCTTCCCGGAACCAGTTTTAGATAATGCAATGAGATCCCCTCGATGTGTAGAGAGATACGGTATGACAGCTTGCTGTACAGGCATTGGCTCCTCGAAACCTAAGTCTGAGATTGCACGGAGTAATTCGGGTGGTAGCCCTAGTTCGTTGAATGTCATGAAGGTGGTAGACTATGTGATAATATGCAGAGGAGATGCAATCACTTCAGAAAGTTTTTGCAAGTCTTGCCAAAAAGTGGGGTAGCTCTTATCGACAGCCTGGGGCATCTCAACCTCTATCTCTTTATACCACCCGAAGGGTGCCCACGCCATGACCATACGATGATCTGCATGAGTAATGATATGAGCCGGAGAGAGCTGTAGTGTAGGCTTTTTACCATTTAGTCTAAAACCTTCGGGGCGACTGTAAGTAAGATGATATCCTAGTTGCTCCGCATTGTGCAGGACAAGAGAAATGCGATCACTCTCTTTAAATCTCAGATGATCTAGACCTAGGAGCTGTGTCTGCCGTTTGTAGAAAAGTAAGAGGGCAACCAGTGTGGGAGCAAAATCGGGGTTGTCTGAAAGGGAGCAGGGTTTAAAGTCGAGTTTATGAAGATGCTCTTGCAATCGCTGACTGTCGAGACATATCTTTTTGTCTGCGGTCTCTACTAATGAATGAGGTATCTGTAACAACTCTAAAGCATGAGCGTCTGGCTGTATACTATCTATAGGCAGATTGGTCAAATAAATCCTACATGGCTTAGGAGTCATAAGAGTCCACTGGAGTGGATATTGTGCTGAAGACCAGTCTCCGATGGGATAAGACAAAAGACGAATCAACGTCTCCTTATCGTACACTCCAGGAGCAACGGTTATGACCCTCTGCTCTACAGTTAGTCTGATACCACAATACCGCATCAGCGATGTCGTAAGCTGGATATAGGATGCGCTGGGTAACTGAACACCATCCCACACGATCGATAATCCATACGGTAGATATGGAGCTATGAGTAGCAATGCTGATACAATTTGACTACTATCCACCTCCCTAGGAAGGTGTAACTGAGGGCGCTTCGTATGAAGCCAATCAGTAGGCTTGATGTAAACGAGAGGATATAACTCGTTAGCAAACTCTGCTGAGTCTGGTGAGGAAACTGAAGCTCCCAGTTGATTAAGCAGCTCAATGAGCTGAAGGATGGGACGCTCTGTCATACGCTTAGCCGGAGACACTAGTAGCATCTCCCGTTTTGTAGCTAAAGCAAAAAGAGCCGTCAGCAAGCGCATAGCTGTCCCTGACGCACCAACAGAAACCGTTTGCTCTGATGTAGAGCAAGCTCGAAGCATTACAGAAAGATCCTCACAGAGATGTCTCTCATACCATACCAAGGGAATCGGTATTTGTGCCAAACGAGCCATTACAAAGAGACGATTGTAAAGGCTTTTAGATGGAGGAAGCGTTATAGATATTTGAGGAAGCACAAGTTGCTATACCTTATAACTAAGACTATATAAAGCGGAGCTCCTCGACAGGCGTCTTCAAGCCATTGAGCCATTCATGAGCTGAGAGGATTTTCTTGCCCTGAGGTTTGAGTTGCTCGATAAAGAGAAGCCCCTCACCCGTCTGCACTGCCAGCTGCCCCTTACGAGGAGATACACATTGACCAATAACCTCTACCGCATGGCATTGAGTACCGGATAACGCTGTTGCATATACTTTAACTATAAGAGGATCCTCGTCAGGAATCTCAAGCATAGTCCATGCTGCCGGTTGAGGAGACAGCCCCCTGACGAAGTTATGCACTCTATATGCTGGAAGGGCCCAGTCGATACGAGTATTTTCTCTCGTTAGCTTAGGTGCAGAGTATAGATTGGGCAGCTCTCCTTGAGGTAATGCGTACGGATACCTCCCACCATGCTGTAGGAGTAACGTCAAGCCCCGAACGAGTATTTCAGCTCCGAGAGACATCAATTTATCGTAGAGTGTACCAAAAGTATCCTCAGGAGCAATAGAGCATGCCGACGCTGCAATAATATCTCCGGTATCTATCTCATGGCGTAACTGGAAGAGTGTCACGCCAGTTTCCGTTTCACCATTGATCAAGGCCCAATTGATAGGAGCCGCCCCTCGATATTGCGGTAATAAAGATCCGTGTACGTTGACAGTACCCCAAGGGGGCAACTTCCACACTTCACGAGGTAGCATACGAAAAGCGACAACAATCCCTAGCGTAGGATTAAGGGCTGTCAGTTGACTAATAAAGTCTTTGCTTCGAAGATTGGTAGGTTGGAGGATCGGCAAGCCTAACTTTATAGCACATTCTTTTACTGCTGAGGGTTGTAATCTATGTCCTCGCCCTGCGGGTTTGTCAGGAGCCGTAATGACAGAAACGACTAGGTAACCCTCCTCTACCAGACGTCTAAGGCAAGCTACGGCAAATGGCGCTGTACCATAAAATACGATGCGAATCTGGTCTTTCTTCATAGATATTTATTCGTCAGGAGAGAGTACGTTGAGGACCTCACGGTAAGTGTTGAATATTTTGGACTTAGAGATATAACCAAGATACTTACCTTCGGGCGTTACGACAGGGAGATTCCACGCTTTTGTCTCATCAAAGAGGTGCATAATACGATCCATATGCATATCACTCTTGATACGCGCCGGAGGTGATACCATAATACGCTCTACCTTATATCTGTCATATAGTTCTGGGCGAAACATAATGTTGCGAATATCATCTAGAGACACAACACCCAGGAGCTTATCATCCTCTCGAGCAACTACGGGGAATAAATTGCGCTTAGCTTGCCCTACAACTTGGACTAACTCACCTAAAGTCATATCGGGATAGGCTTTATCAAAGTCCGTCTCAATGACATTCTCTATGCTCATTACTGTCAGGACAGCCTGGTCTTTGCTATGTGTCATAAGTTTACCTACCTGGGCCAGACGCAGGGAGTATATACTATGTGGCATGAAAATACGTATCGTACCATACGAACAGATAGCAACAAGCATTAAAGGCAGCAGTAGATTGTAGCCTCCAGTCAGTTCTGCTATGAGGAATGTCCCAGTCAAAGGCGCATGCATCACACCTGCCATGACACCAGCCATACCCATTAAGACAAAATTCTTCTGTGGCAAGTAAACCTCTATGAAGGGGAAAAAGTTTAGAGCATACGCAAAAACAAAACCACAGAGCCCGCCCACAAAAAGGCTTGGAGCAAAAAGCCCGCCACATCCACCACCACTATTTGTCGCTACGGAGGCAAAAACTTTCACCAGCATTGTACATAGTAGGAAAAAGAATACGACCCAGTAGTTATTGCCAAAGGAAGCGAAGACACTATTGTCCGTCACCGAGCTGTACTGTCCAGCCATCAAATCTCCCAAGGTGGTGTACCCCTCTCCAAAAAGCGGTGGAAAGAGAAAAATTGCCACACTGAGCAGAAGCATAGAGATCCCATATCGTTTAAAAAAGTTCTTACGCCTCTTGAGCCAACTCTCTAGAGCAAACATAACTTTAGAGAAATAAAGTGACGTAAAGCCACAGGTAATCCCTAGAAGGATCACGTAAGGTATGCGCTCTGCTGTGAAGGGATCATTCTGGTAAAAGGAAAACATCGCTTGTTGCCCTGTCAACAGATATGCCATTGTTGCCGATGTAACCGAACTAATCAGTAGAGGTAGCACACTACTGAGTGTAAGATCTAGTAATAATACCTCTACAACGAAGACTAATCCTGCTATTGGGGCCTTAAATATCCCAGCTATTGCACCAGCTGCACCACATCCTATTAAGAGCATTAGCTGTCTCTGCTCTAACTTGAAGAGTCTCCCCACATTACTTCCTATAGCAGCTCCCGTCATAACCATAGGAGATTCGGCTCCTACTGAGCCTCCAAATCCTATCGTTATCGAACTAGCTAAAAGCGAAGACCACATGTTATGTGGCTTAATACGACTTTTGCGCTGAGACATAGCTCCCAATACCTTTGTTACTCCATGACTTATATCATCTCGTATCAGTATCTTAACCACACCGGCTGTCAGTAGTACACCTATTGGGGGGAGTATAAGGTACCAAACATTCGCTTCACGAATAGCGGGCATCAGAAGATGCTGGATTGTCTCAATCAAGTGCTTGAGCACAAAAGCAGCGAGAGCTGTAAGAATACCTATAAAGAAGGAGAGCATCAGCACGAAGAGTCTCTCATTGATATGAGCCTCTCGCCATAGTATAAAGCGCTGTAGCAATGAAGTCTGTGTAGCCATATTCACTTCCCCTTACCTTTTATTATCGTACCCATCGTACAGAGTAACACCGCAAGGTCTAGTTTGATAGACATATGCTCGTAGTAAAGCCAGTCATAGTATAGCCTCTCAATCATCTCATCTACTGTTGATGCGTAACCATAGCGTACCATACCCCACGATGTGATTCCAGGGCGCAACTGGTGCAGTAGGTAGTAGTAAGGGGCACGCTCCAGGATCTGTTTGATGTAGTATGCCCGTTCGGGTCGTGGTCCGACAATGGACATATCACCTCTCAATACGTTGTAAAACTGAGGTAACTCGTCTAACCTATATTTACGGAGCTTAATACCTAGCGGAGTAATACGCGAGTCCCCCTCATGGCTTAGCTGAGGGCCATCCGCCTCCGCATTAACGTACATCGTGCGAAACTTATAGATACCAAAAGGCTTGCCTCCTCGTCCTATCCGCTCCTGTCGATAAAAAACAGGGCCCTCCGAAGAGCTTTTCACTAAAATAGAGAGTATCGCAAAGAGTGGTGATAAAACTATCAATGACATTAGAGATACAAGACGGTCAAAGAGCCACTTTACGTTTTGCTCCATTTCACTCATCTGAGCCTGCGTCACATCATGCAGTGGTAGCCCTCTAAGCGTACGGGCCTGCAGTGTAGAGCGCACACCCATGACACCCTCTAGATAGACCTTAATGGGAAGCTTACAACGGTATAGCTCATAGAGTAAGCGAGTCGCTCGTAGTGTATCAACCTCATTAGCGACCATGTAAATCTCTTGGATAGGGACACCGTCCACACGCCTTTGGTCCAGGATCTCTTGCACCTGTGCCAGCCGAATCGGCTCATTACCAAATGGGAGCAATGCTGCGGCATGGTAGTGCATCTCCGTACGCACTCCCTGCAACTTATCCATTACCTGTGGAGATCCTATCAGGAGTATCTGGACCCAATGTTTAGCATCTCTATCATATCGGATCTGCTGCAAAGTGATCATCAGACGCCCGACATAAATTAAGGCAAAGTGAATCACGTATAGCAGCACAAAGAGTAGTAAATGTCCACTACGGCTATCTATCACATCATCGACCACCAGGAAGAGATATTCGATAACACTCCCCACAAAAACACTCCCAGCTGTTAGGAAAAACTCATCAATGCGACTCTTGCCTAGCACCTTGTTATAGTATCCAGAGAGTGTCATAAAGCCTAGCCAGAAGAGGAGTACCAATACTCCCACCCAGTACATCTTAGCATTAAAGAGAAAGAGTGTAAGCTCTCCAAACGTCACCCCCTGATCCTCTATTACATAGCGAGCTATGTTAAAGATAAGCGTAGCCAGTAGCACAGCCACACCGTCAGAGACTATGTAGCGTAGACGTATGAGAGCTTGTCGAGAGATAGACATCTGGTCAGCAGAGTGTGTTGGATATGCGTAGAGAGCTGGGCTATCTAGATGAGGATCTAATTATCTGTACCTCATTGTGCACTCCCAGCTTTATAATATCCGATGGAGTCCCATTGAGGAGCTGTTTTTGGCGTAGTGGGACTACATAATCCACCATATCAACCACAGTGGGGTCAATCTCTGAGTAGTTGTGCGGAGTAACTGTCCCGGCCAAGTTGGCCGATGTAGACACTAGCGGTCTACGCAATTGGCGACAGATCTCTTGACATAGTTCGTCACTCGTGACACGGATGCCTATCGACCCGTCAGTAGCCAGCAGTTGATGAGCTACATTACGCCCCTCTGGGTATATAATAGTGAGTGGATGTATCGCTACATCAATCAGCTCATATGCCATTGAGGGTACCGTACGTACATAGGATTGGATACGCGCATCGTTATCCACGAGCATCAGCATCGGCTTGCCCGTCGGACGCCCTTTGAGTGCAGATAGACGATCCACAGCATCCTCATTCGTTGCATCACAACCCAATCCCCAGACCGAGTCTGTAGGATATAATATGATGCCACCTTTACGTAGCACATCAACTGCCTGATGCGCCACAGCTAAGACCTCTGGAGATGGTGTTGATTGCTGCATATTGAGTTTTAGATAACTATGATCTTTAGTATGTAAATGGATCCCCACAGCGACCCCATCTTATTGTGACGATCTATAGGGAGGTGGGGATGTTGCAAAGGTACGAAATCGCAATGGATACTAGACCCGAAGTCGCTCCTCGGCATGAATGGTCACGCACCACATCACTATTAAGTAATTTGGGAATAACAACGGAATCAGGGAGCTTTTATGCGGAAGTATGGGAGTTGAAAGCAAGAAAAGGAAAAGAATGTATATCTGACTGAAAATCAGCATATATTGCCTATTTTCTCATCGGGTTGCATCAGGTAGAAAAGGCTAAAAAATGGGCGAAAAGGCAAGCGTTCAGTTACCAAATCGTTCGAGAAACGGTGAAAGGAAAAGAGCAGAGAAAAGTGGTAACTGAAATGATGTTTTCTCTTTCATTATCAATGTTTTGCATAGCTTGAAGTATCTCTTGTATGTATAACTTTGCAAACAAAAAGACAATGGAAAAAGAAAAAATGAAGCTGCTTTTCTACCTTAAGAGAGGTACGCAGGACAAAAACGGCAAAAGTCCCATCATGGGACGTATCAGCATCGGTCGCTCAATGGTGCAATTCAGTTGCAAATGTTCTTGTACTGCCACCCTTTGGGACAGTCGCAAACAACGACTTGTGGGCAAAAGTGCCGAAGCCACATCAGTAAACAGGGAACTCGACCGATTGCAAGTCAGCATCCATCAAGTTTATGAATCGCTTTCAAGGAAGTTGGACGGCAATATTATGGCAAGTCAGGTGAGGGAACTTGTCTTCGGGCTGAACAGCGAATCGCAGGGGCTACTCCACTTCTTGGACGAGTATATTGACCGCTTCCGTGAGCGAGTGGGCATAGACCGCAGCGAAAGAAGACTGAAATGCCTGCTGCTCTTCCGCAGACACCTGTCTGAATTTATAAAATGCCACTACCATGTGGAGGATATTCCCACACAGAAATCCGACACCGCCTTCATCAAAGATTTGGAGGAGTATTTCGCTAAAGAAAAGGGATTCAAGCTCAATACATCGGCTGGCTATCTCTCCATGCTGGCATCCCTGCTCAAAGACCTATACAAACGGCACGTTATCGAATCCTACCCTTTCATCGGTCATTCCATCCGCTGGGATGTTGGAACGCCCCGATACATCACAAGGGAGGAAGTCGAGCGAATTGCATCATTACGAGAAGATGAACTCAAAGGTTATGAGCGAGTATCAAGAGATATGTTTCTCTTTTCGTGCTATACAGGGCTTTCATATACAGACGTGTACCACCTCACGGCAGAGCATATCATTCATGAGTCTGGCATGGATTGGATATGCAAGCCGAGAGTGAAGACGGGCAATCTGTGCCACATTCCGCTATTGCCCGAAGCGTCCGCCATAATTGGACGCTATCGGGGAATCCATACAAGGGCATTCCGCCACGAACCGCCCAAAGGGTATCTCCTGCCCATACCGGGCTGCGATACGGTAAATATCCACCTCAAGAAGATAGCAAGGCTCTGTGGCATTACAAAAACACTGACCTACCACATGGCACGACACACTTTTGCTTCGCAGATGACACTTTCAGAAGGTGTATCTATCGAAAGTGTATCGAAAATGCTTGGGCATAGCCAAATCAAGACCACGCAAGTGTATGCGGAGACCTCCCCCGAACGGGTGTTTCGTGACGTGGAGAAGATACTCCCTTTCATCGCACAATATCGTTTAACCAACTAAGACTAAGACAATGAAAAGTACATTTTCGATTTTATTCTATATAGACAGAAGCAAGGCAAACGAGAAGAATGAATGTGTTATCCGCTGCCGCATTACCTGCAATGGTGCTTCTTCTTCATTCTCTACAGGACTATACTCCTCTCCAAATGAATGGCAAGCAAAGAAAGGGCAAGTAAAGGCAACGGGAAACAGAGCAAATGCAGTCAATTTACAACTGAACTCAATTGCTGAACGTCTGAACGCACGCTAAGGGAGGAGAACTACATCACGGCTGAATACCTCAAAGAGCAGTACCTGCGCCAAAGCAAGCCGACACCGACACTCATCGGGCTTTATCAATCCCTTTGTGAAAACAAGGAAAGATTGCAAGGCAAAAGCTTAGAAAAGGCTACCGTCAGGGCTTTTAGGGACAGCCAAAAGAGCTTCGCCCGCTTTCTGATAGCAAGTAACAGTGAAGACTGTCTTCCCAAAGATGCAGACAAAGGTCTAATAGAGAACTACCGACTGTTCATGCTTCGAGACTTGGGAAACAAGGAAAGCAGTGTAGCCAATCGCCTGCGCCACCTGCATCAGGTTATCCGCAAGGCTATGCAGGAGCGGTATATCCATGAAGATCCTTTTGAACTCATTGACATAGAAACACCCACATACGAACGCAATGCCCTCACTTCGGACGATTTGCACAAACTCCTGTCTTATCGTCCTCACCGCTCGGTAGAAAATTATTGCAGGCTCATTTTCCTCTTGGGTTGTTTCACGGGGCTGGCATTCTCCGATCTGAAGAAACTCCGAATGGATGATATTTACACGCTTAGTGATGGATGCAGATACATATCGCTCTGTCGAACAAAGACACAGAACAGGAGCATTGTGCCTTTGCTACCCATAGCAGAGGAGATACTCTCTTTCGTCAGTGATGGACGAAAGGAAGGTCTTTTCTTCCGTGAGTTTCCCACAAACAGCCATTTCAACCTCAAGATACGAGAAATAATTATCAAGGCAGGACTGCCACCACACACCGAAGCTACCTCGCACACAGCAAGACATACCTTTGCCACGACCATTTGCTTGGAAAACGGCTTGCCGATAGAGACCGTCAGCAAGATGTTAGGACACCGCTTCATTTCCACCACTGAACTCTACGCAAAGGTCAGCAAGAGTAAGATTGCACGGGAGATGCAGCCCCTTATGGGCAGCGACACCACAAGGGAACTGCGAAAGGCTTTGCGTGTCTGCCCGCCAAGAAAGAAACAAACATCAAGCTTAAATGCAAATTGATTATGAAAGCGACGAACAAAAAGGAGTTTTCCTACTTTCGATTGAAAATAAGAAGTTATATGAGAGAGCATCATCCCGAAAGATTGCAAGACACGGAGTTTATCACTGAACGAGCCGACATGGCTCTCACCGCCTACTGCGATGCCGTGTCGCAGGGCTTCACACACCCCGAAGCCGAGACGATGGCAAGCGAAGTGCTGTATCAAGGCTTGCACTTTTCCAAGTATGATACCCTTGTAACTGTTTTGGAAAATGAGTTTGAAAGGGAACTGCCTACACCACTTCCCGAGAAACTTGCTCGGATATTGTTGTCGAATAAGGCTATTCAAGCCACGTTCGCCAAATACGGTTTGACGGACGATTTTGCTTCTGACGAGCAATACGACTGTCTGTACACCGAACTCACAGGCACAATAGTACTGCTCATTGAGAGCAATCATCTGCCGACTATTGGAAACAGATAAAGCCAACGTCTACTATTCCCTAATAGCCTATTGCAAAGCCCCTGAAGCCGTCATCGGTCGGGCAAAGGTATGGCGGTTGCCCTTATTCCTTGCAAGGTCAAGCCCTGTGGATGGAGCGAGAAATCTCCACCGCAGGGTTTTCTTTTATCTTCCCGTGTCGCATTGTTCCAATCCACAGGATTCTGTGCGGTTGTATTTTTCGCCCCAACCTTGCACGAATGGGCTAACCGCCAAAAGACAAGCCCGAACGAATACGGCATACTCAGGCTCTTTGGACGCAAGGTGCAGTTCCCTATTGTAATCCACCGTTTTTTGAACTCTCCCAATCAGCCGACTGATTAGATGCTCCATTTACCAAGAGGCAGGAACGAGTCGTCACCTCATCTCATTACCGCAATATAAGCGACTTTGGTCTTTCGTTTTCCTTTATTACCATTATCCCTCCCTACTTCTCTCGGGACCTTTCCTCCTCGCTTTTATGGGCTTACCTTTGCACCCGACAAAGACGGCAACAGACGGCATCGAAGCTTGTTTGCCGAACAATGACAATGTAATCAAAAGAAAACAGAGGACAATGAAACTTATTATCATCGACCGCAAGGCATGGGAGCGGCACTGCTCCGAGTTTGCGAACTTTATCCACCGTATCGAGCAACTCATCGGCAATCCGCCCGAAACGGAGGGTTGGCTTGACAACGAGGCCGTATGCCGCAGGCTCGGCATCAGCAAGCGCACCCTGCAATCCTATCGCGATACGGGTAAAATACCCTTCTCCATCATCGGGCATAAGTGCTATTATAAGGAGAGCGACATCACAGAGTTACTGAATACAAACAATGAATGAAATCAAACACAGAATGAATTATGGCAGAGAATGAAATCATTACACAGCAAGACTCGCAAATGCAGCTGTTTGCACAACTAACAGAGGGTATTTTGAAGAAATTGGAACGATATTGTGCAACGGCTCGCCCAATGCTGGGCGAAGAGGTTTACCTTACAGGCGAGGAAGTATGCAGGGCTGTTACGGCTGAGTTCACGAACACTTCAGGATTATCGGGACAACGGTACGATAGCCTACTGCAAAATCGGGGGCAAGATACTTTACAGGCAAAGCGACATACAAGCCATGCTCGAAAGGCATTATTATCCCGTTGTCAGGAAATAGCAAAAAAAAAAAGCAACAAGCAAGTTATGACCGAAATCAAGAAATCAGCAAGTCAGTTGGTCAGAAGGTCGGTTTAGACTTAGGTCAAAACTGACTGACCAACCTACTTACTAACTGACCGATTGACTTACTTATTGACTTAACTCAGTCGATAAGTCTTGACTTATGTCAGGAAGTATCGGTAGGTAATATCTACTGCAAAAGTATCATTTCTTGATATTGGCACCCTAAGTTAATATACAAATAAAATGATGAAAAAATAAAGAAAAATAATTCACATATAGCCTTAGGTGCTCATTATAAGCACCTAAAATGGACTTTCATACCCAATGGCAGTTCGATATTTATATTAATGCAACAAGAAAAAAGAAATTCCTATCTTATAGATGTCCCTTGTATACAGAGTTTTCATATTGGGATTTTACAAATAGACATATTTTTGTATATCCACAAATGGAGTTCCTCTCTTAACAATGGCAAATACACGGGCTATAAGTTTATTCCTTACGATATTGATTGTTGCCATCTTAGACTTACCCTCTGCTTGCCTGCGAACATAGTAGTTATGCAGCTCAGCATCAAAATGGATAGCCGTCATCGCCGCCAAATGAAGAAGCCGCTTCATCTGTTGGTTGGCGATGGAACTTACCTGTGTCCTGGCATGGACACTTGTTCCGGATTGATATTCAAAGGGAGCGATACCGGAATAGCAGGCAAATTTTCGCCAATTTTCAAACCTTGTGAAATTACAGGTATACACTATCAAGAACGAGGCAACGATGAATCCAATTCCCTTGACTGTCGTGATAAGTTCAAAGGTAGTCTTCAGTTCTTTGTTCGCCATGATGATAGACCTTATCTCTCTTTCCAGTTCATGCACCTCATTCTTGAGAGTAGAGATAATATTCTCATAGACAGAGGTCAATACGGGGAGTTCCCTATCTGGTATAACCCTAAACAATTCGTTTCGAGAGGCAATATAACCACCCATGTTTCTCATCATCTTGTCGCGCATTGCCAGCAAGGAATGAAGTTTCCTGATATCCTCGGCAGGAAGCGATGTCGGCATTACCCTGTCGTTGAAGCGATAGGCAAACTCCGCCATCCGCCTAGCGTCTATTTGGTCGTTCTTCCCTCTGGTAATACCCAACGATCGTTTAATATCCAACGCAGGAACCATTGCGTAGGTAATGTGTTTACGTTCAAGAAACAGAGCGAGAGACAGCGAATAGAGACCGGTGTGTTCAAAGCAAACAAGCAGCGATTCCCAAGTTTCTCCAATGTGTTCCTTAATCCACCGGATAAGCTGTTTGAAACCGGTTTCTTCATTTCTGAATTGGCGATGAATACGAGATTCTCTGATAAAGGCATCAATACTCAATTTAGAAACATCAATGCCAACATAATTTTTGTACAACATAATAAATAAATTTTTAGTTAAAAATGAGTTGCTTGCAACTAAAGCTGTTAATAGACCTTATGTCTAAAATCCTAACTGGTGCCTGGCAACATAAAGGCAGCTTACAGGGACAAATGCCAATTAAAAGCCTTTAAGCTTAGCAAGGTGTTATGTTCACCCCGCAGCTGCATATTAAAGATAAGTCTAAATCATAAGAAAAAATATTGTTATTATTTTTTTGGAGCGACAGCTCTTTGACTCTGCAAAGTAACAGCAAGGTGTGTCTTTGTCCCACAAATTGTCATTTGTCCCACAAAGCCCCTTGCCCCGAAAGGGGAAATAAATCACTCCGAAGTCGTGATTAGATAACAATGAAAATGAAGAACCGAAAGAAGCCAGACGGCAGATGCACCACCTGTCCACGATGGGACAGATGGCATATCAGACTACCTAAATCCGAAGACCAACAGAAAGTTTTAGACCTCTACCGCAGGTCTGGTGCTGCATCAAAAAGTGATTTCGTTAGAGCAAGGATTCTTGGAGAATCTTTTAAGGTCATCACAGAGAATAAGTCTGCCAAGCCATACCTGTGCGAACTCTCCAAGATTGTAGAATTGACTCATAAGATAGGCATCCTCTACAATGAAGCCGTTAAGACACTTAACAGCTATCATTCTGTCGCCACAGCCCAGAGAACACTTCGTAAACTTGAAATATACTCAGAAACTCTCATCAAGTTGCAACAGCAGGCTATTACACTAACGATTGAAAATCAAACAAAAGCGGTTACCAAGTAATTACTTTGTCCACAATAGCCTGCTGTTCGCTAGCAGTGCGACGCAAGTATATACGAGTGGTTTCGATACTTTCATGCCCCATCAGGTCTGCTAGTAGAGCTATATCATTAAAAGCATCTAAGAAGTTCTTAGCATATCGATGACGGAAGGAGTGAGGATAGACTACATTGGTATTCAATCCATAACGCTCCGCATAATTTTTGAGTTGTTGGGCTATACCTCTTGTCGTTATACGCTCTCCAAAACGGTTACGGAAGATGTAGCCAGTGGTTTGCTGTGTTTCTTCAAACCACTTTTCAGCTTCAACCCTTAAACACTTAGGGATGAATAGTCGTCTAACCTTACCACCTTTGGAATAGATGTCAAAGTAGCCAATGCGAACATGCTCAACTTTGATTTGAATAAGCTCGCTAACACGAGCTCCTGTGGCGGTTAGAAAACGTACAACAAAGTACCACATTAGGTTCTCCTCTTGTTTGAGTTTCTTTTTGAGGAATATGTAATCAGCTTGACTGATAACATTTTCCAAGTAGGTACGTTGCTGAACCTTTACAGATTTCAAGCGAAGCTTGGGCTTGTGCAAATACTCCAAATACTTGTTCAATGCCTGAATCCGTAAATTTACGGTTTTTGGCTTGAACCTCTCAATAAGGTACGTCTTGTAAAGCAACAAGTTTTTCTTAGTCAATTCCTTGTAACGAGAATTGAAGTTGTTTACAGCATAGATGTATGCTGAAACGGTGTTCTTCGCCATGTTTGAATAGGTCAGAAACTCTTTGAATTTTTCAACCATGATAATTGATGTTTATATGTATAGATTGGGGAATAGCCCCCATATCAATATATCATGGTGGATTTGGCGGTTTAGTTCCTATTATGAGAAGTTTGCCGACGGCAAGGTGGTTTGCATAGATGAAGAAATA
>CAUUAW010000015.1:0-41525 GCA_963543315.1 uncultured Porphyromonas sp.
CGTGATAATCTGTTGACTACTCCGGAATCACTCATTGGCCTTTACGAAGTAAATGTAATGAGATCACTGTAATAAGCGCTGATTTATCACGAGGTCAAGACGTAGAGCCGACTGGCTACGGTGTTGTTATCGTAGAAAGGTAGGAGGATTATCTTGAGAATAATCGGAGGAGTCCGGTTAGTCGAATGCCCAGCGGTGACGTATCTCGATGCCTAGCGTCAGGTAGTTGCGTCTGTATGGCTCGCAGTGCAGATGCAGAGATAGCGCGAGGTTGTCCAGATATCGTACTGAGGGAGCAAGCTCTATCCCTGCTCTTAGGTGCGTATAGCTTCGCTCTTTGTAAGAGTTGTTGTACCCGATCCCGATGGCGTAGCTTTGTCTTAGGTGCAGATATTGCCAGTGGTATAGAGGTGCCATTACGATTAAATTGCTGTGGAGAGCAGGACGCGTTTTGTCGGGATTTATAGAAAGCTCTGCGGCATAACCCAAAGAGGGTGTTTGCCATCCTAACTGCACGCCAGCGTAGCCCATACCGCCTGATAGATCATAGCTCTGCAAGAATGCGAGGTAGAGGTATGAGGCTGGAGGTTTTTGGTAGAGGGTCTCGAGCGTGTAACGCCCGAAGATGAGATCGCTACAGAGGTATCCGATGCGAGCCATCGAGATGCCTACGACGCCACCCCAAAGGAGGTCTGAGTACCAGTGCCGATTATTTGCGATGCGTCCAAGGGCAACTGTTGAGGCAAGGGCATACTGAGATAGGGCTAGTAGGGGATAGTCGGCCCCGTACTCTAGATTAAATAGTTCGGCTCCTAAGAATGCGGTGGCTGTATGCCCAGAGGGAAAGCTATTTGACGAGGATCCGTCGGGGCGCATACGGTGTGTCTCATCTTTTATATAGCGAGTGGCCGCCGTAATACCTAGGGCTCCTACAGCATCAGCAGTGAGCATCTCGATCCAGTTACGTGAGCGCCCTTTGACTCCCCCGAAGTGCATGGCTAGTTGTAGTCCGTAGGATGCATATTGCAGGTAGTCGTCGTAATCGTTTTTCCAGTCCGTGCCTAGGAGATTGTGGCGAGAGGAGCGCATCGATTCGTCAAGATGCTCCAGGGGATAAGCGGCATAGATAGCACCTGGTATGATGGACGCTAGAGGATTTGGAGAGGGGGGGAGTGAGTCGCTAGTAGTTAACTGAGCCTTTGTCGCTATGGTACTACCCAAGAGCAGGGAGAGTAATAGGAGGATAAGGTGATGTATAGTATGCATGCAGCCCCTAGTGTGTTACAGTATATTTCGCACGATGCCCCACAAGATGATGATAGCAAAGATTATCCACGCCGCTAGTCGTCCGGAGAATTTTCTGTAAATAAGCTCTGCCCTAGGGTAGTTGGTTCGTAGTAATTCGAGGATCAGGAGGAGGGTGAAGTAGATCAATGCTGGGATGAGCAGGATATTAAGCTGTAAGCTTTTCCAGATCTCTCCGTTGAGTAGGGCGTGTATACCTCTAAGAGATCCGCATCCGGGGCACTGCCATCCTGTGATGGCTAGGACGGGACAGCGAGGTATCGGTAGGCTTTCTGGGGGATATAGATAAAGCACTATAGCACCCACCAGTAGTAATACGATGAGACCTATTAGAGCTCTGGTATGCTGCCGCATGATGTGAGCGGAGCTGTTTATTTTAGATTGTCAAATCCTCTGCCGTAAACACCATGTACAGTGCCTTGCGATACAAAGGCTTCGGGGTCTATCTCCTTGATAATGCGGTTGATACTCTGTAGATAGGTCTTGCGTGTGACAACCATAAGAATGCGCGTCTCCTCCTGCGTATACCCACCCTCAGCATGTATTAGCGTACAACCGCGGTGTAGCCTTTTGATGATGGCGTCGTTGATCTCCTTATACTTCTTACTAAAGATAAAGAGCTGTATGGAGTGCTTGTTGCTATTTGTCCAGTAGTCCAGTGTCATTGAGCAGAAAAGTACGACAACAATGGAGAAGGTGAGCAGCTCTGCACCGACTTTTGGGTCTTTGCCGACTAAATATACATTGACAAAGTAGGAGGCCGTAACGATCGTTGCATCGATCAATATCATAGCTCGACCCAATGACAGGGTTGTGTATTTGTTAAAGATGGAGACGATTACGTCAGTGCCTCCTGTACTTCCATTGACATGGAAGACAAGGAATAGACCACTACCGCACAAGATACCACCGATGATCGAAGCCATAAACCGCTCTCCCTTGAGGAGAGGTCCGATATTGGGTATTGTACTCGTGAGCCAACTGTTTAGATTGTGGTATACCTCTGTATTGGGATCTCCAAAGAGAGCTTGACCGATCGGTATTGCAATACCCATTAATATGACTCCTATGAGCGTCTTGACGGAGTAGCGCCACCCGAGGAAGATAATGGATATGACGAGTAGTCCTACATTGATGATGTTATATGGGATACTGGCCGGGATATTCGTGGCAATCTGTATGATTGTTGTGACACCGGCTAACCCTCCTGTAGTAATCTCCTGAGAGAGTACAAACCCCGCCCAGCCGATTACATAAAGACAGACCCCGATTACGATGAAGAAAAAGTCGTGGACAAAGTACCATACTTGGGCACGCTTACTGGTTGGAGCATTTAGAGCTTGAGACATAATGTATACTATTTAGCAATTCAAGAAGTCCTCTCTACCTAATCCGTCGAGAGGATAGGACGGGGTAGAAGATAAGAGTTAGAGAACTATATTGACAATGCGACCGGGTACAACGATGACCTTCTTGACAGGCTTACCACCGATCCACTTAATCGTGTCGGGATGTATTAGGACTTGTCTCTCGATTTGCTCTTTAGATAGATCCGTCGGGAGGTCAATATTAAAGCGTACTTTGCCGTTAAAGCTTACTGGGTAACGTACAGATTCCTCAGTAATGAGCGACTCATCGTACGCGGGCCACTGAGTAGTCACAATACTTGACTCTGACAGCGATTCGTCATTGCAGACAGAGTGCATCTCTTGCCATAGTATCTCTGATATATGAGGAGCAAATGGTGAGAGCAGGATTGCCAATGGTCGGAGGATTTCCAACGAAGAAGTCTTCGCTTTTTGCAGCTCTCCTACTGCGATCATAAAGGCAGATACAGAGGTATTAAAGGATAAGCGTTCGATATCTTGCGAGATCTTTTGGATAAGCTTGTGTATAGTGCGCAGCTCCTCACGGCTTGCGGGGCTTTTTGTCACCAAAAGCTTGCCCTCGCTGTCGTGATAGAGAGACCAAACTCTCTTAAGAAAGCGATAGACCCCGTCTATCCCATTTGTATCCCATGGCTTACTTTGCTCTAGAGGTCCTAGGAACATTTCATACATCCTCAGTGTGTCTGCTCCATATTGCTCGATGATCTCATCCGGATTGACCACATTGTACATGGACTTGCTCATCTTCTCCACGGCGTAGCCACAGCGATAGCTGCCGTCCTCCTCCGTAATAAAGGTGGCGTTGCCTAGATCGTCGCGCCACCTTTTGAAGGCTTCTTGATCGAGTACGTCATTATGTACTAAATGTATGTCGACATGCATTTGGGTTACTTCGTATTGATCCTGCTTTGAATAGGTGACGAATTGGTTTGTCCCTTTGATCCGGTAGACGTAATTAGAGCGACCTTGTATCATCCCTTGGTTGACAAGACGCTTAAAAGGTTCAGACTCACAAACGATACCCAGGTCATAGAGGAACTTATTCCAGAAGCGACTATATATAAGATGCCCCGTAGCATGCTCCGTACCTCCAATGTATAGATCCACCTGTCGCCAATAGTTGTTAGCCCTTGCGGATACTAGAGCTCCGTCGTCGTGTGGATCCATATAGCGCAGGAAGTAAGCGCTACTCCCGGCAAAGCCGGGCATCGTGCATAGTTCGTAGGGATAGCCTTCTGACGTATGCCAATCCTTGGCACGCCCTAGGGGAGGCTCCTCGCTCTCCGTCGGGAGATATGTATCAATCTCGGGGAGAGTTAGCGGTAATTTATCTGTAGATAGGGCATGAGGTATGCCCTCTTTATAATATACGGGTATAGGCTCACCCCAATAGCGTTGTCGGCTAAAGATGGCATCACGCAGACGGTAGTTAAATTTTTTCTTCCCCAGACCATGCTCATCTAGATAGTGGCACATATAGTCAATTGCCTCTGTAACACTTTTCCCCTCTAGTAGTGGTGAGTGGATTAGTGTACCCTGCTTACTGTCTATACTCTCACTCCACGACGAAGGGTCGCTCTCCTCTGTACCTTTAGGTAGGACTACCTGACGTATTGGTAGCTGGAAGTGCTTTGCAAAGGCAAAGTCTCTCGAGTCGTGTGCTGGTACCGCCATGATAGCTCCCGTACCATACCCTGCGAGGACATAGTCACTAATCCAAATGGGTATCGAATCTCCTGTCAAAGGGTGCTTAGCATAAGCTCCCGTAAAGACCCCGGTCACTGAACGGTCAGCCTGGCGTTCACGCTCAGTACGACGCTTCGTATACTCCAGATATACCTCGACATCTTCGCGTTGCTCATCAGTCACTAAGTCGGCGATGAGACTACTCTCCGGAGCCAGTACCATAAAGGTTACTCCGTAAAGCGTATCAGGTCGTGTCGTAAATATTTCGATAGGCAACTCGCCTTGTGGGGTCTTTGCCAGGAAGGTTACAGAGGCTCCTACCGACTTACCAATCCAGTTGCGTTGTGTCTCCTTGAGCGCATCACTCCAGTCTAGGTTGTCTAATCCTGCTAGGAGACGCTCGGCATAGGCGGATACTCGTAGGCTCCACTGCTGCATCTTGCGCTGTATGACGGGGTGCCCACCACGTACGCTTACTCCCTCGCTTACCTCATCGTTGGCAAGTACGGTGCCTAGCTCAGGGCACCAGTTGACAACGCTCTCCCCAAGGAAGGCTAATCGATAGTGCATTAGGATCTCTGATTGCTCGGCTTCGCTAGCATTATGCCATTGCTGGGCCGTCAGCTCTAGAGGGTTACTCGAGTATGCCGTGCACCCCACAGTACCATGAGCCTCCAGATATTTAATGAGCTTGTCAATAGGCTCTGCACGATCGGTATCGGTGTCGTAGTAATGATGAAAAAGTGCAACAAAAGTCCACTGTGTCCACTTATAGTATTTCGGGTCACATGTCACTACTTGACGGCTCCAGTCGAATCCAAAACCCATATTGTCCAGCTGCTTTCGATAGCGAGCTATGTTGGCTCGAGTCGTCTCCTCGGGATGTCGGTTTGTCTGGATTGCATACTGCTCTGCTGGTAGTCCAAAAGCGTCGTAACCCATCGGATGCAGCACATTAAAGCCTTGCAGTCTCTTGTAGCGCGCATAGATATCGGAGGCTATATAGCCTAGAGGGTGCCCTACATGCAGTCCAGCTCCCGATGGATAGGGGAACATATCTAGCACATAGAAAGAAGGGCGACTCTCGTCGATCTCTACATGATAAATATCAGCATCATGCCAAATGTGCTGAGCCCTGCGCTCTATATCGTGGTGATTGTAATCCATATAGTTCTTTATATATGACACAAAGGTACAAAATCATTATTGTCTGATGAACAATAACCCCTAGAGCCAAGAGGCGTGCCCATCGCGGGAAGGTCAGGAGATCTACGCGAAACCTATCCCTGTCGTTTAGAGCCTTTTGTCACAAAACTCATGATGAGCTTATCTATCTTGAGAGAGTATGAGAGCCTCTCGTGAGGGATAAAGGGAGGGTGTCTCTGGATGTGGAGCCAGATTACTCGGGAACCCTTGTTTGATCATCCCGGAGTACTTGATCGATTATTAGGGTATACTCATTTGACTATTTCGGAATTGTTGATTAGGATGCCCGGTAGATATTGCTCATTGATATTGTAGTGATGAGCTGGTTATTTCGAGAATCCCGACCTTTACCTGTAGGGGTAATGTGTGGGAGAGGCTTTGCAATGTAGTGTGATTGAGGCGTCCAGGAGAATGCATTTTTCATTACCTTTGTAAGGGACTACGTATTAGTCTATGGGGTTGGAGTACGCAGCCCCCTAACATTAAATTAACCACTACGGTATATGGCAAAGAAAAACGAGAAGTCTACGGTTGCCCCCCCTATTACAGACTCAGACGCCAAGTTAAAGGCCTTGGAGACCACCATGGGGCGCATACAGAAACAATTCGGGAAAGGTGCGATAATGAATATGGCGGATGATGCAGTAGAGGACGTTAGTGTCATACCTACTGGTAGCTTAAACCTAGACATTGCTCTCGGCGTCGGGGGATACCCACGTGGTCGTATCATAGAGATCTTCGGAGCAGAGTCGTCAGGTAAGACAACATTAGCGATACATGCTATAGCGGAGGCGCAAAAGTTGGGCGGTATAGCGGCGATCATAGACGCCGAGCATGCGTTTGACCCAACCTATGCCCAGGCACTAGGCGTTGATATCTCTCGCTTGTGGATCTCGCAGCCTGACGATGGAGAGCAAGCTTTAGATATTGCCGAGCAGCTGATCCGCTCATCCGCTGTCGATATACTGGTCGTAGACTCGGTGGCTGCTCTAACTCCTAAGCTGGAGATAGAGGGAGATATGGGTGATACACAGGTAGGTCTCCACGCGCGTCTTATGTCTCGTGCGATGCGCAAGATTACAGCAGCAGTGAGCCGCTCGAAAACATGCTGTATATTTATCAATCAGTTACGTATGAAGATCGGCGTGTCGTACGGTCCTGGCGGTCCAAGTGAAGTGACGACGGGGGGGAATGCGCTTAAATTTTACTCGACGATACGTCTAGAGATCAAGGGCCTTCAGACCATAAAGAAAGGGAATGAAGTCCTCGGACGTAGCACGAAGGTGCGTGTCGTAAAGAACAAGGTCGCCCCACCATTTAAGCTTGCGTTCTTTGACATACTCTTTGGGCAAGGTATTAATCATCTGGGTGAAATCATAGATGCTGCAACAGATATGGGCATACTCAAGAAGAGTGGATCATGGTTTTCCTATGAGGGTAATAATATAGGTCAGGGTCGTGATGCGATTAAGACGCTACTAGAGGATAATCCTGAGCTATCGGAGCGCATTGCTCAGCAGGTAATGGAGCGGATAGGTGAGTCTGGTTTGCCCGCTACACCTAGGGGAGCTATGTCCGATAACGAGGAGGACACTCCCGAGGGAGAGGAAGTAGATGTTGCAGATCAGTTGGTCGACGGGGACTTTGACATCTAAATGACTGCTATAAGTCGTTGATATCGTGGAGATATTGAGGAATGTTATCTCTCCTACGAGCTAAGGATCAACGACTTGCTCTCTGGAGTTTATTTATTGAAAATGTCACGATGATTCATCCGCACCTACCCCTTGGATGGCAAGCACTAGCTTGTCGCTCTGAGATGCAGTACACTCCAGAGCATATCGCTATACTCCGAGAGAATGAAATTTTTGTCTTTGGAAGTAATTTGATGGGGCGAAAAACCGGAGGAGATGCGTATACTGCTCGACGGGTCTTTAATGCCGATATGGGCATTAAAGAGGGGCCAACGGGACAAGCGTATGCTGTGCCGATACTAGACGAGGCTATGAGGAGTGTATCCCCTGAGGCGTTGTGCTACAGCTTGGGACGGCTGATCCTCTATGCTCTGGATCATCCCGAGCAGACCTTTTACCTGACAGAGTTAGGACGTAAGAGAGAGGGCTTGCCTGCAGACACTGTGCGAGATCTTCTCTGGGAGGCCATCCGATTGATCTCCGAGGATGCTTATAAGGAGAGGGCAGTCCCCAGCAATCTACTGATACCACAACGATTTACGATGCCCCGTGATACCCCCTGTTAGTCGCTTGTCTCTCACGAGTGAGTATTACGCATCATGGTGCTCTGAGACGGCAGATCTCCCACTTTATGCCTTGCCTTGGTGGCTAATGGCTTCGTCGGGTCTTCGAGAGATGCCTGTCTTATGCTCTGCGTATCATGGGGCTCTGCCCACACTTATATGGCCCCTTTTTATGCCGACACCGCAGCATCTTATTGTGTCTCCATACTGTCAGTCGACGGGACCTCTGAGTACTTTGCCGGGGACTGTCGGGTCTCCTACATTTAATAGGAAGAGGTATATCGCTCATTTGGCTGCGCTAGAGGGACTTTCTGCTAACCTCCCCCCCTCGTTGAGGTATATAGAGGCTCATCTCCCAATAGACTTTTTGGACTGGTTACCGTGTGCGACACCTGCAGGTATGTGGCGTAGCTCTGTCGCTTATACGCACCTGCTAGACTTAACAGATGATCCTCGAAGATTATATAATAATCTAATAACACGCAAGCTACGCCGTGCTTCAGCACTAGCGTTACAGCCTCTCTGGTCTGATGAGACAAATACATCAAACTGCGTAAAGATGCTCACGGATCTTTGTCATCTGAGCCTACAACGCAGTCATGGCGATAGGATTTGTGCCTCTTCGTTGCATCGGCTTATCGTCACTGCGATGGAGCATCACCAGGGGACGGTACATCTCCTTCTGTCTCCTATTTCGGGAATCCCTGTGGCTGGAGCTTTTGTTGCGTATCACGCTGGCACGGCTTACTACATTGCTGGAGGACAATCACGAGACAAAGAGGGGCAAGATGCGATGACTTTACTCCTAGATAACCTGTTTAATTGGAGTCGCGAGAGGGGATGTAATGCTTTTGATTTCGAAGGGTCAATGCACGCAGGCATAGCTTTCTTCTTTCGAAACTTTGGAGCTGTGCCACATCCTTACCTTCGTTTGCGGGCAGGTAGGCAGACGCTCGGGATGCGTCTCCGACTACGTCATTACTATCTCCAGCATCTATATTAAATATCTCCACCACCCTCTCTTGGTATGCGACACGATAAAGCAGCAAGATACGTCTTATCCTTTCTCTTGGCTGATGCAATACCTCTCGATATTTCAGATGCTATCTGTGCCTCGCATCGGTCGCAAGAGCAGCTCCTTCCCAACTATGTTGCCTATTGTGCACCAGAGGATACGGAGCCTTACCAGCGAGTCGTGATCGTCCCTTCGGGATTCTTCGATTACGATTCCTATGGTCGTGCCGAGTCTATGCCACAATTACCACTAGCAGAGTGGCACGGATTACCACTCCTCTTTGGGGATCCTCGGGAGGAATATATAGAAACTCCTTACGGTAGACGTTTAATTATTCATGCGGATCTGGTAGCGAGTAGCTATTTCTTACTATCACGCTACGAAGAGATCTACTATCGTCAGCGTCGAGATTCGTATGGGAGATTCCCCGGGAAGGAGTCCTTAGGCTATCGTGCGGGATTTTTGGAACGTCCTCTAGTCGATGAGTATGCGGCAGAACTGCGACGTTTGATGAGTGAGATCGGATTGCCAGTGAGTCCTGTCGAGCCGGGGTTTAGTTCTGTCCTACTTACTCATGATTTGGATCAGCCATACTATAGCTCGGGTATCCGAGGTTTCTTGCGACTTGTCCTAAAGGAGCGACTCTCGCTCCGGGAAGCCTATCGAAATACTTTCTCACGGGCCAGCGAGGATCGGTATTTCAGTTACAGCCGTTTCCTCGATTGGAATGTAGAGGTTCAGCGTAAATGTGCTTCTCATGTGCGTACTATCTTCTTTATCAAGACACCAAGTCCGCAACCTCTCGACAAGCCAAACTATACGTTACGTAACCGTAAGATAGCAGCTATAATGCGTCTGGCACGTAAACGCAAGGTCGAGTTTGGATTGCACCTAAATCTCTACTGTTCTGAACATCCCGAAGCAGTGGAATCTGCGAAAGTAGAGCTTGAGAAAGAGCTAGGAGAGACTATCTCGTGCTCTCGTCATCATTATTTGGCGGCGAGGGAACCCGAGGATTATAACGCACTTACCGGCGCAGGTATCTATCATGACTACACGATGGGCTATGCAGATGTGGCGGGATTTCGGTTAGGGACATCACGTCCTGTACGTTTCATTAATCCGCAAAACATGGTGGTGACAGATTTAATCCTGCATCCTCTGACCATTATGGACTATACGCTACATGATGAGAAGTATATGCATCTCTCCTATTCCGATGCTGAGCGGATAGCACAAGGGCTGGTCGATCAGGTATATAAGCATCATGGGGAGGTGATCCTACTATTTCATAATGAGAATCTCCTTCTGGACAATCCTCATATCTACCATACGCGTCTCTATCGTACATTACTTCGTCAGATTATCAGGCTTTCGCCAGCATCCGATACTGTCTGTTTGTAGCAGATCTCTTTATGTTTCCCCATCGCATCCTCCTGCTTACGGACTTATTGCCACCCCAATTTGCGCCACGCATTACATCTCTGGTGCAGCTGCTCCCCACAGATCAATGGAGTGTAGATGTCATTAGTGAGCAAATTGTAGGGCAACACTCAGGGGCTCACGGCTCTGTAGAGTCTGCTAGTAGTCTCATCGCCCACCGAGTAGACCGTATCCAGTTGTCTCCTACTAGGCGGAGTCTTCTATACTCCCTCGCCGATGCTCTCTGGCAGGTCAAGAGCAAACGCCTCCTTTGTTACTTACGTCGACAATACGACTTGACTAAGTATGACTTAATTGTAGGTATGAGTTATCGGACCTTCCCTCTACCGGCAGTCGCTAAGCTCGTTGATCTTACGGGACTTCCTGCCGTGATGGACTGTCGAGATATCGTTGAGGAATACACACCACAAGGCTTCCTCCCGGCTCCGCTCCCCGGGTGGCTGCCATGTCGCAGGCTCGTTTATCGCTGGCTTCGTGGGCGATTTATCAAGGCGCGTACCAAAGCTCTTGGCAAAGCCTCTGCTATTACTACCGTCTCTGAGTGGCATCGGGAGCAACTGCAGCAGTTACACCCGATGCAGGCTGTGCTATGTATACCCAATGGTTATGATGAGAAGCTTTTTGTCGCTACCCCCTCTCAAAAATGTCACTTGCCCCTCCGCATACTCTATACAGGTCGACTCTTATCCCTTGATATGAGAGACCCAACACTCCTTTTGTCAGCCCTGCAGATGCTCGATCGTAAGGGAAGGCTTACTCCTGGTGTAATCGAGGTGCACTGGTACTGTGATGTCGCTTCGCAGCGACTGATAGAGGGATTGTTGGAAAGCTATTCATCAGCCGTTAGCTCATGTATGCATTTTCATGCTATGGTGCCATATGTAGATGTCCCTCGGTTACTTGCAAGGGCTGATATTATATTACTATTGGGTCGTAAGGAGACTCCACAGGGTCCTCATGGCATGGTTACGACAAAAGTCTTCGAAGCGATGGCGATGCATCGCCCTATCCTAATGGTAGAGAGCGATGAGAGCGTTGTGGCACGACTGCTCCGAGCTCATGGGGGGGCGTTAGCTGCGACAGAGGTTGCGGAGGTTATGACTTTTCTAGAGGGGCACCTAGAGCGACTAGAGCGAGGGGAAATCTTGGATCCTAATGTTTTTACTCCAAGTCATGAGTGTTACACTCGCGAGGCAATGGCGAAATCCTTTGCTCAGCTCTTTGCTAATGTAATCCATAGGTGACAGTCTCGTGGAGTCTCTTTGCTGAGGAGAGGCGTGGTAAAGCTCCTATTAGAAAAATAACGAAGCCCTTCGGATCAATGTCCGAAGGGCTTCGTCTTTTGGCGAGACTAGAGATCGATGTAAGGCTCTAGTCTGGATACTATTAATAGTTGTGGCGCATGGGCTCAAAGAACTCCTGAGGATGTGCACATGCGGGGCATTTAACGGGAGCCTTCTTTGCCTTGATGACGAAGCCACAGTTACGGCACTGCCAGTAGATCTCTTCGTCACGCTCGAAAAATTTACCCGACTCGACGCGCTCTAGTAGCTTGAGGTAGCGACGCTCATGCTCTGACTCTGCCTTAGATACGTTGCGATAAACGGTAGCGATCTCAGCAAAGCCCTCTTCGTCTGCAACCTTTGCAAACTCTGGATACAGCACGTCTGCCTCGCAATGCTCCCCAGCTGCGGCAGCTTTGAGGTTTTCAGCAGTCGTGCCTATGACTCCGGCTGGGAATGCTGCTGTGATCTCTAGATCACCACCCTCGAGGAACTTGAAAAAGCGCTTACCGTGCTCCTTCTCCTGATCGGCAGTCTCTAGAAACACCGCCTCAATCTGACGATATCCCTCCTTGCGAGCTACCCCGGCGAAGTATGTATAGCGATTTCTAGCTTGTGCCTCTCCTGCAAATGACTTGAGGAGGTTCTGTTCGGTACGTGTACCTTTGACTGATTTATTGCTCATATATTGGTATTTTCAAAAGATTAAAGAGTTAATTACGGGGACAAAGATACCTAATAATTGGTATATAAGCAAATCATAATTATGTGCCAAATTTCGAGAATTTGTTGTATGGCATGCACAGTGGTTTTTTGGGGGGAGTGAAAAAAGATTTTCGGAATCCCCGATCAATTACTCCGTAATACTCAATCGACGATCCCGGGATAGTCAGTTCCTTATTTAGGGGATATTTCTCGATGCTCCCGTAATGAGCTAACTAGTTCTACAACTACCGATGCTGTGTATACCAGTTGCGGTTTATACGATTTAGTTGGGCAGAGAGACATGATTATATCAGGAAAAAGCATTACCTTTGCACCGTCATGGAGAGCTGGGGCGAGTTATGCTATGCTACACAGCTTGTCTCTTACTTGACGTATAGGTCCTATAGCTCAGTTGGTTAGAGCACCTGACTCATAATCAGGGAGTCCTTGGTTCAAGCCCAAGTGGGACCACTTTGTGAGTCTCTGAGACTTCGTCTCCGCTTTAATGGGCGCAATCCAAATCTTATTTGGGTTGCGCTTTTTGTTTCGGATGTTATTATAATTCTTTTCCCATAGACCCTAGAGGTCTACAAAGCTCTTACGACGCAAGACGAAGTCGCGCCCGAGATACTTCTCTCGTACGAGATCATTATCGGCTAGTTGCTCAGCTGTGCCTTGGAAGAGTACTTTGCCCTCGAAGAGTAGATAAGCTCTGTCTGTAATGCTTAGCGTCTCATTGACATTATGGTCTGTGATGAGGATGCCTATGTTACGTTGCTTAAGCTTAGCTACAATGCTCTGAATGTCTTGAACGGCAATCGGATCAACGCCCGCAAAAGGCTCGTCGAGCATTATGAACTTAGGGTCAATAGCTAGACAGCGTGCTATCTCGACACGCCTGCGCTCGCCACCGGAGAGCCTGTTGCCCTGATTAGTGCGCACCTTCTGTAATCCGAACTCATCTATGAGAGTCTCCAGCCTTTCTTTCTGCTGCACCCCCGTCAGAGGTGTCATCTCTAGTACTGCTCTTATGTTATCCTCTACAGATAGCCTCCTAAAGACTGAAGCCTCTTGAGCTAGGTAACCGATACCGAGACGAGCGCGTTGGTATACAGGTAGCTTAGTAATGTCTGTGTCATTAAGAAATATCTTGCCTCCATTTGGTACGACAAGCCCAACGGTCATGTAAAAGGTCGTTGTCTTGCCAGCTCCATTAGGACCCAGCAAACCGACAATCTCTCCTTGGTGTAACTCGATAGATACATCGTTTACAACAGTACGGCTCCGGTAACGCTTGACAAGATGCTCCGTGTGTAAGACTCCCGTCTCGCCTAGATGACCGTTAGGAGCTAGATCTCCTGTAGTATGCATATCTGCCATAAGCTATACAAAGAGTAAGATGAGTAGTTGAGAGGTAATGATGCGGACAAACATCCCCAGTGGGTAAACCGTCGCATAGGATACAGTGTGCTTACTCCCTTTGAGACGATCTCTGACAACCTCTAGAGCCATTGGGTTAGCCATGCTACCACATATCACTCCGCATGCTGTGGCATAGTCTCCATGTTTGCAACGGAGCATGTACCAACCTGCAAGGAGTATTGGTACGACCGTCAGAAGGGCCCCATATCCCAGCCAGATAAGTCCCTGAGAACTAAAAAGTATATCGAAAAATCCAGCTCCGGACGACAGCCCTAGACATCCAAGGTACAGGATGAGTCCGAGTTGTCTCACCAGAAGGCTGGCACTATTTGTGATATAAGTCGTCACGTGCATCCGAGGTCCGTAAGCACCCATTAGGATACCGATGATGATTCCTCCACCGGCAAGCCCTAACCGCATGGGCGTACTCACACCAGGGATATAGAATGGTATCATGCCCACGAGGACACTGATGAAAAGCCCTAGGAAAAGCCCTAGGAGATTGGGAGAGTCTAGATCTTTGATTTCGTTGCCGATCTTTGCAGCTACAGCGTCAGTAGCTTCCTTAGTTCCTACGACAGTCATACGATCTCCTAGCTGTAGGTGTAGATCTGGAGACGTCAGGAGTTCTATACCAGCACGATCTATACGAGTGACGTTGACCCCATAATCATTGCGCAGATGCAGGGCGCTGAGACGCACGCCGTTGTATTCTTGGCGTGTCAAGACAAGTCTCCTAGAGACAAGAGTCTTGTCGACGCTATTCCAGTCTATGTCTGCTCTATTCCAGTCTTTCTCAACCTTCTTGCCGAAGCAGAGCTCCAGCCGGGGTACTTCATGTTCATCAGATACGACAAGTAGGCGATCCCCTAACTCCAATTGCGTTGAGGATTCGGGTGTCAACGCCTTACCGTCACGCCATATACGGCTGATGACAAAAGGTCTTTTGGTGACGAGTGAGATCTCGGAGATAGTTTTCCCCACGACACCCATGTTCATTACTTCGTACTCGCTAAAGAATGCAGCATGCTCCTCTTCGCGTGCTCCTCCTTTGTTGAGCCGTTTTGCCAAGGGAGCTAGGAGATAGAGTACGAGTATTACACCGACTACACCAAAGGGATAGGTCAGTGCGCAAGCTAGGGCCATCTCAGAGAGTAGTCCTTGTCCCCCGGTATGCATACTTGTCAAGCTGCTTTGCGCCGCGGCTAATGCAGGTGTATTTGTTGTAGCACCTGAGAGTATACCGACCCACTGACTGATAGGCAGGTCAGAGATGAAGAAAAGAGCAATGACGATACAGAGATCAATCCCGACGATAAGGAGAGAGTCCAGATTGTTTCGTATGCCTCCTTTCTTAAGAGATGGGAAGAATGCGGGCCCCACTTGAAGGCCTAATGCATAAATGAAGAGGATGAGCCCGAAGTTCATCGCAAAGTCTAAGGTATGGGAGTCGATAGTAATACCTCCGTAAGAGAGTAGGATACCGACGAAAAACACAAAAGTAACGCCCAGCGATATGCGTGCGATGCGGATGCGTCCCAAGAGTATACCCACGAGAGAGACTAATGAGATGATAATAATCGATTGTGGTACCGATGGGATGACAAAAAGCTGGGTTAAAAAAGTGCGCAAACTATCCATACTTCACTTAAAAAAGCGAGTCCCCTCTTTGAGAGACTCCCGAGCTTGCCACAAAGGTACGTAGAATCAACTTAACGTACTATGGCGGGGTTATTCCTGAATAAACAATCGATAATTACGGGATCACCGACTGGGTACTCCGGAATAACAGATTGACAACTCCGGTATAATGGTTGGATAATTCGGCAATCAAAGAGGGGGAGAGACTATAGTTATTTCTTATGAGTAGAGTATGCCTTGATATTCCCGCCGATACCTATATGTAGGTATTATTCGGAAATTTGTATTACCTTTGCAGCATCTGAGTAGGAGGTCTCTTTTGTATGGCTCCTCCAGTCACTAGAAATCTTCATCGCGAATACTAATACTTAAACTCAATTTAATAGGATTATGGCACACGTAATAACAGACAGCTGCGTAGCTTGTGGCACTTGCATTGACGAATGTCCAGTGGGTGCAATCTCTGAGGGCGATATCTACTCAATAGACCCTGATACTTGTATCGATTGCGGCGCATGTGCTGCTGCATGTCCTTCTGGAGCTATTGAGGGTTAATATCCTCTACGGCTCAGAGAGAGGGTCGGCAAACATTAATAGTTGCCCAGGGCGATAATAAACTTCCCCCTGCTGAGTGAACGTACTTAGCAGGGGGAAGTTTTATTTTATTTTATTTCCATGATCGGACCTTAAAATGTAGTCTCGACTCGACTGTCGCTCCCCTAAAGAGAGTCTAATAGTACGTAGAGACTCATCGGAGATCCACAGGACCCGTCCTACTCTCGGAGTATCTGGATTTCTGACGATTTGAAGAGGGCCCCTTTACTTTGTCGTGGGGGGAGTAATCTGCGCCCAGATTGATCCGCAGCACTTAGAGCAGAGCCCGTGTAATCTCCCCACCCATCAGGCTTCCTGTAGTGGAGGTGAGAAGCCTTCTCTCCCTCAGCTGCCCAGTACGGAGACTATCTCCTATCCTGTGATCTCTATACGGATAGATTTATTGTGATCGAGAGGTCATTTTGTCTCCTGATCTTGTCCCTTGGACGATGTCCCCTTGTGACACGAAGAGCACCCGCAACACCCACTTGACCCTTTAGGACGCTTGATCAATCGCCACACACTACGGATGATATAGAGTAGGGCAATGAGTAGGATGAGAAGTACAATCAATGTTTGCCAATCCATAATGCTCGATTTATATAAATATCAATCCAATCATACGAACTAGGAAGGAGACTATCCAAGCTAGCACGCAGGTGTATCCTACTACAAAGATCCCCCACCAACCACTGTGTAGCTCTTTGGATACCGCGACAATGGTCGCTATACAGGGCATGTAGATAAGTACGAAGACAAGGAAGCATAATGCCGTTAGCTTCGTATAGAGAGGCTCGCCCGTTATGGGGTTGATCTCTTCTCGCATCTGCTTAGAGAGAGCCGAAGTCCCTACAGCTATATCATCACTACCATCATCGACAGTCTCATCTCCCGTATAAATGACGCTGAGAGAGCTAACTACGACCTCTTTTGCTGGGAGACCTGCGACGAGAGCTACGCTAAGCTTCCAATCGAATCCTAGAGGTGCAAGAACTGGCTGTACTGACTGCCCCAGACGCCCTAAGTAAGACTCCTCCTGTTGCTTCATATGAGCATGGCGCTGTATCTCCGAGATTTGCTGATCACGCTCACTAGCTGTTAGGTCTTGGTGCTCTATCTGCTCAATCTCTTTGCTCGTCTCCGTCATCACCCCTTCACGTGGATAGTATCCTAAGAACCAAATAATAACTGAAGCGACTAGGATCACAGATCCCATCTTGTGCAGATACTCCCGAGCTTTGTCCCACATGTGGATACCTACAGCACGAGCCATTGGGATACGGTATGGGGGAAGCTCCATGACAAACGGGAGATCCTCCGACTTGAAGAGTACTTTGCGAAAGAGCTTTGCCAAGAAAAAAGCTAAGATCACCCCTAATGCGTAAAGACCAAACAGTACCAAGCCGGCATGCTGTGGAAAGAACGTCCCAGCTATAAGGATATAGACGGGAAGCCGCGCGCTACAACTCATCAGAGGTGTTACTAAAACCGTGATGATACGACTCTGTCTGCTCTCGATAGTCCGCGAGGCCATTATCGCAGGAACGTTGCATCCGAATCCCATAATCAGAGGGATGAATGACTTGCCGTGTAGTCCCATGCGATGCATTAGCTTATCCATGAGAAAGGTTGCACGAGCCATATACCCAGTATCCTCCATAACTGATATAAAGAAGTACAAGATGAGGATATTGGGGAGGAATACCAAGACACCTCCTACGCCACCTATTACTCCTGTTACCAGGAGGTCTCGTAAAGGACCTGGAGATAGCAGTCCGTAAACCCACTCTCCGAGAGCATCGACTGCCGTCTCTATCCATGACATTGGATAGGCTCCCAGAGCAAAGGTCGTCTCAAACATTAGGAAGAGAAAGAGCAAAAAGATTGGATAGCCCCAGATAGGATGTACGAGGAGGTTGTCGAGCCGGTCTGTGATTGTCCGTATATGACGTTTGTCTGGTCGGTAGGTCTCTCGTAGAGCTCCAGCGATAAATCCGTATCGCTGGTTAATGATATAATTTTCTATATCCTCCTCGTGCGAATGATTCTTTTCCAGTTGACTCTCCTCGTAGGCAACAGCTGTAAGCAAATAGTCTCCCTTGCTCTGTTGCTCTATGAGATGGCGGATGTTAGGATCGCCCTCTAGGAGTTTGATTGCCAGATAACGTGGAGATAGGTGGGGGGGGAGCTCCATACAGTCCGAGAGCTTTTTTTGTAGAGTTGCGATACTCTGCTCCAGATCTACCCCGTAGTTTATTTGCAGGAAACGGCGATCCTCGTAGAGACCCTCGTCAACGACCTCATGCACTTTGTCAAAAAGCTCATGGATGCCGATGCCCTTGCGACAAGTTGTTGGAACCAGAGGTGTGCCAAGCAGGATAGAGAGCTGATGGAGGTCTAATTGATTTTCCTTCTGCTCGAACTCGTCCCACATATTAAGGGCGATCACCATTGGGATCCCCATCTCGCGCACTTGGACCGCGAGGTATAGTTGCCTCTCCAGATTGGTCGCATCCACGACATCTATGACAATGTCTGGGCGTGTCTCTGGGGTGGTCAGATAGTCTCGTATGTAAAGCTCCTCTGGCGAATAGGGAGATAGCGAATAGGTCCCGGGGAGGTCGACGAGTTCATAGCGTACTCCTCGGTAGTCAAAGTGAGCTTCCTTAGCCTCTACCGTAACACCGCTGTAGTTACCCACACGCTCGTGGGCTCCGCTAGCGTGGTTAAAGAGCGTAGTTTTACCACTATTTGGATTGCCTATGAGGGCAACACGTACCGAATGAGTGATACTAGAGTCTGAGGGAGCGGTCTCCGGCGAATTTTCTTCACGAAATTGTCCTGAGACGAACGTGTGAGCAAGTGGCGGGAGCTCCTCATTTTGCGCTGAAGTGTCTAATATCTGCACTACGATAAGTGCAGCCTCCTTGCGGCGTAAGGAGACGTTGTAGTCCATCAGTCGATAGCAAATAGGGTCTTTGAGTGGAGCCGACTGGACGACCTCTACAACCTGTCCCTGCACAAAGCCCATCTCTAGGATGCGCTTGCGAAAGGCTCCATGCCCACCTACTGAGACGATCCGAGCCTTATCACCGTTATGTAATTCAGACAACTTCATAGGTCACAAAGGTAATCAAAAGCCTTCCTAGCATATTACATGGGTGGTACCTACAGCTAGGTATTATCTCTCCTCCATTAAAGGGGGGATATGTTGAGGAGATTGCCATCAGGTCTTAAATCGACTCCCGGACTATTTGAAAATAATGACGGGATAAAGAATCATTTATTCCGGAGTGGCTAGCAGTTGATTCGCTAATAGGCAATCGGCTATTCCGTGAAGCTTATTATCAATTCCGGAGATATCCTACCCCTCTATCAGATGGTCTCTTACACAGCTGCGAGGAGGAGTACTGCAAATCGGGATCAGGGTGACGCGCTGCGAGTGAGAGGTCCTGCTCAATCTTCCCTATTTCGTACCTTTGCGCTTGTTATGGAGGAGAGATTAGAGCAAGAGACCAAGAGAGTTTTTATAGAGACCTATGGCTGTCAGATGAATGTCGCCGACAGTGAGATTATAGCAGCCCAGATGCAACTGGCGGGATATCTACTGACGGAGCAGCTCAGCGAGGCAGATGCTGTACTGATCAATACCTGCTCTGTGCGAGATAATGCTGAGCAACGCATTATACACCGTTTGGAAAACCTAAATGGGCAGCGTCGTCGCACGGGGCGTCCACAGATTATAGGGGTACTCGGCTGTATGGCAGAGAGAGTGCAAGAGACTCTTATCCATGATCATGGTGCTGATCTCGTGGCTGGTCCAGACGCATATATGGATCTGCCACACTTGATAGCCTCTGCAGAGGCCGGGGAGCCGGCGATTAGCATCGAGCTCTCTAAGAGTGAGACTTATAGTGACGTAATCCCCGTTCGACTACCAGGGTTACACATCAGTGGCTTTACCTCTATCATGCGAGGGTGCAACAACTTTTGCACCTATTGTATCGTACCCTATACACGAGGTAGAGAGCGTAGTCGAGACCCCGAAAGCATAGTACGGGAGGTGCTACACATGGCGAAGGATGGATATCGAGAGGTAACACTACTGGGACAGAATGTGAACTCCTATCATTGGCAGACACCAAGGGGAGGTAATTACACCTTTGCAGACCTACTGAGACAAGTTGCCGAGGCCGTTCCCATGATGCGGATACGCTTCACTTCACCACACCCGAGAGATATGAAGGATGAAACGCTAGAGGCGATGAGTCTCTATCCTAATATTTGTCGGCATATTCACTTCCCCCTACAGAGTGGGAGCAATCATATATTAGAGCGAATGCATCGACATTACACTCGAGAGTGGTATCTAGAGCGGGTGGGTCGCATCAGGGATTACATGCCAGACTGCGGGTTGAGTAGTGATGTGTTCTGTGGTTTCTCGGGAGAGACCGAAGGGGATTTTCTAGAGACCTTAGAGGTGATGCAGCTAGCGCAGCTGGACAGTGCCTTTATGTTTAAGTATTCAGAGCGTCCTGGTACTTATGCATCCAAGCATCTTGTCGACGACATCCCGGAGGAGATTAAAGTGGAGCGTCTCAATCGCATGATAGCACTACAAAATGAGCTGAGTCTGGAGAGTAATAAACGAGATGTTGGTAAGGTATTTGAGGTGCTTATAGAGGGTTATAGCAAACGATCTCGTGACGACTTTTTCGGACGTACACAGCAAAATAAAGTGATTGTCTTCCCAAAGGGGGCTAATCAGATCGGCAAGTTGATCTCGGTGCGGGTGGACCGTGTCACATCTGCGACACTAATTGGTACGGAGTGTGATGACGAGCGAGAGCAGGTAGACTCCAAGCCACGCCAAGAGAATTAGGCAAAGGAGCATTACTAGAGGCTTGAGTAGATCTTTGATCTTAGACGTCTTCATTGCTTATTTATTGAGATCCATGGCAATGCCTAAGCGGATGACCGGTGGATTAATCGGGTAGTGCGCCGCAGAAAATCGTTGTGAGGGTGTGATAAAGAGGTCACCAATGTTGTAGTACTCGACAAAAAAGCGCGTCCTCTTTAGTTGAAAGCTGGCGAAAGCGTTGAGAAGTGGGAAGTCCCCGTATGTAGTCTCTCTCTGGTTGACGAATTGCATGACGGCAGGCTCGTAATAAGGAGCATAGTAAAGCGTGTGCCAGCGACAATCTACACCAAGCATGATGCGGAGTACTTTGGCATAGTAGAAGTCTGTATAGAGAGAGCCATAAAGGCTCACCGTGGGGAGGGGCATTACATCCTGGCGTGTCGAGAGCTGATACAGGGCTTGCAGACGCCACGCTAGGACTCTCCAGCGATGAGCGTGCTGTAAGCGCGCCGAGAGTAACTGTATCGGGTCGGCACATTGCCGTGCTATTGCTTTCGGATCCCAGTAAATCTGATTTTGTAGTGTGGCAGTTTCAAGGCATAATGACGTGCCTAACTGATCTAAAGTTAGTTTCCCGCCAAAAGCTAGTCGGCGCTCGTAGCCAAAGTCTACGTCCCAGCGGTGGAAGGTCCCATGAAAGTGTCGTATATAGTAGTCTGGACGTCTATTCTCCAAACTACCCCAGGCCTGGATTCCGACGGGAAAGCTCCACAAGCGAAACGACGTGCTGAGACCTCCTGCTGCGAGTACAGACCCAATATTCTCTCCTAGTAGAGTACTCTCTAAGTGAGCATCAAAATTCAGTAACTGACCTGCAGTACGAGCTATACGTCCACCGATGATAAGATCCATCGTATGCTCTCCGGTTCGCTCTTGATAGACGGAGTCGGGATTATAATAAAACTTGTTTGCCAAGCGGACATAAGCCTCAATTCCGAACTTAACCCAGGGGCGAAAGCCTTCGCGAAGTGATAGGACGAAGCTGTTATCTACCTGCCAGCATCGGGTACTATCAAATGGCATTGTATAGAGTGAGTCGAGCTTCCCACTCTTTCCCCGGTGCATATAGGGGTAATGGTTGGGATAAAGCATCCACGATGCTTTGTTGTAGTTGACATACTCATGCCGCCCCCTTGTGTAACTGAGGATGTGTCCTATGCTAGCTATGGGGACAAAATGTGTCGAATCACTCTCCGTCCTATGCACTCCGAAGAGTGTTATTGAGTCTTGAACGGGTAGAGGATGGTAGGACCCTAAGTTATATCTGTGAGAGAAGAAGAGATGCCCCTCGTTAACTCCGTTCCATACTTGCCCTGCGTGACGTACCGGGATTTCGGTACTTGCCAGATTTCGTTTCCCGGAGCCGCTCTGAGATCTGCTATGAGATGGGTTATTTATGTAGCTATCCTCCAGGATTCCCCCATTCTCCGTAATCTTGGTATAGTTGTTTCCCCCTGAGATATATGCCTCGTAACGGTCTAGAGTTAAGGATCCGAAGAGTCTATAATCACAGTTTTTTGTCCGATTACTAATGTAATAACCTGGGGAGTATGTGTAATTAAAGTCTACGCCTGCAGCTATTCGTCGATTAAGATTGAGAGCAAGAGTAAAATCAAACTGCTCTTCACGTCTTTGAGAACTACCGTTTCTTTGATAGAATAGCTTAGTAAAAGGAGTCCTTGTACGGTAAAAAAGCCTCCTTGACTCGTCCCAAATAAACCCGGATAACGTTTGGTTGTATAGATATCTATGGAGAGTGCGCCGTCGGTTGAAGTAATCCATATCCATCCACGGCGAGCGCAAATTGCCCAGATAAGCCATTACAATAGAGCGGCTCTCTGCTTTGACTTGATCATGAAAGAGTGTACTGAGAGTATCTGGCGGTGCAGAGTACAGCGCACCTGTGTAGGGATTGATCAGGAAGCTGTGTAAGGTCTTCCCGCGGTATAGAAGCTCCTTGGAGTCCTTGTCAAATGCTGGCAATGGGATATCGTACTCATATCGTGACTGCGCTGCAACAACTGCTGTGAGCATCGTCCAGTAGACAAAGAAAAGTATCGGGCGTATCCGTCGGCTCATAGCTCAGGAGTGGTAATTAATAGGCCTCCATCTATAGGTAATACACGGTAGGGTAAAAGGTGATGCTGTGAGGGTCCGGCAATAGGTGTGCCTCCTCCATAGACAATACTGTAGCGACTATGACATTGCGGACACTCAGCCTCCAGCCTTTCATTGACAACTAGAGATATCTTGGGGTCTACTTCATTTGGGCAAGCCAGGTCATATGCATAGTAATAGTCAGTTGCATCGCTGCCCATAAAGCCATGTATTACGAGGATCCCACCGAATCCGATAGCAGAGTACGCTGTGCTTGGTTTTGTGACACGTAGATAGCCTCCGATGGGGATGAGCATATGCCCCTCAGCACTATTGAAATAGATCGTGTAGTGTACGGGATGTAGGGGTGTTACAGACTGCTCTTGTCGCTGACATCCAAGGGCAATGCCGCATAGTATTAGCAATGCAATCTTTTTAGTAGCCCCTAACCACTCTCTCATCGCACTCTTCGTAGCTTTACTAGTCGTAGTCGAGCTGCCCTAGTATCTGGGAGATCTGCTGCACAGCCTCCTTAAGGCGAGGTTGTATCATGCCTGCCACAAAGGGATTTATAGGTGCCTCTATTGAGACGATTAGCTCTGTCTGCTTAACGCCTTGCGGAGTCAGTCGGATGGAAATCGTTGCCGGGAGCATCTCATGCTCTATCTTGTAGCGAACCTCTTCGATTGGGGTGCGCTCCGATACGACAAGTCCTATCTCTGCCGAGATGTGCATTACCTGAGCTTTTAGCTTACAGTGATCACTATCTAGGGGGATTAGCTCGACTTGTCTCTCCTCCAAGAGCGGGCGTAACTCTTCTAGATGTTTAAGATCACTAATCTTATAATAGATCGCCTCGCAACTGTGAGGTGAGACGACGCTTTGACTCTTTATCTTCATGGGATAGGGAGTTAATGTAATATCTCGTCGAGCGGAATCAGATTAAGGCTTAGCGCCCCCACTGACTAGGATTCTGTCGCCACTGGGTCAGTAATTCCAGGTCACTCTCTGAGACATAATCTGCAGAGATCGCCTGACGAATCACCTCATTGTAGTCTGTTAGCGTCTCCATGTACACGCCAGCCTGAGCGAAAAGCTCTCGAGCCTCTGCGAAGCCATGCGTATAGACAGCCAGCAATCCTTGTATTTGAGCTCCTGCAGCTTGGAGGCTCTCCACAGCTTTCATACTACTGCCTCCTGTAGATATAAGATCCTCGATAACCACGACACGAGCACCCTTGGGCAGATACCCCTCAATAAGGTTCTGCTTCCCATGATCTTTAGCTGATGAGCGTACATACACAAATGGTAGCCCGAGAGCATCTGCGACTAAAGCCCCCCAGGAGATAGCGCCAGTAGCGACACCCGCGATCACCTCAGCGTCAGGATACAGATCATTCACCCGTACCGCAAAGGCCTGCTTGATATAGTTGCGATGTATAGGGTAGGAGAGCGTCTTGCGGTTGTCGCAATAGATTGGGCTGAGCCATCCGGAAGCCCAGGTAAAGGGGGTGTCTGGGCGTAGCTCTACAGCCTTGATGGTCAGTAGGCGATGCGCTACCGACTGAGCAATAGAGAGGGTTTGGTCTGGTTGTATAGATGTCATATTGTTTGAGTATAAGCGTACAGTGCCACTCGTACGCAATGCAAAGGTACGAAATAGAGCGATAGAGAATGTGGGCTCTTATCAAATCACCTTACAACTCTTTGGTGAGCCTTGGGAGATCGGGTAGGATCTGATCTCTCGACTTGACTGGGAGCCTATGCGGAGGCTCTAGAGGTCGCCATCTGACGATATAGGGATAATCTGAGGATTACTCTGTAATGAGGTGTGTTTTACTCCCGAACTGCTGATCGAGGGTCCCGGAGTGCTCGTTTGCTTATCCCGTAATGATGGATTTGTCACTCCGGAGTCTCTCTCCAATGATATGGTAAAGCGCAGATAAAGCCCTCGATGACCTTCCCTTTTTAAAGCCATGAGGTTAATAAAAAGAGAGCCCACCCAATCGTACTGTTGGGTAGGCTCTGTAATGTTGAGTCTCTAGCTACTTATTGCTTTGCTATAGCAGATCGTTTGCTCCGCTGCTTGCGCCGTACTAAGTAAGCGATAGGCGATGCCACGAAGAGCGTACAAAATGTTCCATAGACTATACCAATGAGTATTGCAAAAGTAAAGCTACGCATCGAGACACCTCCGAGTATAAAGATGATGAAGACCACAAGGAAGGTCGAGAAGGAGGTCTGTATCGTACGAGAGAGAGTACTGTTGAGAGCATCGTTCATCACAGTCTGCTCCTCTCTAGTTGGGTAGTTGTGCAGCGTCTCACGTACACGGTCAAAGACGACCACCACATCATTGATCGAGTACCCGATGATAGCTAGTAGAGCCGCAATGAAGTTTTGGTCTAGCTCCATGGTAAAGGGCATCACTTTCCATAGGAGGATGTAGCTTGCTACAATGAGTAGTGTCGTGGTTGCTACAGACGCAAATGCCCCTAGAGAGAAAGCCCAGTTGCGGAATCGCAGTAAGATGTATAGCCCCATGAAGATGAGTGAGAGTATAACTGCGATAATCGCCTGTCTAGATATATCCTTAGACATACTAGGACTAACGCGTTGAGAGCTGATTATGTAGTTGTCGACAAACTCTTGCTCTGTCGTGCCTGCTGGGAGGAACTGCTGGACACCCTCAAAAACCTTACCGACAACGAGCAGCTCCTCGTCTTCACTCTCATTGGCTAGCCCTAAGCCATAGTTGGTTGATATGCGGACTTGATTGCCTTCCGTACCAATAGAGGTGACGAGTACACGCTCCTCTAGAGGCTTTGCCAGAGCTTCTCGAATGGCACTTGAGGAAACTTGCTGATTAAAGGATACAATATAATTACGACCTCCCGAGAATTCAATACCTCTATTTAGTCCCCAAATGAAAGATCCTACAAGGCCAAGGATCAAAATGGAGCCAAAGATGATGAAGCCCTTATTACGATTCTCCAAAATCTTGTAGTTAGGATTTTTAAAGAAGTTACGAGTAAGAGGCGTTGTATAGGTAACCTTATTCATGCGTCCCTTCCTATCTAGAGCCTCCACGACAATGCGCGTTAGGAAGACCGCAGTAATAAAGGATGCAATGATACCGATGATCAGAGTCGTAGCAAAGCCTCGTATCGGACCAGTACCGAATGCATATAAGACACCGCCCGTAATGATTGTCGTAAGGTTAGAGTCAAAGATCGCCGAGAATGCGTTACTGTAACCATCTTGTATGGCACGCGTCATTGATTTACCCGCGCGAAGCTCCTCCTTGATACGCTCGAAGATTAGGATGTTTGCGTCGACAGCCATTCCGAGAGTTAGTACAAGCCCCGCAATGCCTGAGAGAGTCAATACGCTGTGGAAAGAGGCTAGAATACCCAGCGTGAAGAAACTGTTGAGGATTAGAGCTCCATCGGCTATGAGACCTGGTATGAGTCCATAAGCGAGGCACATGTAAATCATCAGGAGGAGTATGGCAATGATGAATGAGATGACCCCAGCCCGGATCGACTCATTACCGAGAGTAGGACCGACGACACTCTCTTGCTCGATCTCTACAGAGGCTTCCATACGTCCTGAATTCAGTACATTCGCAAGGTCTGTCGTCTCATCAACGGTGAAATGACCCGAGATCTCAGAGCGACCACCAGTAATCTCAGAGTTAACATTAGGTGCTGAGTAGACAACCCCATCTAGGACGATGGCTATGCTCTTGCCAATATTGTCTCCCGTGAGACGAGCCCATGTGCGAGCACCTTCGTCATTCATAGACATTGTAACTACAGGGCGACTCTGACCAAGATCGTTGCGCACTTCACTACGTGCCGTGGTAACGACATCTCCTCCCAGATCTGGAGCCGCATTACGGTCTCCACGGATGGCATAGAGCTCGTAGACATCAGTCTCTTTACCAGTCGTAGGATCTTTGATAGGAGAGTTTCCCCAGAGGAGCATTAGGTCTTCTCTGATAAAGTTGTTCCGATGCGCGAGATCGAGCATCTCATCAATCTTATCACGATCAGCACGACGGGCATAGCCGACTACGGCACCATGATTCGTTAAGTTAAGCTTGCTGAGTAGGACATTTTTGACCCCCTCAGGTGTCTGTGCTGTCGTAGAGTCTGCAGCCATTACTGCTGTATCTGCAGAGACTTTGTAGTCTTCGTTTGCCATAGCTGTCAAGCGGGCATCGGCATCGATGAGATCATTCGAGATCTCGTCGTAGGTATAAGTACGCCAGAACTGTAGATTTGCGCTACGCTGTAGGAGCTCGCGGACACGCTGAGGCTCTGTGACGCCAGGGAGCTCGACGAGGATACGCCCTTGCCCCTCAATGCGTTGTACATTAGGAGAGACAACACCAAAGCGATCTATACGAGTCTTGAGGACGTTGATAGCGGCATCTATAGCGCTGTTGTACTTCTCTTGTAGTATCTTGACTACCTCCTGGTCGCTTGACTTAGGAGAGATAACATCATGTAGTGGTCCATTGCTAAAGATAACAGCAAGAGATCCTGAGGGCTCTAGCTGCTTGAAAGCATCTGTAAAGGTTTTGATGAAGTCGTTAGACCCCTCTTTCGCTGCGTGATCTAACGCTTCGATGAAATCCGGAGACTGATTATGCCCAGAGAGATTACGTAATAGGTCACGGCCATTGACCTTAAGGACAACATTCATACCGCCTTTGAGATCAAGTCCTAGTCCGATCTGCTGGTTGCGCGCCTTCTTAAGCGTGTAGCCAAACCAGACTTTTTCATTGGCCATTGAGTCGAGATACGCTTGTCCATCCTTTCCTGCTGCGGTCATCTCCTGAGCCTTCTTGTCATAGTGTCTTACCACGGGGGTAAAAGAGATGTAGAAGGCGCAGATAACCGTCAGTAGCACGGCAAAGAGGATCACAAATCCTTTGTTCTGCATGAGTATATTTGATCTATCGTTATTATTTACTTGATATAGATTGCCACAAAGTTACGCTAAAATCTACTATTGACAAACATTGATTAATTTGTCGACTCTTGTCAGATCTTTGAGGAATGGCTCTCAGCTGTTTACGATAAGAATGCAAAAGCTCTCAAAGGGAGGTGTAGATTATGGTATGATGTCAAAGGATTGATTACGGAATGCTTAGATGCTTATTCCGTAATTGTCGGTTGCTTATTCCGTAATACTCATTTGACTACTCCGTAATAAAAAGAAGATTTGCACGGACGAAATCTGGTGTTTACTACGGAGTAAGACTCCCATAAAGTCTATTCATGTCTCATCGTATGACACGACAGTTGTGGGATATCCCAGTGACGTCGATGAGATGTACGATATAGATGCCACAAGGCAGATCCGATAGGTCGAGCATATTACCATGCTCCTGCGTCTGAAGGCTCGTGGATAAAAGGGCGCCTGCTGTCGAGTAGATAGACCAAAAGGAGGGGATCACTCCGACGATCTCGTAGCAGCCCTCTCGCGATGTCGGGGCAAAGTGCAGAGCATGCTCATGCGTTATCTCTGTTGTACGGGTTGATAGCTCTGTCTCTCCGTCGAGGATAAGCCAACCCTTCTCCCTCGTTTCGATGATAAGTGTGTCGCTCTTTATATTCCCCTCGGGGAGGTTGCCAGCCCCTTTTGTATTTAGGAAGATGACGTGGCCAGGATTTGCTATTATATCAGAGTGAATAGGGAGACTCTCTACAAGAGGTAGTGGATTGGATAATAGGTTGTTATTGATCTCCAGTCTGTCTAGCTTTGGGCAGTTGGCTAGAGATAGATCGGATAGCTTATTAGCAACTGCGGAGATCTCTGTGAGGCTTGGGCAATCCCTTAGCGTTAGCTTGGAAAGCTTGTTGGAGGAAGCCGAGAGCATTTTCAGAGCCGGGAGAGCTGGTAGGCGGAGGCTGGCTAGCTGGTTGTCGTTTAGTATCAGAGCCTTTAGGAGATCCATCTGACCGATCTTCAGATCGGTAATTTTTTGTCCTGAGAGATCAAGGTAGAGAAGCTCTCCAGAGATGGAGAGGTTTTCGTTATTCACAGAGGCAGGTAAGGTGATGAGAGTCCCGGCTCCTGGCGTAAGCAGATCAATGGTCCTGTCAACTGTAAAGGTGAGCTTGCTCTCCGCAGCATCGGTGATCTCTATCTGTCCACTCTTGCTGGCAGCTCGGAGAGTAAAAGATGTCGTAGGGTCTATGAGACTCTGTATTTGTACTCCCTCTACGACATGCTGTGTGGGATCTATTATCTCGACTTGAGTTGCTGGGCACATACAGCGTACTGAGTAGCCATAGTTCCTTTTCCCATAAAATTTATTGGCAATGTCTGAATCCCAATAAAAGCGTCTGAATATGGCATTCTTGTCATAAAGGGAGGAGGTCCAGAAGTAAGCTTGAAAGCCTTCTGCCGAGTAATAGTTCAGATACTTGGACTCTGACGTACTACCCATCGGGCGAGCATTAAAGCCCGTTTTGTTATTCCCTTGCTTGAGAGTCGCACCTGGCTCGGGAGAAGGAGGGACTTTCCAACCGTCAGTACTCTTGAGGAGTAGACCCGCATTCTCAGATTCGTAGCTGAGGTCGTCGGGATTTGGTTCAAAACCTTGAGGATCGACGTAGCGTATCATGGATTTCCATAATTCATCTGAGGCTATTATCCATCCCTGAGGAGCCAATCCACGGGCATCAACGACAGCATAGTGATTATATAGTCCGCCATGAGATGATAGGAGAGCAGCGTCATCTTTGTAGTAACAGGCGGCGAGCTCCTCGGTTTTCCACCAAGCCTCTTTGGTAAGTCCCGTCGTGATCTCCGATCCATCACGCCAGCGGAGGGTGTAGAGGTTCTCTCTCATCCATAGTTGCGCCCCAACTTTGACAATGCCATAACAGAGAGATTCATCGCCGCGCTGGTCAATGAGCTGTATGGGCTTGGTCGTCGCCACACGAGCATTAGCGAGAGATGTATAAGAAACTTGCTGAGAAGGTGTGATGTAAAGCCCTTTCCAGTTGGTGTCTAGGTCTAATGCTGTGCATTGGTTGCTCTCTAAGTCCCAGATGTAGTGGCGAGCGTCGGAGAGGGAATATCCGCGAGCATAGTTAGTTGATCCGTCAGGATTGGATAAATACAAGACGTCGGCAATCTCGGTAGTCTCGTGTGTAGGGTCTACAATATATTCACGGCAGATCGTTGCGATCTGAGTGTCATCATCATAGACGGCGAGAAGATAGCTCGTTGTGTAGTCAACGTCTGTAGGGATTGCGACGCGAACCTGGGCGCTGAGCTGGTAGATTATCACGCTTAGGAGGAGGAAGAAAAGTCGCCTTCTCATAGTTCGTTGGGGTTATTCCTGTTCAGATTAAAGAAACGGTGCTGAGCTCTATAACTAGGAGTCACGAGCCCAGTACCGTTTTGTGCCGTATGACCTAATGAAGATCCCTTAGCTTAGAGCTGCAATAGCCTTGTCATAGTCTGGCTCTTGTGTGATCTCGGGTACTAGCTCCTCGTAGATTATCTTGCCGTCAGTGTCTATAACGAATACACATCTAGCTTGGAGCCCTGCGAGGGGTCCGTCTAGCATCATGAGTTCATAGCCTTTGCGGAATGCTGCTCCTGAGTTTGTTACCTTACAGCAGCGGAAGCATGAGAGAGTCTCTACATTGTCTAGTCCCTCAGCTCCGCAGAAGCGAGCCTGTGCAAAGGGTAGATCTTGAGAAATGCAAAGGACAACCGTATTGTCTAGTTTTGCGGCCTCTGCATTAAACCGACGGACAGAAGCTGCGCAGACACCCGTATCGATACTGGGGAAGATATTGAGCACGACACGCTTGCCTCGATAATCTGAGAGCTTGGCTGTCGAGAGATCTTTCTTGACTAGCTCAAAGTCGGGAGCCATAGAGCCAACCTTCGGTTGATCTCCGGTTAATGTGATGGTAATACTATCTTTAAATTTTACTGTAGACATAGTTCTGTCGATTATGTGACGTTAGTTATTGGTTAGTTTGACTCCGATCTTGCTTAGTAATCCCTCGATGTGATCCATCGGTAGATCCCCAAGGCTTTGATAGGGCTGTTCATTTAGAGGTACAAACAGTACCATGGGAATGCTCTTAACATTAAAGAGATTAGCTAGGAGTGGACTCTCATCTACATTGACCTTGTAGACTACAAGCTGATTGGCATACCGTTCGGCAACCTCTTCTAGTTTAGGAGATAGTTGGCGGCAAGGGCGACACCAGTCGGCATAAAAGTCGATGATGGCGGGTTTCGTTCCCTTATATACGAAGGTATCCGGATGCGCCTCAAAGTCGTAGATGTTATCCCGCATATAGTTTGCATCAATGTGCAGGATCTTAGACTGTGATCCGCCCTTCTTCTCTTTGTCTTGTGCTGAGCAGGCTGTGCTAATCGTCAGTAGAGAGACGAGTAGGAGAATAGCCTGGTGTATGGATTGTCTGATTTTCATAACGGTTACATGTTCAAAAAACGCCCTCTAAGATAGAGAAAAGTTCGCAATCCTCCAAAAAGTATTCCCCTATGATCTCAGGCAACTCTCCAACTTTAATGGGACATATTACCCGTGAGATGAGAAAATAATCCTGGAATAGTCAAAATATAATCTCGGAATTATCAATTGACTACTCGGGAATTATGACCGTGCTATTCTGGAGTAAATGTTTCTCAATACCGTAACGGCTTTTAGATGGTGCGGAGACAGATACCGTCATAAGCGGGGAGCATGGAGAGTTATAGCCCCTATTGAGTAGTATCCTGCACGACGTCAAAGGCTGATGGCTCCTACTTAGGACTGCGACTATTCATCGTGAGCTACGTAGGGAGCCCCGTAGTAATTACTGCTAGGGGTGGTGTGGGGTCGCTGTAATTGTATACTTACAGGTATGAGTATACAAAGGAGAGCCAGGACCCAGTCACCATACCTCTCTCGATAAAGGAGTAGAGATGTCTGGATCTCTCCAAATGCTCCTTACTCCAAGAGGTAAACTACTCGGTCCTAGCTCTCTAACTCTCTGGAAGAGATTTCCCTATCCGATGATTAGGATGTCTGTGCCCTCTAGGATAGAGTCGCCAGCCTTGACTTTGATCTCGGTGATGGTCCCATCAGCCTCGGCGTTGATACCGTTTTCCATCTTCATGGCTTCGAGCACAGCGACCTGTTGTCCTCGTTTGACTTGCTGACCAACTTGTACGTCAATTGAGATAATAACGCCTGGGAGAGGAGCTTTGACGGATTTGCCCGCCCCTGAAGGTGTTGGCACTGCAGTGGGAGTCGGAGCTGTCGATACGGTAGGCGCTGGGACTGGAGCCGGTCTGGACACTTTGACCGCTTCCTTTTTCTCCTGTATTATCTCGACATTGTATGGCTTGCCATTGACCTCTAATTGCGCTTGGTCTCCTTCGATCTTTTCGATCTTGACGGCGTACTCTTTGCCATCGATCTTGTACTTATATTCTTTCATAAAGGGTTTGGTATGGGGGAGCTTAGTGGTCTAGGATTAGCCTAGGCCACTAAAGCACTGCCGTGTACGTTATATATAATACTGCTTGCTCGGAGTGGTGCGCATAGATTGTAGTTTATACGACCACGGGTCGAACTCTTTGCGCTGTATTGTTAGCCTAAAGGACTCCTCATCATGAGGAGAGCCTAGAGCCTGAGCGAGGGCGAGGGCGATAGAGATTTCCTCAGGCGTGGGAGCTATTGTCGTCTGTTGTTTCTCTTTAGACGGTGATTTCTTACCCTTTTCTTGCTTTTTGATAACCATCTTAGTCTGCATTAAAGAGGTAGGTTGTCATGCTTTTTGGCGGGGAGAGTCTGCTTCTTCGTCCGTAGTTGCTGTAGGGCTCGTATGATGCGGAAGCGTGTATTCCGCGGCTCTATGACGTCATCGATATACCCATAGGAGGCTGCATAGTAAGGATTAGCGAATGCTTCACGATACTCCTCCTCCTTCTCCAGTGTTGTCTTAGCAGGATCTGCACTCGCTTTTACCTCCTTAGCGAAGACGACCTCCACAGCTCCCGAAGGACCCATGACGGCAATCTCGGCCGATGGCCACGCATAGTTAATATCAGAGCGTAGGTGCTTAGAGCCCATCACTATATAAGCACCTCCGTAGGATTTGCGAAGTACGATCGTGATCTTTGGTACTGTCGCCTCTCCATAGGCGTAGAGTAGCTTAGCCCCATGGGCGATAACGGCATTGTACTCCTGACCTGTGCCTGGGAGGAATCCGGGGACATCAACCAAGGAGACAATAGGAATATTAAATGCATCGCAGAACCGGACGAAACGGGCCGCTTTGCGTGATGAGTTACAGTCGAGACTACCAGCCATTACCTTGGGTTGGTTAGCGACGATTCCCACACTCTGCCCATTAAATCGTGCGAAGCCTACGATAATGTTACGTGCGAAATCACGATGTATCTCGAGGAACTCACCATGGTCTACAATAGATCCGATCACCTCATACATGTCGTAAGCGCGATTTGGTGTGTCAGGAATAATCTCATTGAGCAGGTCATCACAACGATCTGCTGGGTCATCGCAAGCGACAAAAGGAGGCTCCTCCATATTGTTTTGAGGGAGAAAAGAGAGCAGCTGCCGGATGAGCTGGATGCCAGCCTCCTCATTGTCTACAGCGAAGTGTGCTACGCCACTCTTGGATGCGTGTACATCAGCTCCGCCAAGCTCCTCTTGTGATACGTCTTCTCCTGTGACTGTCTTGACAACTTTAGGGCCTGTGAGGAACATATAGCTGGATCCTCGCACCATAATATTAAAGTCGGTAAGAGCTGGCGAGTAGACAGCTCCCCCAGCACAGGGGCCGAAAATTCCTGAAATCTGGGGAATAACACCCGATGCTAGGATATTGCGTTCGAAGATGTTCCCGTATCCACAGAGTGCATTGACAGCCTCCTGGATGCGTGCCCCGCCCGAATCATTGAGCCCGATACAGGGAGCTCCCATAGCTAGAGCCAGATCCATGACCTTGCATATCTTAGATGCGAGCATCTCTCCCAGGGCTCCGCCGATGACAGTAAAGTCTTGAGCGTAGACATATACGAGGCGCCCCTCGATTGTCCCACTACCTACGACAACACCATCTCCGAGGAACTTCTTACGCTCCATGCCAAAGTTTGTGCAGTGATGCTGTACAAACATGTCAATCTCCTCAAAGGATCCCTCATCGAGAAGCATAGCTATACGTTCGCGGGCTGTGTACTTGCCCTGGGCATGCTGCTTTTCTATGCGCTCTTCGCCTCCTCCGAGACGAGCCTCCTCGCGCTTTGCGAGGAGCTGCTTTATCTTTTCTTGTTGTACACTCATTGTAGTATATAGCGTTTATTTTGATATGATCTCTACTGTTTAGCGACATCCTTGCAGCCGCAAATCTCTAGGAGTACGCTGAGAGCTCTTTTTGGTTTACGTCCTCCTCTAGGCAGTAGCAGGCTAGTCCCAGCATGCTCTCAAAAAGAGACTGTGCCTCCGGGATGCTCTTGACCGCTATCCCAAGCTGCTCGATGTGTGACAGATTCATACGCGACACGACCCTGCTTAATCTATATGCCTTATTGATAGTCTAGATGGAGAGACGATACACTCCGGCTGCAAATGTAAGAATAATCGCTCACGTGGCGAATGTTAGACAATAAACCTTTGCCCATTTGCAATGAAAGCCGGGGAGGTCTCCGGGAGATCTCGACCTCTGTAGCTCTCGCACTGGGGGTGGATAGGGCTTGCCTCAGAAGGGCGAAAAAATAATTCGGTAATCGCAGTTTGATCATTCAGTAACCGCCGAACGATGATTCCGGTGTGGTCCATCGGATATTCGGGAGTAAAAAAGTTTTTACCCCGAGAATATTCCCCAATTATTCTGGAGCAAATTTTTGCCTTTGACCAGGGATGAGCCGGGATGTCCGGGAGGGGTTAATAGAGCGGTAAGTTATAAGCGGCTCGGGAAGCCACGATCGGTAGTCCGATCGTTGCGAGGTTATTTCGTTTCATTACCTTTGCGATAGAGTATTATAAAGAGGAAATATAACACAATATTCCGGAGGGGCCGGGGCATAAAGAGATTAGTACGACATGGTTATGACACATTATATGAAATATTTACTACTCCTAGTGTTACTCACCCTGCTTGTTACATCCTGCAGTAAGCAAAGATCTAGTGGAGATCCTCAGCAAGTGTCGCAGGGTGATAGTACGACCCTAATACGCTATGCCGAGGGATTGCAGGTAAAGCGTGAGGGAGACGTGACACTGGTCACGATCTCTGACCCGACGCATGACAGTAATGAGGTGTATCGCTATGCTCTTGTGCCTCGGGGACTAACGAATGAGCCCCCAATCCCCGAGGAATACATGGTTATCAAAACCCCGGTAGAGAGGGTAATTGTTATGACGACACTGCAGCTCTCTAACTTCATCAAGCTGGATGCTGTAGAGTGTGTCGTGGGGATGCCTAGCACACAATTTCTCTTTAATAAGGAGATGCGAGGTCGTCTGGACTCGGGTGATGCTAAAAGGATTGGTATTGAGGGGAACTTCGACAGTGAGCTGATCATGGCTTTACAGCCTGATGTTATCCTTGTTAGCCCCTTTAAGCGTGGTGGCTATGGTGTGATTAAGCAGCTGGATATACCTCTGATTACCTTTTTGGGGTACAAAGAGACTTCACCTTTAGGGCAAGCGGAGTGGGTCAAGTTTACGGCATTGCTCCTCGGCTTAGAGGCGCGTGCGGAGGCACTCTTTAGTACGATAGAGTCCCGGTATCGTGAGTTGCAAGCATTGATCCCAGATGGACTCGTGCGTCCTAAGGTGCTGAGCGGCGAATTGCATGGGGGTAACTGGTATGTAGTCGGCGGGAAGAGCTATCTAGCCCACCTTTTTGAGGATGCTGGTGCTGATTACTTTATGAAGGATGATCCGGAGTCAGGAGGATTTTATGTAGACTTTGAGACAGTTTACGCCCAAGCTGCAGATGCCGACTACTGGCGTATAGCAAATGGCTATGATGGGACCTTCTCGTATGAAGTGCTGGGTAAGACGGATGCTCGCTATAAAGATTTCAAGGCTTATAAGGATCGGCGGGTGCTTTATTGCAATCTGCGAGAGAGACCATTTTACGAATTGTCGCCAGTAGAGCCGGAGGTTGTGCTCGCAGATTTGATACATCTCTTCCATCCCCAACTATTACCAGATCACGAGCCGGTCTTTTATTCGATCCTGGATCGCTGAGAGAGATAGTGAGATCGCCTTATGCGTCGTCCGATTATTGCTTTTGTACTGATTGCACTCCTGATTGCGCTACTCTTTGTACTCAATCTCTCTTTGGGTACGATTGCCATACCTTTTGGTCAGGTTGTCGAGATCCTGTTTGGTGGGGATGGAGAGGGTAATGAGATATGGAGTAATATCGTTTGGAAGAGTCGCTATCCACAAACTATTACTGCCGTCGCAGCGGGAGCAGGGCTTTCGATCAGCGGATTGCAGATGCAGACGGTCTTTCGCAATCCTTTGGCGGGACCATCAGAGCTTGGTATTAGCTCTGGAGCAAGTTTGGGGGTAGCTACATTTATTTTGCTCTCGGGGAGTATCAGTCAGCGAGCTTTGGTGCGACTGGGCTTCGCTGGAGAGATGGCAGTCTCTGTGGCGGCTCTTTTGGGAGCATTACTAGTGATGTCGATCATTATGACGTTAGCACAGCGCGTTCGAGGCAATGTAGTGCTACTCATCATGGGTGTGATGATCGGATATATAGCTAATGCAGTGATTGGGGTACTGAAGTTCTTTAGCAATGATGAGGATGTGCGCAGCTATGTGATATGGGGCTTGGGGAGCTTTGCAAAGGTAAGCGGTGATCAGGTGACTACATTTGTCCTCATTATGTCGGTCTTGATCCCATTGTCATTCCTCCTTATTAAGGTGCTAAACTTGATGTTGCTGGGGGAGAATTATGCCCGTAGCTTAGGACTAAACTATACACGTGCACGGCATCTGGTGATATTCTCTGCCTGTCTCCTCACAGCAATTGTCACCGCATATTGTGGCCCGATTGTTTTCATTGGCTTAGCGGTGCCGCACTTGTGCCGTACGATCTTTGCGACCTCTAACCATCTCACATTAATGCCTGCCGTAACGCTTGTGGGTGCTTTGCTAGCTCTTTGCTGCAATTTAATAGCTCGCATGCCGGGCATGGAGGGAGCTTTGCCGATCAACTCGGTGACGGCTCTCATTGGCGCGCCTATCGTGATATGGGTACTCTTTGACAAACGGCGGAGGGAGCAACTATAATCCTATGACGACTCATGCTGCTATAGAGCTATGTGACCTAGCTATAGGTTATAGACACGCGAAGCACGATAGCTTTGTGGCGAGTCATCTTCATGCGACAGTGTGGTCGGGACAATTGACTTGCCTAATAGGGTCCAATGGCGTTGGGAAATCTACGCTCCTTAGGACGATTGCCGCCTTCCAGCCTAAGCTAGCGGGGAGATTACTTATAGAGGGTAAGGAAATCAAAAAGTACTCACCACGAGAACTGGCACAGCGTATTAGCGTAGTGCTGACAGAGCGACTCGTCATGAGTAATACGACAGCCTACGAGATGATAACCCTAGGGCGAAGCCTTTATACAGGCTTTTGGGGGCAAATGAATGAGAGCAATCGCCGAGCTGTAGTCGAAGCTTTAAAATCAGTTGGTATAGAATCTCTCTCCAAACGTATGATAGACTCACTCAGCGATGGTGAAAGGCAGAAAGTAATGATCGCTAAAGCCCTCGCGCAGGAGACGCCAATCATACTACTCGATGAGCCAACTGCGTTTCTTGATTTCCCATCTAAAGTGGAGATGCTCCAGTTACTCCTAAGATTATCTCGGGTAGCGCACAAGACGATATTCCTCTCTACGCATGACTTAGAGCTAGCTCTGCAAATAGCAGATCAGGTGTGGCTGTTAGATGACGACCGTCAGTTGTATATAGGATCCCCAAAGACCCTAGCGGAAGAGGGGACACTATCGAGATACTTTGCAGATAAGGGGATCGATTTTGACCCTAAGACTCTCCACTTCTCCATCAAATCATTGGGAAAATGATACTAATCATTGGAGGTACGACAGAGGGGAAGATTGCTCTCGAAGTGTGCGAAGAGGCGGGGAAATCCTTCTATTATTCCACCAGAGGACCCTCGCAAGAGTTATCGATGCACCATGGGATCCGCATAGAGGGAGGTATGGATGTTCAGGCAATGGTGCAATTCTGCCGAGAGCATTCTGTCGCGCTCATAGTAGATGCTGCGCATCCTTTTGCAATGGGAGTGCATAGTACAGTGGCAAAGAGCATACAATGTTTGCAGATCCCCACGATACGCTATGAGAGGGTTTACCCAGTACTCCCCACGTCAGTCGTAACTGTAGATTCCTTTGCTGCGGCATTAACATATCTAGAGCGTGAGAAACCTCGGAGATTACTCGCTTTGACGGGCGTAAATTCCATAGAGCGTCTGAGACCTTATTGGACAAAGCATGAGACTTACCTGCGAGTGATGCCGATAGCAGATACGGAAGAGCAACTAAGGCATAGCGACTTCCCGATGGATAGAGTTGTGTATTATGATAGGGAGCAAAGGGACTCGGAGCTCTTTGTCCGATTATCACCCGATATGGTATTACTGAAAGAGAGTGGTGATACTAGCGGATTTACTGAAAAAGTCAAGCAAGCTGCAAGACAAGGAATAGCTGTTCTCGTCGTCAAAAGACCTGCATTACCATACATTGCCACTGACACTGTGGAGGGACCTATTGGGTTACGCCGATCTATAGAGCGGTTAGTGACAACCTTTTTCCCACAGCGTATTGGCTTGACAACTGGGACTACTGCTACAGCGGCGGCGGCGGCAGCTCTCCTTACACTCCTCAACGAAGAGCCATATAGTCAGGTAATGGTCACCCTGCCTCAGGGAGAGCGGATCCCTTTTCCCATTAAGCATGCCGAGTTGACTCCAGATGGCGCACGAGCTATTGCCGTTAAGGACGCCGGCGATGACCCAGATGTCACTGACGGAGCGGAGATTGTTGTTGAGCTATCACTGTCCAGAGAGCATAGTGACGTCGTCTTTTTGCAAGGCGAGGGTGTAGGTCGCATTACATTGCCCGGTATTGGTCTTCCCGTTGGAGAGCCGGCTGTCAATCCCGTACCCCGTCAGATGATGAGACAAGCTATAGGAGCTTTGGTAGACCTAACGCAAGTAGGTGTAGATCTAACCATATCAGTCCCACGGGGGCGAGCGTTAGCTCATAATACATTTAACCCACGGTTAGGCATCCTAGACGGAATATCGATCTTGGGCAGCACCGGCGTCGTGCGCCCCTACTCGAGTGAAGCCTTTGTTGAGTCTATACGAAGGGAGCTGGAGGTAAGTAAATCAGTCTATGGGCAGCACCTGGTACTAAACTCGGGAGGGCGTAGTGAGCGTTACTTGCGGAGACGCTTCCCCGACCTGCCTGCGAATGCTTTTGTGCAGTACGGCAACTTCATCGGGGAGACACTCCGACTAGCAGAGGATTTATCTTTCCCAAGCATTACGCTTGGCATCATGATCGGCAAAGCGGTCAAACTAGCTGCTGGCGAGCTGGACACGCACAGCAAAAAAGTGATTATGGACAAGGCTTTCATTGCATTCCTAGCTGCCGAGAGTGGTGCCACCCCAGCGCAATTGACCCAGATCGAGGGGATGACCCTGGCACGAGAGCTTTGGCAAATATTCCCCGACACGGCACATCCCCTCTATCAGAGCATTGTAGATCACTGCTATCGGGTCTGTAAACCATTAGTCCCCTCGGTACAGTTAGAGATACTCCTCTTAAGAGACACACAATTATAGTTACCGTATTATGTCTTCCCAACCTGCCCTCCTCATAGCTGCACCACTCTCAGAGAGTGGTAAGAGCACGCTGACTATGGGATTATTAAGAGCCTACACACGGCGAGGAGTGATTACTCAAGCCTTCAAGTGTGGCCCCGACTATGTAGACCCCAGACTTCATGCTGTGGCCACGGGGCGTCCAGCTGTCAATTTAGACATCTTCATGTATGGCTCTGGGCAGGTTAAGGATCTCTACAACCGCTATCGTAGGGATGCCGGAGCCGTAGTTGTGGAGGGTGCTATGGGGCTTTTCGATGGGTATGACCGGGGTAAAGGGTCCGCAGCTGACATTGCTCGTCTATTAGACTTACCTGTCGTGCTGGTCGTTACTCCACGCTCGATGGCCTATACGGTGGCTCCTCTCCTCTATGGGCTACAACACTTTGACTCTAGGATTAAGATCTCTGGAGTCATCTTCAATAAAGTCAATTCAGAGCGACACCTTACTTATCTAACGCAAGCGGCGGCAGATGCTGGGATCCCCGCTTTAGGCTCACTGCCACATGTCGATGATATTACGATACCCAGTCGTTATCTGGGATTGGAGACGGATGACTTGGAGCAGATAGACCGTTACGCCGATCGAGTTGCCGATCTCATCGAGCGACATATAGATGTTGACAAGCTCTTATCCATCTCACCGCAGAGGGATCCGGATGGAATTATCTCTTGTGAGCAGGAGCCCCCTCTGTCTGGCTCTCGCCGCATTGCGGTGGCTCGCGACGATGCCCTCAACTTCCTCTATTGGGAGAATGTACGCCAGCTACAACGGTGGGGCGAGGTGATATACTTCAGCCCCCTTAGTGATAGAGAGCTCCCCAAGAGCGACTTTGTCTATCTCCCTGGAGGTTATCCCGAGCGATTTCTGCCCAAGTTGTCGCATAACGAATCCCTACTCCAGAGCATCCGAGAGTACATCACTCGAGGGGGGCGCTTACTGGCAGAGGGAGGTGGTATGCTGCTCCTCTGCAGGTCGGTCGCCGATGAGGAGGGAAAGAGCTATCCACTCGTGGGAGCCTTAGATCAGACGGCGACAATGGCGGGCAAGCACCTTACCTTGGGCTATAGACGGCTAGAGATAGAGGGTGTCGAGGTACGAGGACACGAATTTCACTATTCACGGATTATTGATCCGCTACCCTCACAGACCCAGCAGTATAATGCGTGGGGAGATCCTGTCTCAACGCAGTTATGGCATCATATCCACTGCTATGCGACCTACACGCATCTAGCCTTTACAGCGCCCCTCTTAGCACACCTCCTAGCGTAAGGCGCGATAGTATCTCAAGAGTCTCGTCATAGGAGAGGTCATCACTCCCGAATTATTTGTAAATAGTGACGGTATGAGCTCCCATTTATTCCCGAATAGTCAATCGACTATTCAGGAATTATCGAGTCGTAATACGGTAGAGATTTCCCGTCTTCTCTAGTCAAACCCCAGAGATCAATGCTGTAACCTGGTATGCCCCTCTGGGGAGAATACTCCCTTGTGTGTCGAAGATTTTAGTACCTTTGCACTCACTATCGGGATGTAGCACAGTTGGTAGCGCGCCACGTTCGGGACGTGGAGGTCGGAAGTTCGAGTCTTCTCATCCCGAC
>CAUUAW010000016.1:0-41099 GCA_963543315.1 uncultured Porphyromonas sp.
TATATGGTCGAAGAAGTTGGTCTTCATGAAGTAATGGTAGCTCTCAGGATGTGAAGGCTCCAGTCCAACATACTCATCCATGTTGACGGTAATGACATTTTTAAAGCTGATGCGCCCTCCTTGGCAAGCTTTTGACAGCTCTTGATACATACCAATAGGCGTAGAGCCTGTGGGTAGTCCTAGCACGAAAGGACGATTGGGTGTGGGATTAAAAGTATTGACCCGCTTGATCACATACTCTGCAGCCCAGGATGACATTGCTGCGTAGTCCTGCTCTATAACAACTCTCATAGTAAGAAGATATTAAAGATGCTGTATAACTTGGTTTAGTGGTATTGCTCCAATAGCTTTTTGGCAATTGCAGCACCGAGGTCACGTCCTTGAGCAAGCTGATCTTCTGTTGGAGATCCCTTGATCTCTATAGGGGCTGAGATTTGATCGAAGTTTAGTTTTTCAAGGATTTCGGGCATGATCTTGACTGCTTGTCCTGCCCATGTATAACTACCAAAGTAACCAATAAGGTGATTTTTGAGATCACGAAGGGCTATTTTGTTGAGGATATCACGCATCGGAGAGAATAGGCTGTTGCAATAGGTCGGAGCGCCTACGATAAGAGCACGATACTTAAAGACATCACGGAGAATATACGATGGATCAGCTGTACTAACATTGTATATAGTAATCTGCTTGACACCAGCCTGAGCAAGGCCTTCAGCCACGGCCTCAGCAAGAGTCTCTGTGTGGCCATACATGCTACCATAGAGTATTACAGCTCCACAATCGGTTTCATATTTGCTCAACTGATCGTAGATGGCAATAGCTCTAGAAAATCCGTAATCTGTCCAGATAGGACCATGAGTAGAACAGATATAAGAAGGAGACAAACCTAGAGAGTTATACTTGGCAAGAGCTTTCTGCACAAACGGTCCAAATTTGCCAACAATGCAAGCATAATAGCGATACATCTCCTCATAGTATATATCAAGATTCATATCCCGGTCGAGGATAGCCCCATTAAGAGATCCGAATGTACCAAAGGCATCCGCTGTAAAAAGAACATTGTTATGACTTTCGTAGGTAAACATAACCTCTGGCCAGTGTACCATAGGAGCCATGATGAAATTGAATGTAAACTCACCAATCTGTAGAGGCTCTTTTTCAGATATTTCTATCCGCAACTTTTGAGGGATGGGAGCAAAGTAGGAATCAAGCATGTCAAATGTTTTCTTATTGCCCACTACTTTCATCTCGGGATAAAGAGCCCGCAAAATACCTATAGATCCACTATGATCAGGCTCCATATGATCCACAATGAGGTAGTCTACAGGACGGGAGCCTATGATTGACTTAATTCTACCAAGATGTTTGTCTGCTGCATCTAGATCTATCCCGTCGACGAGTACAACAAACTTGCCAACGAGTAGAAAAGAGTTATAACTAACGCCATAAGGCAGAGACCACGATGCTTCAAAGAAGGACTTCGTGCGATCATTTGCTCCGATATAATATATGGAGTCTGTAATTTGGTTATGATGGTATTTCATAATGGTATATGTGCTTTGTATGAATAGGGTTATTTCGGTTGTCTATGAGAAGAGGTTTGCATTTTGCGTTGCTTCTCCTCGGCAAGGAGTCGGTCAACCTCTGCTCGAGGAGTCGGGTGTCGCAATGCGTAGATAACCATGGCAAGACCTATGATGACAAAGGGAATACTAAGCAGTTGACCTTGATTCAGTCCAATAGATGCAACCAAATTATGCTCCCAAGGTTCCTGGACGAACTTTACCGTCTCAATTAATATACGTGCCATAAATGTAAGTGTAAGGAGAGTACCGACAATAAGTCCTTGGTACTTATATCCAGCATTACGACACCAGTATAGCCACATACATATAGCAAAGATTACCAAATAGGCTAAAGCCTCATAGATTGCTGTGGGGTGACAAGGCATACCACCTGCAAGTCTCTGCCATTCCACAGAGCGTACAAAGCGAAAGCCCCAAGGAACATTGGTCGGATAGCCAAATATCTCACTGTTCATTAGATTGCCTATGCGTATCATTGCTGCAACTAAACCCACAGGTACACACAGCCTATCCATTCCCCAAAGAATAGATTTGTGTGAGACTCGTCGTGCGTAAATCCACATAACAATGATGAGACCAATGACTCCTCCATGACTAGCTAGACCTCCTTCCCAAGTCTTAAGGATCTCAATTGGATTGGAAAAGTAATAAGCAGGATCGTAAAAGAGACAATGTCCAAGCCGGGCTCCAACAATCGTCCCAATAGCTACATACCAAAAGAGCTTATCAAACCAAATTTCTGGCAATCCCTCCCGCTGCCAAATACGATGCACAATCCATGGACCAAAGAGGAAGAGTCCCACAGCGAAAAGGATTGCATACCAACGTAACTCAAAGGATCCAAAAGTTAGTATCGCCGGATTTACATTCCAAGTAATGGCAAGTAGCATAGGTGTACTGAATATGGTATTTATGGATTAGGGAAAGTCCGAAGTCATAAGATTTTCGCTTACTTAAAGACTTACTTGTTGGGGAGTCTGCCATCATACAAGTCTCGCGATCCACTCCGTACGATCTCCAGGCAGTAAATCTATTACGGGAATTTCAGGTAGCGTATAAGCCCCTGGAGAGAGACGTTGTGTGGCTCGTGCTGCTGCGACCATCATTTGAGCTGTAAGGGCAGGATTGTTGATTTGCATCTCGAAGATAAGTCGCTGATTTTGCGTGGTACCAGATGACCCCTTGCGTGCTATATGTACACCGTGCCCTACATCTTGAAGTTCTGAGACTGAAGGGACCTGAGAAACAGTTGTGCCGTCATGCGCAAAGTAATCATCGGTAAGGATAGCCTGACGGACTTCATCAAGGGATCCCCCTTCTTGAAGTTCTACAAAGACATGCCTGCGGTGTTGACCATAGCCTATGGGTAGAGTCACAGAGAGCGCATCCTTTACCCCTCTAATAGCACGGGCCGCTACTGAATGTCCCATACTCATACCAGGACCAAAGTTTGTATAAGTAATTCCATTGGGAGTCATAGCCTGCATGAGAGTGCGGACGATTGAATCACTCCCAGGATCCCAGCCAGCACTAATAATTGATACTGAGTTGTGGTTTTTAGCTATTGACATCAAGTCATTGCGTAGTATAGCTATTCGATCATGTATATCAAAACTATCAACTGTGGCAAAGCCTTGTGCAAGGTATTGTTTTGCATAGTCGGGTACATAGCGAGTGGGTACAGCTAAGATAGCTACATCTGCTTTTGGTAGAATATCTCCATCAACATAAATAGGGATTCCGTGATTTGTCAAAAGCTGAGCCCGAGAGTCCTGCTCTTTTGATCGTCGAACAACGCCAACCAGTTCCATACCTGGAGTTGTTTGCACGGTGGCAGCGACGTGCTTACCTACGTGCCCATAGCCTACTAATAATATTTTTATTGAATTATTCATTTTCAAGTCCCCGAGGATATAAAAAAAGAAGATTTATTGAGCTAAAAGCTATCTGGTTTTTGTATTTGGTAAATACACATTTACTATCCCATGATCATATCATCCCATTGAAGATTTTGAAAATATGTAATACCCTGAGTAGATGTCACCCCGTACAGTCTTTGTTGAAGTGATTAATTAAAAGCATTGTATAAGTGATAGAAGTGCTTGCGAAATAGTCCTTCTAACTGGTGCTTTACCAATGGAATGTATACATCTCCAGATCCAATTTCTTGTTTTATTGAAGTAACCCCCTTATCGGTAAAGCCACATGGATTTATCAGACTATAGTAATTCAGATCTGTATTAACGTTGAGTGCAAAACCGTGCATAGTGACATAGCGAGATGATTTGACTCCAATAGCACAAATTTTACGAGCATTGACTGTATCCTCATCTATCCATACCCCCGTGGCACCTTTCAAACGTCCCGCATGAATATCATATAAATAGAGTAGTTCAATGATGCATTGCTCCATCGTGTAAATATAATCCTTAATCCCTATACGATAATGCTCTAGGTCAAATATTGGATAACCTGTAATTTGCCCAGGTCCATGGTAGGTTACATCCCCTCCACGATCTACTTGCACGATCTTGATTCCTTTGGATACAAGAGCCTCATCTGAGATAAGAAGATTGGTAAGCTTACCATGTTTTCCAATTGTCAGGATTGGCTCATGCTCACAAAGGAGTAGCATGTCAGTTGGGACAACCTGATGTTTTTTCTTAGCCTCAATGCGATCATCCCATAGTTTTTGTTGTACTTGTAGTGCTTTTTGGAAAGCCATGCACCCACAATCCCTATAGATAAAAGGATGTGATTCACTCGCTACTAAATTCATTGAGGATGGGGTCCCTAATGAATAGCCATACTTCGTTGAATAATGTAAGATCAATCCATCATACCCTACACCAACTCCCTGTGGTAGTCGCTCCTCCAATTCTGTCGTAGGAGGAAGGTGGTGAGATAGATGTATCAGATAGCTTTGACGTGGTTTAACCTCATTGATTAGATCTAAAGCGTCCTCAATAGTTTGGTGTGTGGGATGAGGTTTGGTGTAACGAAGGGCGTTTACAAAGAGTAAGTCTAGTCTCATCAGCTTAGTTAACTCTTCCGACTCAATGCTCTTCACATCTGTCAGAAACCCAAAATTCCCGATTCGATAACCCAAGATGGGAAGTTGACCATGCATAACACGGACCGGTTCTATCGTAAGGTCAAACAATTTGAATGGATTGAGGGAGAGTATTGGCTCAAGGGTAAGACGTGGAGTCCCTGGGTAACGATGAGCTCCGAAATAATAATGTAGCCGAGACTTAATTGAATCCAATACATTTGGCTCAGCATAGATAGGGATATCCGTGTACCATGAGATTGTCCTCAGATCATCTAGACCTCCGATGTGATCGTAGTGCTGATGCGTCAGTATTATAGCATCCAAATGGTCTATACCCCATTGAAGAGCTTGCTGTCTGAAGTCGGCACTGCAATCGATAAGAACTCTCTTCCCAGATGGCGACACTACCATAACTGAAGTTCGAGTTCGTTTATCTCGTATATCGGAGCTTATACAAGTACGGCAGTAGCATCCAACTTCAGGAACTCCTGTACTAGTTCCTGATCCAAGCAGTTGTACCGTAATGGGAGACTTGCTATCGTTGACAGGATACATATGGTCCAACAAATATCATACGTCAGTTGATATATCGAACTTCAGGCTGTAGGTTAACACGAAATTTCTTAAATACCTCCGTTCGCACGAGCTCAGCAAGAGCTGCGATATCTTGCCCCGTAGCTCCACCATAGTTAACCAGCACGAGAGGTTGCTTTTCATAAACTCCTACCACTCCTGATCGATAGCCTTTAAGCCCAACTTGGTCGATCAACCATGCGGCGGAGAGCTTGATTTTCCCTTCCTTATGTGTCAAGTAATGTGGGACCACAGTATTGCAGAGCTTCTTTATTTCATCGTATTGAGTCTGATTCACAATAGGGTTCATGAAAAAGCTCCCTCCATTTGGTATTTCTTTTGGATCTGGAAGTTTTGCTTTGCGGATATGGATCACCTCATCACGAATCTCTAGAGGCGTTGGCACAGTCTCCCTGTCTTCAAAAGCTTTAGCTAAAGATGCATAACACAGGTTACATGTAGGCTCCGTACTTAGTAGTAAATGCACATAAGTTATAATACAGGATCGGAATTGAGGCTCTTTGAAAATGCTATACCTATATCTGTAGTTGCATAATTTATTGGGGATGCAAAACGCTATTCCTGTCGCAAGATCTACCATTTCAACAGCTATGAGAAACTGAGAAAACTCACTCCCATAGGCTCCAATATTCTGAACTGCTGCAGCCCCTACGGTACCAGGAATTAGAGATAAATTCTCTAATCCATAGAGCCCTTGATCAAGTGTACTAGCGACAAGGGCATCCCACTCTATGCCACTACCTACACGCACATGTTGTTGCCCTGTATGAGTGAGAGTACTGTGAGTCTCGTCATAGTAAAGTAGGTCCTTAATCTCAGAGTGGAGGACTACTCCTCGATACCTGCCCTGTGTAAATAATAGATTACTCCCCGACCCTATAGGCAAAAAAGGTTGTGAGGTAAAATATTCATCCCGTGCCAAAGTTTGGAGGTCTTCAATACCATCGTAGGTTATCCACCAATCTGCGATTGTATCAATAGCAAAGGTATTGTGAGTCCTAAGTGGATAATGCTGTATGATCTCCATTACAATAAACCTTTAGGCAACGATCTCTGGACCTGCGATCATGCGCTCTGCCGTGTAAGTATTAGAGCCTAGGGGCTACGAATTAGGCTAGCCTGATGCGCCTAGTGAATCTTTTCTAGAATCCAAGCATCCTGAAAGTCTGGAGAAAATCTACTTTTAACCTGATCTCTAGACACCTCTGCATCTTTACGATTGTCAAAACTCGTGATGATAACGCGCAACATGCCTGCTTCATTCTGACCTAGCACAGGAGTATAACCTTGAGCTTGTAGCCTTTCCTTGAGGGAGTAAGCATTGGTGTGGTTTTGGAAAGATCCTACGACTACGTTGTAGGTCTTTAGCATTGCCGAGTCTTCTCCCTTTAGTGCCTCTAGACGCTCGCGGCGTAACTGTATGTCAGCTATTGGCTCACGAGAAACCACGACACCGCCAGTCGGAGGTGTTTGAGCTGAGTCTTGTTGCTGGGTTGCAACTTCGCGTTGTTTAGCCTTTTCATAGACCTGACGATAAGCACTCTTCTTAGGACCACAAGCACTCACTGATAGGATGAATAGTGCGGAGGATAGGAGGATCAAAACCTTTTTCATAGCTGTATAATGTTTGAACTAGTTGTGCATATTACATATTCCTATGGAGCAAAGGTAGTAGTTTTTACGTAAATGGAGAGTGCCCCACTACGCAATAGCTATTTCCATCACTTTGGAGACATGCTTTATTTAGATCACAGTTTTATAGTCAGAGGTAGAGCCAACTCCATAGATCTTTGAGAGAAGGCTTCTTACCAGTAAAGAGGATCCCAACACGATAGATGCGAGCAGCTAGCCAAGCAATCCCGAAGGCTGTTAGGAAGAGTAGTCCAATGCTAAGGATTTGTTCCCAAACAGGCACGCCATAGGGTAAGCGCATCATCATCACAAAGGGTGAGGAGAGAGGAATCATACTGCCCCAAAAAGCCATAGATCCGTCAGGATTATCCATGCTACCTATAGCGATGTAGAAGCCAAGCGTCATGATTAGTATGAATGGCATCACAAACTGCCCTGCATCCTCATCACTAGACACGCTAGATCCGATAGCCGCAAATAGGGAAGCATAAAGTAAATACCCTCCGATAAAGTAGGCGAGCAACATGATACCCAGCTGTACGAAGTTGATGCTCTGTACTATCTCTAGGCTTGACTGCATATCGGAGATGGAGTCTATACTCATACTCCCTGCGAGTCCTCCCACCTGTGTTGGATCTAGCTGAGAGAGAGACGAGAGATCGTATACGCCTCCTACGGCTACAAGAGAAGCAACAACAAAGATAATCCCAGCGAAGATTAACCATATGGCTACTTGCGTTAATCCAACAAGGAAGACGCCTACAATTTTGGATATCATCATCTCTATGGGGCGTACTGTACTGACGATTACCTCCATGATGCGGTTTTTCTTCTCTTCTAGTACTCCACTCATCACTTGTCCTGCATAGTTAGACATAAAGCCGAGTATGATAATAGATAAGACCATGCCGATCCCCCCTGCTAGTGTACCACTCGATTTGATGCTCTTCCCCTGATCATCCCATTGGTAGGTTGGGACAGAGATTGTGGTCTCAACGTTTTTAATAATCTCTGGTAGCCCCTCGATATTATACTCGGCGATGCGTTGCTCCCTGAGATGATTGGTAAAGGCATTATTGATGTAACTCACAACGCCCTCCGGGAGTTTTTTATAGGAGTAAAGACTCCATCCATTAGGATTATTCAGTAGTGTATCGTGTATGTACAGTACGGCTGTAAGGTCATTACCTTCTAGTTTCTCTTTGCCCATATATGCTTCCAAAGGCTCTGTCGAAGAGATGAAGGTATAGAACTCATCGTTTGTTAAGACATTGCTATAGAGTCCAGTCTCATCAATGACAGCGATGCGCTCCTTGCTGAGAGAGTTCATACTGACATAAATCGTGATGGAAAGGACGGCAGCAATAAGGAGAGGTATCAGAAGCGTGGTGACAATAAAAGACTTTTTGTGAACACGCACCATATATTCTCGCCCTACGAGTATGTGGAGTTTGCTTAGAGAAATGCTTTTCATTGGAGTGAGGCTTTAGCTTTTTAGTCTAATCATGGTGATTACTCCGCCGCTGTCGTGCGGATAAAAATGTCTTGCATGGATGGGATCTCCTGAGCAACTTCTAGTAAATGCATATCAGAGGGAACGAGCTCGGCGAGCTCTCGCACATCTCTTTGTCGAAAATCTTTTAGTCGGATGCGCATGTTGTGCCCCTCTTTTGTTATTTCGAGGAGCTCGATCTGCTGATCACCCAAATCATCGACCCAATTAGGTCGATACCCTTCATACGATATGAGTACAGAAGCTATGCCTTCGAAGTGATTGCGCTTGATCTCTGCTACGTCACCACGTAGTACTACCTTGCTTCGATTGATGAGAGCGATGTCATCGCATATCTCTTCGACAGACTGCATATTGTGTGTAGAGAATATGACTGCACAGCCATTATTGCGCAGCTCCAAGATCTCTCGTTTGAGCAACTCTGCGTTGACGGGATCAAAACCACTAAAAGGCTCATCAAAGATCAGCAATTTGGGCCTATGGATGACGGTGCAGATGAATTGAACTTTCTGTTGCATCCCTTTAGAGAGTTCCTCCACTTTGCGCTTCCACCAAGGCATGATGTCAAACTTCTCAAACCAGTATCTCAACTCTTGTTGGGCTTCTTGTCGTGAGAGCCCATGTAAACGAGCTAGATAGATTGCTTGATCGCCTACTTTCATTTTCTTGTACAGACCTCGCTCCTCGGGGAGGTAGCCGATATGACGTATATCTTCGTAGGTCATTTCCTTGCCGCTGAGCAGTACAGTACCGCTGTCGGCTAGGAGGATTTTGTTGATGATCTTGATGAGGGTACTCTTGCCGGCACCGTTGGGACCGAGGAGTCCGAAGACACTGTTGGGCTGTACTTGTATAGAGACATCGTCGAGGGCGAGGTGGTTCTTGTACCGCTTGACGATATGCTCTGCTTCTAGTAGGTAAGGCATATTTGATTAGAGATTAGATGACCGGAGTATTTTTAATGCACGTTGATAGGATGGTATCTCAGAGAGTGCTTGAGAGGAGCCTCTTCTGTAGTCAATTTGTAGGACTAAATGGGTCATTCCATTGGTCATTATTAGGAGTGGAGCATGGTAGTGTATATTGTATCGGCAGATCTGATCGATAGTATCTTGAGAGATGGGCACTTCAGGAGCCTTGCACTCTATAAGGGCTAATATACATCCCTTAGGACCATAGATCACAGCATCAAAGCGATCTCTTCGGATGGACTCTACGACTACGCACTCTACTCGTATAGATAGCCGTGGGTAGCCTAGATGGTCTGACAAATAGTGTAATAAATGTTGGCGTACCCACTCCTCAGGAGTCAGAGTTACCATGCTCTGACGATAATTATCATAGATAACAGATCTTCCCGATCGCTCCTCGATAAGGGCTGGGTATGGAGGTAAGTGGAGCGGTTTCATTAACTTTGCTCTGCCGTATGGTTTATAACCTTTATTAAGCTAGGCAAAGTTAATGCATTTTCTATGAAGACTAAAACAGAGATTGCTGCCAATTGGTTGACGAGATACACGATGCGTCCTCTGGAGGCTTTTGCTCCACATATCCTTTTGACCAACTTCTCCAGTTATTTGCATGCCTTTGCAGACGAGATAGGTATGCCAATAATTGGAGAGTCAGCTCCTATGCCCAATTGCGGTAATCAGAGGATGACGATGATACAGATCGGTATGGGTAGTCCCAATGCTGCAACGATCATGGATCTACTCCTAGCTGTTGCACCACGAGCTGTGGTCTTCTTAGGCAAGTGTGGGGGATTAAAATCACAGTTGACTCTCGGAGACTACATATTACCAATAGCAGCTATACGTGGAGAGGGCACGAGCAATGATTATATGCCTCGTGAAGTACCTTCGCTGCCATCCTTTAATGTGCTCAAGGCCTGTAGTAATGCACTCCTAGAGGCAGGTATATGCTATGCTCCAGGTACGGTATATACGACCAATCGTAGGTTATGGGAGCATGATGATCCGTTCAAGCAGTATCTCCGCACGACACACGCCGATGCAATAGACATGGAGACTGCAACGCTCTTTACCGTGGGTTATGCTAATCGTATCCCGACTGGCGCCCTCTTGATGGTAAGTGATATGCCGATGACCCCTGATGGGGTTAAGAGCGATGAGAGTGATAGCTATGTGACAGCACACTTCGCCCAGCGACATTTGAGATTAGGCATCCGGACTGTACAGAGCCTACAACAGGCGCCTGAGGAGATGAAGAGCATTGTTTTTGATTGGTAGGCAGCATCCACCCCTTTTCTATTATGATAGCTCTTGCACAGCTTAGAGACTTCATTAAGTCGGGTCAACAACTTCCCTCGGTACTCATTGGTTACGGTGATGAGAGTTATTATATCAATCGTCTTGAAGAGTTAGTTATAAATAACTATATCTCCCAAGAGGTGCGTAGCACACAGATGGTTGTATACTTTGGAGCTGATATCACGGCTCCCGAAGTTCTGCAATTGGCACAGACTGTCTCCATGTTTGACCCCAAGCGACTCATTGTGCTACGAGATGCTCAATCTCTCAAAAAGAGTAGTGTATTCAAAAAGCCTTATGGCATTGCCGAGTTGATACGAGATGCGACAACCTTTGCAGAGGGGACAACACTCCTTATACTATACCACGATGCTCTACCTGTGGCTGCACAAAAGAATGCTCTTGCACTAAAGTCTAGAGTGATACTTATAGAGTCTTCCCCTGTCAAAAGGGAGAACGAACTCCGCGAGGCTATGACACATATAGCGGAGGAGGTTGGTGTGCAGTTAGCTCCTCAAGCTATCCCAGCCCTCATGGATCGCATAGGTTATGATCTAGAGACCCTATATGTAGAATTACAAAAACTCTCTATCCCTGCAAAAGGTATGGGAGGTGTCGTCTCACGAGCTATGGTACAGCAGGTAGTGAGTATGTCTCGTAAGTATGGTCCTTATGACTTACTCAACGCAGTACAGAGATATAAGGCCGATGAGGCTCTAAGGATAGCTCTCGCAATGGCTGGTGATGAGAAGCGGTACCCTGTACCTCAGATTGTAGCCTCGCTGTATGGATTTTTTGCTAATCTGATAATTGTTCATTACCTCCCAACCAATAGCCAAAAGGAGATTCAAGCGGCTCTCAATCTTAAGTACGACTCCATGGCAAAAATGTATCAGGCAGCTGTGCGCTTTTACTCCAAGCAGCAGACTCTAAATATTATCTCAGCTATAAGGCATGCTGATGGAGATGCCAAAGGTGCACACGGTGTCAATGCATCGGCACGTACGATATACTTAGATCTCTTGGCACAGATCTTTACTTTTAGATATTGACTCGAGACAGAGAATTGCTTGTACACTACCCTAAATCCTAAATATCAACCGGATTTAGTCGGTTTCGGATGTGGATTGGAGGTTCTGTAAGGAGTCTGACATCACAGTAGAGTGGATTGTACTTATTAAGGATAAGATCAAACCTATAGGGTGCTCTGGATTGTTGCACTATGGTGTTCGTTCGATTAGTCTGTGGGGTGACATTGGGCTATAACCTATCACGGGGTCAATCGCCCCAAGATTATCTGGAGATTCTCCCGGAATTATTGGAGAATAATTAGGGAATACTGAAATGCTTGTTCCCGAATTCCTATTTGACTATTCCGGATTAATGGGACGAGCATTCAGGAGAAAGCATTCCAGACTCTCGAACTATATTGTAATGGATTCGAGACAATCCCTAGAATATTCGGAAATGAATCCCATCTCAATCTGGGCTTCCCAAAGTCTAAATCGGAGGGAGGGCGTGTAAATCTCGTATGGACTGTACTTTTGTCCTGCATTGCGAGATTCGAGGGTGCCGTCTATTGACAGAATGACTTGCAAAGGCTGTGCAGGATGTTTGAATTACCTTTGGCAGGATTATTGTATAGTCTCGAAGTAGAAAAATGAAATCGACATGAAAAAGGATAGCAAAAAGAGCGATAAGTATACAGAAACACAAGATGTAGAGAAGACTCAAGATCTGGAAGATCCCCAGGGACTAGAGCAGGATACGGACTGCGCTACCGAAGAGGTACCGGCGAGCGAGACTTCACAATCTGAAGATCAGCAAAGGTTGGCAGAATTACAACAATCCCTTGACACCCTAAACGACCAATATCTCCGTATGCTAGCTGAGTATGATAATTACCGCAAGCGCACAATACAGGAGAAGAGTGATCTCATCAAGAATGGGGGAGAGCGTGTCCTCAGAGAGCTGCTACCCATCGTCGATGACTTTGAGTTAGCAGTTAAGCATGCCCGAGAGAGCAAGAGTGAGGAAGATCCGATCCTGGAGGGAGTGCTCCTCATATATAACAAGTTAATTGGATACCTTGAGAAGCAAGGAGTGACGATTATAGAGGCGGTAGGTACACCCTTTGATGATAATCTGCATGAGGCAGTAGCTATGATTCCTGCGCCAACACCAGAGCAAAAAGGACAAGTGATAGACTGCGTACGTACAGGCTATATGCTCCATGACAAAGTGCTACGTCACGCCCACGTGGTGGTCGGTAGCTAACCACTGGATAGGGTAGAGAGAAGTGGGGTGAAGTCCCAATTTGCACAAAAGATATTTATGACAACAAAGAAAGATTATTACGAACTGCTGGGCATTGGTCGTGAAGCTTCAGCGGATGAAATAAAGAAGGCTTACCGCAAGCAAGCCTTGAAGTATCACCCCGATCGCAATCCAGGCGATAAGGAGGCTGAGGAGCACTTCAAGGAGGTTGCAGAGGCTTACGATGTACTTAGTGATCCAGACAAGCGTAGCCGTTATGATCAGTTCGGGCATAGTGGTCTGGATGGGGCTAGTGGTTTTGGTGGTTTTAGTGGCAGTGGAGGCTTTACAGTAGATGATATATTCTCTCGCTTTGGAGATATTTTTGGCGGTGGTTTCGGCGATTACTTCGGAGGTCGCGCGGGGGGATCTGGTGCAGCTCAGAGACCTATGGGTAGTGATCTGCGACTAACGGTGCGCCTGACACTAGAGGATATCAATAGTGGTGTAGATAAGAAGCTCCGGGTGAAAAAACTCGTCTCCTGTGATGCTTGTCACGGTCACGGTACTACTGAGAGCGATGGTAAGCGAAGCTGCTCGACGTGTGGAGGTGCAGGCGTGGTGTATGACGTTAGGAACTCTATCTTTGGTCAAATGCGTACACAGACTGTTTGCCCAACATGTGGCGGAGTAGGAGAGATCGTTACTAAGCCTTGTAGTAAATGTCATGGCAAGGGAGTCATACAAGGCGAGGAGGTAATCTCTTTTCACATCCCAGCAGGCGTGGTGGGAGGAATGCAACTCACATTACAGGGCAAGGGTAATGCAGCACCACAAGATGGCATACCAGGGGATCTACTTGTCGTTATTCAGGAGGAGCCGCACAAGCAGTTCATCCGCAATGGCAACGATATAATATATAACCTGCTGATTCCTATTCATACGGCTATACGAGGAGGGCAAGTAACGGTGCCAACAATAGATGGTAGTGCACGACTTAAGATAGAGCCTGGGACGCAGCCGGGCAAAGTACTGCGTATGCGTGGTAAGGGTCTCCCCTCAGTACAGGGCTACGGGCGAGGCGATCTTATGGTCAACGTAAATGTCTTCATCCCACAACATACCTCAACTGCAGATGATAAGCTTATTGATCAGATGGCTCAGTCGGAACACTTTAATCCGACGGAGGCTGACCGGCAAGTCATAGACAAGAAATATAGGGAGATGCTGAAGTAAGTATCTCCCATACATTTTAATTGAGAGATGGGCATTAAATCCCCTTTAGATTATGATACGGATAAAGCTCTTTAGGGCTGAGACTATAGCTCTTATTGCATCGCTCTTTTTGATCTCTAGTGCAGTAGTAGGACAAGAGCCTCTCAGTGCTAATTCCCCTATTGCAGTAACTACTGAGAGTCCTTATCGTGTCAGTACCTTACTGTGTACACCCTCTCAGGACGAGCCCTACACAATCTATGGGCATGCTGCAATGCGGGTACGTAATCTAACAAATCTAGAGGATGATTATGTCTACAACTTTGGAATTTTTGACTTTGGTCAGCCTGGCTTTTACTATAAGTTTATCAAAGGTGAGACCGATGGTTACTCCGTCCAAAAGGAGCCTTGGGACTACTTCTTATCTCGTTACCATGCGGAGGGGCAAGATGTTTATGAGCTAGAACTAGATTTGTCTCCAGATCAAGAAGAGTCTATATCCTCATATCTAGAGTGGAACATTAAGGAGGAGAATAAATACTATCTCTATAACTTTGCTTTTGACAACTGCGCTACGCGTCTCTATGAGATCCTCATCAAGACACTCCCCGAAGGATGGCACATAAACTTACCTGAAGCTACTGAGGAAAAGACACTACGTGGTCTAATCGACGGCTATGCGGATTATTATCCTTGGTACCGGCTCGGTACTGAGCTAGCTTTAGGAGCTCCAGCAGATACGCTCATGACAGTCCGCGACCGATTGTTCCTGCCGATGGAGATGGATCGTATCTTGCAAAAAACTACACTAGCATCACCGACGGGAGAGAGGGCACTCGTGGACAATCGTATTGTTTATAGGACCCCAACACCTGCTCAACTGCCACGATCTTACTGGTGGAGTAAGCCTGTCTTCTACATCTCCCTATTACTTGCCCTATCTGGTGTGTTATGTTACAGGAAGCAGGTTCACTACTGGATACCTCTGTGGATGACTCTTTATGCTATTATAGGATTGGTATTGAGTTTCTTGACATTTGTATCGATACATCCCTGTACAGACTCCAATTTCAATCTGTTAGTCTTCCATCCTTTCTTATTACTGGCGTGGTTTGCTTTGGGTAGGAGAGCAAAGTCTAGATGTGTAGCACGATACTTTCACTCGATAAATGTTCTTGCGGTTGCACTCTATCTGATACTAGTGGCTTGCGCAGTACAAGCGAGTTCAGTGGCAATTATTCTGCTGGCTTTACACTCCGCACTCCTCTCAATTGCTTATCTTACATCCTCTAACCAAGCAGCACAATATAGATGAGCTCTATCCGCTGTTTCGCCCTCTCTTTAGTCTGTTTGCTACAATTTCATCACGCTGTCATGGCTCAGCGTGAGAGGCCCGATATATTGGTGCAGATATATGTCAAGGGTTTGCGTACGGACTTGTTAGACAATTATAGAGTAGGGTGGGGAAGTGATGGCTTTAATTGGGTCATGAAGCAAGGAGCGGTAGCTCCTGATATATCTTATCCATATCCCTTGACAGATGAAGTGGCAATACTTAGTTCACTCTCCGCAGGAGCGCCACCTGAGATACATGGGATATACCAAGCTGAGACATATGACGTCGAAGCAAAAAGAAGACTCTCTACTTTCACGAACAAAGATTATCGGGGCATCAATAATACAGCTCAGTTAGCCCCAGAGGGCGTTTTGCGAAGTGAACTACTTGGAGATGTAGTACGGAGTTCTTCGCAGGGGAAGTCGATAGTATACGTATTAGCAAGTAAATCGAATGAAGCTCTTGCTGTAGCTGGACACGATGCCGAAGGGGCTGTTTGGATTGATCCATATAGCGGTCTATGGGCTACGACAAATTTCTACGGAAGTTTACCCGCTCTGGCTCTTAAGGCAAATAATGAACGACGGATATTGGGTGGGCAAAAAACGCCAAGAGTTTGGACCCCTCTGCATACGTCTCCTAAGGATATCAGGTTTTCCCATTCGTTTGAAGGAGCATGGCGCATGGCAGATTTGCAGACTTCGCCTTTTGCCAATGATGCTATTATAGATCTGGCTATGGATTTCATACGCTATGCTCACACAGCCCATCGCTCTACTCCAGCATTGATTACACTGGTATTGAACTTAGAGGTGGGAAGTCAAGGCATTGCGTATGCTGATAGTTCGCTGGAGCAACAAGATGCATATCGTCGACTAGATGCTAATGTGCGTGAAGTTATCTCCCTACTACAAGGTCTTTATGGGATGGATCATTATGCATTAAGTATCCTCGGAATCCCTGGAAATAGCTTGGCACAGCCGAAATATCCTTCACGGCGCATTGTAACTTACTTTGATCCGGCAAAGAGTATCGCTCTGTCTAATCTTTACCTCTCAGCAATCTATGGACGAAAAGACTGGGTCGTGGACTACAGTAATCAAACCCTACATCTAAACAAAAAGGAGATAGTAGATAATAACGTTGATATGCAAGAGATGAGCAATAATCTTGCTACATTTGTATCCGAGATGGAAGGTGTCATCGGGGCGATCCCAGCATATCAACTACAGATGGGACTTTCACAGCCCAGCTGGGCGAAGCTTTTGCACTCACGTAGTTATTGCAGCTATGCGGGTGACGTGTTGCTCGCTCTGGCTCCTTTTACAGAGGTTGTCGGAGACGCTTACGGTAACGATCATCATAGGCGGAGACGCGCATCTGCCCCTTTCATACTAATGGCTTCTGGAGTCGTTTCGCAGAGACTTTTAGAGGCTATTCCGTATGACTGTATCGCGCCCTCGTTGGCATACTTATTGTGTGTGTCACAACCGCTTAGTGCTGATGCTAGTCCGCTATTTATTTTGTTCAATCGGAAATAATAAATCGCTTATGGCTCTTAGTAATATTATCACCAAGCTCTTTGGGAGTAAGTCGCAGCGTGATCTCAAAGAGATAATGCCTTACATTAAAAAGATCAAGGAGATTACTCCCTCTATACACACTCTCAGCAATGATGCTCTGAGGGATAGAACCCTTCATTTACGCCGAGAGATCAATGAGTATGTATCTTCAGAGCGTGCTGAGATTAATAAAATCAAGGAGGGTATAGAAGAGCTGGATATAGACACTCGCGAAGAAGCTTGGTCTAAAATTGATAAGATAGAGAAGGAGATCTTAGAGAAGATTGAGGAGAAGCTCGATGAATTTCTCCCTACTGCATTTGCTATTGTTAAGGAAACGGCTCTGAGATTTTCATCTCATGAGCATATTATTGTTACGGCGACTCAGATGGATAGAGACCTCTCCGTAGAACATGATTTTGTTGATATCGATGGGGACAAGGCAGTTTATCATAATCATTGGGTAGCAGGTGGTAATGAAATTATTTGGGATATGGTGCACTATGACGTACAGCTCATTGGCGGTGTCGTACTGCACAAGGGTAAAATCGCGGAGATGGCGACTGGAGAGGGTAAGACTCTCGTTGCAACACTCCCCGTTTTTCTCAATGCGCTACCAGGGAACGGTGTCCATGTAGTTACAGTCAATGATTATCTAGCTAAGCGTGACGCTGAGTGGATGGGTCCACTCTATATGTTTCATGGCCTTAGTGTCGATTGTATCGACAAGCACAAACCCAATAGTGAGGGACGTCGTAAGGCATACAATGCAGATATTACCTTTGGGACCAACAATGAATTTGGGTTCGATTATCTGAGAGACAATATGGCGACATCACCTTCTGACCTAGTTCAGCGTCTACACAACTACGCAATTGTGGACGAGGTCGACTCGGTGCTCATAGATGATGCACGTACACCTTTGATTATATCTGGTCCTACACCCAAGGGTGAGGAACAACTTTTTGAGGAGTACCTGCCCAATGTCGAGAAGGTCGTCAATGCACAGAAAGATTTTGTTTCCAAGCTACTTGTTGAGGCCAAGAAAAAGATTGCTAGTGAAGATAAAAAAGTCGTTGAGGAGGGCTTCTTGTTACTCTTTCGCGTGTTTAAAGGGTTACCTAAATATAAACCTTTGATCAAGTATTTGAGTGAACCTGGGGTAAAGGCGTCTATGCTTAAGACTGAGGAGATCTATATGGCAGAAAATATGCGACAGATGCATATTGTCACAGATCCTCTCTATTTTGTTATAGATGAAAAGTTGAATAGCATCACCCTCACTGATAAAGGTATCGAGATGTTGTCCAAGGGAGCAGAGGATCCTTCATTCTTTGTCCTTCCGGACATAGCTTCTCAGCTAGCGGAGCTAGATGCTCAAGGTTTGTCTCCCTCTGAATATGCAGCAAAGAAGGACGAACTTATCACCGAGTATGCCGTTAAGAGCGAACGAGTACATACGGTCAACCAACTCTTTAAAGCTTATGCTCTTTTTGAGAGAGATGATCAGTATGTAGTGATGGACAATAAAGTGATGATCGTCGATGAGCAGACGGGGCGCCTCATGGATGGACGTCGCTACTCAGATGGGCTACACCAAGCTATCGAAGCTAAGGAGCGCGTCAAGGTGGAGGCTGCGACACAAACCTTTGCGACCATTACGCTACAAAACTACTTTCGCATGTACCACAAACTTGCTGGCATGACCGGTACAGCAGAGACGGAGGCTGGGGAGTTTTGGGATATTTATAAACTTGATGTGGTGGTAATCCCAACCAATCGTCCAGTAATCCGAGACGACCAGAATGATCGCATCTATAAGACTGCCCGGGAGAAGTACAATGCCGTCATAGAGGAGATCGAGCGACTTATTGCGGCTGGTCGTCCAGTACTAGTAGGTACCACCTCGGTTGACATCAGTGAGTTGCTGAGTCGTATGCTCTCTCTGCGCAAGATTCCACACCAAGTGCTCAATGCTAAGCTCCACCAAAAAGAGGCAGACATTGTCGCCCAGGCAGGTCAGGCGGGTACAGTAACTATTGCGACCAATATGGCTGGCCGTGGTACAGATATCAAACTCTCTCCAGAGGTCCGTGATGCAGGAGGATTAGCGATCATTGGCACAGAGAGACATGAGTCTCGCCGTGTGGACAGACAGTTGCGTGGGCGAGCTGGTCGTCAGGGAGATCCAGGAAGTTCCATTTTCTTCATCTCTCTTGAGGATCACCTAATGAGACTCTTTGCGAGTGATCGTATTGCAGGTCTTATGGATCGTATGGGCTTTGGAGAGGGTGAAGCTTTAGAAAACAAGATGCTCAGTAACTCTGTCGAGCGGGCTCAGAAAAAAGTTGAAGAGAATAACTTCGGGATACGTAAGCGCCTCCTCGAATACGATGACGTGATGAACTCACAGCGCAAGGGTATCTACGAGAAGCGACGCCATGCATTGATGGGTGAGCGCATAGGTATGGATGTCCTCAATATGCTATATGATGTAACCGAGGCAATTGTAACAAAAAACAAGGATACCGACGACTTTGAAGCCTTTCGAGATGAGCTCTTGTCTGTACTAGCTGTAGAGACGAAACTAACGCCTGAGTCATTCAAATCTACTCGTACAAGTGATGTTATTGACGAGACGTTTGATACAGTTTATGAAGCTCTAAACCACAAAGGTGAGAAGATAGCATCCGTTGCGTATCCCATCGTACATGATCTGCATGACAAGCAAGGAGATAAGTTTAAGCGTATTATCATCCCGATTACAGATGGGAATAAGGTGTATAATATCCCTTGTGATCTCGAGGAGGTTGACCGTACTCAGGGCAAAAGCATAGTCAAAGAGTTTCAAAAGACTATTATGCTATACACCCTCGATGATGCATGGAAAGAGCATCTGCGTGAGATGGACGAGCTACGTAACTCAGTGCAAAATGCAAGCTATGAGAATAAGGATCCTCTACTCATCTACAAATTAGAGTCCTACGACCTCTTTAGTAGTATGCTAGATGGGCTTAATCGCAAGGCGGCAACGATATTAACTCGAGGGCGTATCCCATTAGCTGCTAATGACGAGGACGGGACTAGCCTTTCAGTTCGTGAAGCTCAAGCGGATCGTCATACAGATCGTAGCCAATACCGAGAGACCAAGGATGAGATCGCGAGTCAGCGGAATGCGCAGCGAGAAGCTGGGCAATCAGTCTCTCAGATGACACAATCTAAGATACAGCCGATAGTTAAGGAGCAAAAGATCGGGCGCAATGATCCTTGCCCTTGTGGTAGTGGTAAAAAGTACAAGAATTGCCATGGCTGTAACGCCTAGTATTTTGTACGAGGATATATAGAGATTTCGAAGATCCTCGCGCTTCGCTTTATAAGAATTCTGCTTTAAGGGATAAGTCCTCCCAAAATCTTTAGAGTTTATCTCAGTAATGGCAAAATATTATTTCCCGAGTACCCGATCGACTATTTACTAATTGTCAGTCGGGTATTTGGGGTTAAGGATTCTCTCACACCATATTTATTTTGCTTGAGCTAGTAGGTCCTAGCGAATAGCTAAGAGCATCAAAGTCTTTTGTTTATCCCTTATATTCCAACAAATTATGATCTACTCGATGACAGGATATGGTAGCAGCCAGCTACATTTAAAGGGGGTTACTTACGAAGTCTCCATACGCTCTGTCAATAGTAAGCAATTAGACCTCTCACTTCGACTCCCCTCTATACTACGAGATCGTGAGATTGAGTTGCGAGGAGTGCTAATACCAGCGCTCTTTAGAGGCAAAGTTGATGTCTCTATACGCACTGCAGACAATTCTTTAGAAGAGTCTCCACAAGTACAAATTAATGCCCAAATGCTGCGAGCTTACTATGATCGGATACAAGAAGCTGTGCAGTCGGTAGGAGTGCCCCTGCCTCAAGATCTGACACGTATCTTGCTAAACTATCCGGGAGTCGTTGTGGAGACAGGAGATCTACCTCTGACAGACGCAGATCTACAGTTATTACGGCAAGCGATAGGGGAGGCTCTAGATCAGTTTAACGTGTTTAGGAGGCAAGAAGGAGCTTCATTAGAGTACATTTTTGTCGATAAACTGAATCGTATAGAAGACTTGCTGTCATCCATAGACCCTTACGAAAAAAAACGCATCACGGATCTGCACAACAAGCTTAAGGAGCGACTTGCACAGCTCACATCTATACAATATGATGAGGGCAGACTAGAGCAAGAGCTCATTTACTACATTGAGAAGCTTGATATTAGCGAGGAAAAAAACCGTCTCACCAATCATATCAAGTACTTCAGAGAAGTCTTAGCCGAGACAGACATAGCAGATCCCTCTAAAGGTAAGAAACTTGGATTTATCGCACAGGAGATGGGGCGAGAGATCAACACTATGGGCTCTAAGAGCAACAACGCTTTCATGCAGCAGCTCGTCGTGCAGATGAAAGACGAATTGGAGCAGATCAAGGAGCAAGTCCTCAATGTCCTATAATCCTATTTACACCACGCACAGGGAAAAGTTATGTCACATCTTATCCTTATCTCAGCACCTTCAGGTTCTGGTAAGAGCACAGTCATTCGTCAATTAATGCAAGATGAGAGCTTGAGACTATCTTTTAGCATATCGGCTACTAGCCGCTCTCCTAGAGGTAGCGAGCAACATGGAGTAGAATATTATTTCTGCACTCCTGAGCAATTCAAAAAATTGATCGATGAGGACCAATTAGTCGAGTACGTCGAGGTTTATGCTGGTAAATATTATGGGACTCTCCGCCGTGAGATCGAGCGACTAGCAGCCATGGGGCGTAATATTCTCTTTGACGTTGATGCTGTGGGAGCTATGCGTATACAAGAGGCCTACCGAGATAAAGTGGTCAGTATCTTCTTAATGCCTCCATCTTTTGCTGAGTTGCGCCGCCGACTAGAGTCTCGTGGTACAGAAACTCCAGAGTTCGTTGAGGAGCGTATGCGTAGAGCTTCATATGAGATCAACTTTGCCAAGCAGTTTGACCATATCGTTGTCAACGATGATCTCTCACTCTGTGTCGCCCAAGTCTCCAAAATCATACGAGACTCTATCAATAAATAACCCAGACTAAAAGCTTTAATCCTTAGGGTGCAAGAGATCAATAACTCCGTAACAGTGAATTGCTAATTCCGGAATAATCAAACGTTAATTAGGGAATAACCGATGATGTATTAGGGAATAAAAAGATCAAGAGGTCGGGAATAAACTAATTAATTTCGTAACGGTTTCCCCATTGCACCGTTTTTGCCAAATGCAGCTCTGAGCATAAACAAAGCTGCATTCATGGCGTGAGAGAGCAAGCTTTCGGATAGTTTTAAGCGAATCTTAGTATGATGATCACAGACCTTATTGGTCTCGCAGCTTAACTTTCACACAAAGACTCCAACGAATTGCCTATAATCCATACCCTTTTCCTTAGTTAAATCAGAATGGGAATTATGTTTAATTGTGGATGTAGAATAGGAAAGATAGGAAAGGAGTGTCTATAGAACTACTACTACCCTTGGAGCTGCCATATACAGTGGGTGGGATTTTTAGATAGATAAAGCCCCAATCAAATTGCAGACACTCGGGATTTGATGCTCCTCGAGGTAGTTAGAGAGCTCATGGACAAGTCTAGATGCTATATTTGGCTCTATGAAATTGTAGGTGCCAACTTGTACTGCGGTGGCTCCGGCTAATAAGAATTCGATGACATCCTCTACAGTGGCAATACCTCCAAGACCGATGATCGGTATATGGACAGTCTGTGCAACTTGCCACACCATACGGACAGCAATGGGTTTGATCGCAGGACCACTCAGTCCTCCTGTAATCGTAGAAAGTTTGGGTTTACGAGTCTTAATATCTATAGCCATGCCAAGGAGTGTATTGATGAGAGAGAGACTGTCCGCCCCGGCATCTTCGGCAGCATGGGCTATCTCTGTAATGTCAGTTACATTAGGTGATAGCTTGACCATTAGATGACCCTTATAAGCTTTTCGTACGGCAGAGACGATTTGATAAGCACTCTGGCTATTCACCCCAAAAGACATTCCACCCTCCTTTACATTAGGGCAACTAATATTCAACTCTATCGCACGAACTTTAGAGTGATTATTAAGTCGATGAGCGCACACTACGTAGTCGTCTATTGTAGAACCACTTACATTGACGATTACCTCTGTCTGGTAGTGATTTATCTCTGGTAAAATGTGCTCCAATAGATAGTCTATCCCTCTATTTTGTAGCCCTACGCAGTTTAGCATCCCCGACGAGGTTTCAGCCATTCGTGGGTATGGATTACCTTGTCTAGGGTGTAGCGTGGTACCTTTGACGATAAATCCTCCGAGGCTGTTTAGATCTTCGTAAGCCGCGAACTCCATGCCATATCCAAAAGTTCCGGATGCTGTGAGGATGGGATTCTTAAGATTAATTCCTCCCCCAATGTCAACGGTTGTCATACTTACCATAATAATTGATCAAAGTTAAAGACAGGACCTTCTGTACATACACAGACATTCCCTCTCTCAGCTATATTTTCTACGCAACAAAGACAGGCTCCCACACCACAAGCCATGAGATTCTCCAGAGATGCTTGCCCGGGGATTCCTTTTCTTTTCGCCCAAGTGTGGATTGCTTTCATCATAGGTTTGGGACCACAGGTGTAAACCATCGAATAGTCTCCCTGTGCTATTTCTGGAGCTTGTAGTACGGATCCCTTAACTCCAAGGGAGCCATCATCAGTTGTATAGCTATAAGGGGTTCCGGTCTCCTCAATAATATCTCTAAGTATCAGGAGAGAAGCAGTACGGGCTCCTATGATCAAATGAGGATATACACCTTCGAGTTGCTGTAAATACTGCACTAACATAATAATTGGGGCCATTCCAACACCTCCTGCGACTAGGAGAGGCCGCTTGCCTATCAGTTGCGGTTGTGTCGTAAATGGGGTCCCAAGGGGCCCTATTACGTTGATTTTATCTCCTTTTTTAAGATTGCAAAGATATGTGCTAGCACGACCCACGCGCTGTACAATCAAACTGAGGTGTCGCTCTTCGGGTGACCAATTGTAGATTGATATAGGTCGTCTCAATAGGGTTCCTCCAGCTCGACAGTCTATCTGTACAAATTGTCCTGGAGCCACTCCGTTCTGCCACGAAGTTTTATCAGTGGTTGAGGGTACTCCTAACGTGAGTAGGTGATAACGCGGAGCTAATTGCTCATTTTGGATGACAGACATATCAACCATAGAGGACTTAGAAGTCTCAAATCGGTTCCTATCCATTGGAAATCTCTCGATGTCTTATATACACAGCTAAGACAAAAGTACATCTTTTTTGCCACTGGAGGGCGAAGAGACTCGTTATAGATTATTTATGCTAGACGCACTACAAATGAAATACCCGACTCTACACAATTAAATCACATTCAAGATGTAACACCACTCGACACAACACAATTGTACCAAACACGGTGGGAATAATTATAAACAATGCCATTTGTAATAGCGCCGGGCTATGTAATGTTAAGTTGCAAACACTGTTGTTTCTCAATATTATCCCTATGCAATGTAATAATAATTTCTCCCTATATGCTAGATGATTAAGATGGAATATGTAAGTATCAGAACTGTATTTTACATCGTAATTATCGAGATTAATAGAGATACTTCATACTCCCCTATCCTATATTAACCTAACTGTCAAATTGCCAGCGTGTAGATATTGATTTATGTAGGATAAGTGCCCGTGCAGAATAGTGGGATTATCTCTGTGTGAAGTATAAGTTATTCATTAATCATGTCGGATGCGTCTATATTTCAAATGTAATTACTACATTTGTATTGCGCCAACGGTCGATACGATTGTACGATTAGAAAACAACTACTCACAAATGTGTTTGTAAATAACATAGCGATGCTAATAGAATCAGAAGGTATTATAGAGCGTGTGCGATACATGATGGAGTGCATGAACTCAAATGCGACTACATTTGCTACAGAAGCTCACATCACTCCGTCAGTCATAAGCCATATGCTCAATGGGCGTAACCGCCCTACTATTGAGACTCTCAACAACATTATTGCTGCTTATCCTGAGTGGAGTTATGAGTGGCTTCTTTTTGGCAAAGGGAATCCCAAGGTACAAGGTGAGAGCCCCTCTGCGGACCCTTTGGAGAGCAACCTATTCGATACGACAGTCACAACTATCGGGCTTCCCTCTAGTATTACACACCGTCCGATTGGTGTGCAACAAGTTTCACATGCTGTGGAGGTCCAAAATCCTCTTACAGAGGGTGAGATTGTAAGTTTACGGCAGATGCTCCAGCAGAAGAAGAGTGAGGAGCGAGGGATACGAGAGATCCGGATCTTCTACAGCGATGGCAGCTACGAAGTATTTGTTGCCCAGGATATTAAGAAATAAATATGGGAGTTGCTTGTATGGGATGGAAATAATTCCGAAATACTTGAAAGATAATTCCGAAATACCCTTTCGAGTATTAGCTAATTATCAGTTGATCATTCCGGAGTAAATGTATCTTCATTACGGGGGGATTTTCTTATTATTCCGACATGGATTGAGACTAATGATACCAGAAATTATCCTCGAGCTCTCTTTAATTAGCAACGCTTACCAGGTTTAGTTTTAGAGGATGTGAGGTGGCTCATCTCGTCATTCGCAGATTGATGGTGATTTACTACCTTTGTATCTAGAGGAGTTTGCATCCTCGGCAAAGTGAATGGTATAATGAATAGTAATCTGCAACAACTATTGTCGCCCCCCGATCTCTTTTATGTCTGTGGGATAGACACAGATGTGGGCAAGACTTATGGGACTGCTTTTCTCATACGTACCCTCAGGGAGGCGGGTCATACGTCCTGCTCCTCAATGAAGTTGGTGCAGACGGGTTGTCATGCTGTTAGTGAAGACATAGAGACACATCGGCGCTTACTGGGAGAATCCCTATCTACGTGGGATCTTGAGGGGTTGACCTGTCCTTACTTGTACAGCTATCCATGCTCGCCTCACCTTGCAGCACGTATGGATGGCGAGGAGATAGATCCGCATCGCCTCGATGAGTCTATAGCATACCTATTAGAGCTTGGAGCTAAACCGCTACTCATTGAGTGTGCAGGAGGATTAATGGTACCTCTCACAGAGAGGTTACTCACTATTGACTATATAGCTCAGCATGAGAACCCCCAGATAGCACTTGTTACCAATGGCAAGTTGGGGAGTATCAACCATACATTACTAAGTATTGATGCTTGCCTACACCGAGAGATCAGCGTGCGATTTCTTATATATAATGTATATCCAAAGCAGGATGCGACGATAGAGAGAGAGACAATTGCGTACCTCAAAAGGTGGCTTCGGGAGCATCTACCCAATTGTCTCTTTATGCAAATGCCTATAGCTTAATAACGTGATCCAAGGCACCTCCTGGACATAACCATTTTCACCTCCTTTTAGTATGGAAGATAACTACCCCGTAGACTATAGCCACTCGACGCTCTCTGATGAGGAGATGATACAGCGTGAGTACGATGCCCTTATATATGACTATGAGCACTCCAACCACCGCAAGAAGGTAGACGTGATACATCGTGCTTTTACCTTTGCGCGGATGGCTCATGAAGGGGTAAGGCGTAAGAGTGGTGAGCCTTACATCATGCATCCGCTAGCTGTAGCTCGTATCGTTTGTAGAGAGATTGGCTTAGGATCAACCTCCATTGTCTCTACTCTACTCCATGATGTTATAGAGGATACAGAGTACAAGGAGGAGGATATAGAGCAGCTTTTCGGTCCCAAGGTCGCTCAAATCGTAGTCGGACTGACAAAGATCAGCAGCGAGATACTTACTGAGCGAAATATAGAGAGTCTACAAGCGGAGAACTTTCGTAAGCTAATCCTAACGATGAATGCAGATATTCGTGTAATCCTTATCAAGATCGCGGACCGTCTGCACAATATGCGTACCCTTGGCTCTATGCCTGAGCGTAAGAAACTCAAGATAACAGGTGAGACTCTATACATATATGCTCCTCTGGCTCATCGGCTGGGGCTTTTTGCCATCAAGACGGAACTGGAGGAGCTCGTCTTTAAAAACGAGCATCCAAAAGCTTATGAGGACATCTGTAGGCAACTTATCGATACGGAGCAACAGCGAGCCGAGCTCTTCGAGCTCTTTAGTGCTCCTATACGGCCTCTGCTCAAAGCTCGTGGACTAGAGTACGAGATGAAGACTCGAGTTAAGACATGCTTCTCTATTTGGAAGAAAATGCAGAAGAAGCAGATCCCCTTTAATGAGATTTATGACCTATATGCGGTGCGCATTATCTTTGAGGAGACTCCCGGATTAAACGTCAAGGAGACTTGCTGGGGTATCTATACGGACATTACAAGTCTCTACCGGGTCAACAATGAGCGCACACGAGATTGGATAGCACAGCCCAAGAGCAATGGTTACAGAGCTCTACACTTCACCGTTATGGGACCGACAGGTAAATGGGTAGAGGTGCAGGTACGTAGCCGTAAGATGGACGAGATCGATGAGCGTGGTCTGGCTGCTCATTGGAAGTATAAGTCCGATGGTGTCGAAGAGGATCAAGAGATTACCAAGTTTCTAGATCAAATCAGCGAGCTACTTGAGAATCCAGACTCTAGTGCAATGGACTTCTTGGATACGATCAAGCTCAATCTATATGGAGATGATATTACAGTCTTTACGCCCAAGGGTGATCCGATATCTCTCCCACACGAGAGTACTCCTCTAGATTTTGCCTATGCTCTCCACTCGACGCTCGGGCAGACCTGTATCGGAGCGAAGGTAAATCATAAGCTCGTGCCACTCAGCCACACACTACAGAGTGGAGACCAAGTGGAGATCATCTCTAGCAATAATCAGAAGCCTTCGGCTCTATGGCTCAAGTATGTCAAGACTGCCAAGGCAAAAAGCAAGATCAATGAATTCCTTCGTGTAGAGCGTCGCAAACTGATCAGTCGAGGAGAGCAAAGCGTTATCAATTACTTTGAGGAGCACAAACTCTCAGTCGATGCTGGACACATGGATCTCGTGGCGGCACTCTTTGGGTTTCATCGGCGCGAAGACCTTTTTTATGCTGTCGGGTCTGGGACTGTCAATCTTGTGGACTCTCTTTACAAACGGATTAAATCAAGCAAGAGCAATCGCTTCTTCAAGTCTGTCAAGGAGGCTCTCATAGGTAAGCAGGATACTCTCTCTAAGACCACAGAGTCTATCTCCCAGCTGAGCGAAATAGACTATAAAAAGCCTTATCTCTTACAGAGTGACTCCATCAAGAGCAATTACGTTATGGCAGACGATTGTAATCCACTCCCGGGAGATGAGGTTGTAGCTTTCGTCATAGACAATCAGGTTGTGGTACACCGACGGACATGCACAGAGGCAATGCGCCTTAAGAGTAGCACAGGCAACAAACTCCTCTCTACCATCTGGGGAGATCAAGGGGCTAAGCTCTTTGTAGGCTCCATCATGATCGAGGGAATCGACTCTAAGGGGATACTTAATGGCATCGTACAGGTGATCACTGAGGACTTTCTGATCAATATCTCCTCCGTGCAACTGAAGACTCAAGATGGCATATTCGGAGGTAAGGTGGGGCTAGAGGTGCACTCAGCCGAGCAGGTAGACCAGCTCTGCGAAGCCCTCAAGCAGGCTCCTGGCATTAGCAATGCCTATCGTCTCTATTGATATGGCAAGTTTAAAGGTTAAGCGGAGACATCTCTGTAGAGCTATTTCTATTTGCGAATAGTCTTGTCGCTACAGATCTTGTACTCCTTAATGCGTAGAGACAGACTCCCTGATATAAGGACAACAATACTCCCATCTCATAGACCATTAGTCTATACTTCATTTAGCGTGACTGGACTCAGCCTGTCAATGAAGAGCCCGGTGTGGTTGCATCATACTTCATCGCTGTACATATACAGTCTGAGTTTAGCCATTCGCCCAATGTGAGGGGAGCTGTTACACAGCCCTTAGAGATCATCTGCTATCACAGTAGTTCCATCCTGATGGGAGCAGTATAGTATAAAGGTGAGGCGAGAATCTCATAGGAGTGAGAGGAGTTTTTGTGCCACTATTTCTATTTAGTATCTTTGCAACATCTTTGATGTAACATCCTCGACCATGCCACTGAACAGTATTACTACTCCGTATTATCTCCTAGAGGAGCGTCTCCTGAGGCGTAACCTTGAGCTGATACGATCTATTGCAGAGCGAGCTGGTGTGGAGATCATCTTAGCATTCAAGGCGTATGCACTGTGGCGTACATTCCCTATATTCAGGGAGTACATACACGCCAGCACAGCTAGCTCACCATGGGAAGCTCGTCTAGGTTACGAAGAGATGGGAGCACCGGTACATGCATACACGCCAGCTTACAGTGAGGAGAATATAGCCGACTTTGTGCGGTACAGTAGCCATATTACACTCAACTCACCAACTCAGTGGAGGAAGTTTGGACCTTCCTCACCCTATGCAGCAGAGCACATCTCATATGGGCTAAGACTGAACCTAGCCTACTCGCCTGTAGAGACCGAGATATACAATCCCGCATTGCCCGGGACACGTTTCGGCGTGTCTGCCAAAATGTTTAGACAGATGCAACAAGCTGGAGAACTGGATGGATTAGAGGGTGTGCATCTGCATGTCCTCTGTGAGGGTAATGATCAGCAGCTTAAGCTTGTCTTAGGTTATTTGGAAGAGCGATTCGGATTTATCCTGGACAAGGTGCAGTGGCTCAACCTAGGCGGAGGACACTTAATGACTCGTCGAGAGTATAATACGGATCACTTGGTCTCGTTGCTTCAGGCTTTTCGTGAGCGACACCCTGGGCTACGAATTATAATGGAGCCAGGGAGTGCTTTTGCATGGCAGACGGGAGATCTCATAGCTAGCGTTGTAGATATTGTCTCTAATGATGATATCAAGACAGCTATCATGAATGTATCCTTCGCTTGTCATATGCCGGACTGCCTGGAGATGCCTTACTATCCTACCGTAGAGGGCGCAACGCACAGAGATGCACCAGTGCTAGATAATGGGACATGCTATCGCCTTGGCGGGAATAGTTGCCTGAGTGGTGACTATATGGGGTATTGGACCTTCGATCATCCGCTAGAGGTCGGAGAGACTTTAATATTTAAGGACATGCTACACTACACGACGGTGAAGACAAATATGTTCAACGGTGTACAACATCCATCCATAGCATTACAACACTTAGATGGATCGATCGAACTCTTGCGTAGCTTTGACTACTCGGATTACAAAACTCGTATGGACTAAACGGCGTATGTATGTTCTAGCCTAAATCAATATAGAAATCGAAGACAATGGGACTATTTGGACTATTCTCAAAGAATAAGAAAGAAACTCTTGACAGCAGTCTAGAAAAGAGCAAGACCTCTATCGTAACTAAGCTGACTCGTGTCGTCGCTGGCAAAAGTAAGGTAGACGACGAGGTGCTAGACAATTTAGAGGATATACTTGTGACTAGTGACGTGGGAGTAGACACTACACTCAAGATTATCAAGCGCATTGAGGAGCGTGTAGCTCGAGACAAGTATGTCAATACGAGTGAACTTAGAGATATCTTACGCAATGAGGTTGCGGCATTACTCTCTGAGAATGGTACTACGGACGGTGAGAGCTTCACATTGCCCCCCGAGGTACATCCCTATGTTATTATGGTTGTAGGTGTCAATGGAGTGGGTAAGACGACAACAATAGGTAAACTTGCCTACCAGTTCAAGCAGCAAGGTAAGCGAGTCGTATTGGGAGCTGCCGACACTTTTAGAGCTGCAGCTATCGAGCAGTTGGAGATTTGGGGAGAGCGAGTGGGAGTCCCTGTCATCAAGCAGCAGATGGGTTCTGACCCGGCCTCTGTAGCCTTTGATACGTTGCAGTCTGCTGTAGCACAAGGAGCCGATGTCGCCATCATTGATACTGCAGGTCGCTTGCACAATCAGGTCAGTCTGATGAATGAACTCTCCAAGATTAAGCGTGTCATGACTAAGGTTGTCGCTAATGCTCCTCACGAAGTCCTCCTTGTCCTAGATGGCTCCACGGGGCAAAATGCCTTTGAGCAGGCTAAGCAATTTACGGCAGCTACGGATGTCTCTGCACTAGCTATCACAAAACTAGACGGGACGGCTAAGGGGGGGGGTGTCATCGGGATATCGGACCAATTCAAAATCCCAGTGAAGTATATTGGTTTAGGAGAGAAAATAGACGACCTGCAGATCTTCCGGAAGCGTGAGTTTGTCGATTCAATCTTTGGGGATGAATTTTAATTCTCTCCTCTAGTAACTGCTCGATGATTACCAACCAAATAGATGTCATTAGTCTAGGATGCTCTAAAAACCTCGTCGACTCAGAGGCTCTCATGCGTCGGCTAGCCCTACAGGGCTATACGTTGCGCCATGACCCGGAGAAAATCTCAGGAGAGATAGTAGTGGTTAATACATGTGGGTTTATACAGGCAGCCCAGGAAGAGTCTATAGAGCTTATCTTATCCCTCATCTCCGCAAAGCAGAAGGGACGCATCCGCTCTGTTTATGTAATGGGCTGTCTCGGAGAGCGGTTCCGAGAGGAGCTGATAGCAGAGCTTCCTGAGGTAGACAAGATATACGGCAAGTACGACTGGAAGCAGCTCATCACCGACCTAGGACCGGCTCATAGTGCTAACAAACTATCCTATCGGACGCCCCCTCCTAGTGTTACCCCTCGCCATTATAGCTACATAAAGATCTCTGAGGGATGCGATCGCACTTGCTCGTACTGTGCGATCCCGCTTATCACGGGTCGGCACCACTCACGGCCTATGGAGGAGATAGTCAGAGAGGTCGAGGAGAGAGTCGCCAGAGGATGTCGAGAGTTTCAGATCATTGCTCAGGATAGTACTTACTATGGTATGGATCTCTATCAAGAGCAGACTATAGCGATCCTCCTCGATCGCTTAGCAAGTATAGAGGGAGTGCATTGGTTGCGGGTACATTATGCTTATCCCAACCACTTTCCACTAGAGCTTCTCGACGTAATGGCTTCGCATGACAATATTTGCAAGTATCTAGACTTAGCTCTCCAGCACAGTAGCGATCATATGCTTCAGCACATGAGACGTCATATCACTCGTCAGGAGACAGTCTCTTTACTAGAGCATATTCGTCAGCGAGTGCCCGGCATTGCCCTACGCACCACAATGATGGTAGGTCATCCTAACGAAACAAGTGAAGATTTTGCCGATTTGCTAGCCTTCGTTCGTCAGATGCGCTTCGAGCGGCTTGGTGCTTTTAAGTACTCGCACGAGGAGGGCACCTATGCGTACGGGCATTACAAAGACGACATCCCTCCCAAAGTCAAACAAGAGCGATACGAAACCTTGATGACGGTCCAAGCAAGTATCTCCGAAAGCATTAACAATAGTAAGGTAGGGCTTACACAAGAGATCATTATAGACCAAGAGGAGGAGGGCTATTATGTCGGACGCACACAGTATGACTCACCAGAGGTAGACGGGGTGGTAATCGTACAAAGTGAACTTCCTCTACAAATAGGATCATTCTACCAAGCCAAGATTATTGGCGTTGAGGCGTACGATCTTATTGCTTCTACATCTCCCGATCATCTTATCTTATGATAACATCTGAACAATGGATTCTAGAGGTTGCTAAGCAAAGTCAGCTCGCACAGATTACCTGCCAGCAATTGTGGGGCGAGCTTACGGCACTAATTATCGGTCGGCTTACGCAGGGACAATCGACCTATATGCGTAGTGTCGGTCTATGGTCTGTGGAAACCGAAAGTGCCGCGATTGCACTACTAACCACTACAGGAGAGCGCTATCTGACACCACCCAGGACAATCCCTCGTCTTACTAACCAACCTCAGCCACTCTCTGTGGAGGAGGCTGGGGGGCTATTAGCCAGGGGTGCTACACAAATACCTCAGACGGTCCAAAGCTTTTACCAGAGTATCACGACTCTATTTGAGATGCATGAGAGACAAGGACATACGCTTGATTGGGCTCCTCTGGGATTTTTTTCGCATCAAATTGTAGATGGTGAGGAGACTGCAAGCTATGCCTTTACACCCTCTGAGAGTCTGCTCAAGCAGGTCAATAGACCCTTTGAGATGTTCACTCCTACACTGCTAAAAAGGGGTGTCCATTGGTCAGATTTGATAGAGCGCCCTACGACGAGTCTAGAAGAGATTTATCCATCCGCCATCTCTAGTCGTGTGGCGGTCGTTGAGAAAACTATTGAGCCCTCAACTCCAATACAATCAGAAGGTCAACCCGCCCCCGCTCAAGCCTGTGCACCACCCTCTTGGCATCCCCGACATCAAGACCAGAGTAGCGCTACAGATCCAGGATCCCAAAGTACTACTCCCCCACCACTACCATCAGCAATTCAAGTGAGCGAATCTCAGAGACCAATGTCCGAGGGCCCCATTGTGGAAACCTCGCCCACCCCACCTCCATTCGTGAAAGGGCAGGAAGACGAACTCTCTGTAATGCCACAAAAAGATTGTCACAAGCCCTGGCTATGGATCCTCATCCCACTACTCGTCCTTTTTGGCGCTTTGCTACTATGGCTGTTTGTATTCAATAATCAATGCACCTACTCCGATAAAGACTCCAAACCAGTAGCTATACCACGTGCGGCATTCCCTGTAGAAAAGCTTCCTGTAGATACTATTACACATCCGGATAGTGCCCAACAAACATCCGATACGACCGTGCAAGCCAATATTCTTACCACGGTGACCATAAAGTCAGGCGACTATCTAGCACGCTATGCTCGCAGTTATTTGGGGCGTGCTGAGTACTGGATCTATATCTATCACGTCAATGAGGAGCGCATATCGGATCCCGACAATATACCCCTTGGGACACAGATAGACATTCCCACACCTCAGAGCGTGGGGATCACGGATGACGAGGAGACAAGTCTCGCCCGAGCCAAGCAACTCATATTGGAGTACTACAGCCACGCGTCAGACATTAAATAGCTGTAGCACATATATTTTTCTGATTGAGAAGTTAGTGTAATATCCTCTAGAACTCACGGGGTGTCACAGGCACATACCTAAGGCAGGTAGAGGCTTCATGTGTCACATACACCGGCTAGTAGTCTGATGGGAGGTGTGTCTCTCAATAACTAATAAATAATTACGGAATAGAGATCTGATAATTCCGAAATAGTCGTACGAGTATTCCGGAGTCTTTATTCTGTCATTACGAGACTGTTTTCTGGTTATTCGGGTATGAAGTTTATTGGAGGAGGTAATATTCGAGTGATGAAATGCTCATTGTACCAAGTCAACGAGGGTTAGGGGGCTCAGCAATCTGATCGGGAGTGCGCAGGAATGAGTAACACTTAGACTCACTCGGATAAATGTGGTATATTTGCACCCGATATGCTTAGCTTTAAGCGTAGACATTTGATATAGCCTTTATGAAGGAAGACAATTTTGACTTTGCCGAGACACCTATACCGAACTTCAATCTGAGCGGTCCTCTGCTCCCCCTGCCCTCGATCGTAGATGAGGGAGACATCCACAACGATGCAAAGCGTCTAAAGGGAGCAATCAAGAGTAAGACATTTCCTGCAATACCTGTTTTTAATGGAGTTATCTTCCCTTGTGTATTGCAAGCAGTGATGCTGACGGAGGATAAACAGGCAGAGGCTATCTCTAATGCTCTATCCAAGGGGCGGCTTATAGTAGCTGTAACCTCTATGAACGAAACCCCTGATGAGAATCAGATGCCCTCGTCGCTATTCAAAATGGGAGTACTCTGCATTGTCGAGGATGTTATCCATCCCTCTCCAGAGAATATGGTTGCCATCTTGAGAGGTGTAATGCGTGTCGATGTAGACTCCTTTACGCGATCTAAGCCTTATCTCCGCTGTAAGGTGTCGAATCCACTTATACCTGTCCACACAGATAGGGTACTAGAAAGCGATGCAGAGCTTTTTGTAGCCTACAATAAACTGCGCAATGAGTTTGTCGAGCTGATAAAGCTTAGACAGATGGATGGTGCAGAAGCCTTTGTCGACTCGATAAATGAAGTAGACAATCTTCCATTTTTGATCAACTTTATCGCAGCCCATCTCTCCCTTGTCTATCAAGTGAAGCAGAGACTCCTAGGGATGTCTGACATCAAAGAGCTTATAATGGAGCTCATAAGCTATGTGCGTCAGACGAATGAATTGGTGCGGATAAATGAAAAGATCATAAAGCAAACGCGCTCTGACGTGGATGCTATACAGCGTAAGCATTTCTTAGAGCAACAGATCCGCACTATACGTGAGGAGCTTGGAGAGGGCGATTTTGCCGATCAAACGATCGAAGAGCTACGAGTAGCTGCCAGGAAGAAGCAATGGAGCGAAGCAGTACAGAAGACTTTTGACCGGGAGTTGAGCAATCTTGAGCGGATCCCGACACAAGCTCCCGAATACTCCATACAGCTACAATATCTACGCTTGATGATAGATCTGCCTTGGCGAGAGTATAGTCAAGATCAGTTTGACCTGCAGCATGCGGAGGAGATTCTTAATAGAGATCACTTTGGGTTAGAGCGTGTCAAGGAGCGCATCTTGGAGCACCTAGCCGTTATCAAGCTAAAAAAAGACCTAAAAGCCCCCATCCTATGTTTATATGGTCCCCCTGGTGTTGGCAAGACTTCACTCGGCAGAAGTATTGCAGAGAGTCTAGGACGTAAATATATACGTATCTCGCTTGGAGGTCTACATGATGAGGCCGAGATACGAGGGCATCGCCGTACCTATATAGGTGCTATGTGTGGTCGTGTCATCGATGGTATCAAAAAGGCTGGGACGAGCAATCCTGTCTTTGTACTGGATGAGATAGACAAGATATCGTCTGACTACAAGGGCGATCCTGCAGCAGCACTGCTGGAGGTCCTGGATCCCGAGCAAAACGTTGCCTTCCATGATAACTACCTTGACATCGATTATGACCTTAGTAAGGTACTCTTTGTGGCAACCGCTAATACCCTAACTACCATCTCTCGCCCATTGCTAGATCGTATGGAGCTAATACAGGTATCAGGGTATCTATTAGAGGAAAAGGTAGAGATAGCTCATCGCCATCTTGTCCCCAAGGAGCTTGAGACTCATGGCCTGACTCCAGATCAGTTTATTATAGATACTCCTGCCCTAACCTTCCTTATCGAGGGATATACGAGAGAGAGCGGCGTAAGAGCTCTGCAAAAGCGATTAGCAGCACTGATGCGTAAGCAAGCCAAGAGGGTTGCTATGCAGCAGGACTATAAGTCCCAAATAACGCCCGAGATCATTGAGCAAGACCTCAAAACTCCTCCCTACACACGAGATATCTGGCAAGAGTTTGGTATGCCTGGGATAGTTACGGGTCTAGCCTGGACTGAAGTGGGTGGCGAGATACTTTTTGTAGAGAGCTCTACACATCGAGGTAAGGATGGTAAGGTAACTCTGACTGGAAATCTAGGAGATGTAATGAAAGAAAGTGCAATCATAGCTCTCGACTATATTAAAGCCCACTGCGAGGAGCTGAGCATACCGATGGAGATTTTTGACCGCTTAGAGATACACCTACACGTCCCCGAAGGTGCGATACCTAAAGATGGTCCTAGTGCTGGTATCACGATGGCAACATCTCTCGTATCTACTCTAACGAAGCGAACGGTGAGACCTCGTATCGCAATGAGCGGTGAGATTACACTGACTGGGCGTGTGCTTCCAGTAGGAGGTATAAAGGAAAAAATATTAGCTGCTAAGCGTGCTGGAGTCACACAGATTATCCTAAGTAAGGATAATGAAAAAAATATCTTAGACATCAATCCCATGTATATTAAGGGGATTACATTCTCTTATGTAGATACGGTCATGGAGGTCCTAGACTTGGCCTTAAACAAGTGATCGCCTTTTATCTGTGAGTGTTATGGATACCCAACAGCAGTATAATGATATAGTAGCCGAGTGTCGTACACTCTTTGCAAATAAGCTCCATGATTATGGAGCCTCTTGGCGTGTCTTACGTCCCTCTTCACTAACTGATCAAATCATGATCAAAGCTCTACGCATACGATCTCTAGAAACTAAAGAGTATAAATGTGTCGACGAGGGTATAGACAATGAGTATATGGGTATTGTGAACTATGGAATCATAGGACTCATACAACTATCTCGCCAGCCTAGCGACAAGCCCGACCTTTCACCCGAAGAGACCCTAAAACTCTATGATCAGCTAATCGCACAGACATATCAGTTGATGGCTGATAAGAATCATGACTATGATGAAGCGTGGCGTAAAATGCGCATTAGCTCTATTACTGACATCATCCTGACCAAAATATTTCGTACAAAGGAGATAGAAGATCTTGCGGGCAAAACATTAGTAAGTGAAGGCATTGCCGCAAACTACCAGGATATGATAAACTATGCTATCTTTGCGCTCATCAAACTCCGCTTTGGTAATAAGTAGACGGAGCGAGCTAATACAACATCTTTAGCAGATTATCCCTCATGAGCCGTCAACGAGTCCAGTACATCTTGGCAGAACTTTCTAGGATCCTATTGGTAGCTTTGCTGCTATTCTCGGGATTTGTCAAAGGAGTAGACCCCGTAGGAGGTGCTATTAAGATCGGAGAATACTTGAGTACCATGGGACTATCAAGTCTTAAACCTATGGCTCTTGTCCTTTCTGTAGCTCTTTGCTCTATAGAGTTTATCATCGGGGGGTGCCTCTTAATGGGTCGTTGGAGGCGACAAATGGCCTGGGGTACCGTTATATTTATGGGTGGGATGACCCTCTTGACGCTATACCTTTCTCTATTTAATCCAATCAGTGATTGTGGATGCTTTGGAGATGCTATCAAGCTTACCAATTGGCAGACATTTGGTAAAAATGTGGTTTTTATGACCATCGCAATCGTTTACCTCCTTTTTTACAAGATAGCCAGCCGTCCATTGCAGGGATTTTACGGGGGGGTAGCATTGTTTTCTCTCATATTTGGCTGGAGCATCTTTGTCGGAGGCAACTTAAGGCACTTACCTCTTATTGACTTTAGACCTTATAAAGTCGGAGCATCGCTAAGGCAGTTGACCATGATTCCAGAAGATGCTCCGAGAGAGGAGGTAGAGTACCTTTTCATTTATGAGAAAGGGAATTTGCGAGATACCTTTAGTATGGAGTCTCTTCCTGACTCTTCATGGACTTATATAGGTCGTCAGGAGCGTATCATATCCGAGGGGTACAAACCTCCGGTCATAGATTTTGCCATTTACGCTGGGGATAGAGATGTCACACAGACTCTTTTATCTAATCAAAGCCCTCAGATATGGGTTGTGACACCAGACTGGGCTAAGGCTTCTATACGAGTAGGAGCAAAACTCAATGCCCTCTATGAGTGGGCAAAGTCTATAGGCATTGCTATGTATAGTATCTCTGGAAGCTCGCAAACGGAGATGGGGCGCTGGCGCAATAAGACGGCAGCTTCTTATCCACTGTACTATTGTGATGCCGTAACGATCAGGACTATAGCTCGCGCACAAACCTCTGTATTACTTATATCTAATGGTATCATAATGGACAAGCGGGCTGTAAATGACCTCCCGCACGAGTATTCTGATCAGTCATACGAAGAGCTAACCATGCTGCTGCAGCAAGAACCACATGCGAGGTTACATCTGGAGCGCTGGATTATTCTCGCAGGTTGGCTCATTTGGTCTCTTATTATGTTGATTCTAAGAATACAGTGGGAGAACAAAGTAAAGTATTTATAGTGCCTAGACCAAGACTAATAATTAAGACTACTTCTAATCATACCATGGACAAGAGAACGCTTATCGTAGCTGGAAACTGGAAAATGAATATGACCTTTGATGAGGGGCTCCAACTCATTTCCAACATCAAAGAGCAAATGGCGCAGGTGTACAATCCTTGTAAGGTTATTTTAGCTCCTCCTTACATACACCTTGGAGCCATCAGAGGGTTACTCCAGGGGACCGACATCGAGTGGGCAGCGCAGGATTGTTCTGCACATGATAAAGGGGCCTATACGGGGGAAATCTCTGCCGAGATGATCCAGTCTTGTGGCTGTACGTATGTCATCATAGGTCATAGTGAGCGACGAGCTTATCACCACGAAGGGGCAGAATTACTTACACAGAAAATCAACCAAGCTCTGTCTGTTGGACTCAAGGTTATCTTCTGCGTCGGCGAGCAGCAATCTGAGCGTGAGAGCCTCCGTTACTTTGAGGTTATTGAGACACAACTACGTGCTTCTCTCAGTCATCTAACACGGGAACAAATGCGACATGTAGTCATAGCCTATGAACCTGTCTGGGCTATAGGTACTGGTCTGACGGCAACCCCTGAGCAGGCACAAGAGATGCATAATCATATCCGCCAAACTATCGCATCAATTTTTGACGAAGCTCTAGCAAGTAGTATGAGTATACTTTATGGTGGTAGTTGTAAAGCGTCAAATGCTAAGGCTCTTTTCTCTCAACCCGATGTCGATGGCGGACTCATCGGGGGGGCGGCATTAAAGGCTGAGACTTTCCTACCCATTATTGCAGCCAACAAATGAATGTGATATTATCATCCACAAGGTCAGTCCTTATTATACTCTTAAGTGTCTGTTTCTTCCCCGCCCAACTCATAGCCCAAGAGAGCAATCAGTCAGGCACTCCAGAGCAGGATATCTTTACACATATCGCGATGCAAAGGTCTGGTGGAAATGTAACAATTTCTCAGCCAGACTGGTTGCGGGATATGATCGTCAGGAATCCGCATGCCCCTAGAGCAATTTCTTCAGGTTACCGAATACAGGTTTACACAAACAATATGCGCGGTGCTAAGGAAGAGGCTTACAGCCTAGCAAATCAACTTAAAGGGCTGCTTCCAGAGCTCTCTTGTTATGTCAGTTATAGGGCTCCCTTTTGGCGTTTATCCATTGGGGATTATCGTTCCCGTCAGGAGGCACAAACGCAGCTTAACGCACTACGCTCCACATACCCACAGTTGATGAGAGAAGCTTATATCGTACGGGAAAAGATTCGTACTCCTTGATCCCACGGTCACTTCTTGTTATCTCTGCAAAACTACTTTTCTACATCAATCTATCTCTATGGAAGATCTCCAGCAACCACTGCATACCAACCAAAACTACGAGGTCAACGACTTCCTTTCCAATCAGCAATTAGAAGTAATGGAAGGTCACATCTCAGCGCTACTATCAGAAATTGGTGAAGATCCGACTCGTGAAGGTCTACTCAAGACACCCGAACGAGTGTCCAAGGCTTTACACTTTCTCACCAAGGGATATCAGGAGGATCCTCTGGCTATTCTAAGGGCTGCGACATTTAGAGAGGATTATCAGCAGATGGTCATCGTGCGAGATATAGACTTCTATTCTCTCTGTGAGCATCACATGCTGCCCTTCTTCGGTAAGGTACATGTCGGTTATATACCCAATAAGTATATAACGGGACTGAGTAAGATACCGCGCATTGTCGAGGTTTATGCTCGCCGTCTGCAAGTTCAAGAGAGACTAACTACACAGATCAAAAACTGCATACAGCAGGCTCTCTCCCCACTAGGTGTCATCGTAGTTGTTGAAGCTCAGCATATGTGTATGCAGATGCGAGGGGTCCAGAAGCAAAATTCACTTACCACGACTAGTGATTTCACGGGAGCCTTTAAGGAGTCTAAAACTCGGGAGGAATTTTTTGACCTAGTACGTAGGAGTTAATAACCCAAGACCTCTTAACACACCATCATAATCCTACGACCTCTAACAAGGGATCACACTTCACGACACAACCTTTATGATACATCACTACAGCGCACACTCAGAGGATGAAGATACCTTTCTGCTAGAGTTTGAGATTCGGGCTGATGCGACCTTCTCTCAACTACTGGATTTTTTGATTGATACGCTGGGATTTGATCCAGCATCGGTAGGTATGTTTTACCTCTGCGACGATCGTTGGCATGAGATCGGTCAAG
>CAUUAW010000017.1:0-36218 GCA_963543315.1 uncultured Porphyromonas sp.
CTCAAGGCTCTTGCATGCAAAAAAACTTTCCTCTCCGATGGACTCGAGTTTTTCGTTCCAAGAAATCTCTCGCAGATTATTACAATCCGCAAAAGCTCCTATGTTGATTCGCTTGCAGAGTGGAGGAAGAATGATTTTCTTAAGGTCTCGATTAGCCTTGAAGGCTGCGTCGCCAATCGTCTCAATCATGGCAAATGTAGGATCCTCGCTGAGGTCGATAGTTTCTTCACGTCCTGTCCACCTAACCAGGGTCTTCTCCCTCTCGTCAATTTGGTAGGATTCTTTTGGATAACTTTGAGCCAGTAAGATTAGAGGTGCTAGAAATAGAACCAATCCTAAAATAAAAGTACTTTTTCGCATAAGAGAATGGGATTTAGTGAATAAAAGGAATAAGCATTGTACGAGCAAAATTGCTGCAGTTGTCGCTAAGAAAAGAGGCGGAGAAAGGAACTAATCTTTTGATGGTCTAGTGAAATGATTTTCTACTTTGTGGAGTAGTATCCTGTCATTTAGAAAGTGTTTGTCTGATGTTATGAGACAAATATATACATTATTATTAATATGACAATGCAATGGTGACTAAATTTTTATTTTTCGCTCGAATGGGAGGAGGGGGTTGTGCGATAATATTCAAAATCCCTTTTAGTTATACTCTGCGATCTAGATGTTCTTGAAGTAGATCAACGGATGCTTCTTGAGGGAAAAAGGATGACTTTGTGTGACGAAGAGAGTTTTCTATTAGATAAAAAACAGGTACACTTGCTTCATGGGGCCAGCAAATAAAATGTCCTATTCTTGATACGATTTCGTACATGTAAGGGGAGAAGTGAGCTGAAAAGAAGCTTTTATTTAAGTCGTTTTTGGAGAGGAAAGCCTACGTATGAGCCATTCATACGAAGAGCATAGGGATCACTCTAGATTACCTCACAATAATATTCCCGTTAAGTCCCCTTCGCAATGAATCGACAAATGTGGAGAGACCTTAATCCCATTTCTCGTGATATCCTTTCTCAAGGAAAGGAAGAAACTCTACATCTCTAATGAATCATCCCCATGGTAGCAAATAATAACACTATTCATTTGAGTAGAAATTTCTGTGCCCATATACGTCATACATAGGATGTCCTATCCCTGTATGTGTAGACTTCTTCTCTCATCTGCGTAACGGTAATATTTTGGTAGAAATTTGCTTTGTGAATTCTCGAGAACGTTTACTTTTTACTTGATCATGTTTGTTGCCTTGCGGAAGTCTAAGCTGTGTATTCTATAGGAAGCTCCTTCGGAGAGGCAGCTTAGAGTGATTTCCTTTTGCTGCGCAGTGCCGCCTTTGCGACTTACGAAAAAATGTTTTACATTTACAGCACGATAACTTGGCAGTCTCCAGATGACGGCCTCCAAAAGTAGAGATCATTTATTTATTAATTAGACAACAGATTATGAGAAGTAGACTACTCCTCCTAGCCATTCTGGCTACATGCTGGGCACTGCATACTACGGTGCAGGCGCAAGATAAGTATGACCTACGGATTGCTAACGTGCAGGTAACCTCGGAGAATTGCAATGATCTCTCCGTCATCTCCGGTGTCAGTGGCACGGTGCACTATGCTCCCGACACCAAGACTCTCACACTTGAGGATGCAACGATCAATGCCTCAGGTAACAACGTCATCAATTCGGAAATAGTAGGCTTGACCATTAAGGTCTCTGGTACAAACAATTTGACGAACACAAGATATGCAGCCTTTTACTTTACTAAGCCGATGAGTATTGTTGGGCAGGGGACGCTCAATGTGGAATGTTTGGATGATGCCGCCCTCTTTGCAAATGAAGCCACACTGACCATTGACGGTTGCACCATGCATGCCAAGGGGAAAAAGTTCGGTTTAGCAGGAGCAAAGGTCGGTCGCGTAGGCAAGGAGTTAATCATTCGGAATGCTATGATAACAGCCGAGGGAACGTCCGATGTCACGAAATATGCTACTATCGCGAACTTTTCCACTCTTACCCTCGAGGGCTGTACCATCACGGAGCCAGCGGGTGCGGTCTTTGATGCATCGCTTAAGGGCATTGCTCTCAACGGTGAGATCGTGAAGAGTAAGGTCGTCATCACCAAGATCGGCACAGGCATCAATATACCAGTTGCTGACGAAGCAATACGCAAGAATGGTATGTATACTCTCGACGGAGTGCGTATCTCTGGCGAACTCTCAGAGCTGCCCAAGGGCATCTATATCGTAAACGGGCAGAAGGTGGTGCGAAAGTAAACTCTCCCTCACACATACGACAAAAGAATGAGTGGACAAGGCTCAGCGTCTTGCCTGCTCATTCTTTTGCTCTCCAGCGAATAGACAGAAATAAGAGATCAAGACCCATCCCAGATATTCTTTCTGTCGAAAGCTGAAGACCTTTTCTTCAGCAATGACCTTCTCGAAGCAAATGATTGGGTTATGAACAGATAAGCCTTTATGTCGAGATTATTCTGTAGCTTTGAGCACAGAATTTCTAATGGGCACGCATCATGGGTAGAATCATTTCTCTTGCTAATCAAAAAGGAGGCGTAGGTAAAACAACTACGGCGATAAACCTCGCAGCCTCTCTTGCAGCTCTAGAGAAGAGGGTGCTGGTTGTCGATGCAGATCCGCAGGCTAATGCCTCCTCGGGTCTTGGTGTCGATTCATCTACGTTGAGAGAGACTATCTATGAGTGCCTTGTGGGTAATCTCTCTTTGCAGCAGGCGATCCGGATGACTCACGTGAATAATCTCTATATCCTTCCTTCGCACATAGATCTAGTGGGGGCAGAGATTGAGATGCTGCAACTTAAAGATCGAGAAACTGTCATGAGAAAGATCCTGCACCCTATTGCAGACCAGTACGATTATATATTGATTGACTGTTCTCCGTCTCTGGGGATTATTACGGTTAATGCTTTGGTGGCTAGTCACTCTGTGATCATTCCCGTACAATGCGAATACTTTGCTTTAGAGGGGATCTCCAAACTTCTTAATACAATACGCATTATTAAAAGCCGCCTTAATACATTACTTGAAATAGAAGGATTTTTGTTAACAATGTACGATAGTCGCCTGAGGCTGGCTAATCAGGTGTATGATGAGATCAAGGAGCATTTCGGTCAGCTTGTCTTCAGTACAGTTATACAACGTAATGTTAAGCTTAGCGAGGCGCCTAGTCATGGTTTACCAGCTCTTTTATACGATGCGGATAGCAAGGGAGCTATTAACCATCTCCAGCTTGCAGAGGAACTGGTACGTCGAGCTACTCAGCGAGGAGCTTTATAATAATCTTGTGTATGCTTATCAGATGTCATGGGAAATCGTAGCAATAAGGACAATAAAGTAATTGGTCGAGGGCTGGATGCTCTCCTCGGTGATGTAAGTAACTCTTCTAGTATTAGTGAGATTGATATAGATAAGATAGAGCCAAATCCTGATCAACCACGCAGACACTTTGATGAGGAGAGCTTGCAAGAGCTGGCTATATCTATCCGATCCTTAGGTATTGTACAGCCTATTACGGTACGAGAAGTCTCTTGTGGACACTATCTAATTATCTCGGGGGAGCGTCGCTGGCGAGCTTCTCAGCTGGCACAGAGGCTCTCTATCCCAGCTTATATTGTTAAAGCTAGTGATGAGGAAGTCGTCGAGATGGCTCTGATAGAAAACATACAGCGGGAAGATCTAAATGCCATCGAAATAGCATTGACTTACAAGAAGCTTTTAGAACACTCAGAGGGGACTCAGGAGGAGCTAGCTCAGAAGGTTGGTAAAACGCGTTCTTCTGTCAGCAATTACCTCCGATTGCTACGACTACCGGCAGAAGTGCAACTAGGACTTACGGAGAAGAAGATCGATATGGGGCATGCTCGAGCTATACTTAGTCTGACCGACCCTGAACAACAATTGAAACTATACCAGTTGACACTCTCCCAGCAACTTAGTGTAAGACAAGTGGAAGCTCTAACGAATGAGATGAAAAAGTCCACTGATGGAGGTCAAAATGGCTCTAATAAGAAACACATACTCTCAAGTCTTGTAGCTAATAATATGGACTACTCTCCTCTGGCTAAGCAATTGAGCCACTTTTTTGGGACTAAGGTCTCTCTGCGATGCAAGAATGGCGGTCAGGGCAGTATAACCATTCCTTTCCGCTCCGAGGAGCAACTCCTTGAGATTTGCTCTATTCTAGAGAATGGGGGAAATCATTGACATGCGATTGGAGATTGACTAGAGAGATGTCTACCAAACTTCAGGCACATTCCCAGCTGATTTTCCTGATAAGCGTAGCTCTAACATACTATAGTTATGCCCCCCTGCAGTCAGGATCGCTGCTTACAACTTTACCGCTAGACACCGTAGAGTCGACGATGTCAACAGATACGCTTTTGGCTAAATCTAATATAACTCAAGATAAAGACAAGTTGAGTGATGTCTTGTGGCGTGATGGCGATTTATCTAAGGAACACCTTACATCACGAAGCCCTAAAAACATTGCAAGCGATCGACATCTTAATACTATTTTTACTCTCAAGCAGGGTATAGCTTGGTTTATTCGATACCCGAGTTCTAGTGTAGCTCTGATTTGCTCCATAGTGCCTGGCGGAGGGCAGACTTATAACAGGAGATATTGGAAAGTTCCTATTGTGCTATCTGCAATAACCGCGGGTATCTATGCTATCTCTTGGAATCAACGTCTTTATAATGAATACCACACAGCCTATGCAGATTTGCTGAGTGATAATCCTCTTGATCATACCTCTTGGCAATCGTTTATTCCCCCTGGAGGGAATCCCGCTGACTATGTCAGTGATGGCAATCTGCGATCCAGGTTAGAGAAAGGCTCTAAGCAATATAAGGAAAATAGAGATCTGAGCATCGTTATCTCTGTCGCACTCTATCTGCTTTCTGCGCTTGATGCTTACGTTGATGCGGAACTATATTATTTTAACATCTCTCCACAACTTACTATTGATGTAGGTGGTATGCGTGATAAGTCCTCGGGTCCTAGTCCACAAAGTGTCACGCTCGGTGCTTCTGTACGCTTTTAATATATGACTCTTTATGAAGCGACCTGTCCTATGGCAGATCCATATCGGACGCCTTACATGCGTAATATATACCATCTTTAGTTGCTCTCCTTCTTTACTCCGGGGGACTTCACTATATAGTTCACAAGATAGTGTAGATGTCAAAGAAGTTTTCGCTCTGGAGTCTACAGTAGCTCGTCAAGAACTGGGGCAATACCTACCAAAGAGTTTAGATACAGATCTAGCTCTACTCATGGAGACTTGGCGTACAGGATATACTTCTCGGCAACGAATTGAAGTTCCATGTGGCTCTTACAGAATGGAAGATATACGAGCTATTGATGATTCTATACTTATTTCTAGGCTTAAGACCTTGCCGACAGCCATTCCTATCCCATACAATGCAATGGTTAAAGAAGGGATCGCAACTTATATCTCTGATTATCCTCAATTGGTGCGTGTAGCTTTGGCTTTGGGAGATTACTATTTTCCGATCATGGAGGAGATCTTTGACAAACATAATCTACCCATAGAGTTAACATATTTGGCAGTTGTTGAGTCGGCTCTGAATCCTTTTGCAGTATCTTCTGCCGGCGCTGTCGGATTATGGCAATTTATGTTATCTACAGGGCGCAGTATGGGGCTAACGATTAATAGTCTGGTGGACGAACGCTTAGATGTGTACAAGAGTACTGAAGCTGCAGCTCTCTATCTCAAGCAACTTTATAATCTATTTGACAATTGGTTACTTGCTATCGCAGCATATAATTGCGGACCCGTGAATATTACTAAGGCGATACGGCGATCAGGGGGGCTGAATTCTTTCTGGGGAATATACCCATACTTACCTCGAGAGACGCGTAACTACATTCCACTCTTTATCGGGGTATATTATGCTTGTTATTATCACAATGAACACAATATATGTCCTCAGGTACAGACGATGCCTCTCGCCACCGATACGCTTTTAGTGCATGTACCCCTTACTTTTACTCAGATCTCTCAAAGTAGTGGCATCCCTATGGAGCAAATACGTACACTTAATCCACAGTATAAGCGAGATGTAATTCCAGCCACAGAGTCTGTCCCTTACATTCTTCGCTTACCCCTAGTCGGTATATCTCAATTAGATCAAACTCTTGACAACCTGATCCGAGATCAACAAAAGGATCAAGCCCAGCAGATCGAAGAAGTGTGTAAAGGGATCCTGCAGGTACCCACTAAGAAAAGAATTAAAACTTCACAAAGCTATAGAATCTATAGAGTACGTCGAGGCGACAGTCTTGTGAAAATTGCAAAGCGGAATGGTGTGACTGTATTGGCGCTTAAGCAAGCCAATGGACTCAGAGGACGTAATAGCCGCTTATGCCCCGGACAGAAACTTAAGATTCCTAGGTAATATCTCTTTTGAAAAAATAGGACGTTCATGTTAATAGAAGCGATATAAACTGTAAACATTATAGTCTATTCCTTACCCATTATGACAGCTATTCAAGATTTATATGCTCCCGAGTATAGCCACTGTTGGGGGTGTGGGACTGCTCATCCCTCAGGATTACACTTAAAGAGTTATCTCAGTGATGATGGAACCTATTGTTATTGTCAATACACTCCAGCGTGTATATATACTGGTGGTGTGCCTGGGAATCTTTACGGAGGCTTTATCGCGGTGCTTTTTGACTGTCATGGAACAGCGGCTGCTTCAGCTCTGTACTTACGAAGCCATGAACTAGAAGTGAATGCCTCTAATATGCAGCGTTTCATAACAGCGCACTTAGAGATAGACTTCATAACTCCTACACCTATGGATATTGAGTTACGGATATTAGCCTATCCTAAAGAAGTCTCGGATCGCAAGGTCATACTATCTCTCGAATTGTATTGTCATGAGCGTATTACAGCTCGAGGCAAGATGGTTGCTGTCAAGCATAGTCGATCCAAAGTCTAAAAGATTTTGTTAAAGCAAATTGGACCCTCTTGTGTAATAATCTTTTTTGCTTCATTCGAATGCGCTGTTATTTCCCCGCCTATGCCCAGTTCTATACAGTCTACCCATCCACAGATGATCAGATCTTTCCGACAAGTACAGTCCATTACTCCTAGGCGAATCTCTCTTGTTGTTGAGATTCTTTATCTACTACTCGGAGCTGTATGCCAGTCTGTAGCATATGCTTGCTTCATAGCTCCTGCCAATATTGTCCCAGGAGGTTGCTATGGATTGAGTATTGCAATTAATTATCTGACACAAGGTATTTTCTCGTCTTTTCCAGAGGGATTACCCATTGGAGCTGTAGCTTTGTGCTTCAATATCCCATTCTTCCTTATCGCAGCTCGCTCATTAGGATTACGTAGTGGAGGCAAGACGATAGCGACATTTTTACTCGTCTCCATCTTCACGGATCTAATTACCTCCTTAACGCGAGATATGCTTATCGTGAGCAATGATAAGTTCCTCTCCTCAGTTTATGGGGGGGCTATTTTAGGTTTGGGGGTACTTCTAACATTTAGAGCTGGAAGTACCAGTGCGGGGACAGATGTCATTGCACGAGTACTTTCGAGGGGGCGTAATATCAAAACAAGCCATCTTATTATCGCTGTTGATTCAATCATTGTACTTTTCGGATTGGTTGCTTTTGGCGATTTTAGTGTCCCGCTTTATTCGTGGATTACCATCTTTGTATATGGCAAGGTTGTTGATTTCCTCCAGCCTGAAAATCCCAATAAGGCTATTTTTATTGTATCAGATCATACCGACGAGTTGAGAACACTGATCATCGATCAGTTGCATTTGAGAGGTACTTTTTTGCACGGGAGTGGCATCTATGCGGGAGCTGAGAGAGATATTATCTTTATGATTGTAGAGCGTAAGCATGTCAATAAGCTCAAGAAAGCAGTGCTCCTTGCTGATCCGAAGGCTTTTATTGCAACGACAAACGCGACTAACGACACCGAGCCTAGGATTCTCTAGTCCCCTTTATACCCAGATTATGCAACTCTCTTCACATTTCTTCTGTTTCATATTCATAGTTGTTTTTTCTATTGCTTCGCTTCCAGCACAAGATAATACAAGCGATCTACCTTCGGGTCGGCTCGTATTAGTCGAAACCACTCAAGGAAACTTTACTCTTCTTCTTTACGACGACACACCATTACACCAAGCTGCTTTCTTGAAGCATGTACGTCAAAGAGATTACGAGGGAGTTTTGATGCATCGAGTCATAGCACAGTTTATGATTCAAGGGGGAAACCTCTGCACACGAGGGGCTACGCGAGATACCGATGTATCTATAGACACACTTTCTACGACAATTCCAGCGGAAATTTTAACACAACATACACACAAGCGTGGAGCACTTGCAGCTGCTCGTATCGTCGGCGACGAAAATCCTAATAAGGATTCCTCTGGGAGTCAGTTCTACATTGTTACAGGCAATTATGACCTAGATGATATTGCAGCTCAGCGTGAGTGGGACTATACGCTCAAGCAACGACAGGATTATAAACTGCTAGGAGGAACTCCGTGGTTAGATCGTCTATACACTGTCTTTGGAGAGGTTATGGATGGTATGCGGACAATTGCTAAGATCGAGAATCTCCGCACAGATAGTTCCAATCGCCCTAATGAGGATGTGATCATTAAGCGTATGACACTCTTACCTTAACATCGTATATTTTGGTACTATGCGGACCCCTGTGCCAGTAGATTTGTTAGCAAAGTTAGAAAGAGACTATCCAGAGTATGTCCCTCTTATCGCCCAAGCTTTAGACACACCTCCTAGCGTTTCTCTAAGACTTAATTCATATCGTATATTAACTCATCGACCACATTCGGAGTTATTGGATCAAGAAATCCCCTGGTTACCTTGCCCTTTTGTTGGCTATTGGCTCTCAGAGAGACCGATCTTTGCTCTTGATCCAATGTGGCATGCTGGGGCTTACTATGTGCAAGACGCTAGCGCTATGGCACTAGCAACACTATGGGATAAACTAAGATTAGATCATATAGATCTTGCAGTTGATCTCTGTGCAGCCCCTGGAGGGAAGAGTACATTATTGAGAAGCCTACTCCCTGATACGACGCTTCTCGTGAGTAATGAGATCCTGCCCAAGCGATCTAGGATATTAGTTGAGAATATGGTCAAGTGGTGCGGTGCTGATCAAACGATTATCATGCAGGAGGATCCAGAGCATCTCTCACCTCTACTTGCAGGTCAGTGCGGATTAATACTTGTCGATGCTCCTTGTAGTGGAGAAGGGTTGATGAGACGGGATGAGAATGCTAGGCGTATGTGGTCTCCTCGGTTAGTCGAGATATGTGTTGTACGACAACAAAACATTTTGCGAGAGGCCTGTAAGATGTTAGCACCGGATGGAATACTCCTTTATGCCACTTGTACACTCAATCAAGAGGAAAATGACCAGATTGTCCAGTGGCTACTCGCAAACTATCCCTTTGAGCTTATCGATCTATCTTCCGTGTCATCTCGTATCCCGGGGGCTTATGCGACAACTTATGGTCTACACTTATGGCCTGGCATCGTGAGAGGGGAGGGGCAGTACATAGCAGCTATGCGTCTCACTGATAGGCTAGAGAGGACAACCGTTACTCATAAGGTGAAGAGCTTGCCCTGGACCTCCTATCAGGATCTGGTGAACTTACCTTGGCTCGAGAGATCTCCTTTTGACGACTACTACGCCATTGGAGACTGTATTTACCAATTATCATCGAGGGCTGTACAACTCCTCTCGCAAGCATACTATCTACATCTTTCCATATCTATCCCAGGGCTTGCAGTAGCTGACATGCGTGACCAGAGAAAGGGTTATGCCCCCTCCTTTGCATGGATTCACCATCCCAGATTTTCCAGCGAACATATCCCGACCTTTGAACTTTCTTACGGCGATGCTCTGCATTACTTACGGGGAGAGGCTCTCGTACTGGAAGGTATTTCTGCAAACCGTGGTGTCATGCTTGTGACGTATCAGGGGCAACCCCTTGGTTTGTCACACAATGTTGGCTCTAGGCTTAATAACTTATACCCAAAACCCTACCGACTCCGCATTTAATTTATAATTCTGCTATAATCCCCTATAGAAAAACATTATGGACAAAAAGAAAAGAGTACTCATATCTTTCGATACGGTGCGTCCAGGCTTCGAAGAGCTTTCCGAGTGGTCAGATGTGATCCGCAAACCTGCTGGAGAGAGCTTCACTCGAGATGAAATGATGGAGATAGGATCACAGTACGATGCCTTGGCTACACAGTTCACTTTTCCGGTGGATCGCGAGTTGATTGATGCTTTCCCAAATATTAAACTGATTGCTAACTACGGGGTTGGCTACAACAATATCGATGTTGCCTACGCTCATAGCAAGGGAATAACTGTCACAAATACCCCTCGTGCTGTCGTGCAGTCTACTGCAGAGTTAACCATGGGGTTACTCCTCAGTTGTAGTCGCAAAATAGCTATGTGGGATCGTCATATGCGCTGCACGGAGAGCAGTGACAAGTCTCTCTCCGATAGTTCGAGCATGGCGACGGACCTCTGTGGTAAGACTCTCGGGATCATAGGCTATGGCAATATTGGTCGTGCTGTAGGGCATATGGCTCAAGCATTCGGCATGAGAGTACTTTACCACAAGCGACACCGGTTAGATCCTTCTATAGAGCAAAAGTTGGGTGTCACCTACTCAGACTTAGACACGCTCTTTCCCACAAGTGATGTCATATCTCTACATACACCTTACAATACGGACTCGCATCATCTGGTCAATGCGACACGCCTAGTTAGTATGAAGCCTACCGCAATCTTGATCAATGCTGCTCGCGGTGCTGTAATCGATGAGGAGGCTCTTGTCAAGGCTTTGCAGGAAGGGGAGATAGCTGCAGCGGGACTGGATGTCTTTGAGCACAGTGATAACCCGTTACCTGAGCTGTATCATATGGAACAGGTAACTATGACTCCTCATGTAGGAACACAGACCTATGAAGCCCGAGTCGCAATGGCTCGTGAATTATGCAATTGTATTATTGGCTATTTCGAGGGGGATAGGCCGATCAGCGTCGTACAGTAAGTAGTTAAGGGAGCCATCCTTCACTAAAGGGGAGGAGTCGTAGTGTGCACTCTGCATACTACGACTCCCTCGTTTTTCATAATGGTACGATACACGTTGTACGCTCTAAGTATGTACAGCTAGCTTATTATAACCTCGCTATATGGGGAGAAAATGAAAAGTATATTTTGGGTGGATCCTGAGGGGCTGCGATTAGCAAACAGTAAAAAAGATAAATCCCGTAGACATTAGGCAGAGCGAATTATCCTCCTCTTTTGTTTGTAGAAGCGTGTTCTCGTGGGGTGTGAGCTTATCTTTTGAGTGTTTGGGAGCGGTAAATCAAGAGATAAAACGGGGGGGATGGCGATTTATGTGGAATTTACCTCTGTTTGAATTAGACATGATGTGGTCGCAAAACGAGTTGGGGTCACAAATCATAGCGATGGGATGGTGAAAGTACGATGAAGCTCGCATCGCCGAATGACAAAATGTTATAGTGAAAAGCGGAAGCCTAGGTTGTCTAATCCGGATCTGATTTAAGGTCTAACAGCTTAGAAATGTCTTGCTGCTGCCTGCTGACTGTGAGACTAGCTCAGAGGTTGTCGTTTTCTGTTAAATGCTTTTCACAAGCTACGAGAGCTCTCTGACAGATAGGGCGACCGATAAGACGACCAGGATCTACCCACACCATGACCTCCGCATTGGCTACTGCAAGAGCCACACGCTACGTCTATTTGTAGGCGTATTACACTTAACACAGGGATGTGCGTAGATATTTTTTTTAATATATTCGTCGACAAGAAGTCTAACAACTAAAATTGTAGTAAAGTGAAACAGCGTCAATTCTCGAGCCCTAAGGTTCTAGCAGAATTATTTTGTACGGCGGCTTTGCTTTCCGTCACTTCTTGTACTCGTACAGCAGGTGATATTGACATCTCGAAGGAAATTCCTCAAGATAGAGATATGGAGCGAGATATGTCTATAGAGGGGCGCACCGTGCAACTCTTTTCGTCACTCTGTGAGGACACTCTCCGCGATGGCGGGAATCCAACACTCTCTTCGCTGGACTCTTCAGAGACAGATTCTCCTGACACTAAACTCTACTTAGCCAACTGATCAATGAAAGTAAGAAAGTAACTGGGTTAAGAAGTACTCATCCCGAGGGAGAGTATTACGACATCTCCACATTCCATATTTGAAAGTAGTCTCATATAACTAAATGCACTAAGCAAAAAACTATTATGAAAGCTACTTATAAGAAATGCATAGCTATACTGACAGTTGTCTCTTTTATAACTCTAGGTATCACTAGTTGCTTGAAGCCTAAGGTAGACGTTGGCTGTGAGAACTTTGTCTTTGAGACGCTGTCTCCTTGCTATCTAGCTGTAAATGAATACCACTCTGTAGGTTGTTTAGATGCGCTAACAGAGGCTGAAGCTCTGAGACCACGCTATTTTAAGTGTCGAGTAGTCGATGGTAAGATACACAATATCGATTATCTTATTCTTGCAGGAATGAATACGGATAATGGGTGGTTTTTTGGCCCAGAGATCGGGGATACAGCTTATTATCGTCGTATCCCTGTCGTCCATCGTGAAGATCTATACTTAAAGGAGAAGAACACCAAGTACTACATTCCCGATCGAGCTCTCTACTGGGAGTTTCAAGAGATCTCTATCGTGAGTGACAACGCCAGCTTTGGCGCAGACTACCCTATAGGGAGTGACTTAACATCGATTGTCCTCTTTGGTTTTCCCTCACTTATGGAGTTTGTTGAAAGCGGCTACAAGGGCAACTATACCACTGAGCATCTCATACGAGCTAATGACAAGGAGGCGTGGGCTAAACTGAAAGTGTTCGAAACGGGGCATCCCAAGTTGATTATAGGGCAACTACCGACCGAGGTGATAGGAGGTGGTATGCCCACGATTACAATCCGGATGAAGTTCATCGATAAGGGAGCTATCCTCAAGAATAAGAATGTTTCTTGGAATAAATATATGGAGATTAGGGATGATGTCAAACCGTATAAAGAGAACTTTGACCTACCAATAACGCTCCAATTAGATCTCCAGCAGTAGACGCACTACCCGAAAAGTTGTTCTAAAGGGCTGCCCCTCCTCTTTTGGAGTCAGCCCCTTTCTATACCTTACCCCCAAGTTTCACGACAGATGTCCTGCCACGATAGCAGGAGGAGAAGCCATGTGGCGCGAGTTATAGACTTTGTACCCGACAGATTTTGCTTATTAGCTATGTCGTAGCTCTTAGAGACTGTTGATATATTTGCAGATCACGAACGTTCGCTAAACGCAGTAGAGAGTAGTAGTGGGTGATGACTCAATTTGTCATCCATCTTATCTTTGCGTCTATCTCTAGGTATTGTAGGCACCTGTAGTTATCCCCTTGAGTAGTGTGGAGGTTTACACTGCTCTTCTCTAGCTTTGCCCTTAGGGCAATTGCATTAGGATCTTGGGAAATATATGCCCCATAAAGGAGGATAATCGGGCGCTATTTGAAAAGTGTTTTCTCCATACTCTCTAGGTCGTCATTTAACGCTTAAGGGGCAGTCGTACATCCATCTTAAAAGATTTGACGAGCAAGGCGGGTAAGATGTCCAACGCCTGATAAGCTTTACATGGGGATAGCACTACCAAGTTTGGCTTCAAACAAAAGAAGAGGAAGTAAGTACTGGTATAAGCAGCCTAGCTTTGTGCTACAGCTATCATTGTCTCTCACTACATAGCCTACTTGTCCTATAGTAGTTAATAGGAGGTTGCTTGGAGAGTCTTTGTTGTTTCTTAGGGGAGGAACTCTAGTTTCATCCGGGAGAAACTCAAGTTTCATAAGTATGAAACTTGAGTGCCAATCCTATGAAAAGCTTTTCCCATACAGATGAAACGGCAGAGTTACACGGATGGCTATACATTCCCCACTCAGATCATACTCCACTAATCCGCGAGAGGAACAAAATCATCAGGTAAACGTATTTCCCATTCTTACGGGGTATTATTGTCACGTATTATTACTCGCGGTTTGCTCCTTTTGGTGTGTCTGAAGAGAAAAAACAAACGGCACACCGGGATGTGAGATGATAATTTAATCGCCCCTACTTGATATTCATCCTAAGATTGCCTGCGGAGTGCCGGGGTGTAGTGTGGGGTTGGGTAATCCGATTAGCGAACAATGGTTGTGACCCACCGAGCAATGAGCTCTAATACTTCCGGAGAGATTGTCTCCGCAATCTGATAATATTCGCTGACAGCCCCAGTCTGCGCATGCTGGAAGAGATGATTCAGTCCCTCTAGTTTAAGTATCTGGCGTGGGGTTGTCGTAGGGAGAGTTTGATCGATTACAAATAGGTGTTTGTCCGCTAGGACTTGTTGGTCTAGGGATCCATTGATTGCAAGTACAGGACAATGGGTTCGAGCTATATCCTTTTTGGGGTCGTACTGTGTGAAGTAGATAAGCCAGGGAGAGAGACCCTCTGCAACTTTTTTGAGCTCAATGAGTGCCCTGAGAGGAAGTCTGTAATCTCCATCGGATAGTACTTTAGACACTAATGCCTCACCCCGTAGGTCACTCTGTGCGGCTAGGTCAAAGATTGCAGAGACTGCTCGAAGATACTCCGCTCGGATCACTTCGGATAATCCGCTATTAGCTAGTAAGAGGCTCATCTGATCGTTGAGCACCTCTTTGCCTTGCAGGGTGCTTCCAGCCATACTTATGATAAAGTCTGGGATATTTCGAGCTGCAAGCATGAAAGCGATGGTCCCACCCTCACTATGCCCTAGTACCCCTACATGAGCGAATAGACCTAGTTTGCGGAGATAGTTGACAGCTGCTGCAGCGTCTCCCGCATAAGTTGCAGTTGTTGCCTGGGCAACGATCGTAGAGTCTATGTCTTCATGGTAGCCACGGTCGTCATATCGTAAACTTGCTATGCCATGCCGGGCAAGGTAATCGGCAAGCACGGCAAAAGGTCTGTGATCGACGAGAGACTCATCACGGTCTTGTATGCCTGAACCTGAGACAAAAACGACAACAGAAGGGATCGAAGTGTTCGCGAGATACCCGACAGGATAGGTCAATGTGCCGTGTAGTGGGGTAGAGGCATTGTAAAAGGTTATCTCTTTAGTTTCATAAGGATAGGGAGGAATTGGCGTCTGAGGTCTGTCAGGGCTCGAGGGATTGCGGACTAATGTAAGAGTAAGTGGTAGACTTACCCCCCCTTGCATAAGGGATCCTACGATAGTATCTCCAATCTGCATCCCTTGATAGCGTAGATAAATACTGGGAACTGTGATGAGAATACCCTCAGTAAGATCTATGGTGGCCTCTATCCCTGTCGCCATCTGAGAGGGACTATCCATCGTGCATTGTACTGTGTCATTCTGATCACGGAATACATTGAACCGCAGAGGCAGTTCCACTCCTCGCACTTCTAGTGCCCCCTCCCAAACTCCTAGAGGAGCCTCTGTTTGCCCAGACAGAAGCAAAGAAGCGTAGAGATAGCAACAGAGTAGGGTAATTAGCTTACTTATAGATGTCATAGTCCGTCTTATCGTTTGGTAATTTGTGTATGTCTAGCTCTTTTGCTCAGAGTCCATGTACTTTGTTGGGATTAGCTTTGATAAACTCTTTCCAGCTTTTGGCACTCTGATTAGAGGTTGCCACCGCGTTGGATGTTTGCAAGAAGTGGCAATAAGCAACGGCTAATCCATCGGTTGCATCGAGCTTCTGATGCATCAGCTCGAGGGGAATGTGTAGTACACGCTGTAGCATCGCGGCCACCTGCTCCTTAGAGGCTTTTCCTGTCCCTGTAATGGATTGCTTGACACGCATAGGTACGTACTCGGCGATAGGTATATCTCTGCTGAGTGCAGCTGCCATGGCTACACCTTGAGCCCGACCTAGCTTAAGCATAGACTGAATATTCTTGCCATAGAAAGGGGATTCCAGAGCCATCTCATCCGGTAGAAATTCGTCTATAAGTCCTGCCACTCGGTTGAAGATACGCGCTAGGCGAGTGTAGTGGTCCTCAAAACGGCTGAGCTCTATCACACCCATTGATAGCATTTCTGCTCGCTGTCCATAGACGGCTAGGAGACCATAACCCATATCTATCGTGCCAGGGTCTATACCTAGTAAAATTCGCTCGCCCTTAGTCTTGCTCATATTTGTAGATCTTTCATCAGACTCATATGATGCAGCACTCGCTCGCCAAACTCATTTGTCAACATGGTAAGCCACTCATGCATGACTATGGACCGAAAACGATTGAAGTCCTTTTCATCGTATAGCGTTATGAGGAGAGCCAAGACCTTATCGTCAATAGGCTTTTCGTACAATTCTAAGGAAGAGACCTCCGGGATTAAATCCATAATATCTACCCGCACTACGCCTTTATCACGTTGCAACAGTGGGAGGACCCTATCATGGAGGAACTTAGTAAGATTGGTATAATCCTTGACACTTACAAAGAGAGAGACATTGATTCGATACATAGAGATACTTAGTAAATAACTTTACACAAAGGCATCTAGACCTCTCTGCCTGCCAACGCAAAGATAGGGAAAAACGATTGATATGACTTCCCCGTATTTTTTGCTGAAGTTCAACCGCTACAAGATAGGCATATTACGCGAGGAGGATGTCAGTAAGATAGCTCCAAGTAGCAGGAGCAGTGCGGAATGCTTCATAGTAATCTTGTTTTTGTTGTCCATTTGCAAATGTAGTCATTAAATGTAATATGCTATACTATACCGTCTTGAAGGCTACGTATGAGAACCCATGTCGTATAGGGTTGTCTCTATTGGTGATGATGCGGATAGAGAAGTTGTCATCAGATACGCTGTAGACGCGCGCGGTTAGGTTCCATCGTATGTCGTTCTCCGTATTTCCGAAGACTTGCACTATAGGTATATAGTTAGAGTGCCCTATGGTGTGGTAGACGCGGTAAAAGTCGCTCCCGTATGCCCTGTACGCCTGTGCATGCTCATTCCCTTTTCTCTTAGCGTACCGCCCGAAAGACTTCAGCTCTGTCCCGTGTTCGTTAAACGTTGCACCACAGATCGGCGCGCCCGGCATGTCCAGCTCATCGAGCTGCATACCACCCTTGACGCACAGCGTGTAGGGGTTAAGGACCGGTATATTCTTGTCATTAAAGTACACCTGGCGGTCATCCACGTTGAAGTATCTATTGGCGCTGCCGAAGAAGCGAAGCCCGTTAGGCGCTATTAGGCTCTGTGTAACGTCTTTGTCGTACCTCTGCACGACCTTAACGCCCTTAAGCGTTGCCGTACCGTCGCTGCTGATAGATAGAGTGACCGTGTGCCGACCCTTAGAGAGTATACGCTGATAGTGTTTGTCGGAGCCTTTGTACGGCACGAAGTCGAATCCCAACGCCGAGGGGTCTTGTGAGCCATGGTTATTGGCGACCATACGACCTTGCCACGTGTCTAGGTTGACGCCGTCAACCTCAAGTTGTAGCATACTAGGCGTGTAGCAGGCAACCTCTAAGCTCTAAGGTACTGATGTATATATCTACCTTGGTGTTGTCGTTTCGCACGTCCAGCGACCACGACCGCTGGCGCTGCTGCTCTGTAAGTGTTAGAGAGCTAACATTCACCGGGGTGCTGGTCTGTGATGCCTCGCTGAGGAGGTCTGAGAGGTCCTCGAAGTCATCCTCTAAGATGGACAAGTGTGGCTGTGCGAGTTCGTTCTTTCTAAAATCTACACGCCCTTTTTGGAAATGGATGTCGCCAATATGCCCTCTACCCTCATTGGCTTTTGTGACTCGGTCGTCGCCTGGGTCTATGTCGTAATAGGTTTCCCGGGATACAGCTTTCCACGCCCCATCGAAACGAGTCTCTACGTCGATGCTGTATGTGGCTGGGGTCCCTTGGGATGCTGGCATGATGTCTTTATCAGTTACGTCGCAATAAGCCCCCACGACGATGCGCTCTAGGGGCTTCCTGGTGCGCCCACGGTTCACGACCCACCGCACCCTATAGCTGTCTACGACTGTTACGTCGCGCCCCTTACCATCTGTGAGCTGCACAAAGTGGTGCACAACTGTGGACCCGGCTACAATATGGTTGCTAACGATCTGCCCTCTGCGCACGTCTCCGCGCTTGTAGTGCTGCACGGTGTACTGGTTATCTTGCCGCTCCTCGAGCTTCTTGATGTCTTGCTTAGGTCTGTCACAGCCTGGGATGTCGAGTCACGTATCGCTGCACTCATCTCGGACGAGCTAACTATCTCGCTCGTCGATGGCTTGTCGCCCTTATCGCCTTTCTCCCCCTTAAGGTCTACAGCTTGCAGGTCGTCAACGAGTAGTTTAGTCCCGTTCCAGCGCACTGTCGGCTTATCCCCTTTATCGCCCTTATTACCTGTGTCCCCCTTAGGACCTTTGAGGGAGTGCGAGCTTACCAGTTTACCATCTGCGACCAGACGGTACGAGGTGTCTAGCGCGAGGGTGGGCGTGTGCCCATCCTTGCCATTGGTGCCCTTGTCGCCTTTAGCCCCGGTATCACCCTTGAGGTATTGCTGTCTCTTGCCGTCTACGTAGATATATTTATCAGGGCGCACCTCGACGACGGGAGAGTGCCCATTGATGCCGTCTTTGCCGTTCTTCCCGTTGACACCATCCACACCGTCGCGCCCTTTGAGTGAGCGCTGACTGACTAAGGTACCATCAGCCACTAGGCGGTATTGATTGTCTAAGGATAGCTTGGGGGTATCGCCTTTTTCGCCCTTTTGTCCGCGTATTAGCTCCTGTAGGGCGCTGTCACCCTTGACCGTCGCCACAATGCTATCTGGTAGCTCCGTATTAAGCACAAAAGACGTACCTTCTGCGGGCTTATCCTGCTTGCTACTGGAAATCCCCGTCAATGAGTCGTCAACCTCTTTCATAGCGTCTGTTATGGCGCTGCTCCCAGTTATCTCGTTTCTAAGGGCGTCTAGGTCGCTCTGTGTAATAGGGTGACTCTCGCGTCTTCGTTTAGGCTTACTACTTGGGCGCCTTATAATCGTATATTTGAATGTCTCCATTACTTTCTCTCTATGTACTCAGCGTTGTAGTGTATGGGCTTTATCTCCTCAATGGTTATGTTTGCAGCGTCACGCAACACGTTGTAATCGCTCTTAGTGACAAGAAATGTCTTACCTTCGTGCCGCAAAGTTAGTGATTTCACCGGAGAGAAACTGCCACTGATGCTGTTTCGTCTTGTGGCGTAATGAGTGTATTGCTCTGCTATGTACAGTTCCTCTAGAGTTCCGCGGAAAGACCCGCAAATAAGCTTACCCCTAATAGCCGGAAGTGTGACAATTGGCTTTATCTTACCGCCTAGAGCGTTGAGTATAGACGAAAAGAAGTTGGGGAGCTCGCTCTCTTTGAGGGTCCGAAGTAGCGATTTAGATATAGACGGGAGAGCGGGGTCTGTGCTGAGGGCTAGACTCTCTGTCCGGTGCTCAAAGGCTCGTTCGTTGAGTGTTGACGCTAAAACAATCTCCTCCTCACGCTCGATGTCTTCGTCCCTACGCACTAGTTCTACACTCATTTTCCTTAAAAGGAAATAGGAGACTACATTAGAGATCTGCTCTACAAAATAGGTGGCATCTGGACCACACCCCAACTTCATATTAAGGTTTTCCGTCTCAAGGTCTGCCTGCCTTACTATAATTGTCGCCCCAGAACTCATCGCCCTGTCTATGTGGAAGAATTTTCCACTAACCGCAATACGTATTGGGGCGTTAATCATTGGAGGCATAGGGAATGTTAAGGAATCGTTATGAGACGCTCTCGGCGACTTGTCTAACGCGGTGCTGAGAATTGGGCTGGAGATGGTATAGTTCCTCGTTGGCTTGCTCCATGCACCATATTTAACCCCTAGGTATGGTATATAGAGTTGAGCAGTCGGGGTGTCCTTTGGGACCCACTTTGTTTGGAACTTAAATAGGTCGTCGGCGTCTTCTGTTGCCATGTCCGCTTCGAACATACCCTCATCTTCTATGAGCTTAGTGCAATTAGAGAGCTTGTACGCTCCACACGTTATCTCCGCTTCAAGGAATAAATCTTTAACCCCCCTTATATACCGCTTTATCTTGTCATATTTTTTTTCTCAGGCTGAAACCACCCCAAGCGCGCGCGGTGTAGATGGTGGTATTACCGACAGGTACGGCAATCGTGATGAGATTGCTCTTCTGCCAGTTGAGCATTTTGTCCAATTCTCCGCTCTGCTCCAACTGTTCACGGGAAAGCCCGAGGCTGTCGAGCATATTCCAATCCACTTTCTCGGGGTCAATGGCGGTAGTGTTCTTCTGTAGGGGCAGATAGTCCTCAAAGGGTACATCCATCTTTGCCAGTTGCTCCTGTGTTTCGGGCTTCTCCCGGCTTTGAAGCTTCGTGCAGAGATTGTCCACGCCTTGCTCCACATTGTCTGCAACAACTCTATACAGCCCGAAATGGGTCGGATTGTTGAACTGCTTGAGGAAGTTGGTCATGAAGTCCTTCAGCAGTCCATCCTTATTGTTAAACTTCAAAAAAGCTGCCTGATTGGCAGCTAAGGCTTCAGTCGTTTTAATGTTCCCCTTGTTGTCGATACCCGAAACCACGGAGAGTTTCCCCACTCCTTTCTCGTTCTGCACCTCTGTGCGGTCCTCCAAGACCAGTACATAGTTGTCATTGTTGTTCGATTCTATAATTCTTTGTCTTTAAGATGAATAAATCGTTATCGAACACCAAATATATAAGCAATAATCTTGCTTCTAAAGACGTAGGTAAACCACGGGAATGAACAGGATGAAAAAGAAATTCTGTCCAAAATTTGGTGGTTAAAGTTTTTATTCGTACATTAGCCTTCGGGAATAGGAACTTAGAAATAACGCTATGCAAAGATTTAGAGCCTTAGTATCTGTTCTTTTGGCATTTTGAGTTTTTTTTGGATAGTGCTTACTTTGTTGTAAGTAGGCGCTATTCTGTGGTGTCGGCTTATAGTTGAACATTAAAATATTCAGGACTCGTTGCGAATGCTCAAAAAAGTCAAGTCTTTAAGAACAAAAGTAAATGCAAAAAAGACACACAGATAGAAAGAGGTATTTTGATGAATTGGCAACTACGTCAAATGATTTCTATGTGAGATATGTAAAAAAATACATATCTATCGGCTCTGCTACGAAGATTTTAGAAATAGGATGCGGAGAGGGGGGGAATTTACTACCGTTTGCGGAATTAGGCGCAAAAGTTGTCGGAATAGATCTCTCAAAGGATAGAATTGAGCAAGCTCGCATTTACTTCGCCGAAACAGGTCAAAAAGGAGAGTTTTGCGACGCGGATTTTCTCAATATGCCATCTCAAAGAGATGATTTGTTTGATATAGTATTGGTGCATGATGTTATAGAGCATATTGAGCCGAGTATCAAGAGAGCTTTTATTTCTCGAATTAAGATGTTTATCAAAGATGATGGGATTATTTTTTTTCGATTCCCTGCTTGGTTGATGCCATTCGGAGGACACCAACAAATTTGTAAAAGCAAGTTTCTTTCGAAAATTCCATTTATACATCTACTCCCCTCAAAAAAATATAGATGGCTTCTCTATGCTTTCGGTGAAAATAAATCTTGTGTTGAAGAACTTCTGAGTATAAAACGTTCGAAGATGACAATAGAAAAGTTCGAATCTTTATGTCAAGAGCTCGAATATCAAGTTTTAAATCGAACACTTTGGTTTATAAACCCGCATTACAAAGTGAAGTTCAATATCCCTGCAATTAAGTTAAATAGTCTGTGTGGGCATGTCCCCTATTTGAGAGATATCTTCTCTACATCTTGCTTTTATATCATAACTCCACAAAAAACATGATAAAAACATTCTTACTTGCATTAATCTTTTTATTGGATAAAAACTCTTGATAATAAAAATATTTCACAAATGCGCTCATTATATTGCAAATCTATTGCTTAAGTTTGGGTCTGTTTTGATGCGTTCCGTCTCAGAAACCACAAGAGAGAGCACCTCTTGTTTGACACGTTTGTAGTTGGCTTCAATGGTCTCTTTGAGATTGTCGGAGCCATCTTCGTTTTGAAAGGAGGCAATCTCAGGGATTGGTTGGTAGGCTTTCATCTCGGCAGAGACTTTGGCACTATCCACCACTATTTCTGCATGAAAAATCTTTTGGTCGATGCGTTCATCGAAGTTATCGGATACGGCACCGACAAACATTCCTTGTGTGAGGTTGCTGATCTTCGATGCGGGGATAAGGCTATCCATCTGCGTGGAGATGGAAGTGGATTTGTCGTTTCGGTTGATGGTCATGGATTGGCGTTGTTGTAAGACCTTGCCGAAACGTTCGGAGAGTGTCTTGGCAGTCTCTCCCACGACTTGTCCGGAAAAGACATTCCCCACTGTGTTCTGTATTACCTTACTTTCCTTGTCCCCATAATCCCTCGTTAATTGGCTAAAATCTTGAAAGCCCAAACATACTGCCACCTTGTTGCTTCGGGCTGTAGCGATAAGGTTATCAAGCCCACGAAAGTAGATAGTCGGCAACTCGTCGATAATCACAGAGGATTTGAGTTGCTTCTTCTTATTGATGAGCTTTACGATGCGACTGTTGTAAAGACCAAGAGCTGCCGAGTAGATGTTTTGTCGGTCGGGGTTATTGCCTACAACCAACACCTTCGGCTCATTGGGATTATTGATGTCGAGTGAGAAATCATCGCCTGTCATCACCCAATAAAGAGCTGGCGAAATCATACGTGAAAGCGGTATCTTGGCACTGGCAATTTGCCCTTGTAACTGGTCTTGTGCGCCGCCCTCCCAAGCGTCCATAAAGGGGGATAAGTAGTTGGCAAGCTCATCGTAAGAAGTGAGTATCGGGAATATCTGTGCGTAGGGTCGGTTTAGGAACTCTATGGCGTGAGGAAAGGTGCAATACTTTCCGTCTTCATAGATTTTGAGGAACCAGATAATGGCTGCGAGCAAGATAATTGGTGATTCAACGAAGAAATCCCCTTGCTTCTGTATCCACGTCCTATTCAGATTCAGCATAATGGTAAGGGAAGACTCATACGCGTCGGATATGTCTGTCATAAAGGCGGGATTGATGGGATTGCAGCGATGCGACTTTCTCGGATCGTCGAAGTTGATTACATAGAACTGCGGCTTTACCTTGTAAGCATCCAAATGATGGAGCAGGTGATTGTAGGCAATCTCTGAAAGGTCAGGGAACTTGTAGTCGTAGATATACATGGCAAAGCCTTTTTCTATCTGCTGCTTGATATAGTTGTTTACGATAGCATACGACTTACCTGAACCCGGTGTACCCAGCACCATCGAGGCACGAAAGGGATTGACCACATTGATCCAGCCCTTGTTCCACTTCTTTTTGTAGTAGAAGCGTGTAGGCAGATTAACCGAGTATTCATTCTCCATCAATCGGGTCTCCTGCATAAAACTCTCATTCTCCGTGTTGAACACGTCGTCCATGAGGTTGTTTTTGAGTAGTCGGCTCATCCATACGCCACCCATTAAGAGACAGATATAGCCCACGGAGAGTGTGAAGATATAGAGCGAAGCGGCACCGACCTTACCGATGGGCAATGCTAAGAGCCACCAGTTGAGCAAGAAGAATACAAAGCCAGAGAAAAGCACCGTCCAAATCTTCGGCCATGTGATTTTCTCTTTCTTAACGCCTTTCGTTCCCAGACAAGAAAGAGCAAGAAACACCACACAAAAGAGTTTCGTCCAAAGTATGGACGAAAATAAGCCCGCCGTGCGTTGGAAATTCATCAGAATCTTGTCCACTACGGCTATTGTAAAGTGCCATGTATGGAAAGCCTCATAGCAGAACCAATAACAGTTAATCAAGAGGAATATCACCGATATACCTCGCATAAAGTCCATGACCTTTCCCAATGCCCTTAAATCATCTTTTTGTGCCATAATCGTATTGTTGTTTAATCGTTGTTTGGATACAGTTGTTTATCGTTTACTTCGTCTGAGTTTAACCTTATTCGCTCTTCGTAGCTTGCGTTGCCAAGCCGCCTCTTTCCAATCATCGTAGCCCGTGGATGTAAAAGATCCACCTACCAACTCTTCTATGAGTTCATCGACGATATTGTCGCTTTCCTCTGTGTTCGGCTGCATCGGCAAGGCAACATTGGATTGCTCGGAACGGAGAGACGGATTGCCATACAGTGTTTCATCCAAGAATGGGTTGTTCGTTGGATTGGAGAAATAGGTGTTGAATACATTGGCGGAGTATCCCTTGCCCAATCGGGAGCCATTGAGGGCAACGCCCGCTTCATCATCAACGAATGTGATTCCATAGATACGTCCAAAGTCGTTCTTGCGTATCAGCACCCGTAAGCCTTGATCAGCCAATCTATCGCATAGTTTCTCCTTTGTCTGTGGAGAACTCCGCATCACCTCCAAGACCCTACCCCTTAGAGAAGGTATCAGCGGTTTGAGTTCTTGCTTGGACTTCTGCATTCGGTTCTGCACAGCGGTATAACCCATACCACGGCCGATGTTCGAGGCATTGATGGGTGTGCTTACCTTGTTGCCCTTGTCATCAGTTGGCACATAGACCAGTCCATCGTACTTCTTCCCCCGAAACTCTGTCTTCACTTCTTCAACCGCAAGATTGTATTTCCTCAGAATGGCATTCAGTTCCCCTAAGGAGCAGAAGCGATAATGCTCCAGAACAGAACGAGCTATAGATGCCACCTGCTCCTTAATATTGCCTTTTGCCATATCCAGCTTTGAGATCTCTTGTAGCGACTTGTCTGTAACCTTTGCGCTGGGAAGTAGATTGTACTTCTTCTCCAACGCATCCGTAATCCTTTTGCTCCTCCTGCCCTCGAATTTGTCGTTTATCTTCCTCCCCTTGCTGTCTACCCGAAGCGACACGATATGTATATGCTCACGGGCGATATCGTTATGTTTGAATACGATGTAGGGTTGTTTCCCGTAGCCAAGTGCCTCCATATATTCCTTGGCTATCTGCGTAAGAAGTTCATCAGAGAGTTTCTCGTCCGGGTGCGGATTAAGTGAGCAGTGAAAGACCATCTTCTTCGTTCGGCATTTCTCCGGTATGAGTGCCTGCATATCGCCAAGTACCTTATCCATTCGGTAAGTACCATCAAAGGCTTTCCGCAAGTCATTGACACATAGGACGGATGCCTCGTTATGCTCCACCTTTTTGAAGTTGTAGCCCAACGCTCCTCCAAGATTCTCCGTCGCAGAAATCTTCGCTATCATAATTCTTTATCGGCTGTCAAATTGCTCGGTTAGTTGTATCGCTTTCTGCTGTAGCGTAATGATTTGAGCTGACAAATTCTCCAACTTTTCAAGCAGTACCTGTGCAGTTTTTACGCTGTGATAGCTGTTGATGGCACGCACGGTCTGATTGTAGAGCACACCAATTTTATGGATTTGTGCCATGAGTTCAGAGAGTTTCCGATAGTATTCCACGGCGGATTTATCCACCGTGATGACCTTGAAATGCTCCCCGAGAATGCGACCACGCACGAAATCCGACTTGGTTTCCGCACCTGATTTATGGAACAAGTCGATCGCTCGTTGCTGGTCTTTGGGATTTGGAAGGCGTACATGCCAGTTGTCCCATCGGGGCTTTTCTGCCCGTTTCTGTTCTGAACGAAGTTCCGTTTCTTTTTTCATATCTGTTATAGTTTCTAATTACGACTTTGGAGTAATATATCTCCCCTTCGGGCAAGAGGCTTTGTGGTACAAACGGCGGTTTGTGTTACAAAGACACACCTTGCTGTATCAAGAGTTGATGCGATTGGAGCATCCACCTTTCAGGGTGTCCGCTTCGGGGAGATTACCTCCATGTTTCCTATCCGCCTACAAAGTTACGACGGTTTGCTAAACCATTCATTATAAGCAGCATTCACTCTTCTTCCTTATATTTCCCGGTACTTCCCTGACACTCATATTTGCATGGAAATATGATTTATTTTGTATCGCCACACCACCATACATGGCATTATAAAAAGATGGTTTTATGGTGGTATGGTACGTACCATTTATGGTCATGTGGGCGTGTGTGAATATAGAAATTTGACAACGTGGGAAGATGACAATGTGTGCATGTGGCACTGTGTGACTGTATCGATGTGTGATTGTGTCGGTGTATTACCATCCATAAAACCAAACACGCATAAGTCTGTATTCCCATACTCTCACAAAGAGATGACAATGTATCACCAAACAATTATAACAATGGAAACAGCATCAATGAAATCGCCCATTTTCTTGGGTGTCTCCTCCCAGAAAGGGGGAGTGGGCAAAAGCACGCTGGCGGAGATTGCCAGCAGCATCCTCTATTATGAGCACGGCATCAACCTCTTGGTCGTGGATTGCGATATGACGCAGGACTCGTTCTACAAACTCCGTGAAAGGGAAAAGGAGACAATCGCGAACGATCCCGAACTCGCTCGCCGGATGAGGGTCTATTTCAAGACGCGGAGACGCGTGGCCTACCGTATTTTGCGGGCTTCACCCCGGCAAGCCATCGCCACCGCCGAGGAGTATATTAAGGACAATCCGCAGGACGGTATCAGGCTGGTCGTCTTCGACTTCCCCGGTCATGCGGGAACGGAGGAACTGCTGGAACTCTCGCAATGGATGGACTATATCCTCTCTCCCATCGAGGCGGATGTACAGTCCCTAGTCTCCTGCCTCGCCTATGCCAAGGTCATATGGGATTTAGGTGTATCAATGGCGGGGGCTCGTATCAAAGATATCATGCTGCTGTGGAACAAGGTAGACCGTCGTGTGAACAGTACCATTATCAGGCATTACAGCGACTACATCACGGAACAGGGGATTACGCTGCTTCCCTGCCGTGTCTATGCCGCCCATCGTTTCACCCACGAGTTGGCCGCCCACGGGATAAAGAACGTGTTCCGCTCCACCTACATAGCACCTGCCAAGGTTCTGAGAGAAGGGACGGGCATCGATGAATTGGTGGTGGAACTGATGGATCGTATTCACTTGACACCCGATAGCCATGCCCACGATTGACGAACATCGCAGCCTGTTATCCTCCAAGCTCAAGGAAATGGCCGAGGACGGGATAAGTCCTAAGGGCGACGAGGCTGTGGCGGATTTCGACCCACCACTGAAGAAGAGATCGCCCGAGAGAGAGCAAGAACAGCAAACAGATTCCTTTGAGCAAACAAAGGAAAAGGAGTCCATCATCGAGGAGAAGTCGACCCGGACTCAGGAGAAAGGCATGACCATGGAGGAATACCGTTCGCATTTCTTCCAACCCTCACGTACCGGACAACGCAGGTCTGTCGGACTGAGTAGCGATACGTTGGACATTTTGCGGAATGTATTGCACGACCTTGACGAGCGTACACCCATCTCTTCCTATATTGACCAAATACTTCGGGGGCACCTGCAGGAGCATCAAGACCTGCTCAACACCGCCTGCACTAGACAAAGACGTAAAACAACCATACAACTATGATACAGACATTCCTGACCAACCTGCTACTACTCTTGGTCACCTTGTGGCTATTGCTCTGCATGCTTTATCTCTACCGACTGATGAAAGAGCGAGAAGAAAAGCACTCCACCAAAGAAGACAAGGACGCAGTGGCGAGTACACCCCGAACAGAGAAGAGAATGCTCCAATCCTACGAATTGGTCGGTAAGTCCAAGCCATTGGAAATGAATAGTACTTCCCGAAATATCCCTGCTTTTCCCGCTATTTCTCCAAATGAAAAATCAGTCGGAAAGACCGATACCTTTGCAGCCGAAAAGTCGCAGGAGGAGCGAAAAACGGAGGAAGAAACCATCCATAATGAGGCGGACAGCCAAGCGGAAACGCAATCGCTTTCCAATCCCGATAACGAGCTTCACATCGACTACACCATGGAGCAGGTAGACGAACGGGAGGTGCTTCGCGAGGATTTGCTGCTCACCGAAGACCCGATGCCCGAAGTAACACCTACGGCTATTCTTTCCCGAGACCTCCAACGGCTGCAGCGCATTGCCAAGCACGATGATGAGGGAGGGGATGAGGAAGTAGCGGAGACGATTGCTCTGATGCGTGGCACAGACCTCATGGCACAGTATGCCGCTTGTCTCGAAGCTACCGCAGGAGACCATCAAAAAGTCCTTACTCTTATCCGTAAAACCGAAGAAGAGACGGAAGAGGAAGAAAGAATGGCGGTCAATGCTTTGATTATTTCTAAGGAAGATGAAACAACGGCGGACGACAGACCGCTGTCCTATTATCTGTAAAACAATTGACAAGGGAAAAAGCGGCAGAGAGGAGCATAAAACCTCCTGCAGCCTTCCCCACGAACAAGAATTTATTCATTAACAACTTAAAATAAAGAAACATACAATGAACAGAAAGAAAATTGGGATGATACTGCTCCTTACCCTCGCCATGACAACAGGAGCCTACGCACAGGGAAACGGCATGGCGGGGATCAACGAGGCTACGAAAATGGTCACAAGTTACTTCGACCCCGCAACGAAACTCATCTATGCCATCGGGGCGGTCGTGGGACTTATCGGAGGGATCAAGGTCTATAACAAGTTTGCGTCGGGGGATCCGGACACAAGCAAAACGGCTGCCTCTTGGTTTGGGGCTTGTATTTTCCTCATTGTCTCAGCGACCATCTTACGTTCTTTCTTCCTCTGACATGGCAAGTTGGGAAATCAACAAGGGTGTAGGCCGGACGGTAGAGTTCAAGGGTTTGAAGGCGCAGTACCTCTTCCTCTTTGCAGGAGGTTTGCTGGCAGTCTTCATTCTTGTGGTCATTTTTTATCTCTGTGGAGTCAGCCAAGTAACCTGTTTGGTCATAGGTGTAGTGGGTGCCAGCCTTGTGGTATGGCAAACGTTCACCATGAATAGAAAGTATGGGCAATACGGACTGATGAAAAAGGGAGCAGTGCGTATGCACCCACGCTACCTTGTGAACCGCCGTACGGTCTGCCACCTTATCCGTAACCTTCAACCCAAGAAAACGAAGAAATGAGAAACAAAAGCAAGATAATCACCTTGGAGTCGAAGTTTCCGCTACTCTCCGTAGAGCAGGGCTGTATGGTGAGCAAGGATGCAGACATTACGGTTGCTTTCCGTGTGGAACTGCCCGAGCTCTTCACCGTCACCTCTGCCGAATATGAGGCGATGCACTCGGCTTGGCACAAGGCAATAAAAGTGCTGCCCGATTACAGCATCGTACACAAGCAGGACTGGTTCATCAGGGAGGATTACCAAGGCAAACTCTCTGACGGCGGACTGAGCTTCCTTGCCCGTGCATCTGAAAGGCACTTTAATGAACGTCCCTATCTGCACCATTCCGTTTACTTGTTTTTAACCAAGACGAACAAGCAGCGTATGGCACAGCAGAGCAACTTCTCTTCGCTCTGCCGTGGACACCTCATTCCCAAGGAAATCACCAACAAGGACGAAGTAATGAAATTCTTGGAAGCCGTGGATCAGTTTGAGCGTATCATCAACGATACCGACCAACTTCATATTATCCGCATGACGGAGGAAGAATTGGTTGGCACAAAGGAAAGGAGTGGTCTGTTAGATCGCTACTTCTCCCTTTCTGAAGAGGGACACGCCTCATTGGAAGACATCCGTCTGGGTGCCGACCCTGTGCGCGTGGGTGACAATCGTCTGTGCCTGCATACGCTATCCGACACAGATGACCTGCCGACTACGGTCAGCACGGATAGCCGGTATGAGCGGCTCTCCACCGACAGGAGTGACTGCCGTCTTTCCTTTGCCTCTCCTGTAGGGCTGATGTTGCCCTGTAACCATATCTATAACCAGTACCTCTTCATCGAGGACAGCGACGCCAACCTGGAACGCTTCGAGAAGCAGGCAAGAAACATGCACTCGCTGGCACGCTACAGCCGTAGCAACCAAATCAACGAGGAGTGGATACAGGAGTATCTCAATATCGCCCACTCACAGGGACTGACCTCTATCCGTGCCCACTTCAACGTACTGGCATGGAGCAGCGATAAGGAAGAACTTCGCCAGATCAAGAATGACGTGGGTTCGGCACTTGCTCTTATGGAATGCCATCCACGTCACAATACCATTGATGCGGCAACGCTCTACTGGGCGGGTATTCCCGGCAATGCAGCAGACTTTCCCGCAGAAGAGTCATTCTATACTTTCATCGAGCCTGCCCTCTGCTTCTTTACGGCAGAGACGAACTATAAGGATTCACTCTCTCCCTTCGGCATCAAGATGGCAGACCGTCTTTCAGGAAAACCTGTTCATCTGGATATATCGGACTGCCGATGAAAAAGGGAGTCATCACCAACCGTAACAAGTTCATCTTGGGTCCTTCGGGCAGTGGCAAGTCTTTCTTTACCAACCACATGGTACGCCAGTATTACGAGCAGGGAGCGCACGCCCTCTTGGTCGATACAGGAAACTCATATCAAGGATTGTGTGAACTTATCCACCGCAAGACTAAGGGCGAGGACGGCGTGTATTTTACCTATACCAATGAAAGTCCGATTTCCTTCAATCCTTTCTATACGGATGATTACTTCTTCGATGTAGAGAAAAGGGAGAGTATCTGTACGCTGCTGCTCACGCTCTGGAAAAGTGCTGATGAGCATATCACTAAGACCGAAGCAGGTGAACTTGGTTCTGCCGTAAACTCCTATATCAAGCTGATATGTGCTGATCACAGCGTTACACCCTGTTTCAATACTTTCTATGAGTATCTGCGGGACGTGTACCGAAAGGATATGGAAAAGCGAGACATCAAGGTGACGCTCTCGGACTTCAATATCAACAACCTCTTAACGACATTGAAGCAATACTATAAAGGCGGTCGATATGATTTCCTGCTGAACTCGGACAAGAACATCGACCTGCTCTCCAAACGCTTCATAGTATTTGAGATTGACCAAGTGAAGGACAACAAGGACCTCTTTCCCGTGGTAACGATTATCATCATGGAGGCCTTCATCAACAAGATGCGAAGACTCAAAGGTATCCGCAAGATGATACTCATTGAGGAAGCGTGGAAGGCCATTGCTTCGGCAAACATGGCGGACTACATCAAGTATTTGTGTGCGCCCGTAAAGGTTGCATCGTAAACATCTCTTTGGCAAGAGATTAGGAAAGTGTTCTTTGAAAATAACCTATCATCAGCCGACTTATCTGTTTCGGGAAAGCTTAACCGAGCAGGGAGTGTAGCATGTCGGAAAAGTCATAAGTCAGTTAGTTGCCAAACTGCGACTGAATGGCGAGATGAAAAGATAGATATGAGGATAAAGTCCGAATTGATTGAACGATAGTCCGAGTGGTCCCCCTTGAGGCTATGGCGTAAGGTAACTATCAATCGCCATATCGTGATACTACTTCAGTGTAAAGGTATGAACGTAGCAAGAACTTATCACGACACAACCGCAGTAAGCGAGTAAAGGACGGAAGTCGTATCCGACAATCTATCATGCCAACAGTTACGATGCAATAAACGGGGATTACCTATCCCGAAGTGCCGAAAAGCTATTAGGTTTGACCTATGAAAATTCGGAGTGGTAACGGAGCTTTCATAGTAGTCCGAGCAAGGTAACGCCTTGTACATGGCGAAGGGAAGCAGCTAATTATTAATACAATTAACGGAAAATGTGAGAGACATTATGAGAAGTCCAGAAAGAGTATTAAACAGTCTATCAGAACACAGTAAGGATGCAAGCTATAAGTTCGAACGTCTTTACAGAATTTTGTTCAATGAGGAAATGTTTTATGTTGCCTATCAGCGCATATATGCCAAAGAGGGTAACATGACTAAAGGTTCGGACGGTCAGACTATTGACAACATGAGCCTGAAACGAATTGAAAAGTTGATTGATACGTTAAAAGATGAGACGTACCAGCCCCAACCGTCAAAGAGGGTGTACATACCGAAGAAAAACGGTAAGAAAAGACCTCTTGGCGTACCGACTTTCAATGACAAGCTGATACAAGAAGTGGTAAGAATGGTATTGGAAGCCATATATGAGGGAAATTTTGAATACACCTCGCATGGTTTCCGTCCCAATCGAAGCTGCCATACTGCATTAACTCATATCCAAAAGGAGTTTAGCGGTGCAAAGTGGTTTGTAGAGGGAGACATAAAAGGCTTCTTCGATAATATAAACCATGATGTGTTGATAAATATTCTCATGGAACGCATTGCGGATGAACGATTCATCCGATTGATACGCAAGTTTTTGAAAGCTGGATATATTGAAGAATGGCAATTCCGCAATACTTACAGTGGCACACCGCAAGGAGGTATCATCAGCCCGATATTGGCTAATATATACCTTGACAAACTGGATAAGTATATAAAGGAATACATAGCCAAATTCGACAAAGGGAAGAAACGAAAATTCAGTAGAGAAAGTATGGACTTTGGCAATGCAAGAAAACGTATTGTGCGAAGATTGAAATCCATAAAAGACGAAAGGCAAAGGGCAAAGCTAATCCTTGAACTGAAAGCAATAGAACAAGGACGGGCTAAATATCCCAACGGTGAAGAAATGGATGCTGATTACAGGAGAATGAAATATGCAAGATATGCAGATGATTTTCTCGTGGGAATTATCGGAAGCAAGCAGGATGCGCAACTGATAAAGGAAGATATTAAAAACTTCCTTGCTGCCAGACTGGCATTGGAACTGTCTGATGAAAAGACACTTGTCACCCACACGGAAAGAGCTGCCAAGTTTCTCGGATATGAAATTACTGTAAGAAAATCCAACGACCAAAGACGGGATAAAAGAGGAGCATTAAGAAGAACCTATGGTAAGAGGGTCTGCTTGAATATTAGTACGGAAACTGTCCGTAAGAAACTTTTCGATTGGGGAGTCTTGGAACTGACAAACCGTAACGGAAAGGAAATATGGAAACCGAAATGTAAATCGGGACTGATATTCAATGACGACCTTGAAATCCTTGATAGTTATAATCGGGAAATCGTGGGGTTCTATAATTATTACTCCATAGCCAACAACTGCGCCCATGCCTTGAATAATTTCAAGTACATCATGGAATACAGCATGTACAAAACGTTTGCAGGCAAATACAAGTGCCGCACACGTGAGGTAAACAAAAAATATCGTAAGAACGGTAGGTTTATCATAAAACACATGACTAAAACAGGTGTAAAGGAAAGATACTTTTACGACGGTGGCTTCAAACGAAAGAAGCCCACCTATAAATCGGAATGTGACATTATGCCACGAACAATTTATACTGCGGGGCGGACAAGCCTTGTTGAAAGACTGAAAGCCCGTGAGTGTGAATTATGTGGAGCGACAGACGGCCTTGTTATGCACCATGTAAGAAAACTAAAAAACTTGCAGGGTAAGGAAAAGCTGGGAACGACACATGATTGCCCGCAAACGCAAGACGATTGCCGTGTGCAGGAGTTGTCACAAGAAGATACATGACGGAAAGATAGACTGAAATTAGTGGAGAGCCGGATACGCTGAGAGGTGTAAGTCCGGTTCGGGGGCGAGCATTTGGAAACCTACCACAGAAATATGATAAGGCGCTGGGTGCTTAGCCTACATAAGACCGTCAGAAAGTATTTCGGAGAAGCCATCGTCGTAACGCAGGAAGTGGACGACATCATCCAGTCGCCCATCGTCAAGGAGAGCATCATCAACAACTCCGACTGCAAGATACTGCTCGACCAGCGCAAGTACATGACCAAGTTCGACGGCATACAGGCGATGCTCGGCTTGTCTGAAAAGGAAAAGAGTCAGATACTATCCATCAACCAGAACAACGACCCCAACCGACTCTACAAGGAAGTGTGGATAGGGCTGGGCGGTATGCAGAGTGCCGTCTATGCCACGGAAGTGAGCATGGAGGAATACCTCACCTATACCACGGAGGAAACCGAAAAGTTAGAAGTTATGCAGCGTACTGAATTGCTCGGAGGCGACATCGAGACAGCTATCCGCCAGTTGGCACAAGAGAAAAGAGACAACAGAAAGAAATAATGCAAATAATCAAAACATAGCAACAATGAAGAAGTATTTAGTCATGGCTCTCTTCGGATTGAGCCTTTTCGTTCCCAAAGCCCACGCACAGTGGGTAGTAACCGATCCTGGCAATTTTGCCGGCAACATTGCCAATACGGTCAAGGAAATCGCCACTGCCTCAAAGACGGTCAAGAATACCTTGGACGGATTCAAGGAGGTGGAGAAACTCTACAACGACACCAAAAAGTATTACGACGCCCTGAAGAAGGTGAACAACTTGATTGGTGATGCCTACAAGGTCAAAGAGTGCATCCTCATGGTGGGCGACATCTCGGAGATTTACGTAACCTCTTACAAGCGTATGCTCTCGGACAAGAACTTTCGTCCCTCCGAACTGGCGGCGATGGCTTCAGGGTATGCCAAGTTGTTACAGGAGAGTGGTGAGAGTCTGAAGGAATTGAAGTCCGTTGCCAAATCGGGTGTTCTCTCCATGAACGACCACGAGCGTATGCAGGCGATCGACCGTATCTATACCACACTGCGTGAATACCGCTCCTTAGTATCGTACTACACCCGAAAGAACATTTCCGTAAGCTACGTCCGAGCCAGAGAGAAGAACGACCTTGCCTCTGTCAAGGCTCTTTACGGCAATATGGAAAGTCGTTATTGGTAAATCTGTTGTATTATGGATTTTGCCAGTTTACACGATTTACTCCGCTCGACATACGAGGAGATGATGCCGCTATGTGGAGAGATGACGGGGATTGCCAAGGGCATTGCAGGCTTGGGAGCACTCTTTTATATCGCCCTGCGTGTATGGGCATCCCTTGCCCGTGCAGAGCCAATAGATGTGTTCCCGTTGTTACGCCCCTTTGTCTTGGGCTTTTGCATCATGTTCTTCCCGACCATTGTGCTGGGAACGATGAATGCCGTCCTCTCGCCCGTGGTGCAGGGTACGGAACGGATGGTACACAAGCAGGAGAACAACTTGGCGGAACTGACTGCCAAGAGAGATAAATTGCAGGAGGAAGCCTATCTCAGAAATCCCGAAACGGCTTACTTGGTGTCCAATGAGAAGTTCGACCAAAAGATAGAGGAGATGGGTATCATTGGTCCGGAGGATGCGGTAACGATAGCAGGAATGTATGCAGAGCGTGCTGCCTACCAAACTAAGCAGTGGTTCATGAAACTCATTCATGACCTGATGGAGTTGCTCTTTCATGCGGCAGGACTGATCATTGACACGCTCCGCACCTTTATTCTGATTGTACTAAGCATTCTCGGTCCGATTGTCTTCGGCATTGCCGTATGGGATGGCTTGTCGGGTTCTCTGACCGCTTGGTTCTCTCGCTATATCTCAGTCTACCTGTGGTTGCCCGTCAGCTCTATCCTGACGGCACTGCTCACCAAGATACAGGTCTTGATGGTGCAGAAGGATATTGCCGCCCTTAGTGATCCTAACTACCTGCCCGATATGGGGTCATGGTACTACATCGTCTTCTTCCTCATCGGTATCGTAGGCTATTTCTGCGTGCCAACGGTAGCCGGCTGGATTATCGAAGCAGGCGGTGGTATTGGCTCCTATGGTCGCAATGTCAATCAGACGGCACAACGTGGCGCACAGGGTGCATACACAGGCAGCAAAGCTCTCGCAGGTGGAGCAGGTGCTGTGGTCGGCAATGTAGGAGGACGACTCAAGGGAATGCTTATCAAAGGAAAATAATCATCAAAACAGCAAATAAATGGAATTCAAATCACTTAGAAATATCGAAACCTCATTCAAGCAAATACGGCTCTATGCCTTCGTTTTCGCCATCGTATGCGTGGTGGTAAGTGGCTATGCCGTCTATGCCTCCTACAGTTTTGCCAAGGAGCAACGGGAGAAAATCTATGTGCTGGACGAAGGCAAGTCGCTTATGATGGCATTAAGCCAAGATGCAGCGAACAATCGTCCCGTGGAAGCTCGAGAACACGTCCGTCGCTTTCATGAACTCTTTTTTACTGTAGCCCCCGACAAGGATGCCATCGAAAAGAACGTGGAACGTGCCTTTATGCTCTGCGACAAATCGGCTTTTAATTACTACAAGGACTTGGCAGAGAAGGGCTATTACA
>CAUUAW010000018.1:0-31984 GCA_963543315.1 uncultured Porphyromonas sp.
CTAATAGAGTGAGCTTGCTCTCGAGGGTGAGGGTCTGCGCCTTCATCGCTGCCTCGATGGCCGCTAGCTTGGTCTCAATCGCGGTGCTCGTGGAGTTGAGTACGTCGATGATGGTCTGCAGCTTGGTTTGCTGATCGGCATTCATCTTGTCGATGGCATCGGTAAGTTTCTTGATGGCTGCTTCATTTTTTAGGAACCCGTTGTTGATAGCATCCACAACCTTGCTGAAGTCATTGATTACCGACACATTCATCGTGTAATTGATCTCTGGTGCGTCTTCCTGACATGAGGTGAAGAACGCAGGAGCTGCCAACAGCATGGAGATGGCGAGCAGGATAGACTGAATTCGTTTCATCTTATTACTGTGATTTTAATTGATTATTTACGTCGTTGTTGCTTACTTTTCTACTTTTATAGTTACCCTGCGACCTTCGGCAGCAGGGTTGCCGTTTCGCTCACCGATGGCAACTTGTGGGTACATGTCGGTCTTGGTGAAGCCTTCTCTCATGAGAGCCTCGACGACATGGGCCAGGCGTCGCTCAGAGAGCTGCTGGTTATAGCTATCCGAGCCTGGTGTACTAGCCTCAGCGATGAGGGTGAGCTTATGACCGCGCACACTTTGAGCAAATACCCTGAGACGATCAGCCTCTTCACGACTCATATAGGAGCTGTTGTGGGCAAACTGCACAAAGTGTGAGGGTTGAACGGCGTCGGCTCCTACCGACTTGCTATTCTCGCAGTCTGCGAGACGGCGTTGAAGCTCTGCTTGCTGCTGCTCTACGCGTTGGCGGTTTGCAACTTCGCGTTCGGCACGTGCTCTCTCAGTCGCTATGTCTTGCTGCAGTGCATTCACACGGTCGTTGAGTGCAGAGAGTTCATTCTCATAGTAGGTTTGTAGCTCCTTAGTGCGGCTAAGCATGAAATTGTAGCGCACGGTAGCGAGGGCGAAGATGAGATTCTTCGGAGCAATCTCCTTGCGGTTCATAAGCCAGTCCATTTCGCCCTTTAACCCAATGGTGAAGTGACGGTTTACATCAGCCTCAATATGCAGAGAAGCAGGAATGTATAGCTTGTTGAACCTCTCGTGGCGGTTAGTCGTGCGCACATTGCCTGTGATAGTAACGTCCGAGTCGTTGCCAACGGACGTCCCGTCGTCGATGGGTGATGTCTGCCCGCCTTGTGTCTTGGTGCTACTGAATGTGATGGCATATTCATTGCCCTTAGCAAAGGTGTAGCCTACGCTCGTGCCCACCCAGATGTTGAGCCACTGAGCCCTACGGCGTGCCCACAGCTCCATAAAGTTAAAGCCCACACCCAGCTTGGCATTGTGGTAGTTCATTAGGTAGTTACCATACGCCTTGACGGGCATTGTTTTGGGGGCGATACTTAAAAATCGCTGCTCACGTCGATAGCGCGACCAGAGATACTCGGCGCCCACGCGCACCCAGGGGCGGATAGTGAAGTCCACGCCACCGCCCACGGCGGGCGACTGTTTGTAACTGCGCTTGGCATTGATGTCCTGATACCACACATTGGTAGCCCATGAGAGTCCACCCTCGGTATAGATACTCCAAGTGCAGGTGCGTAGGTCGCTGTTTTGGTCTCGTGGACACCACGTCTCATTCCGGTCCGTCATCTGCGCACTAATAGATACAGTTGAGGAGAGTAGGATGCAGAGACTTACTCGAGCCCATCTGCTGTTACTGAGCAGTGGAATGAGTGGTTTCGCTCGCATTCGCACTCCATTTCTCGCCACGGCGCCTCTCAAGCTAGGCTTGAGACTGTTCAGTTGGCTAGTCGAAAATCTTCGCCTTTTGTTCATACATAGTTTGAATTGAAAAGTTTGATAATGATAGGTTGTCTTCCCATTTCGGAGAATGTGCAAAGATAATATTATATTGTAAAATACCGACAACATATTAGCGATCGGACTAAATAATATTGCCTTTTAATATAGGCTCTATAGGCTGTCGAAACAAAAGCTATACGTTTCGCGGTCAAAAGATATACCTTTTAGGGAATCCTCCCAAAACCGTTTACTGGAGCGGGATTTTGGTAGGCGTGAAATATGTAATATCTATTGCTTGGACTAGCTTTTGGGGAATTGCGAATATCCAATATATTTGGTCTTCGCCCGGTTTTTATTAAGTAAATAGGACCTAATGGTTTTTGCAAAAAAGCTATTCGGTGCGCTGCGGTGCGCAGTGCTATTAGCACAAGAAAAGCTATTCGATGAGCTGAGAGGATGTAATCCTTTCTCACCGAATAGCTACTCGATGTATGGGAGAGACTTCGTCTCTTTCGCTAAAAAGTGTAGGTCAGGGCGAGCGCCGAGAGGGAGATGATCAAAAGGATTATGACAATCACCAAGAGGAGTAGCGATAGTCTGTCTTCGGTAGTCCACGCCTCGGGGAGCGGTAAACTGTCTACCCAGTCTGAGAGCCACCTGGACGGCTCGTGCCGATTGTCCGGGAGGGTGATCGTGCCCCGAGCTACTAAGACCTCTATCTGGGGGCAGCTCCTCTCGGAGACCTCTACGATAAAGCCGCCGACATCCATAAAGCCCCCCAGCAGCCGAGCTGTGTAGCGATTGCGTATCATGGCTGGTATGCCGTGCTCAGAGAGCGTGTTGACGAGGTCTTCGGCCTCCTGCTCTACCTGTAGGGGCGAGAAAACAAAAAGTACAATAGCCTAGGAAGTCGACATTGATTGTACGATCTTATAATCGTATGATTGTTAGCCTGTTGCGATATGGATTGCTAGCGGGAAGATCGCTGTCTTACACAAAACGAAAAGTACATTTTGCTTGAATTGACTTGAAGTTGGCTTGAATATTTAACGGCACTATTAAATCATCATTAAAGTAATGGGTGAAGTGCGCATTAAAGTGGGTGAACTAATGCGTGCTAGATGTTGCTGACACGCTCTTATAGGCTATTTGGAGGCATTTGGGCGACCTTTTATAAGGCGTTTAGGGGGATCTGTATGGTCGTTAAATAAGTTGTCAATATCAGAGGGTGTGAAGAGCTAAATGGCTGGGAAAAGGTACTCGTGAACTAAACATAATCGGGCGGTGTTTTGGAGTTGGTTGGACAGTTGGTTGGACAGTTGGTTGGACAACGACTGGTGGCGAGTGCGGTGAAACACTAAGCGTTAGTGACAAAATGTCGCATGTAAATTGTGCTAATCCAGTAAGGATTTAGAGATGGGAGTAAATGGATAGAGAGTGAGATGGCGTAAAGGTCAAACTAGTCTGTGAGCTACCCTTATAGCTTATCAGGGACTGTTCATTCAGCCGATTTTGCCTGGTGTGAGCAGCCTATTGAGTGTGACGTTAGCAGTTGATCGAATGTGAGATGGGCTTATGATCCTAGGGTGACGCCTGCAAGTACGCGCCAGAGACTTCCGATTTGAGAGATACGAATTTCGAAGTCATCATAGTCTGGATTGTCTGAGTGAGCGATCCAGTATGAGTGAGCTCGCTCTGGGTCTTGGTGCTTGCGTAGTCTCTTAACGAAGCCAAAGGCAGCGTCTTCAGGAGCTTCGCCTTTTAAGGTAAAAGCGAAGATCTCTCCGAATGGGATTGAGTAGGGCTCATCTGGTCGGAAGAACTGCCTCTTGACTGCTAGTCTAGAGCCAGCAGGATAGGTCGGAGCCATTGAGTTGCCTGCTACGGGGATAATCATATCGGCTTTGATACCGTTGAGTGTCCAATATCCTATGATTGCATTGCCATCGTCCAATAGAGGCTCTCCGTTATTCCCTCCTCTAAATGGCTCTTCATACTCAGGTATTAAGACCAGCCCCATATTACTCGCAATGGTCAGCTCCTCCTCTGTCAATTGATGTGGAGTATCTCCCTCTAGTGTCTTTAGAGAGTCGTCACGACCTGTTTCGAGCCACTTTGAGGATACTTCAAAGTAGCTTGCAACTTTATCTATGTTGCGTCTGATCATCGTCGTTTTTCCCTCTTTATCTGTTAGTATTCGAGTGAATGTCGACTGTGATATCCCTGTCGCTTGACTAAGTCTATATCGTGTAACTCCCTCACGATCAATGAGCCACTGGAGTCTATCTTTCAACGTCTGCATAATGATTGCGAAATACTTGCGAGTTTACTTGCATAGTTCGAAAATACTTCCTACCTTTGCACCAAAGGTTAGAACTATTAGTTACAACAAAGGTAGACAAAATGAGAATACTAATACCACAATCGGATTTAGCTCGCTATAGACGTAATAGCGACATCTACTACAGCTACTGTAAGCATCGGACGAATAAGAAGGCTCAGATGAGTGAGAATCAGCTCTATACGCTACTAGCTGCGGAGTACAAGCTGTCATCGACTATGGTGCGTAAGATAGTCTCTCAGTACTTGACTGACTACCCCGTCGCAGAGTCATGTCGTGCGAGTCGGAGCTTCGAGGCTGACGAGAGACCAGCTCAGCGAGGGTAGAAGATACGACTAGATTACTTCTAGGATACTTACGTATTTCATTCCAGTAAGCTATGCTCAGCACTGCACCTTGCCGAGTGAGGCACTCTGACATTGTCCCGTTTATGAGCGCAGACAGGCTGTACAAGCTCTGTCAGCGAGGACGGGTGCGTCGGGTGCAGACGGGAGGTAATGGTCGTGAGGCACTCTATGATGTAGAGAGTCTGCCCGAATCTATCCGAGTGCAGGTGTACCAGCGCATCAGTGATAGGGAGGCGGAGGAGCGAGCTACGGAGCCACTGAGCCAGTTGATCGAGATAGATAGTGCTGCGGTACGCTATTATAGTGATTATGAGGTGTCGCCTGGAGTGCATCTACCCATTGCTAGGCAACAGCTCTATGCGGTCAACTGCGCTGTACTCAATGCGATCATCCAGCTCCTCAAGCAGCTACAATCGCAGGGCAAGGTGAGTCTGCAGTCCTTTTGGCAGCAGGTGGCAGAGAGTGCCTTGCGTCTGCGGGATATTTGGGTCAACGATTTGCCGACCAATCCCCGTAGCCTACAGCGCAAGTGTCAGCTCTACCAGTCGCAAGGCTACGAGAGTTTGATACATCGAGGCTATCGCAATAGTAATGCTCGAAAGGTCGATAGCGAGGAGCAAGTATCACTCCTCTTGCACCTGCTCTCACACTACAATAATCTAGACGATACGATGGTTGCTCGCCTCTATAACGTCATCTCAGACCAGCAGTCATGGCCACAGATTAGTGCCTCCACAGTACGCACCTGGCGCATCGATCATCAGAGTCTCATAGCCTATGGGCGTAAGGGTGAGACTAGATATAGGAGTGAGCAGACTATGACAGTACGGCGCAAGCGTCCCACATCGGCACTAGCCATGTGGAGTATGGACGGATGGACTTGCGAGTTACTCTATCAGAGCACCAATGGCAAGCGCGTCACCACTTATCACAATCGTATGACAGTCGTAGTCGTACTAGACGTATCGTGCAACTATCCCATAGGCTATGCGATCGGCGAGCACGAGTCGCCAGCTCTCATCAAGGAGGCGCTCCGCAATGCCCTCCTGCACACCCGTGAGCTCACGGGGCAAATGCTCCGCACCAATCAGCTACAGAGCGACCACTACGCTATCAAAACCTTGTCACCGCTCTATGCTGCCGTAGCTGAGCGGGTCACACCTGCTAGAGTACGCAATGCCAAGGCTAAGCCCGTGGAGGCTTACTTCAACTACCTCAACACCACCTACTGCCAGACCTATAGCAACTGGGCTGGCAAAGGCATCACGACACGAGACGGCAAGCAGCCCAACGTAGATGCCCTCAATGCCCTGCGCAAGCAGTTTCCCGACCGCCAGGGCATCATCGCACAGATCTCTCACATCATAGAGCAGGAGCGCACACTCAAGCACGACGAGTATATGGAGCTCCTCGAGGCACTCCCCGCACAGCATCGTCTACCGCTCAGTCGCGAGAGCTATCTGCTACACTATGGAGAGACGACCCAGCGCACGCTCGCCATATCACCACAAGGAGTGCGCCCCACATTGCTAGGCATCAGGAGAGAGTACGACACCTTCGACCGCTCATGGCGAGAGCACAGCAGTGAGCACTGGCTCATCAAGTACGATCCCGACGACCTCTCCGAGGTCTTAGCGGTCAATCCCGAGGGCACACTCCGCTACATGCTCCAGGAGAAATATGTGCAGCCCATGGCACTCATCGAGCGCACCGAAGGAGATGCACGAGAGCTAGAGCGAGTCATGACCTACAATAAGGAGTTAGAGCGCGACACCCGTCAGGCGCTCCTCGGCCACCGCACGAGAGCAGCAGCCGTCATCAATGCCACACAGCAGCAGCTCCCCCTCGAGGGGCACGAGCAGATCAAAGGTCTCTTAGGCAGACTCGTACTCGTAGACAGCAAGGGGCAGCACAAAGACGAGCGCTCACGTGAGCTACGACCCGATCCTCTAGAGGCAGACTATACCGACGAGCCTCTAGAGACACTCGAGGTAGAGACCTCTACACAGACAGACACACCCTACGACCTCCTATGGTGACAAGACACATTATATATATGTACCTATACAAATAGACCGTATGACACAACCCACTATGACCCCAGAGACCAAGAGCCGCATCACAGCCAGTCTCAGCGCTTATGTAGAGCGCAGAGGGTCGATCAACAAAGCCTCCAAGACACTCCAGGGAGTCTCCAGTGCCACCATCTCCAAGATCTTATCTGGCAAAGACGCAGACATCTCCGACGCCCTCTGGCGCACACTCTCAGCACAGCTAGCCATCACCGATCAGACCGGATGGCAGATAGCTGAGACAGGAGCCTACAAGACCATGCTCTTCCTCCTAGAGCACGCACAGCAAGACAGCCTCGTACTCGCCATCACAGGTGATGCCGGATCGGGCAAGACCGAAGCCATGAGACGATATGCCTACGAAGGGCGCAACGTCTACCACATCACCTGTGCCGAGTATCTCAATCGGAGGAGCTTCATGCTCCGCGTCCTACAGGTCATCGGGGTAGACAGTTCCGGCTCCACCGTATCAGAGATGGTCGACGACATCATCACCGAGCTCAGCCGGCAGGAGAGACCGCTCATCATACTTGACGAGGCCGACAAGCTCACAGACCAGGTCCTCTACTTCTTCATCTCCATCTACAACGCTCTCGAGTGGCGATGTGGCATCGTACTCTCATCCACCAACTATCTCAAGCGCCGACTAGAGCGAGGCATGAGACTAGGCAAGCGCGGGTACGAAGAGATATGGAGCCGACTAGGACGCAAGTGCATAGCCCTACCACTCATCAGTGACGAAGACATAGCAGCCGTATGCCAGACCAACGGCATCACATCTCCACAACACATAGAGCGTATAGTACGAGAGGCCGAGCACGACCTGCGCAAAGTCAAGCGAGCCGTCTACGCCATCACAAAAGCCCAGCAAGAGACCCGACAGAACAAGTAATACTCACCCACTAAAGCATTATAGACACATGACACCACAGCAGCGCATCATACCACACAGACGCACCGTCACACTCACCGTAACCATACAGGCTCCCATAGCCACATCAGACAGCCAGCTCAGAGAGTATCTAGAGTACGAGCTAGCAGTCAATGGCGGCTGCATCTCCACAGACAATCCCTGCCAGCACCTACATATCAGCCACCTAGACCTACTACCATGAGCAAGCCCTCAGAGCAGATACTAGACGCCACACACAAGCGTCTCATCAAGCAGTACCACACACTCGCCAGCATGCTCGCCATGAGCGAAGATCAGAGAGCCACACTCCTAGCATCACTCGGAGTCACATCCTCACGACAGCTCACACAGCCACAGCTCATAGAGCTCTGCAGCACACTCTCCAGCGAGCTAGCCAAGCGAGACGGCCGTAACGCATTAGACCCCCTACGCAAGAGACTCATAGCCGCCATAGGAGCCTACATCGAGCTCATCGGATACCAGCGCACCAACATAACTCTCATCAAGTCCATAGCCACCAGAGCAGCAGGCGTCACACGATACAACGACATACCACCCCACAAGCTCAGAGCGCTATACGGAGCCTTCACACGCAAGGCTCGAGACATACGATTCATACAGCAGCAGAAACAGGACCAAACCTCCCCCCTGCTACCACCCAAACAATCATAATATCAATCCAATCCAAACAGTACAAAACTATGACACAGACAGACCAAACACAAGTCCCCACAGCTCCCGAGACCACCATCTCACCCGAAGAGCTAGCAGCCTTCAGAGCCTATCAGGCACGCATCCAGCGAGACCAGCGAGACAAAGAGCTACGAGACACCTACGCACAGCTCGTCGACGACGAGATAGACGCAGCCACAGACATGCTCACACAGCTATCTACCGACATGGCAACCATCAAGGAGACCGTCATGAGCAACTTCCGATCAGTCATCGACATGAAGACCGAGACTCTCGGACTCTCCAAGCCACAAGGGCAGTACACACACACCTTCACCAACTCCGACAGCACCCGGCGCATCACCATCGGCAACTACACCATCGACAGCTACCGAGACACCGTCGAGGACGGCATAAAGCTCGTCACCACCTACATACAGAGCCTAGCGCGAGACCAAGACTCACAGGCTCTCGTCAAGGCCGTCATGCAGCTACTCTCACGCAATAGCAAGGGTCAGATCAAAGCCTCGCGCGTACTACAGCTACGCAAGATAGCCGAGGAGGTCGGAGACCCACAGTTCATACGAGGCGTCCAGATCATACAAGACAGCTACCAGCCCGAGATATCACGTAGCTTCGTAAGACTTGAGGTCAAAGACCCCAACACACAAACCTGGACCATCGTACCACTCAACATATCAAACCTCTAACCCCACCACACACAAATGAGACACATCACACCCACACCCCCCGAGATACGCATCATGGTACAGACCATCGAAGAGATGCGACATACCCTCCGCAGCGAGCTCAACTACCTCGACGAGCAGCTAGACCGCCAGGTACCCTCACACACCGACATCACCGACTACCTCGCACGCAGTGCCACCACACACCAGCAGATACGAGACCAGTACACCGCACGCATGTCCCCACCGCCAGACCCCCTGAGAGGTTAGAGATTAGAGTTTAGAGGTGCTGGAAAATAGTCCTAGGATTATCAAACGATACCCCTAGGACTATTTTCCAGCACCCCCTCTAACCTCTAAAGCCTTATATCCAGCTCCTCCAGCATCTCATCCAGCTGAGCCTCCAGCTGGCGATCCGTCTCACCCGTCACCCCCACAAACTGTCGCTGTGGCACACAGATAGTCCAGTGAGACTTGCGAGAGAGTGCCATAGCCTTGTAGCGCACATCACGACCACCACTCTTGCGGTACTGCCACCACCAATAGCGACGCATCTTATCAGTCACCGGCACCACCACACGACCACCCTCATTATGCAGCGACGCATACGGCATAGACGACGACACCGCCACCACATTACCACGAGCCACAAAGCTCAGAGAGTTGCGCAAATGACTATCACGGATCATCAGCGACCCCTTAGGATTAGGCACACGCACAGGAGCCCACCGCACACCGTTCCACACCTTACTCTTGAAGGCAGCCTCCGTCTCACCCGACATAATCACCGCCAGCTTACGCGCCAGCTCATGCTCCATAGAGCGAACATCTAGTTGCACAGTGATGTCGTGTATAGAGTGAGTAGTATATCGATATCCGTCAGTATCCTGCTCTGCAGAGAGTCCTGGATCTGATCCATACCTAGTACGAAGTCTCTCGTAGCGATACACTCATCGCAGATAGTCTGTCTGTGGGCACTCTTAGCTCGCACAGTCTTTAGCTCTAGCACCTTATGCCAATGTCTGTCACAGCACCTTCTGAGGCTCTCCAATGCCAGCTCTGCTACCTCCCACTGCCACTCATCTATGTAGGGATAAGATAACTGCATGATGGCTCTATGTAGAGCGCGCTCCTGCTCGTAGGTGGCACCTCCTAGAGACACATCTCTATATAGATAGGTCTTTCGGATAGAGTCAAACAGCTGGTTGTAGTAAGTATCCCCATGCTCTTCTCTTATAGATATGAGCTTGTTAAAGTCCTCAAGAGACTCTGTATAAAGCTCGGATATAGTCGATGGCTGCCTAGCATAGATCATATTAGCCACGGCTCTTATGACTACCTGAGCATGAGCATTGACAGGATTGTACGGAGGTGGAGTAGTAGTTATATCCATATTAATGAGTGGTTAAAAGCCCTTTAGGGCATAGCGACTACGCAAAGGTAGCAACTTTCATTCTCTTGCACAATTCAAATGCTTTCTCTATCTTTGCAGTGTCAAACATCCTTGAGAGCGGGATAAAGCTCTCACCACTACATAGGTCGAGGGCTATTTTTATACCCGCTCAGTGTATATCAAAGAGTCCAATCACTGGATACTCGCACCCCTGTGTGTTAGCTGTAATGGCGCACAAACAACTCTCGAGGATGTTTGACAGCAGGACAGGCGAGTATCCACTTTTTTATACCAAACAGTTATGTCATATAACCTCGACAACCGTCCAGCTCAGACACAAAACGAGCCCACCCGACGCCCACAGCTCACCGAGCTACTGCAGACCACACAGCTCTGTGGCGTCTCCCTCTCCGTCTACGGCACCCCTGCCGAGCCACTCTTCCTCGCTAAGGAGGTTGCGGAAGCTATCGACCACTCAGACGTTTCTACAATGATGCGCTCAGTAGATGATGATGAGAAGCTGACCCAAACATTGTTTGCCTCAGGTCAGAGACGAGAGATGTGGTTACTGACCGAGCAGGGTCTCTACGAAGTGCTGATGCAGTCGCGCAAGCCCGTAGCACGTCAGTTCAAGGCCGGCGTCAAGGCTCTCCTCAAGGCACTACGCACTGGCCAACAGCCAAACGCCAACGGCCAGCCCTCCGGCACCTACCTACGCCGCACGGCACGACTCATGGAGAGCGTCAGTAATCAGATGCACGAGTTGCGCCGCCGCTTTGCCGAGCTCGACGAGGCAAGCCAAATGCTAGCAACCAATGGCGGGCAGCTAACGGCCAACGGCCAAGAGCCTCCCCCCCTCGCCGGCATCGACCCCATCATCATGCGGGGGCGCGTCTGGTACCCGCTCAAAGCACTCCTCAAGAGCGTGACAGGCTCTAGGTACCCCAAGATAGAGCATTACACCGAGCGTTACCCCGACCGCACGATGGTCTACTATCAGATGAGCTACTGCGATGAGCCCCTCGCCCACTACATCGTAGCCCGCACGGAGCTACAGCAGCGCCAAGAGGCACTCACAGCACCCCTATTTGATAACCTTTAATCCCACACACCACTATGAACCTAATACAACGTATATCTAAGCTATACATCACCCGCCGGGTGAGCCAGATGAGCGCCAGCGAGCTAGGCGATCTGATCAACAGATGGTACATCGAGGGCGACTGGTCCACACGCCATGCACTCCTCATCATCGAGGACGACGCAAACGCCCGCTGCACCCTCTTCGGCAACCAAGAGCAGCTCAAGCGCACCCTAACCCGCCGAGCACTCAGCAATGTCGAGGTGATGAGCATGTTTCAGGACATCTTCCAGGAGATCGTCAAGCAGTACAAAGAGGATCAAGCCGACGAGTAGCCATGGAGAGACAGACTAAAAGAGAGGCCGACAGCCTCCAGCCAACAGCTAACAGCCAACGGCCAACAGCCCCCGAGGGCTTCATCTACCTCTCCCTGCCCAGCAGAGAGCTACGCGCTGTCACCGGGGCGCTCCTCGATGTGACACAAGACGCCATCGCCTCAGGAGAGTACGACGGAGAGCTCATCTTCAACCTCTTCCTACTCCTGCGCACGCTGACCGACCAGATACCGAGAGGCTAGCACTGAGAGCCTATACGACAGAGAGCCACGAGGACAATCGCTCCCCGTGGCTCTCTACTTGCTCTATGAGGGTTACGCTACACCTCGTCAAAGAGCTTGCTGTCACCAGCCCCCTTGATATGCTTGATATAGTCCTTGATCTTGTAGCTCTCTTTGGTGATCATATAGGCACCTAGCTCGGCATCCCAGTATCGGGTCTCCTCAAGATCCACAAGCATCTTGTCTCCCTTGGCAAACTGCTCTCCCTCCTCGACAATCCGCCTGAAGACCGCCTCGTCCATCCGTGCGCTGACGCGCTGGCCATTATACACAAAGTCCCACTTCAGCTCTTTGACAAAGCTGGGACGCGTGATCAGGAGTTCTTGCTCTCTCAGGATCTTGACTTGAGGCTCGGGCTGCTCCTCTCGGATTGGGATCTCTCTACTGAGCGTGTCAAACTCGTCTCGCTCGATGTGTACGTCCTCGCCCCTCTCAGAGCGCAGGGTAAAGTCTTCGACATCTGCGTTTTTCGAGAGCGTATCAAACTGCTTGGCGGCAGACTGCCTCACCTTAGGACTTCTGTTGTAGACATAGTACGTCTGCTCTAATACGACCGTCTGCTCGCCCTCGTAGTTGGTGATACACACCTTCTCTCCTTCCTTCTCGACCTTCTTAGGCTTGCGTCCCTTCAGGTGCTTATGGAGCTGGTACAGCCCCCCTACGATCGTAGTCAGCCCAGCGACGTAGGTGATACTAGACTGAGAGAATAGAGAGGCAAACAACCGCTCCACAAGCTCTATGTGTACCTCAAAGCTCCCCTTGGCGAGTGCATTTATTTTGATCTCAATCTGCTTCTCGGGGTCTATCACCCGATTTGTCTCCTGCACGATGCTAGAGGTGTATAGCAATGAGTAGAGGAGCGTCTCGATCTCAATCTCGTTAGCCTCATTGCCAAAGGATATGATGAGCTGATTTGACTTTACCTGTGTGTCCATATCATTGTCTTCCATAGATTGACTCTGCTCAGCAAAGGTACAAAACGACTTCTATAACCCCACATATTTGCTTGTCTCAAATATAGTTGCTACCTTTGCGGTGCGAGGGTGTCGTTTAATCCTCCTCTAATTGTGGAGGAACGCCCCTTGCTCCAGGCCCGAGTTATCACAGCTCGGGCTTTTTTTGTATGATTTTCCCATCATTGCTAATGAAGAGAATCTCATCAAAAAGCTTCCACTGCGATGTTCCTTTCAAGCCATTATATCGAGCAATTCCTTTTTCTATATTCGATACGCTTAAAGCATTTGAATCTGGGAAAAACACAACGGCGACCTTAACATTTGGCTTTGAAGCACAATGCTTGAGGGCATTCCTAATGTTTGCAGAGCTTCCTATTTCAGCACCTGCTATCTCCATTACATTTCCATTCCACGTACCTTCTGAGTGCTTGTGTTTAAAAGTATTCCCTGGCTCTGCTTCAAGCACAACGGCATGTCCTTCCTCAAACCCGATGCTTTGTATTCTTCTCTCGTACCATCCTTTCTTCTTGTCGAAGTTGTGGTCAAGGTGTGTTGCCTTAAGTCCTCCATTGTTTGGATTGAAGTCAACATCGGTGTATTTAGGGTCATTCTTGAGCTTTTCAAATTGCTTCTTCCTCTCTTCTTTGCGAGTTGTATCCTCCTCTATGTTTTGCTTGAGCTTGCTGTGTATCTGGCACTCCTCACCGTCGCCTAGTGAGGTGGCGAGGTGGGGATTGAGGCAGTGCTTATATCCACGCTTGCCGTAGTAGGGGTGGTGCGGGGGGAAGAGTACCTTGTCTCGCCCAGGATTATAGCGAAAGATCTCCTCGCGCCCCTCGGTCGTCTGCATAAAGGTCTCCTGACATTGCTCGGAGTCAGAGAGCGGGCGGGTGCCCTTGAGCGAGCGTATGACGTTGCACCGACAGTTCCACCCATTAGGCGGGTAGGCGTACGACCAGAAGGGATCCTCTACGGGTAGCGTCACTCCATCGAGTGCCGCATGATCGGGGCGCACCTTGTCATCACCGGCGGTGCTGTACATAAGGTCGCAGATATCTGCATCGGCCGACTGCTCTGCCCACTTAGCCGCCATCTGCGAGGAGGCTACGGCAAAGTTGTACTCAGCGTGGAGCCAGTTGCGATTGTACTTATCCCGTATTGCCGAGACATCTTGGTAGAACTTGTTGAAACTCTTGACACGCCCCTGCTCGTCTAGAAGTAGCTCGGAAGCCTCTTTGAGCTGGTGGTAGGTCTTGAAACCCGAGAAGACGAAGACATCCTCCCTGAGTGAGCGCATCATCTCATCCGGTATCTTGTACTCGATGGCAGCGTCATCTAGAGGAGCTCCTAGCACATCGGCCGTCTGCTGTATCAGCGCTCTGACGGCAGGTTGCTGTAGTGTGTCAGGAGTCATCTCCTCCTGGCGCACTACGACCCTATAGGCGCGCTTGAGGATACGCTCAGGGATCTGCGGTGCTGGAGTCCTCTGCTGCTTCTTTCGCTCCTCCTCATCTGCGTCAGAGTGAGCAGCTAGGCAGGTGGGACAAGAGCAGTGGGTGTCGTATAGCTGGGAGAGTAGCTGATCGAGCCTGCGATACCTACTCCTACTCTCCCTTAGCCGAAAAAAGGGTCTTCCACATTGGCTGTTAGCTGTTGGCAGTTGGCTGTTAGCTGTTGGCCGTTGGCCAGCGTCTCTCGCCGTCCTGTCACCTCTACGCCAAATCGCTCCCGTATCCACTCTGGGTCGACCTCATAGTGCGGTAGGAGCTGCGTGGTGCGCTGGAAGAGAGTCTCCGTATCGTCCTCACCCTCATAGACTAGTCTGAGTCCATCCGGTAGTACACCCATCTTATAGAGTGCAGGCAGGACGATCGTATTGCAGTAACGCTCTAGCAGGCGCCTATCGGCAGCACACTTGCTGTCTAGGAGCTCTTGCGCAGACTCCTCCTTAGATCTATTGCCGTGGAGTGTATCCTGCCCGACGACCGCCCCGCATACCTTGAGCGAGACAGACTGCTCGGCAGCTGTGATGAGGTTTTGAAATATAGAGCCATTGTCCGATACTCCAGTGCCAAAGGTAAGCTCCTCCGTCTGGTCGACGATAGCCCAGTTTGCTGCACCCATCTGTTGCATCATCTGTACGGCACGGTTGAATGCCTCCGTGTCGAGCGTGTCCATCTTCAAGATGCGAGGCGGTATGCCGTATATCTCGCAAAACTCAGACCACGACGCCTTGGCGTGCATCCTATAGATCGTGTCAGGGGCACAGTCGAAGAGTATCCCCAGATCCTCTCTCGCCCCCACCTCAATGATCGAGGTGCCATACTCTCGTAGCTCTCTGTAGTGTATCCCGTCATCGTCAGAGAGGTCTGTCAGTATGATCCCCTCTTGAGGCACTACATGCTGTCTCGGTATGAGCGTATAGGTAAAGAGCTGGTCATCGCCCGTAGGCGTTATCTCCATAACCGAGTGCCCCCACATAGGCGTCATCAGTAGCGTCTTGAGTAGGTCACCCCAGGCTGGCAGTGCAGAGAGCATACGAGTCCTCTCCTCGTCACACGCTCCGCTGCTGTCTTGGATTGTGTAGGGTCTCTCGAGCGATCTCTCTATACGTAGATCTACCTGAGAGGATAGATGCGTGTCGTGGAGTAGCTCCTCGAGTAGCTCTACTAGACGTATGCGACGTGGTCGCTCGATCTTCTTAGCCTCTCTCTTGGCTCGTCTCCAGTCTGCCATATCACGAGCCGTGTCGTAGGCTTGTCGGCGTGTGATGCGATCTATCAGCTGAGCTGCTCCTGTAGCTTTCTTGGTACTATTCATAGTGTGTAGTGGTGTGTAGAGTTAGTATGCGAAGTCTCTCTTAGGTCTCGACCCCATGGCTATTGTTGCCGAGGGTGTCTTGCCGTCAGCCTCTTTGCGGGTGGGTAGCCCCACGAGCGATATGGTACCCTTGGCGACATGCTCTAGGTAGTTGAGGTGCTCCTTGTAGACCTCTACGACCGATGTGTAGGCTAGGTCTATATTGTGTCTGCGTATGATGTAGTAGAGCGCTATATCCTTGATAATCTCTGCTAGGTCAGCCACCTCGGGCTGGCTACTGCTCATCGATGCGATAGCTGTGACATCATATCTATTGGCTAGGTATGAGAGCACCTTCTGCTGGGCAGCACGTAGGCAGGTGTCGGTGATGGCGTTGTTGTGGTCTGTGATCTCATCGAGCTTGTAAGAGTCGATGGCTGAGGTCATCTCTTGTGGTGATACGATCATATTTTGAGAGTGTAAACTGTTTAAGTGTCTGTTAAATCGGGTAGTTAGCTATGCCGTGCGGGGTTGCCGAGGGGCTTATTTTTGGGTTGTGTGGTGGGGTGCTATATGAGGTGACGCATTTTAAGGCGGTTTTTAGCGCATATCTCTAGTGGGGGTAGACTAGTTATCATTGCGAAAACGATATGAAATCCTAAACGGGGGGTACACCCCTTAAAATCGATTCGTCACCTCGTGGAGCATCGCTAGAAGCGTCTATCAGCTCCAGGGGGTACGAAATAGCGCATTCCAGAGGCATCGCCCATCGAACCGTGGTTGAGCTTGTAGATGGCACCCTCGAGCGCATCGGGGGCATCATCGTGCACTTTGCTACCTCGGTCTATGGATAGTAGCTGCTCGATGAGTACAGCCATACCAGGCGTGTCCCGCTCAGCCTCGCTCATCACGACAAAGCCCCGCTCGAAGAGTGGCTGTAGAGCCTCTATACGCGAGAACTTGTCTGGCTTGCGACGCTTGTCAGGTGTGATAGCCATCTGACTGCCTCGTATGCAGCCCTCCTTGTAAAACTCTGTGAGGAGTAGCTCCTGTATCAGGTTAGCCTCCATCCAGTATCGTATGTGCGCCTTGCCTGCTGCCCACGCCTCTATGTCGTAGTGCCATGCGACCATAGCCTTGACAGTAGTCTGAGCTGCGTACGCCTTGAGTATGTGGTAGTAGCCCTCGTGTGTCTTACCCACTACGATGGTCGCCTTGTAGTCGTTTTGCTTGGAGCTACGCCAGGAGGGGTCTGTGTAGGCTACGATGCGCTGATACTTAGAGAGCGGGAGCATCTTGCCATACTTGATCCACTCGGGGCGGAAGACGCTCCCCTCGGTGATTGGGGCATTGAGATACTCCTTGGCAAAGTTGCGCTCACCCATCGTCTGTCGCATCTCGTCGACCTCCGAGAGGGTGTAGTTCTGATGCCAGGTGACTTCTCCTCGGTTGTTGAGTATATTGACGACCGTGTGGTAGATACCTGGACGCTCAGCGTAGCGGGCTAGTATGGAGCGCTTGTGGATGCGGTTGCCTACGAGGACAAAACGTCCTCGCCCAGCTGCCATCGTGCCAAAGAGTGCCGACATCATCCAGTTGTACGCCTTAGCGGTGCGCGCATCGTTTTCGCATAGCTCGTCATCATCTATATCGTCGATGACGATGAGGTTAGGTCGTAGGCCACGCTTTTTGAGACCTCTAGGCGACTGTCCTCGTCCTAGTGCGACGAAGGTAGTGCCATCGGCCGTGGAGAATCGTCCCGCCTGCCACTCATCGCCTCTCTCGGTCTTGATGTCAAAGTCTGTGCGGTAAGCATCATTGTGACTTAGCTCAGCCTGCAGGTCACCTAGGAGAGCCGTGGCGCTGTCCTCGCTCTTAGAGACGACGACCATAAAGTCAAAGCCTCGCGATAGTCCCCGCTTAGCTCTCGCCTTAATCCAGAGCGGTATGAGACAGCCTATATGCGTCGACTTAGCGTGACCACGTGCCCACTCGAAGAGGGCTCGCAGACGGTCATCGTCGGCTATCTTGTGCGCAGCGTCTATCTGAAAGGCTCCGCACTCAGTAGTGCAGATATGTGGGAAGTAAGTACGACAGAAGTAGTTGTAGTCCTTGAGAGCAGTCTGTATGCGCTGCTCTCTATCAGCCTCCGTCTCTGCAATGTCAAAGGTGGTACTCTGTATGAGTGCCACACGGTCATTCCAGTGCTGGATTAGCTCCTTGGAGGGTCTTTTGAGCGCTCTTTTAGTAGCCATTTAGAGGGTGTTTAGGGGGTTATAAATTAGGATAGTCGGTGCAGGCGAGACTCCTTATTGAGGATGCCTACGAGGTGCCTGCCCTCGATGCGAAAGGTCACCTCGCCACCCATGTTGTTGTCTCTCGAGGGCTCCTGGATGAGCGATCGGAGCTTGTTTAGAGGAGCGATCACCTCGGGGTTGTTGGTCGCTCCAGGGTACTCGCCTACGAGAGCGTAGGTAGGGCCAGAGACGATACCACCCTCGGCAAAGGCTGTCGGCTTAGGCAGTGAGAGGAGTGCGCCTACGACGCTGGCTACAGCGCTAACGGCTGCAATGGGGCCGATGATGGGGATGCCTGACTGGCTCTTTGCCGCTTCAGAGGCTGCGACGGATATATTGCCCGTAAAGAGTGCTAGGAGCTGTGGCAATACTCCTGCGATGGCCGATAGGACGTTGGCACCCCATTGTAGCCATGCGCCAGCGTTGCCCGAGACGATATTGCCTAGTGTCCCCATGATTCTGGAGATGCCCTGAAGGTTAGACTGTACCCCCTTGGCAAAGGATGTCCAGAGCTTAGCCGTACGCTCTAGTGCGCGCTTAGTCGCTTTGTAGAGCTGGTCGGCAGCTCCCTCGGTGACACCCTTTATGTCAAAGCCTTGTACGGCCTTGAGCGAGGGAGCTTTGCCCGAAATCTTTTGCCCCATCGATGAGGGATCTACCGAGGCACCTACCGAGATCGCACTTTGTAGCTCTTTGAGGAGCTTCTGGAGCTCATTGACCTTGCGCTGCATCGTGACAGCCTCATCGAGCGAAGCCCGCTGCATGCGCTCCTGCAGGCGGGAGATGTTGTTTTGGATGCCCTCGATGGTGGTGAGGTTGTAGATCTTCTTCTGCTCAGCAGAGCCTGCGCCGCCCGTATCTGTGGGGAGAGTCTCCGCAAGCGGGGTCTTCGCAGCAGGAGCTTTTGCTGTGGTGGTGCCTTTGAGCGCCTCTCGCTTGTTGATCAGCTTTTGGATCTCGCCATTTAGCTTGAGGTACTCAGCTGATAGCTGGCCTGCGGCACCCTTCTCATCGATGATAGCGTTTTTCCGCGCTTCGAGCGCATCGATCTGCTGATTGATAGCGGTGATCTCTATCATCTTCTGTGCCGTCTCGGAGGGCTGTGCTGGTGGCTCTGCTGCTTTGTCACGCAGACCGATATACTCGCCCAGCTTACGGCAAGCCCGGTCTATAGGTGCTAGAAGCTTGTCGAACCACTGGATTAAGTCCATAACGCCCTCTGCTACGGCTCCAATGACCGTGCAGATGATCTCTAGCTGCTTGGCAAACCATGCAAAGGCGATCTTGAGAGCTCCACCCAGTAGCTTGCCAATGAGATCAAAAGCGGGCTTGAGACGCTCGTAGAGCATACTCCAGAGCTCTCGGAGCTTGCTCCACATCGACTGCACCGAATTGCGAAAGCCCTCGAAGTGATTGTACGCATAGACCACGGCAGCCACGAGCGCCGATATAGCAGCCACGACGGCACCGATAGGATTAGCCGTGAGCGCAGCGTTGAGCCCCTTCTGAGCCACCGTGGCGAGAGCCGTCTTGATGGAGAAGCCCTGGAGCATCTTGCTAGCGGCAGCGATGATCGGGATAAGCCCTGAAAACTTGCTCACCTGCTCGCCTATGATGCCCGCCATCGGCAGGAGCGACCCCGAGAGACTGGTCATCGAGATGAGCACATCGTCAATCTTGGCGCGTGCCACCTCCATCTTGTGCGCCCAGGTATCGTTGCGGATCTCCGCCTGCTCCATGGCCGAGTTGGTACCGGTGACAGCCGTCGTCATCTCCTCGACAGCATCAGCGTTGGACAGCAAAAACTGCGCAGCCACCATATTCTCCCTGCCAAAAGCCTTAGCGAGGTAGGTGGTACGCTCCACGGGGCTCTGGAGCTTGTCTAGCTCCTCCTGGATGACCCTCAGACCGCCAGCGAAGCCCGTCTGCGAAATGTCGATACCTAGTCTCGTCTGCATCGCTACGAGCATGTTGCGCATAGCGGTACCTGCCTCGGCTCCCTTGGTGTTGTTTTGTGCCAAAACCTCCAGCGCACCAGCCGTTTCTTCGATCGACACGCCCGCCGCATTAGCAGCTGCACCCGCCACCTTAAAGCTTTCGGAGAGGTCGACCACCTCAGCACCACCAGCCCGCGAACCAGCTGCGAGGACGTTGACGACACGAGATGCCTCGGACGCCTCCATGCCAAACTGATTGATCGTCCCCGCCACAGCGTTGGCAGCGTCCTCTAGTGGCAGGGCGCCCGCCTGAGCTAGCGTGATGGTCTCACGCTGTAAAACTTTCAGCGCCTCGATGGGGACATCAATCTGACCGGCGAGGATCGCAAAGGCATTGGCCGACTCGCTTGCGCCTAGTCCGCTAGCCTTGCCCACCTCTCGCGCGGTCTGCTTGAGATCCTCCAGCTCGTCGCCTACAGAGCCAGTGATGGCGGAGAGGTCGGCCATGGACTGTTCATAGTCCACAGCTGGCGAGGCTAGCTTGCCGAGCGTCTCGCCTACCATCTGCACCTGCTGGATAAGGCTAGTCAGCTCGATGTTGCGTATCGACTTATCTATGGCGTCAAAGGCTTGTGAACCCTTTTCGCCGGTCTGCTGTGCCTCTTGTCCTGCATCCTCTAGCTTGTTGTCTAGCTTGTCGACAGCTTCTTGCGCCTTGCTCGTGTCGAGAGGCACCTCGCGAGGCTTCTCGGCCGTCTCGGAAGTCTCTTCTAGCTTGTCGTCTAGCTGATTTACCGCTTCTTGCGCTTTGCTCGTGTCGAGTGGCACCTTGTGGGGTCCCTGCGCCTTGCTACTGAGCTCCTGTATGTCTGATGAGATATCTGAGACCGCCTGTGCGGCCTGTCTTATGTCGGCCTCGATGCGTATGCGCTTGATGATGTCTGCCATGGTGTGTGAGGGGCTATTGGTCGTTGGTGTCTAGTAGATTGTCTCGCTGTAAGCACTCCTGCACATAGATGTCTTGTAGGCGCGTCAGCTCCTGCACGAAGGCTGTGTCGGTGCTTAGCTCCTTGCCTCGCTGTATAAGCCAGTCACCGAAGCCACTCAAGACGCTGATGATATCGTCTACGGTGGTCTCGTGCTGTAACTCTTTGATCTGCTTGCATATCTTAGAGATGGCGTCTGCCGTATCAGCGGGGGCGCCCATCTCTATGAGGCTGTCTAGCTGTGTGAGTAGCTTGCGGTAGAGACGTCGTGGAGATAAGAGCTCGGCTGTGCGATGCTCTTGCCATGCGCCTCGTCGCTTCCAGGAGGAGAGGGTCTGAGGCGTGGTGCCGACCCGCTTGGCTATCTCTTTCATGGGGACTTTGTCCATGTATAGTCTGCGTGCGAGGTCGTACTTGGCGGGGTCTCGTGGGGAGAATGTGTTGGTACTCATGGTGGTAAGGTCTATTTGCTTAACTTTGTGGTGCTATGAAAGGAAGTAAGAATAAGGGGCTACATGAGAATTACTTGCGCCGTGTGGAACTCGTCCAGCGGCTCACTGCTCAGTACTACGAGCCAGAGCGTCTCGATCGTTGCTATATGCAAGTGTGGCGACACAAGGTCTACCCGCTCTATCCTTGCTGCTATCGCACCTATCTGAAGATGCTCAAGGTCGATGTGCCTCGTGAGCGAGAGCGTATGCGTCAGGCTATGAGTCGTCCAGAGCATGTGCGCTGGGTGCAGCCAGGGTTGTTTTACACTGAGCCGTCATCGCACTCACTCATGCAGTAAGCCTCGCAGGCGAAAGTGCAGCTTGAGCTCTGAGAGGGTGCGCTGACGCATGCCCTCGTCAAATCCTAGATAGGCCATCTCGCTATCTACTCCCGTGAGACGCTCTACGACCTCTGGTATGAGGCTGTAGGGCGTCGCTGCTTTTGCGATGTGCTGGCTGGGTGCTGCATAGTTGGCTATGGTAGAGCAGTCGGTGATGAGGCGTATATCGATCGTTAGGATCGCCTCTGAGCAGCCTTTGCAAGGAGTGAGGCTCTCGCCTGTGAGTGAGACGAGCAGGGCTGGGGTGGCGATGGGGGGACGAGCTGTCTCGCTGTCGCTGTACTGATCGAGCTGTCCCTGATCGAGAGCTACGTATCGGATCTGCTCGATGGAGGCGAGTCGCTCTAGAATGGTCTCGATGGTTTGGGGGCGGATTAGGGTGGTCATGGCTTTAGAGATTAGAGATTAGAGGGGAAAGGAGAGATTAGAGGTTAGAGATTAGAGGGGGAAGGTCTAACTTCTAACCTCTAATTTCTAATCTCTAATTTCCGAATCGGCGCATCATGCGCTCTATCTCCTCGTCTGAGGGTCGCTCATGCGCTTTGTCGGTGTGGTTATGTTCTTGTGGTGGGTCCCAAGGTAGCGGTAGCATCTGATAGATAGATACGCCCTCCTTGAGGTATGGTGCTATGGCGTGCCAAGCGATGAGTCTGGTCTGCTCCCACTGGTTGCGATAGGTGCGCTCCTGGTGGGTTGTGATGGCCTCTGCTATGGCGCGCCACTCGTCTAGGGTGAGTAGGAGGAAGTCGCTATAGCTGACTCCCCCCTCGATGATGGCTGTGGCTAGTGTCTCCTCGATGCTAGGCATATTGTGTGGTCTCTAGTTTTTTGGGCAGGCTGCGTAGGGTTAGCTCGGTCTCTCCCTGGACTATGTCGTATCGATAGCCTAAGACGTAGTAGCTGTGTCCAGCTCGTCCTCGTAGCGTACAGCTCTGCGCTGGCTCTATACAGCTGTCTGTGAGTGTGGTGCAGGTGATGCGGTCGCTCTGATAGCCGTAGAGGGAGAAGAATGCTCGTGCCACACGCTCTGCGGGTGTGATGCTGATCTTGGGAAGACGCTCTAGGGCGCCTCCCTGGGCATCTCGTAGGAGTCCTTTGAGTGCTGGCGAGAGTGCTATGCGGGGCATCTGGGTGGTGTAGCTGAGTGCTATCTCGTCGCCTTGTCTGAGGTAGCCGTCATCGCGGTCGCAGTCTAGATAGCTCTCGTACTGAGGGTCTCGTCGCCATAGGTGATCGATGGAGATGTGTCCTATCTCTACTTGGCCGGGCGCGAAGGTGCCTATGTTGTCGCCACCCCGTATGCGCCAGAAGCGCATCGGCAGGTAGACGATGAGGTAGCGGGGCGTAAAGGTGTAGTGCTTGTAGTCGCTATATAGTTGCATCTCCTTGTCGTGACACTCGATGGTCTGCGGAAAGGGGGCGTAGACCTCCCACTGCATGGTGGCTAGAGCTCCGCCCCGCAGGTCGTCGGTATTGACATAGCTCCACGGCAGATGGCGGTTTATCTCGTTGTGGTACTGCGAGTAGTCTAGGTGCGTCTGGCTAGTACGATGAGCGTTTTGAGCCGCGCGGGAGGTGTAGGAGGCTGTTTGGTCTCGCACCTTGCCGTAGTAGTAAGCGATGGTCTGGCCGTTTGGCTCGACACGCTCCTCCTCGGGGACGGCGGGTAGTGACCGACAGCCTTGTGGCTTGCCTACTTTGTATCCGTACATGTGGTGTGTCCAGGTGGCCTGCATGGTGCCTCTCCACTGCTGGTCTGCTAGGTGGCTCTCGATGACGCCTTGTATCTGGTCGTGCTCCTCTTCGGGCCAAGTGGTGCCAGGGAAGCCTATCTCGATGGCTATCTTAAAGCCTTTGGCACCTCGTGGTAGCTGGTATGGGAGGGCGATGGCGATGGCCTCCTCGCTCTTGTAGTCGACGATGAGGCTGTCATGTGTCTGACTCTTGTGTGCTGACCGTGCTAGGGTCTCTGTGGCGGATAGCTCCTGGAGGGGTATGCTGAGTGTGGGCAGTGTCTTGTACCAATTGTAGGGCTGGGCTATGGGTAGGGGTGCTTGTGGGGGCTTGATGATGGTGTAGCTGTCTGTCCTATCGGTGGGTAGGGTGATGCGTACGGAGCCTAGTGCGCTGTCAGATGCGAGGGTTGCTGACTCGATGAGCGGGTGTGGAGGCTCTTCGAGGGCTAAGTTGTGTGGGGTGTGGTGTGTGGTCTCGTAGACTTGGTATTGCCCTTGGTGGGGTACTATGGTGAGGGCTAGCGAGGAGAGTATGCCGTCGACGATCTCGCCTAGATGGGCGTAGGTGCGGCTATTGTCAGCTCCCTCGGTGAGGTATATCTCGGGAGCTATGTAGCTCTCGGCGAGCATCTGGCGGAGTGTGTCGCTTAGGGAGATGGTGAGCGGGTGCGAGAGGCTGGGTGAGGGGATGCGCTGTATGGCTGCTTGGAGCAGGTCGTAGAGGGAGATGAGTCCGTAGGCGTTGGTCTGTAGCGCTCTGATACGGAGCTCGTAGTCGTCTAGGAGTGCTAGCCCATCTACGGCTGTGAGGGTCACGTCGTAAGGGAGTGCGGTGTACTGCTCCTCGTATAGACCGGGCTGTATGATACCTCGGAATATGCGCTCGTTGTGATGCGTGACGATGAGGTGCCATGGGCGGGTGTCGTGGAGTATGTGCTCGTATGCGTAGTGGCTCTCGGAGAGGAGCGTGATGGAGCAGCGCTGTCGCCAGCGTGGCTCGAGTGGCTCGCGTGTCTCTAGCTCTAGGATGATCGGGCTGGCTCCTGAGAGGGCTATCTCTCGCTGCGGGTCGAAGTCGGTGGCTCCGTGCCGCATGAGCTGTACGATGGTGTCGCTGCCACTGTAGGCTATGTATCGGGTGTAGGGCATGGGGGGAGAGATTAGAGGTTAGAGATTAGAGGGGAGAGAGATTAGAAGTTAGATATTAGAGGTTAGAGATTAGAGGAGGAAGGTCTAACTTCTAACCTCTAATCTCTAATCTCTCTTAAGTCCACGGGTAGGGTGAGGAGCTTGCGGTGACGAGCCATGAGTCGGAGGAGGCACGGACGAATCGGTAGGTCGTGTTTTTCCATAGCCACTGATTGTCTGACACACTTGTCAAGCCGAAGAAGGAGTGCCCGTTGACGTAGAGGTAGGCACGCTTGCGGGTCTGTATGTAGATGGAGCGACCGATCTCAGCCGATAGCCCGCTGAAGGAGATGTACTGTTCATCGACATCGCTGGTGAGGAGCCAGTCACCATACTGAGGGTAGAGGGTAGAGCCTTGCTTGCGGTTATAGGCATTCATCACGGGTGTGATAGAGAGGCGTAACTCTAACTGCTCGATACGTAATGAGATGAAGTCTACTAACGTCTTGAGCTGGTCAAAGTCGGAGCGTAGGGTGACACGTATCTGAGGTCGCTCTTCTAGTGGGCTACAGGGAACTATTGATGGTTTATTACCTTTTCTAACGAGGGGGCAAGTGTCTGAGCTGTTCGAAGTGACATATCCCGTGGTGGATATATTGTATACGCGACTACTGCTTATTCGGTTGGAGATGCTTTGTATATAATAAAAGGCGCTGTCGATGTAATTATTGGCGTTTTGTAGGTTATCCGAGAGACTATCAAAACTCAGCAACCCTGCGGCTGCATCGGACATTGCAGAGCTCAGGTCTTGTCTCATCTGCTCGGTGACTGGCTCTTGGGACGTGATGCGGGCTGTGTACTCAAGCATAGACTTTAGAGGTTAGTGGTTCGCTGGACTGCATACTTGATTGCCATAGTTTTTAGTGATTTGATTGTTAGTAATGTCTAGGGCCTCTAGTGGCACTAGGTGAATGGTCAGAAATTAGACCTAGGTCTTTTGCTCGATAGACCCAGGTCTATTGTTTGATAGACCTAGGTCTATTTTCGAGTGGCTAGGTGAGTCGCTCGAGCTGTATGTCGTAGTAGGGTACTGAGCCGTCAGAGGGGGTGACGATATCCTTGGCGAGTACATAGCATCTGGAGCCGGTGACGGTGCGCTCTAGGGGAGCTGTGGTGCGCCCCTTATTGATCGTCCACTTGAGGCTGTTGTAAAAGTCTGCGGCCGCTTGTCCCATCAGCAGATTACTGGCCATTGCTGAGTGCAGGACGGCTGGTTGCTGTGTGGTGGGATCTTTGGGGTTTGTGTCGTCCATCTTGCCGTTGCGTATCTGCCCAGCGATAAAGACCTTTACGGTGTAGGTGTTTCGATCGCGATCGTCGAGCATCTCGGAGACCTTGGAGCTGGAGGGCTTCTCTTTGAGCACCTCTGCGAGGCTCTTGTCGGTGGGGATGTCGCCGATCCGCTCTTTGAAGCTATTAAAGGTTGATGTCTCGAGCTTATTACTGAGCGATGTGGTGTGGCTCTTGAGGGTTTCCTCGGCAGAGGCTAGTTTATCTTCAGCGGTCTTGAAGTCGCCCGCCTTAAAGCTGTTGAAGGTCGTCGCGTCGAGCTTCTTATCGATCGCTGTGGTGTGGCTCTTGAGGGTTTCCTCTGCAGAGGTTAGTTTCTCTTTGGCGGTCTTGAAGTCGCCCGCCTTGAAGCTGTTGAAGTCTGATGCATCGAGCTTCTTCTCGAGGCCTGTCTTAGCACCCGAGATCTCTTGTGAGAGTGTCGTGGAGTGGTTGGTCAGCTTGGTTGCAATCGCCTTGAAGGAGTTGTCTTGCGTCCACTGATCAGGTGCTATGGTGCCCGCCTTGACGCCCTCACGGAGTGTGGCAAAGGAGGCTGATAGGCTGGTGTCTCCCATGATGCCGTTAGCGAGGTGCTCTAGGGCATCTATATTGACCAGGATCGAGTCTCGGTCTGTGGAGTCGGTGATGTGGCTCTGCCACTCGAGTATTGTTGCCATTGTGTATTGGGTTTTGCTTGTTAATGTCTAATCTCTAATGTCTGATCTCTAGCCTCTAAATCCTTGATAGCTGCTAGTATTTCGTCCCGCTCTATGGTGTAACCCACGGTGCAGGCACTCTGGAAGTCATCACGCGTGATGACCACGCTGGCAGCACCAAGATGGTTGGCCGCCCATAGGCTGTCCGAGATGCCGATGCGGTCTCGCCCCTCCTTATTGCGTCGATACCATCGAGGTGTGATGCGCTTATGCTCTCCGAGTAGGAGTGGCGTATAGTCTCGTCCTGATGGGGTATGCACGACTCGGCACTCGATCGTATAGGTGTCTGTGCGCTCCTTGAGGATGGGCGTGCCAGAGGTACGCGCCTCGATGCTATACTGCTCGGAGAGCTGTTGTACAGAGTCTGCGATGACTGAGAGACGACCATCGATGACATGGATCTGCTGAGAGCCGTGTAGTGTGTACTCCCCACGGCAGTTGATCTCGCTGAAGAGTCGCTGTATGCCTGGCTCTATAGGCTCTTGTGTCGATAATGCCTTGTAGATACGCCACGCTGTGAGCGTCACCGAGTAGGTCGTGCGAAACTGACTGACATCCTGCCAGGTGAGAGCGAGAGACATACCCACGCCGACCTGCATCGTGCCTCGATACCACTCTGGGGCAAAGTCTGCCGGCAGGAGATCGGTCAGGTCACTGCCGTCATGCCCGTAGATGCGCAGGTGGAGCACCGTCTCGCGCACCCCGTCCTCGTCTAGATCTGAGCCATGCTCGCTCTCTATGACAAGGGTGAAGGGGGTACGTGCACGCTGCACCCCTTGCAGATACTCATCGAGTATAAAGAGGTGCTCTATGAGCGGGTCAGCCTCTTCAGGAGGCGTGATGCGGCGTGACGGACGCAGGTAGATCATACGCTCCTAGCGATACGACTAGAGTGCTAGAGTGACCTGTGAGAGCTCGTCTGGTGTCATCATATCGGCCATAGCCTCGGGACTCTCGTATGGCCACTCATACCCCTCTCTGCGGGCGCTACTACGCGCTACACAGTAGATGAAGGTGATCGTGTCACTCAGATCGTCGGAGGTGATCTGACTCGCCTCACGACCAGTCAGACGCTTGAACTCTAAGAAGGCTCCCATCGTAATGACTAGTGGGTAGCTCTGCCCCTGTATGATGAGGGACGATGTAGATTGCTGATCTTGCATAGTAATCTTGGGGGTTGGAAGGTTAATTCGAGGACAAAGTTAAAGTACACAGCCCCGTATAGCCAACCGTATGGTAAGGAGCATTCAATTGGTTTGCAAATAGTTGCACTCTTGAGCGACCTTTGCAGTGTAATAACATTTACCCCCCTCATGTCCCAGCAGCAACTCCCACTCATCGACCTCGTGATCAACGACGAGAGCATCGTCAACGATCGCGGATACAATGTCCTCAACAGCGGGCTAGACCGCACACGCTACGATCTAAACCCTATATGCCTCTACATGCACGACCTAGAGCGTAGCATAGGCGTATGCGAGCAGCTACGCATCGAGGAGAGCAAGCTCATCGGCTCCTTTCGCTTTGACCCTGGCGACCCCCTCAGCTGCGAGGTGCATCGCAAGCTCTCGGCAGGGTTCCTCAAGGGATGCTCAGCCGGCTTTTTCATCAAAAACATGCAGATGAGCGACCAGCACGACACCGTCGATGAGTGGGAGCTCGTAGAGGTCTCGATCGTCACGATCCCATCGAATAGGGGTGCCGTCAAGCTATACCACCAGGACGGCACCCCCGTGACCGACGAAGCATCTTACCTACAGCAACTCAAGAGCAATATCAATATGAACACCGAAACACCCACCCCCACCGCACGAGAGACACTAGCACTCTCCGCACCAGCACTCGAAGCACTAGGCCTAACCAGTGGAGCAACCATCGATGACCTATCACAAGCCATCGTAGACCTAGCTACTCAAAACAAAGCACTCCGCAAGACCATCGACGATGCACACCAAGCACGGCGAGAGGCTCTACTACTAGACGCCATCGAGACCGGCAGGATAACCGCCGACCAGAGACAGCGCTACTCCGACCTCTACGACACCGACCCCGAGCTATGCGCATCCATACTCGCAGACATGCCCACACGCAGCTCCCTGGCCGACCAGCTACAGCACTCCAAGACCGCATCTGCTCACACGGACCGATACGACGGCTCCTGGGACGATCTAGACCGCAAGGGACTACTAGCAGAGCTACGAGCAACGGACTACGAGACATTCTGCGACAAGTTTCGCGCCCGATTTGGCACCGAATACAAACCTGAATAGCATTTAGCTAGCCTTTGGCCATTAGCTAACCAACAGCCAACTAACATCTAACATCTAATCTCTACTATGGCACTGAACACAGAAATCTGGATCAACGCAATCGTCGGTGACCTCTTTGGCACCGCATCAGCCATCACCAAGTCTGTAGACCACTCAGACTTCGTCGACAACAAAATCGTACACGTACCCAACGCCGGAGCCCCTAGCAAGATAGCCAAAAACGCTACCCAGCTACCCCTCACCGTCTCCGCACGCGAAGACATCGACCTGACATACCCCATCGACGACTACAAGATATACCCCATGCTCATCACAAACGCTGAGCAGGTCGAGCTATCGTACAACAAGCGTCAGAGCGTCGTCAGCGAAAACCGCGCCCACCTCTACGACACCGTCTCCAAAGACACCATCGCCAAGTGGGTCGCCGGCACCAAGCCCGTAGCCAAAGGCAGCAAGACCGTCAAAGAGTGGATTCTAGACGCTGCTCGACAGTTTGCCACAGACTCCGTACCCCAGGCAGACCGATACCTCATGCTCTCGCCCGACAGCTACTACACCCTCTTGAGCGAGCTATCATCACAAGAGCAGTTCGCATTCTCAGCATCGGCCGACTCCGCTCAAGGCATACTAGGCTCGCTATACGGCTTTAACATCGTCAGCGAGTACCTCCTACCCGCCAAGGTAGAGATGCTAGCCTGGCACAAAAACTCCCTCTCACGAGCCATGAGCCCCCTGACACTCTTTGAAAACGAAAAAGACCCCACCTACTACGGAGACATCATATCCGGAGAGCTACGCGCCGGTGGCGCCGTAATACGCAAAGACCTCAAGGGCATCTACGTCATTGATGACGATGGAGTAACCGACACCGTAAGCCCAACGATATAAAGGTATCTAGCCGTTAGCTGTTGGCCATTAGCTAGCCAATAGTCAACAGCTAACAGCCAATAGCCAACAGCCATGACCATCAAACGAAACAACCCCGGCAACATACGCCCCCAGCGCAAGAAGTGGCAAGGAGAGATCACCCCGCCAGGCTCCCCCTTCTGCCACTTCACCACCCTCGAGCTAGGCTGTCGCGCTATGCTCAAGCAGCTACGCAGGTACATCATCACCCACCGCTGCAACACCATACGCAAGATCATCGCCCGATGGGCTCCCCCCAGCGAAAACAACACCGAAGCATACATCCGAACCGTCGCCAAGACACTCGGCATCAGCCCCAACGAGCCCCTCACCGCAACCCAAGAGACCCTCATCGCCCTAGCAGCCGCCATGACCATCGTCGAGCACGGCAAGAGCGTCCCCCAGGAGACCTGGAGCAAAGCTTACACACTAATCTAGCTTTTAGCCATTAGCTAGCCAACAGCCTGATTAGCCATTAGCTAATTAACAGCCAACCACCACCCGCCATGATAGACACATTATTCTTCCTCCTAGGACTACTCATCGGCTACCTCATCGGCTACTACATCCGAGTCTCTAGCTACTCACGACAGATAGAGATACTCATCCAAGAGGTACAGAAACAAGAAGAGCAAGTCCACAAGCTAATAATAGCCACACAAAGAGCATCAGCCACCTCTACCCCCTCCACTCTATGCAGCGAATCATCGAAATAATAGGCGCACTCATCTCCGGAGGCATAGTGGCCATAATACTCGAAGCATACCTCTCTCGAAGACTAAGACACAACAGAGACCTCAGAGCTTATCGAAACACCGTAAACCTCCTCATGGACGACTACGCAAAGCTCATAGCCGAGCGAACCAAACTGCTCCGAGAGCTCAGCGACCTAGGCATAACCCCCGAAGACATCCCTGAGATGACCGACGACCAAACACCCCCCCTAGACTCAGACCAACCACCCGATGAGACTTAGCCTCCTACACATCACCACCACAGCCCTCCTCATCCTGACCCTGTCAGCCTGCCGCACACGATACATCCCCATCGAGCAGCACCACTACCACGACTCCATACGCATACTATCCACTACAGACAGCATATACCGTATAGACTCCGTACTCATATACCAAGCTCCAGACACCCTCATCATACGTGAGCGCACCATCCTGACAAACTACTCAGCAACCTCCGACACACACCGCACCCAAGACAGCGTACCGCCACTCTCCCCACAACAACTAAACGAGATCATACAGCCACCCCCACGCCCACACCGCAACACAATACCATACGCCATAGGATGCGCCACCCCCATCATCCTATACCTCATTTATAGACTCATCATCAACCTCTTCAAGCACAAAAAACTATGGACATAACCTACATCAACGGCTCAGACATCATGCTCTACCTAGACGGCAAGCCATCACTAGCAGCCAAGAGCCACAAGATCAGCTACAAGACAAACACCAAGCAGATCATCACAAAAGACGTACAGAACTCACTCTACGCCCAGAAGATCGTCACCCGCATCGACGTCTCAATATCTTGCGACGCACTCGTCGCCGTAGGTGACTCCAAGACTTTCGGCTCTACCGAGCTACTAGCCAAGCTCAAAGAAGCAAAGACCGTAGACCTACGATACGGCAACAAAGACAACACTGGGACATACGAAGAGGGCAAGTTCATCATCGACTCCATCGACATCACCTCTCCAGCAGGCGAAGAGGCAAGCTACACAGCACACTTCTCAAACTATGGCGAGGTCAAGACCGTACCAGCATCCTCCTCCCCCTCCCACGCGTAGCAACCCCGCAACTACAGCAAAGGTGCCTAGACACTGACAGCCAAGAGCCACACCTCCCGCGTCACCGTCTAGGCACCTCCTATTATACACGCGTCACCCCTCCAGGCACCTCCTACTATATAAGGTATAGCTTATAGAGCGTACCGCAGAGACGAGCTAAAGCGTCTCCCCATCGCATTCTAGAGTGTCTCCCCATCGCATTTAGCAAGGATTTAGCACCCCCTAAACAGCCACTAAAAGCCCATTAAAAGCCCACTCACCCCCTCTACATAGACAACGCCCCATACAAAGATTTTCCCCCTACATAGCCCCGGGCTCTTATACACATCTCCGAGCCCACGAGACTACGCTGCATCTCGTATGCCG
>CAUUAW010000019.1:0-29488 GCA_963543315.1 uncultured Porphyromonas sp.
TACACTTCTAGCTTCGTCGGCAGCGTCAGATGTGTATAAGAGACAGCCTCTACATAGACAACGCCCCATACAAAGATTTTCCCCCTACATAGCCCCCCCCTACATAGCCCCATACATAGATACCGCCCCATACAAAGAGAGAAGAGCCGCACGCCCCTCTCTCTTTGTCCTTATACAACATGTCTGTTGCCTTCTCTTTTGCCATATTGTCACCCCCGTTCAGATGAAAATCACCCTCCCCTCAAATTGTACTTTTCGTTTTGTAGGATTGTACTTTTCGTTTTGCGAACCATACCTGATAGGAGGCTATTTGTATTATGCGATCATAGTTCATGATAGATCCTTGGGAGTTGTTGTTAGTTCGCAAAAAAATAATGTCGCAGCATGTCATACCCATCGGGCTGTGGCAGCCAATGCCTTAGGTCTCTCTGCTCCCGGATAGCACTGCGGATCTGCGTCGAGGATAGCTCTATCAGAGGAGCCTGAGTCATTAGCCTGAGCGTCGCCGTAGGGTACAGCCTTGCCAGGCTAATGATATCGTACCCTTGGCGAGGATAGACGACGAGGGGAGCACGCGCTAGCAACTCGTCATGCCGATGCCACCGTGCGAGCGTCGCCAGACTATCGGCACCGATGATTAGACAAAAAGTGCAGCGCGGGTAAGCCTCTTGCAGAGCCTCCAGCGTCTCAATGGTATAGTGCGGTGAGGGTAATAGCGACTCGATGGTGCTCAGAGCATAGCGAGAGTCTCCCCGTATGGCCCGCTCTATCATCCTGCAGCGCAGCGCATAGGGGAGTACTGTTGCGGTCTCTTTGAGCGGGTTCTGAGGGGTGGGCATGAACCATATTCGCTCTAATCCTGATAGCTCCTGATAGCCTAGCAGATAGTCACAGAGCGCTAGATGCCCTACATGTAGGGGGTCAAAGCTCCCCCCGAAGAGCCCCACAGTACCCTCTTGACTCACTACCGACTGTAGAGATCTGCCCTGTGCTGAGCCCCGTCTACTAGTACTCCTCATAGCCCTCCATGTATCAGCCTACTTGATCCAGAGAGTGTGCCAACGAGAGAGTGCTAGCTGCTGGCGTATCTGTAAGTCTTGCACAATACGCTTGATGTCTCGCAGTTTGCTACCCCCTCGGTAGACACAGCAGAAGGTCTGCAAAGAGAAGCTCTCGGATAGGAGATAACTCGCCGTACTTACAGAGAGCGCAGGGGCATCGATGATGAGCAGCGGGTACTGCATCTGCAGCCGCTCGAGCTGCTGCCGGAAGGGTGCCGAGCTGAGCATCCCCGGAGTGATGGCTGTATGGTATACGTTGCCACCGGTTTCGCTCGAGATCCCCTCACCACTTAAGCTCAGATGCCAAATGGCATAGGCTGTGCCCCTCTGCTGTAATGCCTGCCGGAGAGCATCGATGAGCTGATGATGCACTTTGAGTTCACTAGGTGTGGTGAGTAAAGCAGTGCTATGAACCTCACAAGGAGTAAGACTGGCGCAGAGCTCCTCCAGGTCGGGGTAGAGCTGATGCTTCTGTCTCGTGCTACGCTCTACGTCTAGCATGATCCGATTGTATAGCAGCCTGGGTAATTCGGAGATATAATAGATGCCCCCCCGTATGGACCAATAGATATAGAGTATGAGTAGCGGTAAGAGCAACCCTAAGAGTCCCATGCCGGCAATGATAAAGAGATCTGGCTGAGTCTCCCTCCATAGGCGAGGCTCATCGACTAGCTTAAAGGGTGACACCCCGACCGGTGGGACTCTACTTGCTGACAGGCTTACGGAGTCTCCCTCTAGATCGCTATAGTACTCCATCCATGCCAAGCTGTCGGTGACGATATACATTGTCTTGAGCAGCTCCAGGCAGCGCCGCTCAGAGCGATCAGAGATCATATTGACTCGTATGACGGAGGATAGCGGGAGGTCCGCATCTTTCATCGAGATCTGCATCTCTGTCTCATAGATATAGCGAGTCTCGTTTAGAGGTGTGTAGCTTATCGCGATCTTTCGATACTGCTGGTCTATATGGTAGGGATAGTGCTGCTGACAATTATCAAGGGTTACCGTGATGCGCCCGGCAGGAGTCTCTCGAGTGTCGCCAACGGGTATGGTCACGTTATCAGACTTATGGATAGGACTCCCCTGAGCTACCCCCGCAAATCGACTCATGGTGACCTCTCGGGGCTGTATAGGGTCATCAAGCTCTGCGATACAGTAGACCTTGTCTGTCGAGATCAAGTCGTCAAAGTGCACGATGATCGGAGTTTGATTGTAGTAATCTCGCCGCCCAAAAGACGTCTTGACGGAATAATCGACCTGGAAGTTAATACGTTCGCCGGCATCTATGACAGCGGTGGTCGTGTTCAAAAGAGAGGCTATGTACTCGGGAGTCCAAGGGGAGGTCTTTATCGAAGGGTCATCAAGAGGCATCGTAGGCTCTGAAAGCTCGTGAGGTTGCCGTGAGGAAAGCTGCATATAGTAACTTTGGCGACCTAGGGGACGATGCCGTACAATGACTTTGCCTAGTGCGATAAAGAGAACTAAGGATAGAGCAAACCAATACCAGTGGTGCAAGATCAGGCGCAAAATCTGTGAGAAAGAGAGAGGGCTCTCGTTGTCATGCCAGTCTTTCGAAGTATTGTAGCGGTTGCGATGGGGCGAAGGATGGGTCATAATCTCGATGCTGGGTGGTGCGAAATTTTTAGAATAGTTACTGCCTGATTAGTGTATTAAGGGATGGCTAGGGGGAAGCCCTCACTCCATACGGGACGTAGTGATAAGGAGTCAGCCCCTGAGCAGAGGAATAGATAGGAAACATCAGGATCAAGTTGTAAGCGCATACTCTGAGATCCGTCATAGCCTAGTGCCATAAAGGCGGTGGCGAGCGCATCAGCCTCTGCGCAGGTAGGGGCAATGACCGTCGCACTAAGGATGTCTGTCTGCGTGGGGTAACCGCTTTTTGCTGAGATTGTGTGACCGTAGAGCTGACCGTCTGAGGACACTTTGAAGTTATGATAGTTCCCCGAGGTTGCGAGCCCTCCACGATCGCCCGGTAGCTCTACGATCTCTTGTATCTCCTGCTCTAATGCTAAGGTGTCTGGGATAGGTCTCGAGATGCCTACCCGCCAAGAGGATCCCTTCGGATTACGCCCCGAATAAGCTATCTCCCCACCTATCTCTACTAAATAGTTGGATACCCCTGCCTGACGCAGACGCTCCCCGACGAGGTCAGATGCGTAACCCTTGGCCACGGAAGCAAAGTCTAGTTGTATGGCAGGGTCTTCTTTGCTTAGCTTGCCACCTGAGCAATTTATACGATCCATACCGACTAACCGCAGCAAGCTGTCTATTTGTAGCGGGGAGAGCGGATAAGACTCTTCAAAGCCAAACCCCCAAGCATTGACTAGAGGAGCAATAGTGACGTCGTAAGCTCCACTAGAGAGCTCGTAAACAGAGCGTGCTACCTGATAGATAGCGATGAATGTGCTATCAACCTCTAGCGACAAATTGTTATTGATCGCATAGAGCATCGATGTCGAGTCAAAGGGATTTGCCACTCGATCGACCTGATCTAGAGCACTGTTAATCCGATCTGTCAAGTCCTCCTCTGCTTGATAAGTGACTCGATATAGAGTCCCAAAGATGAGACCTTCAGTAGTCCTATAGGGTATCTTCTTGTGGCATCCGCTTAGGAGTATCAGGCAGGCAATGAGAGAGAGGGGTAATCTGCGCATCGGATCTTTGTATCTTCTAGATGAAACTGACTAGTTCCTCCATTGTCTTACGCTGTGGATTACCTTCCTTACCTATAAAAGCTGGATCAGGATATCCTACTGCAAGGATTAAGATAGGCTCCTCGTGGGCTGGTATCTGCAGTAACTCTCGGCATAGATCTTGATCAAAGGCAGCAACGGTCGTGGCACCTAGACCCATATCTTCTGCTTTCAAGAGCATTTGCGTAAGGGCTATTGAGGCGTCTACATAGGTTAAGTCGCAATGTGTCCGTTGCCAGGCTTTATTATGGTCACCAATAACTACTATGTAGCTAGGAGCTTTGTAAAACCACGCCTGCTCGCTGATGGCGTGTAGTCGATTGCGTTCGTGCTCGGAGAGCACGACTACGTAGCGTAGAGGCTGAAAGTTTTTTGCTGATGGTGCTAAGCGAGCAGCCTCCAATAGGGGGATGAGCTCTGTCTGCGTGATAGGCTTAGCTGGATTGAAGTGTCTTGTCGTGCGACGATTTGAGAGTATTTGGTCTAAAGATTTGGTCATAATTCTGCTGCTATGTTGTACTTGTCACGGTTAGGGTCTTGACGTGTGATTATCTCCCCGATAAAGCCTGCACAGAATAGCTGTATACCTATGATCATTGCTGCTAGGGAGATGTAAAAGTAGACACGATCTGTAACAAGCGGTGCCGTATTGCCACTGATAAGTGCTGAGAGCTTGATCGATAATACTACGATAAGGGCTACTAATCCAATAAAAAACATCATCGATCCCCAGAATCCGAAAAAATGCATTGGCTTGCGCCCGAAGCGATGTGTGAACCATAGGGTGAGAAGGTCTAGATACCCATTGAAAAATCTGTCTAACCCAAACTTCGAGTGACCATACTTGCGTGGGGCATGGTGCACTATCTGCTCTCCGATTTTGCTAAAGCCTGCATTTTTTGCTAGGTATGGTATGTAGCGGTGCATGTCATTGTACAACTCGATGTTGTGTACCACTTCGGTACGATAAGCCTTGAGACCGCAGTTGAAGTCGTGGAGATTCTTGATCCCTGAGACACGCCTAGCCGTCGCATTAAAGAGCTTTGTTGGTATCGTCTTGGAGAGTGGGTCGTAGCGCTTCTTTTTCCATCCACTCACAAGATCATAACCCTCATCGATGATTTTGTGGTAGAGTCCACCGATCTCCTCAGGAGCATCCTGCAAATCCGCGTCCATCGTGATAACCACTTTACCTCGAGCTTTTGCGAATCCACATTGCAAGGCGGGAGACTTACCGTAATTACGCCTGAACTTGATGCCATGGACAGCCTTATCCTTAGAAGCTAGCTGCTCGATAATCTGCCACGACGCATCACTACTCCCGTCATCAACGAAGATGATCTCATAGTTTAGCCCTTGCTCAGATGTGTGAGCGGCGATACGCTCGTAGAGCTCCTTGAGGCTTTCAGACTCGTTGAGCAGGGGGATTACCACTGATACGTCAGGGCACCCCGGGAGACTCTCAGTAGAGATTGGAGTGGATGAGTAATGGTCTATCATAAAGGCTACAGCAGTATTATCGCAAAGTTACTAATTTGCTCACTAGAGGGTGCTCTTAGAGAGCAAAAGAAGATTCGAGGGGTACTACTCCTTGTAAACTTTTCTTGTAGATCCGTCATTTAGGACTACGATATTGTACCCTTGCTCTAGCCTAGAGCGGATATACCCCATAGTGTCATAAATCGCAATTGGTGTCGCTAAGGTCGATAGCATCTCTAGTCCACTTGGCGTACTACCAGGGTAGATAGCCCACTGACCCTCCTTGTGCTGGTGGTAGACTTTCCAGCTTAGAGTCGTGGCTTTAGTGACTTGGTCTACGGTACATATATTTCCCTCATTAGGGTTTATGCTATTGATTACATAGAGAGACCCCTTTTCGCCCATGGACTCTCGGTTAGGAAGGGAGGAGATAAGTAGGTCCATCATCTCGCCTTTTATCCGATTAGAGCTACAGTCCAGGAGCCCTAAAGATGTACAGCCAGTGGGGTCTATTGTGATTAGTTGGTTATTGTGAGCATCCAGTTCCTCTAAGGCAGGGCAGCCGCTTACATTGAGCGATTTGAGCTGGTTGTCATTACAGAGTAAAAATGCAAGAGTCGAGTGATGGGCTACCTGAAGCTCCGTGATTTGATTATCAGAACATCCAAACATAGTTATATCGCCCTCTACCACGACCTCGGCTTGAGGTGTCACGTCGTAGGTGACTAGGACATCTTGATCAATGGTCTCTTTAGACTTTTGTTCGGCACCTTTGACTGTCAGTAGCTCTAATTCGTCTACATCAAATGTCAGTATTATCTGTTGCGCAGCTGACTTAAGTCGGATCGTGTTCCCGACAGTCGGATCGTCGACCCCGTCGTATTCCTTGCGATCCATATAGCTCCCATTAAAGTCACTAACCTTCCAACCCTTATCCTTTAACCGCTTTACGTCACTCTTATAGCATACGTTCCCCTCATCATTTGCGGAGTTTATAGCAATGAGCTCACCACCATCCGTTATAGATATGGAGAGCCCCCTGATATCCTTCAGATTGCCCATCAACTGGCTCATGGCTGCTGCTGACAATTTGTTCTTGTAGCAAGTAATGGCGAGTAGGGGTGAGTTGGCGGTCGTCTTGATTTCTTCTAGAAGGTTATTAGCGCAGTATAGCTCCTCCAGCTCGGTATTGGCTGTAAGGTCTAGCGCCTTGAGTTCGTTGTTTTTTGCTGATAGCTTTTTTAGATGAGGGGCTTGGGATAGGTCTATAGCTGTGAGCTTGTTATGAAAGCACTCTAATAGCGTTAGCCGAGGGGAGTACCCCAGATCGATTGAGGCAAGATCGTTGGAGCTGCAGAGCACCTCCTCTATGACGTGCTCCGCAGGTAGTAGGATTGAGGTTAGCTTATTGTTAAAGCAGTACAGGGCTTTTAGCTTAGTAAGGGCTCTAAGATCTAATTGCTCGATGTTGTTGTTCACACAAAGAAGGTCCTCGAGGAGTTTGTTTTGTGTTAGGTTAAGCTGTTGGAGCTGATTGTTTTCGCATGATAGCTTGACTAGATTGACATTTTTGTCTAAGTCAAGAGCCTGAAGGTTATTCTCATAGCATAGCAGCTCAGCGAGTGTGGGGCATTTGCTGATATCGAGCTTGTCGAGCTCATTTTGGGAACAACTAAAAAATGTGATATCCCCCTCTATGCTAATCTCTTGGCTAGTTAGCACGAGGGTATGCTCTCCGTTCCCGATGACGGCTGGTGTAGCCCCTGTGACTTTGTAAGAGTCTTTACCTCCGGAGATCTTGATGGATATTTGCGTATTTGCCTCGCGCAGTGTGTGCATCTTAATGATACCAGCGGAGGCTAACGGGCTACTCCAAAAGCAAAGGAGGGTAACGGATAAGAGAAGGAGAGGGAGGTATGTGGCTATAGAAATGTCTTTCGTGCGTCTTTTCGTCTGTTTTACTAGCATCGTATTGTCATATAAAATAGGTTTGATACTGTCGTTGAGGTGCAAAGCCCTCCACACTGCACGAGCAAAGGTACCAAATTGTGCCCATTGTAGCGCAATAAAAGTTGATGGGGAGAGTTATAATCTCTTTTATTTATTACGTGTCAAAGAGGAGGGCAGTGGGGGAGTTTATAATGCTTCGATATGATCTTTAAGTGATTGCTACGGTATAATTGGCAAAGGATTCCCGTAGGGATAAAAAATAATTACGGAATGCCCGTCTGACTATTAGCTAATAATCAAATGGGCATCCCGTAATGCTTGGATTTTGATACGGTAAATACTCCCCTGTCTCTTAGGATAAGCCCTAAAGAGTTGTCAATGGCCTTATCGCTGCTTGTGCTGGGATCTTAAATACGGAATCCGTGAGATCTGGATGTTAGTCACTAAATTTTGCCCCGATAAACTGGCGATTGAGGCGCGCGATGTGGCTGATCGAGACACTCTTAGGGCACTCCATCTCGCAGGCCCGTGTGTTCGTGCAATTACCAAAGCCCAGCTCGTCCATCTTAGCTATCATAGCTTTAGCTCGCTTATGTGCCTCTGCTCGACCTTGCGGTAGGAGAGCCAGCTGGCTAACCTTGGCTGAAACGAATAGCATTGCAGAGCCATTTTTACAAGCTGCCGCGCAGGCTCCACAACCGATACAAGAAGCCGCATCCATCGCTTCGTCAGCTTTTTGCTTTGGAATGGGTATGGCGTTGGCATCAGGCACTCCACCCGTATTCACAGAGACATAACCCCCAGCTTGTATTATCTTATCATAGGCTGAGCGATCTACCATTAGATCTCGAATGATAGGGAAACCCGCGGATCTCCATGGCTCAACGGTGATCGTATCTCCATCGTTAAAAGAGCGCATATGTAGCTGACAAGTGGTGATAGCGCTGAGGGGACCGTGGGGATGCCCATCGATATACATAGAGCACATGCCGCAGATGCCCTCACGACAATCATGGTCGTAGATAATGGGCTCCTTGTCTTCGGCAATGAGCTGCTCATTGAGTATATCTATCATCTCAAGAAAGGATGCACTCTGGGGTACGTCATTGAGAGCATATGTCTCGAAGTGTCCCTTCTCACGAGGACCTCTCTGACGCCATACCTTGACTTTGATATTTATATTGTGATCCATTGCTGTAATTATCTACGTGGGTTATTTAGTTTTTATAGTTACGCTGGAGTCGCTCAGTGAATTCGTACTCTAGTGGCTCCTTGTGCATGATGGGAGCTTTGTCCTCACCCTGATATTCCCAGCAGGAGACATAGGCAAAGTGCTCGTCATCACGCTTTGCCTCTCCATCCTCGGTCTGATGCTCGATACGGAAGTGCCCACCACAGCTCTCCTCACGGTCTAGAGCATCGTGTGCCATCAGCTCCCCTATCTCTAGAAAGTCCGCAAGGCGTAGAGCTTTTTCAAGCTCGATGTTGAGATCATCCGTCTTACCAGGGAGATGTAAGTCACTCCAGAAAACCTTGCGTAGAGCTTGAATCTTTGCGATGCCCGTCTCCAGGCTCTCCTTAGAGCGTGCCATACCGACATACTCCCACATGATGTGCCCTAACTCCTTGTGAATGCTGTCTACGGATCGCTTACCCCGTATGGAAACAATGCGCTCGATACGAGCCTTGAGAGCCTCCTCGGCCTCATCGAACTCCTTGAGATCTACGCTGAAGTGTGGGACTTGGATCTGGTCCGATAGGTAGTTTTGTATGGTGTAGGGTAGTATGAAATAACCATCGGCAAGCCCCTGCATTAATGCTGAAGCCCCGAGACGATTGGCCCCATGATCGGAGAAATTTGCCTCGCCAATGGCAAAGAGTCCTGGGATAGTGGTTTGTAACTCATAGTCTACCCATAGTCCACCCATTGTGTAGTGGATAGCCGGATAGATCATCATGGGCGTCTCATAGGGATTGTCTGCTGTGATTTGCTCATACATCTGAAATAGGTTGCCATACTTGTCCTCGACGACTTTGCGCCCCATACGCTCTATAGCGTATTTGAAGTCAAGGAATACAGCCAGCCCAGTGTTATTGACTCCAAAGCCAGCGTCACAACGCTCCTTAGCGGCACGGCTAGCAACATCTCGTGGTACAAGATTGCCAAAGGCGGGGTAGCGACGCTCAAGGTAGAAATCGCGATCCTCCTCAGGGATATCGTTTGCCTTCTTAGTACCGGCTTGTAGAGCTTTTGCATCTTCTAACTTCTTGGGGACCCAAATACGCCCATCATTGCGCAAAGACTCTGACATGAGTGTCAGCTTAGACTGAAAGTCCCCATGCTCTGGAATGCATGTCGGGTGAATCTGTGCCATACAAGGATTGCCAAAGTAGGCCCCCTTTTTATAGCATTGCCAAGCCGCAGAACCATTGGATGCAATAGCATTGGTCGTTAGGTAAAATGCATTTCCATAACCTCCCGTAGCGATGACAACAGCATGGGCCGCGAAACGCTCAATGGCCCCTGTGGTTAAGTTGCGAGCAATAATTCCTCTGGCACGACCATCGATGATGACTAGATCTAGCATCTCATGTCGCGTGTACTGCTTGACACTGCCCTTGTGTACTTGCCTACTGAGGGCGGAGTATGCTCCGAGAAGTAGCTGCTGCCCTGTCTGACCACGAGCATAGAATGTGCGAGATACCTGAGCTCCCCCGAACGAGCGGTTGTCGAGTAACCCACCATACTCCCGTGCAAAAGGGACCCCCTGAGCGACACACTGGTCTATGATTTGGTTCGAGACCTCAGCCAGGCGATAGACGTTTGCCTCACGAGCTCGATAGTCCCCACCCTTGATTGTGTCATAAAAAAGACGGTATACGGAGTCTCCATCATTCTGATAATTTTTTGCTGCATTGATACCCCCCTGTGCTGCAATGGAGTGTGCACGTCGTGGAGAGTCTTGAATACAGAAGTTTATTACGTTGAATCCAAGCTCCCCTAGGGAAGCTGCAGCAGATGCTCCAGCAAGGCCAGTACCGACAACGATGACATCTAGTAGGCGTTTGTTGGCAGGGTTGACAAGCTTTTGGTGATTCTTATAGTTAGTCCACTTCTCGGCTAGGGCTCCAGCTGGGATTTTGGCGTTTATTTCACTCATATCTTTGGAAGTTAAGAGAGTTCGTTGATTTGGTGGTAGGAAGAGAGACTAAGAGAATAGATTAGTCCAGAGCTCAATCTCTTGGAGAGACTCTGGTCCAGAGTATATGAATCCGAAGTAAATGGCTACAATGAGGAAGGTAAGTACCAAGATCGTGGCCACGATATAGCTCAAAACGTGTAGCCGAGAGATCCACTTTTTATTGTTCCAGCCTAAGGTTTGGAATGCACTCCAAAAACCATGTGTGAGGTGAAACCATATAGCTCCGAGCCATATTATATATAGTATAGTGACCCAAATATTGCTAAAGGTCAATACGACTAATTTATAGCCTTCTTCACTGGTGTTGCCCATCCACTCTTGTAGTTGCATTTTACTCCAAAAATGAGATAGGTGGAAGATGAGCAATCCAAGTACTATGATACCTAGAATAAACATGTTCTTGCTCGCCCAGTCTATCTTAGCTCGCGTGAAAATCGCGTAGCGGTTATTGCCACGAGCTCTGCGATTTTGTAATGTAAGCCATGCGGCGTAAATGATATGAACGATAAAGCCTAAAGCAAGGACGGGGACCATAATTTGAACAAGCGGATTGGTCCCCATAAATTCGCATGCTTGATTGTAAAGATCTGTGGGGTGTCCACTCTGCAGATTGATGGCATCGTAGACTGCTAATAAGTTGATGCTGCCATGTAGCAAAAGGAAGATAATCAAGAAAAGCCCTGATAAACTCATAATGAACTTTCTTCCAATTGATGATTTAAAGATCCACATATTGTTGTTTCGTTTCTTTAGTGATTTGTCAATGGGTATTAGTTAGTCAGGACAAAGTAAAGTATCATGGGAGCAACTCCCAAAGGGAATCCCTAATTCTTACGATGCTAGACGATTTTTATCGCTCACAAAGGTACCAAAATACTAACTATTAACTACTAGATAAGCTCTGAGGAATTAGATCATTGTCTGCGCATTTGTAAGATAGAAGAGGTGGCAACCCTAAGGTCACCACCTCTTTTGTTAATTGCTTATGCCCTTAGACATCTCACTATCGAGAATACTCTCCCCAATGGTGGTCGTCAACTCCAAGAGCTTTTAGCAGGATGTTAGGGGAAGTCGCGTCGGACTATTTAATGTTAATGATAGCGACACGGTTCCACTCATTAGTTGCAAAAGGCTGTACCGTATCTCCCTTATAGTCGATGATGATATTGTCTGGGTTGACTCCATAGTTATCTATAAGAGCTTTTCTAACAGCCTCGGCACGGCGCTGAGAGAGAGACATGTTGATCCTTGCATTTCCAGTTTGTTCGTCTGCATAGCCGATGATGTAGATCTTGGCATCGTTTGCCTTAGCTGCCTCTGCTGAAATGTAGACGTTGATCATCTGGTTTTTATCAATCTTGGCACTGTTAAGACGGAAAGCCACGATATTCTCAATGACAGGAGTCTCCGTATCTTCAGGAACAACGACCTCTGGGCACTCAGGGCAAGATACGGGGCGCTTACTGAGCTCAGCGTTTTCCGCACGAAGTGTACTAATTTGACTGTTTAGATCGTTGACAAGCTCGTAGTCCATGGGAGTGATCGGTTGGAATGCGACTTGGCCCAATTTGAAGGTCAGACCTGCAGAGGCAAGAACTGTAACATCTGCGGGTTGGTGAACATCATTTGTGCCTTGGAAGTTATTTTTAGAAAGCATCATCTGTCCTTCAAGATTAAGATCTACCCGCTTGCCTAGACGGAACTTAAGAGTAAGACCTCCATTGAGTAGACCGCTGAGGTCATTCTTTGTGCCGAGTTTGTCGCCTTTCTTGTCATCAGCTGAGTAGAGCTTGTAATGCCCTCCGACGCCAATAAAAGGAATAAAGTGAAAGACTCGGCTCTCTCTATATGGAGCAAAGTAATTGACTAGGTCAAACATAAACTCTAATGAAGCTGCTCCAAAGACATTTTGATATCGTGTTACCTCGGCTGCCCCCGGAAGTTTATCGAAGCTGTAAACGTTCCAAGCATAGGCGCGAGCACGTGTCGCAAAGTATGGGGAGCTCCAGCGTCCGAAAGAGATGCTAGCAATGGGAGAGAGTCGGTTTATAAACTCGGCCTCATCATTGGCTTTATTCCCAAAAGGTAGGATTGCAGCGCCTCCATGTAGCTCGATGAACCAGTGAGCAGCAGGGGCTTGCTCAAACTCTGTTTTGTACGCAGGACAATTATTCATCACAGTGGTCTCCTGAGCTTGAGCTAGTAGGGCTGAGAAAGCTACTACGGATGATAGTATGAATACTTTTGCTTTCATATTTCTAGTGTGTTTAATTCGTAGATAGATGAATTTAGTGAGCAAAATACAACTTACTTAGAGCGTATAATGACAACACGGTTCCAAGCTTTTGTTTCGAAGAGCTTATCTGTAGCACCTTCCCACTGTGTGGTAATCATATCAGCGGGGACACCAAAGTCATTGATTAGGGCATTGGTGACAGCCTTAGCACGTCGCTCTGAGAGCTTTAGATTGTAGTTTGCCTTGCCCGTTGTGTCAGTGTAGCCGATGACTAGAATAGGTGTATTGTGCTCCTTGACGAACTCGCTGACATTGTAAAGTGTGATCATCTGATTCTTGTCGATACGAGAGCTATCAAACTTGAAGAGAACTGTCTTCTCGGACATTACCTCTATATTTTTAGGAGCCCTGGCCTTTACTTCTGGACACTCAGGGCAAGATACGGGGCGCTTGCTGAGCTCGGCATTTTGAGCACGGAGAGAATTGATCTGGCTGTTTAGATCATTGATGAGGGCATAGTCCATGGGGATTACCTCATTCCACTCGACACCTCCTAAGCGGAAATTAAGTCCACCGGTGAGCGCTGCATAGAGTCCATTGTAAGCTTTAGGATTCCAAGCAATGGACCTAGGACACATATTGATTGTCAAGTTGAAGTTGTTGTAGATAGCCTTTGCCTCGACAAGTAAGTCAGCTCGGCGACATAGACGAAACTGTAGCTGTAGTCCAGCGTCAATAGCTGCTGCTTGATGTAGGTTCTTAAAAGCTTCGTTGAACTTAACGTCGTAGCCAGCACCAACAAATGGGATGATGTGGAATACACGTTTGGCGTTATAACGGCTGAAGTGGTTGATTATGTCAAACATGAAGTCATAATGCGCCCCGACAAAGCTTGTTTCGTAGTTCATCAAAGTATTGTTTTCCTTGTAGTAGGTGTGGGCTTGAGCCCCAATTAGATTGAGTCGAGTCGCAAAAGATGGGGTGTGGTATTTACCCAAAGAGAGAGAGTAAGACATCTGGAGACGCTCCATAAGGGGCTTCTCCTCGTTACCATTTAGGAATTGAGCTCCTACACCACCTTGCAGGGTTAGGAACCAATGATCTGCGGCTGTGCCATGCTCAAAGGTTGTCTTGTAGACGGGCTTTGTGCCAGCTTGAGGTGCTACAGTCTCCTGTGCACTCAAAGATAGAGTCGTAACTCCCAACAAGAGGGAGAGTAGAAAGGTCTTTACTTTCATAATTATACTGTTCTTGTTACTGGTTTGTTTCGGATTTGTTTAGACTAGTTAGAGCCGCTTATATAGTGTCTTTGCCACGTGCGAAACAGGTATAAGGTATTGCAAAAGTAGTATTAATAATTGATTTGGCAAAATACAGAGCTTCCTGTACCATGCAACCCTTGATTTTTTGAGGTGGGTTTTACTTGATAATCTCCCGGTATGGGGAGAGGAGGGGTAGGAGGCTGCCTGCAATAGAGAGAGGATGTGTGTACTGTAGTTTGAAATTGAAAAACGTCTTACTAGGGTTTGTCCTAGTAAGACGTTTTGCCCTCTGGTATAGGGTCGTAATGTCTCTGAAGACAATTACTTTAGGACCTCGTCAAGGAGAGCATCTTCTACCAAATAAGGGATGGTGATATGATAGAGGTCTGAGTGCTCAGCGTTGAATTCCTTAGAAGTCGACATCGCATTCTTATTACGAGCCCATGCGCGGCGAGCCACACCACCCATCACATCCCAAGTCATAGCTTGGCGAAGTATCTCATCCACACGACAGCTACCATCAAGTACCATCCCAAAACCGCCATTGATGGATTTGCCAATACCGACACCACCACCATTGTGTAGGGCTACGAGACTCATCCCACGAGCACAGTTACCCGCAAAGCACTGTACAGCCATATCTGCCATTACATTACTACCGTCACGTATATTAGATGTTTCGCGGAATGGGCTATCCGTACCACTTACATCGTGGTGGTCACGACCGATCATGATAGGACCGACTTCACCACGACGCACCATGTCGTTGAATTTGAGGGCAATCTTCAATCGCCCTGCTGCATCTTGATAAAGGATACGAGCCTCAGTACCGACGACTAGCTGGTTCTTCTCAGCATCACGTATCCATATGTAATTGTCTCTATCTTGCTCACGACGGTCAGGGTCTATGCACTCCATTGCAGCGTGATCTGTCTTAATCAGATCTTCATGATCGTGACTTAGGCAAACCCAACGGAAAGGTCCGTAACCATAGTCAAAGAGTTCTGGACCCATGATGTCCTCGACATAGCTCGGCCAGATAAAGCCATCTTTGTCGTCGATGCCGTTTCTAGAGATCTCTTTGATGCCAGCATCAAAGCAGGACTTCATAAAGGCATTCCCATAGTCAAAGAAGTATGTACCACGGGCTACTAGTGCCTTAATTGCCTCATAGTGGCGGCGTAAGCCCTTGTCTACCTCTCGGCAAAACAGCTCCCTGTTGTTAGCCAATAGATCTGTGCGCTCCTCAAAGGTTAAGGAGACAGGGCAATATCCCCCTTCGTACACAGCGTGACAACTTGTCTGATCAGAGAGTAGATCGATGTGTATATTTTTCTCGACGCAATACTCTAGTAAGTCAACAACGTTACCGTGGTAAGCTATGGAGCATGGCTCCCCAGCTTTCATACCGTGTTCAGCCAGTTCTAGAGCTTCGGGGATTGTTTTGGCAATATGCTTGACCCATCCTTGGTTGTAACGTGTCATAATACGGGACATATCCACCTCGGCTGTGATAGATGTTGCTCCCGCTATGTCAGCAGCCTTGGGTTGAGCACCACTCATACCTCCGAGACCCGAGGAGACAAAGAGCTTACCAGCTAGATTGCCACCGCTAGGGATGTGCAGCTGCTGGCGCCCTGCATTGAGTAGCGTATTGAAAGTCCCGTGTACAATACCTTGTGGCCCTATGTACATCCAGCCCCCAGCGGTCATCTGACCGTAGTTGGCAACACCCATTTGGGCAGCAACCTCCCAATCCTTAATGTTATCGTAGAGACCGACCATCATTGAGTTGGTAATGATAACACGAGGTGCTGAAGGATGTGATGCGAATAACCCTAGGGGGTGTCCACTTTCTATGACTAAAGTCTGATCTTGTGTTAGCTCCTCGAGGTACTTGATGATGAGTCGATACTGGAGCCAGTTTTGACAGACTTGCCCTGTCTCACCGTAGGTTACCAACTCGTAGGGGTATAGAGCTACTGCATGAGACAGGTTGTTGTGTATCATCACCTGAAATGCTTTACCCTCGATGCACTTACCTTTGTAACTATCGATAGGTCCAGCCTTGAGATCCCCCTCGGGACGATAGCGATAAGCATAGATCTTACCACGCTCTTTGAGCTCTTTGAGAAACTCGGGTGCGAGCGTTGCATGGAGTTCTTTCGGTACGTAGCGGAGTGCATTCTGTAGAGCTACTCTCGTCTGTGCCTGGGTTAGACAGTAACCCCTATCGGGTGCGCGACGTATACCATCCTCAAAGGCAGGATATGCAGGTAGCGTAGCGTCAAGCGTAAACTTGCAGGTTGTCTTCATACTTGCTGATTGCTAACTAAATTTATGTCCTACAAAGTTACTACAAAAAAGTGAAATGCGGAAAGATATAGTGATAGAATTGAGTTACAAGGGTTTCAGTTGTGCTTCCGATTATTCGTGAAGCCATCGCAATCACCCCTAAAGCCAAATCAGGACGCCGCTACGTTACTTGTCCGTAACCATGCCCGAAAAGGCGACAAACGGACACGGATAACGAAACAAGGCGTTAAGGATTAGTGAGTTATTGACAACCCACGCAACAAATCCGGTTACGGAAAAAGATTGCGCCGTTCCTCCCCGTTTTGCGTACCGGCGACGGACTCTTCACCGACTAATTTTGAACCTAAAAAAATTAAGGACGATGAAGAGTACATTTTCAGTAATCTACTACCTCAAACGTCAGGTAGTGAAAAAGGACGGGACAGTACCCGTCATGGGACGCATCACGGTGGACGGCAGCCAGACGCAGTTCAGTTGCAAACTGACCGTCGATCCCAAGCTGTGGGACACCAAAGGGGGACGTGTCACGGGCAGAAGCACGGCGGCACTCGAAACGAACCGCATGCTCGACAAGATGCGTGTGCGCATCAACAGACATTATCAGGAAATCATGGAGCGTGACAATTTCGTCACGGCGGAGAAGGTCAAGAACGCCTTTCTCGGACTGGAACACCGCTACCACACGCTGATGCAGGTGTTCCGCCAGCACAACGAGGACTACGAGAAACAGGTGGAGGCTGGCATGAAAGCCAAAGGCACGCTCCTGAAGTACAAGACCGTTTACAAGCACCTGCAAGAATTCCTCACCATCCGCTACCGCGTGAAGGACATCGCGCTGAAAGAGCTTACGCCCGCTTTCATCTCCGACTTCGAGATGTTCCTACGCACGGACAAGCACTGCTGCACCAATACCGTGTGGCTGTATGTCTGCCCCTTGCGGACGATGGTGTTCATCGCCATCAACAACGAGTGGCTCACACGCGACCCGTTCCGGGAGTATGAAATCAAGAAGGAGGAAACGACACGCAGTTTCCTGACGAAAGAGGAAATCCGGCTGCTGATGGAGGGCAGGCTGAAAAACGCCAAGCAGGAGCTTTACCGCGACCTCTACCTGTTCTGCGCCTTCACGGGCTTGTCGTTCGCCGACATGCGCAACCTGACGGAAGAGAACATCCATACCTACTTCGACGAACACGAGTGGATAAACATCAACCGCCAGAAGACGGGCGTGGTGTCCAATATCCGCCTGCTCGACATCGCAAAGCGCATCATCGACAAATACCGGGGTCTGTGCGGGAACGGCAGGATTTTCCCCGTTCCCCACTACAACACGTGCCTTGCCGGAATCCGTTCCGTCGCCAAGCGTTGCGGTATCACCAAGCATATCACGTGGCATCAGAGCCGCCACACGGCAGCCACGACGGTGTTCCTCTCCAACGGCGTACCCATCGAAACGGTGAGTTCCATGCTGGGACACAAGAGCATAAAGACGACGCAGATATACGCGAAAATCACCAAAGAGAAGCTCAACCAAGACATGGAGAACCTTGCCGCAAGGTTGAACGGCATCGAGGAATTTTCATGTTGCACCATCTAAAAACAGAGAAGCCATGACACGAGGAACCATCATCATAGAGGACAACACGGTCAGCGTAACCGGTAACGAGATATGGATGACCGCCACAGAAATCGCCGGACTGTTCCACACGGGCGTCCCGGCTGTGAACGCCGCCATCAGAGCCGTCCGCAAGCCGGACGTGCTGAACGACTACGAGGTGTGCCGCTACATGCGGCTTGAAAACGGGCTGCACGCGGATGTTTACTCGCTTGAAATCATCATCCCCGTTGCCTTCCGGCTGAACACCTACCATGCACACGTGTTCCGCACGTGGCTGGTAGAGAAAGCACTCTCGAAGGAAAAGCGGCAGGCATACGTGATGTTCATACAGAACGGAAAAGCCGGGTATTGCTGAAAACGCAGAAGACATATAATAATAAGAATAAAAAGGAAACGGACAGCCCCGTGAAGGAGTTGCCCGTTTCCTTTTTTTTCATGCAGCCGCCTTATTCCATCGGCTTGCGGTAGTTCGCCTCCAGCAGCTCACGCAACCCCGATTCGGGGTAAAGCACCTTCCCTCCCAAAAGGATAAAGGGCAGCACCCTGTTGTTGCGGTACTCCTGCAAGGTGCGGCGGCTGACACGGAGCAGTTCCGCCACCTCCCTGTCCGTCAGGTAACGTTCCCCGTCCAACGGCGGGCGGTAACTTTCCAGAAAGGCGGAGAGCCATTTCGAGCCTTTGCGCATGTTCTGCACGACGGAGGCAAGCGGCTCGTCCTCCATTGTAAACACTTCATTGTTCTCGTTCATCATCATTTCGGATTCAGTGGGTTGTGAATAATAAAAATCAAATCATTTCCCGCAGGGATAGAGCGTGCCGACAAGCGGAATGAGCTTTTTGACCTCCTCCGGCTTGTAATAGAACCTGCGGTTAATCTGCGAGTAGCCGATAAGCCGCCTGTCACGCAAGGTCTGCAACGTGCGCGGGCTGATCCTCAACTGCCCGCAGACCTCCTCGCCCGTGAGCCACCTTTCCATCCGCCCGCCGTCGCTCCTGCGCCTCAGGGCGGCTACCTTCTCCGCGAGGGCGTTGAAGGACGCCACCATCATCTCGAAGGTCTTTTTCTCGATAGATACTATTTCCATAAGCAAAACATTTCAGAGTTTGCCGCAAAGGTAACGAAGCCGCCTTGAACACGTGCCGTTTCCCACTAAAAGGCAGCTTGTTGCGTCGTCTGTCCGGGTTACGGAGCCATTATCCGTAAAAATCTTACGTGAGCCACGTAGTGAGCTGTTAAAGCCCCTTTGGTTTATTGCCGAATTTTGTCGCAGAAACATAGCGCAAGCCGAGCGCAGCACGTCAAGCTCGCTTGAACGGTATGCCGAGGCGCAGCCTATGTTCATGCAAATAAACCAAAAGAAAGGACTGAATATGAAAGTGATAACGATGGAAAGTTCCGCCTTCACCGCATTGACGGAACAGATAGCCGAGATAGCGGCACACGTGCGTGCCGTTTCCGGCGGTAGGAAGGAAGAATCCCCCGACAGGCTGCTCACCACCCGCGAGGCGGCGCACCTGCTGAACGTGAGTTGCCGCACCCTCCAGCGCATGCGCAGCGAACAGCGCATCGCCTATGTCGTGCTGCGCGGCAAGTGCCGCTACCGGCAGTCTGAAATAGACCGCCTGCTCGAAGACAGCACCGTCACGGGCGAAGCCGCGACACCGGAACAGCTGAAACGCAACCACACGCTGCGCACGGGCGGCAGACCCAAAGGAAGGAGGACGTAGGACATGGAACTGCTTACCCGCAACAATTTCGAGAACTGGATGCAGAAGGTGATGGAACGGCTCGACCGTCAGGACGAGATGCTGCTCTCCATGCAGCCGTCCGGCAAAGCCCCGAACCCGATGAACGGGATCAGGCTTTTCGACAACCAAGACCTGTGCATGCTGCTCCAAATCAGCAAGCGCACCCTGCAACGCTACCGCAGCATCGGCGCGCTGCCTTACAAGACGCTCGGCAAAAAGACCTATTACAGCGAGGCGGACGTGCTGACGTTCCTCTCCGAACATGTAAAGGACTTCCGCAAGGAAGATATAGCCTTCTACAAGGCCCGTATCCATAATTTCTTTCAAAAATAACCATTAAAACATTTTTCAGATGGCAAAGAAAAAAGACGAAAAGGACGTGCTGGTTGTCCGTGACGAGAAGACGGGCGAAATCAGCGTGGTAGCCGGGCTGAACGCCGACGGCTCCCCCAAGCGCATCCCCGCGAAAGCGGAGAACGCGCAGAGTTTCCTGCAATTCGACCGGCACGGCGACGTGCTGGACAACTTCTTCAAGAACTTCTTCCGGCAGTGCAAGGAACCCAGCCGCTTCGGTTTCTACCGTGTCGCGGCGGACCAAGCCGACAAGCTGCTGGAGGTTATCAAGGACTTGCTGAAAGACCCCGACGGCAACAAGGAACTGCTTGCGCCCCACAAGGTGGACACCTCCGGCTACGAAAAGAAAGTACAGGAGGAGCAGTCCGCCGAAAAGCAGGAACAACCGGAACAGAAACAAGATGACGAACCTAAAAAACAGGAAGAGATGGAACAGAAAAACGAACAGAATCAGGAAAGCCCGCAGCAGACGCAGGGCAACCGGGGCTACCAGCCCATCGACGAGAGCAAGATCAACTGGCAGGAGTTGGAGGAGAAATGGGGCGTGAAGCGCGACGACCTTGAAAAGTCGGGCGACCTTAACAGAATGCTCAACTACGGCAAGTCCGACTTGGTGAGGGTGTCGCCCAATTTCGGCGGAGAGGCTTTCGAGCTGGACGCCCGCCTCTCCTTCAAGAAGGACGGCGAGGGCAATGTCAGCCTTGTGCCGCACTTCATCCGCAAGGAGCAGAAGCTCGACGAGTACAAGGAACACAAGTTCTCCGACGACGACCGGAAGAACCTGCGCGAAACAGGCAACCTCGGCAGGGTCGTGGACCTCGTGGACAGGGAAACGGGCGAGATCATCCCCTCGTTCGTCAGTATTGACCGCAAGACGAACGAAATCACGGATGTCCCGACGAACAAGGTGCGCATACCGGAACGCATCGGCAAGACGGAAATCACCAAGCAGGAGCAGGACATGCTGCGTGCCGGGCTGCCCGTGCGCGACAAGCTCATCGAGCGCAAGGACGGCAGGAAGTTCGTCACCACCCTGCAAGTGAACGTGGAGCAGCGCGGCGTGGAGTTCGTGCCGGGAACCGGCAGGTCGCCCCGTACCGCCCGGACGCAGGAAACGAAGAACACCCCCGCACAGGGACAGGCGCAGGGTACGGAGAATGCCGGAGGCACGAACAAGGAGCAACGCCGCAACACGTGGACGAACGCCGACGGCAGCATCCGCCCCATCAGCAAATGGAGCGGCGTGGACTTCACCGAACAGCAGAAAGCCGACTACGTGGCTGGCAAAGCCGTGAAATTAGAGAACGTGACCGACAAGCAGGGCTTCCACGCCACGATGTACATCAAGTTCAACCCGGAGAAGGGACGCCCGTACCGCTACGACACCAACCCCGACAACGCGCAGAAGGTCGCCCCTTCCAACGAGAGCCGCACGCAGGTGGCGGTGAACAGCGAGGGCAAGACCAACGAGGCTACCAAGAACCTGAAAGAGCCGTTGCGGAAGGGACAGACCGCCCCGAAGGACACCGCACAGCAACAGCAGCAGAAAAGAAACAACAAGGGCATGAAGATGTAATCCCGTGTCCGCCACTAAATCCGAAGTAACATTTGTAAAATTCAAAACGACAGAAGAATATGAAGACAATCATTGCAGAAAAGCCGTCTGTGGCACGTGAGATCGCCCGTATCGTGGGCGCGACAAAGAGAGAGGAAGGATATTTCGAGGGAGGCGGCTACGCCGTGACTTGGGCGTTCGGACACCTTGTGCAGCTTGCCATGCCCGACGGCTACGGCATACGCGGTTTCGTCCGTGACAATCTGCCCGTCATTCCCGACACCTTCACGCTCGTCCCCCGTCAGGTAAAGACGGAGAAGGGCTACAAGCCCGACAGCGGCGTGGTGGCGCAGATCAAGACCGTTGCCCGGCTATTCAAGGAAAGCGAACAGATCATCGTGGCGACCGATGCAGGGCGCGAGGGTGAGCTTATCTTCCGCTACCTCTACCATTATACCGGATGCACCACCCCGTTCGTCCGCCTCTGGATAAGCTCGCTTACCGACAAGGCTATCCGCGAGGGACTGCGCAACCTCGAAGCGGGCGGCAAATACGACAACCTCTATCTTGCCGCCAAAGCGCGGAGCGAATCAGACTGGCTCGTGGGCATCAACGGCACGCAGGCACTCTCCATCGCCGCCGGACACGGCACGTACTCCATCGGGCGGGTGCAGACACCCACGTTGGCGATGGTGTGCGCACGCTATTGGGAGAACCGCCGCTTCACGCCCGAAGCCTTCTGGCAGCTCCATATCGCAACGGACGGCTGCGATGAAGGAACGGTGAAGTTTTCCTCTTCCGAAAAGTGGAAAGAGAAAGAGCCTGCGACGGAACTATATAATAAGGTGAAGTCGGCAGGCACAGCCACCGTCACGAAAGCCGAACGCAAGGAGAAGACGGAGGAAACACCGCTGCTGTACGACCTGACGACGCTCCAGAAGGAAGCCAACGCCAAGCACGGCTTCACGGCGGAACAGACGCTTGAAATCGCGCAGAAGCTTTACGAGAAGAAGCTCATCACCTATCCGCGAACCGGAAGCCGCTACATACCCGAAGACGTGTTCGCCGAAATCCCCAAGCTGCTCGCCTTCATCGGGGCTTTGCCCGAATGGAAAGGCAAGGTGCAGCCGAAATGCGTCCCGACACGCAGAAGCGTGGACGGCGGCAAGGTGACGGACCACCACGCCCTGCTCGTCACGGGCGAGAAGCCACTATTCCTCTCCAAAGAGGACAGCACCGTCTATCAGATGGTTGCCGGACGCATGATCGAGGCTTTCTCCGAAAAATGCGTCAAGGACACCGCCACCGTCACGGCGGAGTGTGCCGGAGTGGAGTTCACGGTGAAAGGCAGCGTCATCAGGCAAGCCGGATGGCGTGCCGTCTATAGCGTGGAGGACAAGGAAGAAACCTCCATCCCCGATTGGCGGGAAGGCGACACGCTGACGCTGAAAGGCTGCTCCATCACGGAGGGAAAGACCAAACCCAAGCCGCTGCATACAGAAGCGACACTGTTGTCGGCAATGGAAACGGCGGGCAAGGACATAGAGGACGATGCACTCCGTCAGGCGTTGAAGGACTGCGGCATCGGCACGCCCGCCACCCGTGCGGCGATTATCGAAACGCTCTTCAAGCGCGGCTACATGGAACGCTGCAAGAAATCGCTTGTGCCGACTGAAAAAGGGCTTGCCCTCTATTCGGTCGTGAAGACGATGCGCATCGCCGACGTAACCATGACGGGCGAATGGGAGAAGAATCTGGCACGCATCGAGCGCGGGGAAATGCCCGCCGAAACCTTCCGCAGGGAGATAGAGGCGTACACACGCGAAATCACCTCCGAACTGCTCTCGTGCGACAAACTGTTCGCCCGCAGGGATTCCGGCTGCAAGTGTCCCAAGTGCGGGACGGGCAGCATGCAGTTCTACGGCAAGGTGGTACGCTGCGACAACGCGGAGTGCGGGCTGCCCGTGTTCCGCCTGAAAGCGAACCGCACCCTTTCCGATGACGAGATCAAAGACCTGCTCACCGACGGGCATACGAAGCTGCTCAAAGGCTTCAAGAGCAAGCAGGGCAAGAGCTTCGACGCCATAGTCGCCTTTGACGGGGACTATAACACGACTTTCGTGTTCCCCGAAAGGAACACGAGCAGGAAATTTTCAGGACGGAAGAAATAGTATTAACTTTTGAGAAAGTAGGCTGCACCTCAACAATAGAAATAAACGGGTTTATTTCGTATTGTCTTCGATTTGCACTACCTTTGCCACTTGTTCAGAGTAATGAATTGTTCTTCGATACCGGATTACACTCATACTTTGGATTTAGTGGTGGCACTCGGAGGGATACCGAGTGCCTTTTCTTTCTCCTTTTCAGACGACTATCCCCGTCATTATCAATCCACTAAATTCCAAAGTAATGAACAACAAGAAGAAAAACGAGGGTCAGACCGACTTTTCCTATTACGGTCTGTACCTGCTGGACTACCTCCGCACGAACAGGTTTGAACAGGCTTCCGACGATGCCTTCATCCGGGAGCGTGCCGACCGTGCCGCCGAAACGTATGAGCGTGCGCGGCTCGAAGGCTATCCGCCCGAAGGGGCGCAGGAGTTGGCGATGGACACGCTCCTGCGGGGGCTTCGCTATTCCAAGTACGCCATCCTCCGCGAAGTCGTGGAAAACGAGTTTGCCGACGAAGTGCCGGGAAAGAAACGCGAAGCCTTCATCCGAAAGTTGCTGCCGCCGGTCGGCAACGTATTCTCCGCCTATGACCTTTCGGACGACAATTTCGCCCTGTCGCCCGAATACGACCTGCTCTACACGGAGCTGACGGGAGCCGCCGTCCTTTATATCGGGGAATATGGCGTTTAACCGCAAACAACGGCTGCGGGACAACATCGAGGCGATACGGACGGCATTCATCCTTGACAGGGAACGGAGGACGGCAACCGCCGAGGAACAAGCCATACTTCGGAAGTATTGCGGTTTCGGCGGGTTGAAGTGCATACTGAATCCTGCAAAGGAACTGACGGATGCCGTGCATTGGGCGAAATCGGACCTCGAACTGTTTACCCCTACGGTAGAACTGCACAGGCTGGTGCGTGAAAACAGCAAGGACGATACGGAGTACAAGCGGTACGTGGATGCCATGAAGCAGTCCGTGCTGACCGCTTTCTACACCCCGCCGGAGATAACCGGCACGATTGCGGAGGCTCTGCATGAACACGGCATACGTCCCGACCGTGTGCTGGAGCCGTCGGCGGGCGTGGGCGCATTCGTGGATGCCGTGCTGGAAAACAAGCCGGACGCGGACATCATGGCTTTCGAGAAAGACCTGATGACGGGCAAGATATTGGGACACCTGCATCCCGACCAAAAGGTAAGGGTGCAGGGATTCGAGAAGATAGAGAAGCCCTTCACGGACTATTTCGACCTTGCCATCTCGAACATCCCGTTCGGCGACGTGGCTGTGTTCGACCCGGAATTTACAGGAAGCCAAGACCCGGCAAGGCGTTCCGCACCGAAGGCAATACACAACTACTTCTTCCTGAAAAGCCTTGACGCGGTGCGTGAGGGCGGCATCGTGGCGTTCATCACCTCTCAAGGGGTACTGGACGCACCGTCCAACGCGCCCATACGCGAGTATATGATGCGTAATGCCAATCTGGTGGGAGTCGCACGCCTGCCGAACAACCTCTTCACGGACAACGCGGGTACGGAAGTGGGCAGCGACCTGATTATCCTGCAAAAGAACAGCGGCAAGAAACGGGAGCTGTACGATTATGAAGAGTTGTTCGTGCAGACGGAAAAGACACCGATAGGCAGTTTCCAGAACGGGTATGTCGGCAGCATCGGCATGATTCCCCACTCGGATCTGATAAGCGGCACAGACCCTTACGGGAAACCAGCCTATAAAGTCATGCACCGGGACGGCATCGGGCAAATGGCGGAGGATTTGCGGGAACATATGGATATTGAGCTGTATAAGTTGGACAAAAAGCTGTATGAAATGCACAGCCTGCATCCGGCACAGGGGAAAAGCACGGTAACAGAAACCATTTCCACACCGGTTGTCACTCCTGAGATACAGCCACGTCATGAAATGGCAGCGAAGCCCGAAGCGGCAACACCGCAGCCGGAGGAAGAAAAGTCGGAGATAGAGCCGCGCCGCCCCGATTATTCGGAGGGCGTGCAGCTCTCCCTGCTCGACCTCTGGGGCATGACCGAGGAAGTACGCAAGCAGGAAGCCCCCGCCAAGAAGAAAAAGACGGCGAAAAAGGAAAGCCCGGCAAGGCGTATGCCTCCCAAACCGCAGGCGCAGGTTACGCCGAAGGTTACGACTGCACCGCCACAGCCGTCTGTTGCACCACTGACGGAGAAGAGGGACAGCCATGAAACAAAGCCGGTGAGTTTCGCAGCCAAAGGCGATCTGGATGATATTTACGCCTCTTTGGATTGGGACACCAATCCGCCCATCAACGGTTTCTATGAAATGATGATGGACCTCACGCCGGAGCGACGCAAGGAACTTCGCAGGCTGGCGGCACAGCATCAGGAGAAGCAACGGGTGGACGGGACGGCGGTGAAAGCCGCTCCCGCCATTGACATGCCGGAAAAGGAAGCGACAAAACGCCCCGAAGCACAGACGGAAGTCGCAACCGTTCCCGTTACGGACAATAACGCAAGTGAGACAACAACTTCCCTTTTCCCTGAATTTGAAACGGAAAAGCCGAAGGAGGAACCTCTCGACCTTTCTCCCCGTCCGTTCAACGGTATGCTGGAGCCGCACTACCGTGACGGCTCTATGGTACTGGATGCTTCACGCAATCTCGGTTATTTGAAGGGCCTCACGCCTTACGGCGCGACATTCCAACCGCTTGACCTGACCGGCTACCAGAAGGAGAAAGCGATGTTGTATGTGTCACTCCGTGACGCATACGAGCGGCTTTACCGCTACGAGGCGGAGTATCACGATGAAGGGTCTGCGCAACGCGGAGCGTTGAACACCTGCTACGATGAGTTTGTCATGCGCTACGGCAACCTCAATGCCAAGCATAACGTGAAACTGTTGATGATGGATGTCGCCGGACGCGACATCCTTTCGCTGGAACGGGCGGAGGACGGCAGGTTCGTCAAGGCGGACATTTTCGAGCGTCCCGTTTCCTTCTCTGTGGAGAGCCATGCCAACGTAAGCTCTCCCGAAGAGGCACTCTCCGCGTCGCTCAACAAGTTCGGCACGGTCAATCTCGACTATATGCGGGAGATAACCGACAGCACGGAGGAGGGATTGCTTGACGCCCTCAAAGGACGCATCTTCTACAACCCGCTCGTAACCGGTTACGAGATAAAGGACAGGTTCATCGCCGGGAATGTGATAGAAAAGGCGGAGCGCATCGAGGCATGGATGGGCGACAACCCCGAAAACGGACGTATGCCGGAAGTGAAGCAGGCGTTGGAGGCTCTGAAAGAAGCCGAGCCGCCGCGCATCGCCTTTGAGGACCTCGACTTCAATTTCGGGGAACGCTGGATTCCGACGGGCGTGTATGCCGCCTATATGAGCCATCTTTTCGACACGGACGTGAAAATCGCCTACTCCGCAAGCATGGATGAGTTTTCGGTGGCGTGCGGCTGCCGCACCATGAAAATCACGGACGAGTTTTTAGTGAAGGGCTATTACCGGAACTATGACGGCATGCACCTGTTGAAACACGCCCTGCACAACACCTGCCCGGACATGATGAAATCCATCGGTAAGGACGAGCATGGCAATGACATCAAGGTGCGTGACAGCGAGGGCATACAGCTCGCCAACGCCAAGATTGATGAAATCCGCAACGGGTTCTCGGAATGGCTGGAAGAGCAGTCGCCGCAGTTCAAGGAACGGCTGACGACGATGTACAACCGCAAGTTCAACTGTTTCGTGCGCCCAAAGTATGACGGCTCTCACCAGACATTTCCCGACCTCAACCTCAAAGGGCTGGCAAGCCGGGGTATCAAGAGCGTCTATCCGTCACAGATGGATTGCGTCTGGATGCTCAAACAGAATGGCGGTGGCATTTGTGACCACGAGGTGGGAACCGGTAAAACGCTGATAATGTGTATTGCAGCGCATGAGATGAAGCGCCTGAACTTGGCGCACAAACCGATGATTATCGGGCTGAAAGCCAATGTCGCGGAGATTGCCGCCACCTATCAGGCGGCATATCCCAACGCGCGGATTCTCTATGCCTCGGAGAAGGACTTCTCGACCGCCAACCGCGTGCGTTTCTTCAACAACATCAAGAACAACGACTACGATTGCGTCATCATGTCGCACGACCAGTTCGGCAAGATTCCGCAGTCGCCGGAGTTGCAGCAGCGCATCCTGCAAGCGGAGCTTGACACGGTGGAGGAAAATCTCGAAGTCCTGCGGCAACAGGGCAAGAACGTGTCGAGGGCGATGCTGAAAGGGCTGGAAAAGCGCAAGCACAACCTTGAAGCGAAGTTGGAGAAGGTGGAACATGCCATCCAATCGCGCACGGATGATGTGGTGGACTTCAAGCAGATGGGCATCGACCATATCTTCATTGACGAGAGCCATCAATTCAAGAACCTGACTTTCAACACGCGGCACGACCGTGTGGCGGGATTGGGAAACTCGGAAGGAAGCCAGAAAGCCCTGAACATGCTCTTTGCCATACGTACCATACAGGAACGCACGGGCAAGGACTTGGGGGCTACGTTCCTGTCCGGTACGACCATCAGCAACTCGCTGACGGAGCTGTACCTGCTCTTCAAGTACCTTCGCCCTAAGGAACTGGAACGGCAGGATATTCGTTGCTTTGACGCTTGGGCGGCTATCTTTGCCAAGAAGACGACCGACTTCGAGTTCAACGTGACGAACAACGTGGTGCAGAAGGAGCGTTTCCGCTACTTCATCAAAGTGCCGGAGCTTGCCGCCTTCTACAACGAAGTATGGGAGTAGAAAGCAGGAAATGGTACAAAACTCATATCTGACTGACACACAGTGGGTATTGCTTGTTTCTTCATTGGGTTGCATCATAGAAAATGGGCAGAAAATGGAGCGAAAAGGAGGGAGTTCAGTTACCAAATCGTTCGACAAACGATGAAAGGAAAAGGATAGCTGAAAATGGTAACTAAAACGGTGTTTTCTCTTTCATTATCAATGTTTTGCATCGCTCAAAGTTCCTCGAAGAAGTGTAATTTTGCAAGCAAAAAACAATGGAAAAAGAAAAATTCAAGCTGCTTTTCTATCTCAAGAGAGGTACGCAGGACAAAAACGGAAAAAGTCCCATCATGGGACGCATCAGCGCAGGAAGCTCTATGGTACAGTTCAGTTGCAAATGCTCGTGTACTCCTCGTTTGTGGGACAGTCGCAAAAACCGACTGCTGGGCAAGAGTGCCGAAGCCGTATCGGTAAACAAGGAACTTGACCGCCTTCAGGTGAGTATTCACAAGGTTTACGAGTCTCTTTCGGGTAAATCCGATGCTCCCATCACGGCAGAGCGAGTACGGGAACTTGTGTTTGGGCTGAACAGCGAGTCGCAGGGACTGCTCCATCATACGGACGAGTATATCGACCGTTTCCGTGAGCGTGTGGGCATAGACCGCAGCGAACGCAGACTAAAATGTCTGTTGCTCTTTCGCAAGCATCTGGCAAACTTCGTCAAGTACCGCTACCGCGTGGAGGATATTCTCATACAGAAAGTCGATGCCGTCCTTGTCAAGGACTTGGAAGACTACTTCGCCAAAGAAAAGGGATTCAAACTCAATACATCTGCCGGTTATCTCTCCATACTGGCTTCCTTGCTCAAAGACCTGCATAAACGGCGTATCATTGACACCTATCCTTTCATCAATCACTCCATCCGTTGGGAAGTGGGTACTCCACGTTACATCACGAGGGAGGAGGTAAGACGTATCGCAGCCTTGGGAGAAGACGAACTGCAAGGCTATGAAAAAGTGTCGAGGGATATGTTCCTTTTCTCCTGCCTGACGGG
>CAUUAW010000020.1:0-26084 GCA_963543315.1 uncultured Porphyromonas sp.
TAGAGCGGAAGACGGGGCTCAAACCCGCGACCCTCAGCTTGGAAGGCTGATGCTCTATCAACTGAGCTACTTCCGCATTCGTGACACTTCTGTAGTCACTTCATTAGGAGAGGTAAGACGTCTGTACCCAGTAGCCGTGGGCAGTGATGGATTCGAACCACCGTAGGCTTACGCCAGCTGAGTTACAGTCAGCCCCATTTGGCCACTCTGGTAACTGCCCTTTGCTACAATAGATCGGCATGTGACCTCCTCTGCGGGTGCAAAGATACAAAAAACTTCTTTTATAACAAGGGGCCTAATGGAGGATAATAAGAGATCAGGCTTTGTACAAATTACAAATCTTGCTATACGAGACCATTGCACGATGATGCATGTATACGTCGTTGTCTGCAGTCAAGATCTGGTATAATGGTGGGGTAGATACTTCTTGTCGCTACACTCTCTCTACAGGGGCTTTTTTGTGTTTGATTACTAGGTGCTTTAGCCTAAAATGGCACAATAATTATGGAGGGGATCCTCAGACATTCCGGAGTAGTGGAAACTTAATTCGGGAGTCCTCAAATGATTATTTGCTAATAGCTTTTTGCGTATTAGGGGATAAATGAAGTAGGCCTACGGAGTAAATCTCAGATTATTCAGGAGTGCTTGAGCACTCGAGACTTCGAGATGTGGGTGAGGGGAGCTATGCCCATTAAGGGCGCTTACCTTGCGGTATTGTCTATTTCGTTAAAGGTTCGTATTTTTGAGGAGAAAGCAGAAAGATCCATCCCACATCACCTCAGTTTTTTTATTTACCCTAGCACAGATAATACCTATGAAATGGAGACCCATAATCTTATTGGCACTCGTGCTACTCCTAGGGTGTGAAATACCCTTGCTTATGGCTTCAGATCGTCAGCAGGTTTATGAGGCGTATGTGATGCGAGACTTTACCACTTGGCAACGTATCATAGATCGAATAAGCTCCGAGCCTAATAAAAGTTATGAGCGCCTTGCTGAGCTGATCGAGTATGAGTATGGTTATATAGCTGAGTGTATTGGTCTAGATAGAGATGATCTAGCGGAGCGATATCTCAAGCAATACAAGGCTCATGTAGACTACCTCCTAGAGAGTGGTTATCAGGAGGCGGCGATGACAGCTTACGAGTCGGCTTACTATGCTTATCGCATAGCTACATCGTGGCTCCGAGCTCCACTGCTGGCTTCTAAGTGCATGAAGCTGATCAATAAGTCCATATCTATGGATAGGTACAATGCAATCGGGCTGATACAGAGAGGTAATGCGCAGTACTTTGCGTCGTCCTTTTTTAGTGGCGATGCAAAGCGTGGAGCTATAGACTACTTCTTGCGGGCAGAACGCTCCTTAGTTGCCAAGGGGCACAGAGAGGGGTCATGGCTCTATCTGAGTCTTTTGATACAGATAGCTGAGTGCTATGTAGGGCTCGGCGAGGAGCTCAAGGGGGAGAGTTGGTATCGTAAAGCTCTGACTCTAGAGCCCCGGTTGACATGGGCTCTGGATGAAAAATACTTGGAGAGTAAGCAACGTCATAGACATTAGAAAGGATGTCATTTCAATTAACATCAAAGTATCAACCCACAGGAGATCAGCCAGAGGCTATCGCAAAGCTTTCACAAGGGGTTAGGGAAGGTTTACCTCATCAGACTCTACTCGGTGTGACAGGATCTGGCAAAACCTTTACGATAGCTAATGTGATCCAGCAGGTAGACCGCCCTACACTGGTTATAAGTCATAATAAGACATTGGCGGCACAGCTCTATAGCGAGTTTAAAGCATTCTTCCCTCACAATGCCGTTGAGTACTTTGTCTCATACTATGATTACTATCAGCCAGAGGCCTATCTGATCAATACTGATACTTATATAGAGAAGGATATGGCGATCAATGCGGAGCTGGATAAGCTCCGCCTGCGGGCAACGGCATCGCTCCTATCGGGTCGTCGCGATGTGATTGTGGTGGCATCGGTCTCATGTATCTATGGTATGGCTAATCCGCACGACTTCGAGAGTAAGATTATTACTCTCAAGGTGGGGATGCATATAGAGCGAGACCAGCTAATGAAGCGCCTGGCAGAGTCATACTATGTGAATAACAAAGTGGATTTTGTGAGTGGTACATTCCGTGTCAAGGGAGATACGATAGATGTCTTCCCAGCTATTGAGACTTTTGAAGGAGTGGCCTATCGCATAGAGATGTGGGATGATGAGATTGACCGGATCACAATCATCGATCCAGTCTCCGCAGAGAGCCAGGGAGCATTGGAGTCTCTGCGTATCTACCCTGCGAATCTCTTTGTGACTACTGAGGCTCAGACTCAGAGAGCGATCGTGGAGATCCAGAGGGATCTCCACGATCGCACCGCAGAGTTGGAGCGTGATGGACATCTCTTTGAGGCTAAGCGCCTCTACGAACGGGTGTCTTATGATCTGGAAATGATCAAGGCAGTGGGCTATTGCTCTGGGATCGAAAATTATTCTCGCTATTTCGATGGGCGTAAGCCTGGAGAGAGACCATTTTGTCTGATGGACTACTTCCCCGAAGACTACCTGCTAGTTATTGATGAGAGTCATGTGTCTATCCCTCAGATACGGGCTATGTATGGTGGGGATAAGGCACGCAAGACGACTCTTGTAGAGTATGGCTTTCGTCTACCGGCGGCCTTAGACAACCGCCCATTGGAGTTTAGTGAGTTTGTCAACCTAACAAATCAAGTAATCTACGTTAGTGCGACACCAGCAGATTACGAGCTTAATATGAGTGAAGGCGTGGTCGTCGAGCAGGTGATACGTCCTACAGGTTTGCTTGACCCCCCGATAGAGATACGCCCTACGGAGCATCAGGTGGATGATCTGATGGAGGAGATCGTAGCCAGAGCGGAGCGCAACGAGCGAACGTTGGTCACTACGCTAACAAAACGCATGGCAGAGGAACTGAGCGACTACTTAATACGCGCTGGGATTAAGTGTGCTTATATACATAGCGATGTAGATACACTCGAGCGTATCCACATCATGGACAATCTGCGTGAGGGGGAGTATGATGTTTTGGTTGGAGTAAACTTACTTCGTGAGGGGCTAGACTTTCCAGAAGTTTCTCTAGTAGCAATCCTTGATGCTGACAAAGAGGGCTTCTTACGCTCGCATAGATCCCTCACGCAGACAGCGGGCCGCGCAGCACGCAATGTGCAGGGGTTGGTGATCTTCTACGCAGACTCCATAACAGAGAGTATGCAGGAGACAATTAATGAGACAAACCGTCGGCGCGCTAGGCAAAAGGCATACAACGATGCTCACCATATCATACCACAGCAGATCGTTAGCAAGCGCGCGAATGCGCTCTCTCAAGAAGGATATGTAGCGGCAAAAACATCGACACAAGCCGAGGCTTATGTCGAGGATCAGATTGCAGTAATCTCGCCAATTGCTGAATATCTGACGATAGATAAGATCCCGATGCTCATCGAGCAGGTAAAGAAACAGATGTATGCCGCAGCTAAAGAGCTAAACTTTGTCGAGGCCGCCCGCCTGAGAGACGAAATGTATGCACTAGAGAAACGTCTCAACCCGTAGACCTCTACGAGGATTCTTGCTAGGAATCGTCACGATGAATACCTTATTCACCATGACCTTCTCATTGCTTACGGCAATCGTTTGCCTTATTTTCTGCAATTTGTCGTTCTAGCTTACGGCTCTCTTATCCCTGATCTATCGTGACTGTACTTTTTATTTACTCCGATCTGCAGAGAGTGTGACACTAGCTCCGTCCATGATTCCCTCGATAGGGGGGATGGCTTTCTGTATGGTTATTTCACAGGAGTCTACAGATCCGTGAGTGCCTAGGACCTCGGATAGTATTTGCCAGGCGACATACTCTAGAAGATTGTCAGAGGATAAGTTTATATTCTTGGCGATGATGTTATAGAGATCGGCGTAGCTGACTGCATCAGACACGTCATCGCTCACGATGGCCTTAGATGCATCATAAGTTACAGAGAGATTGACGATGTATCGATTTCCCAGTACCTGCTCCTCCTTAAGAGCTCCTATGTAGGAGTAGAAGTGTGCGTTGATAATCTTTATAGTTGCTTTCATGATACAGTTTTGTTGGGGTTGAGCGACTATACTTACTTATGATCTGTGTGTATCATAGCTATCGGCTCTACATGTACGACTACGTGAGTCCGCTCTCCGTAATGCTCTTTGAGTTTATTCTCTATATTGGTCGCACACTCATGTGCTACAAAAACGGGTGTATTGTCATCTAGGTAAATGTCTACCTCTATAGCTATGGCAGATCCGAGGCTTCGTGTGTTCAGATTGTGTGGATGGAGATTAGGATACTCCGCTTCGATAATGTCAAGGATTGCCTGTTGCTCCTCCTCGGATAGGCTATGCTCTGTCAGTTCTTGCCATGGATTAGAGATTAGCTGAGCTCCTGCCCATACGATAAAGAGGCTAACCCCAGCACATGCTACCTGATCTAGTATCGCCCATTGCCCACCCAGTAGAGCAGCACCAAGGGCGCCTGCTAGGACTGCTACAGAGGAGTATGCATCAGTACGATGGTGCCAAGCATTGGCTAGGACTGTACTGCTGTGCACTCGCTTTGCAACTCCTTTGGTATAGCGGAAGAGCCATTCCTTCGATAGTATGGAGACAAGCGCTATGATAGCTGCCCAAATAGACGGCTTCTGCGGGATCACCCCCAGAGTGAAGAACATATAAATCGCCTCTCCACTCTTGAATAATATAGAGACACCTATAGCAATCAAGACGCCTGCGATGAGGAGAGTAGCTATTGACTCATACTTGCCATATCCATATCTATGTTTGGCGTCTTGGGGTTTGCCTGCTATCCCGACGAAAATTGTCACAACAATATCCGTACCGAAGTCTGAAAGCGAGTGTATCGCATCAGCTATCAGTGCAGCACTGTGTCCTACCAAGCCTATGATTAGCTTGAGGAGTGTGAGGCAAATGTTTACAACGGCACCCGCCATCGTTACTCGATAGATGCTACGAGTGCGAAGATCTGGATGCGGCAGGGCGTTCATAGTAGGATGAGTCTGCAGAGTCGATTAGTCCTCTATGAGAATCTTGCCACCATACTTCTCGTGAAGACTCGCCAATCCTCCCTCGGCAGTTTCTTTGTACAGACTAGGCAGATCCTTACCCGTCTGGTGCATAGCTGCGACGACCTGGTCAAAGCTTACTCGATGACGACCATCGGTAAAGTTTGCATAAGTATTGGCATCTAGCGCACGACTCGCTGCAAAAGCATTGCGCTCGATACAAGGTATCTGTACTAGCCCACAGACGGGATCGCATGTCAGTCCGAGGTGATGCTCTAGACCCATCTCTGCAGCATATTCTATCTGATGCAATGTACCCCCAAAGAGTTGACTTGCAGCAGCAGCCGCCATAGCACAGGCGACTCCTACTTCACCCTGGCAGCCCACCTCGGCACCACTGATTGAGGCATTTGTACGTACTACATTAGCAAAGAGTCCGGCCGTCGCTAGTGCTCGTAGGATACGTTCGTCGCGAAAGTTACGAGTGTCCTGTAGATAAAGTAGTACCGCAGGCATTACACCGGAGGACCCACAGGTCGGGGCGGTAACGACACGCCCGCCAGAGGCGTTTTGCTCACTAACTGCAAGGGCATAAGCATAGACCGTGCCGCGAGACTTAACACTCTCTTTGTAGCTAAGGGACTTAACCATTGTGTCGGCAGCTTTACGCCTTAGACGCAAGCCCCCCGGGAGAACCCCCTCAGCGGCAAGCCCATCCTGAACGCTCTGCTTCATTACCTGCCATACCTCAGCAAGATGATCCCATATATCAGATCCCTCACAATGCTCCACATACTCCCAGTAAGAGAGTCCCCGCTGGTCCAAGTACTTTATGATGTCAGCCATGGCTGATAGCTTATAGACGGGAGTTGTAACCTGCTCGTTAAAAGACTCGTTGGCAAGTGTCCCCCCCCCGATACTGTAAACCTTGAACTCCTTGAGCTCCCCGCCATCCTTGTCAAAGGCTACAAACTTCATCCCATTAGGATGAAAGGTTAGCTCCACCTTCGGCTCCCAAAGGATGGTCGTTGGGTAAACGGGATTCAGTACGGAGAGTATAGCTTGGTCGGTCATGTGCCCTTTACCCGTCGCAGCGAGGCTCCCATATAGGGTCACCTCAATATGACTTACTGGTAGATCCCTGAGCTGACTGAGGAACATTTCGGAGGCTCTCATCGGAGCTATAGTGTGACTGCTACTCGGTCCATGACCGATCCTGTAGATTTGCTTGATTGAGTCCATCATAGTTGTGAAGAGTCTAGTCCGCAAGACGGGTCAAAGATACGAAAAAGCAAAGCATCTTATATCTATGCGCCCCTTTTCAGACCTCGAATGTTACCCACCATTGCTCTGTCAATATCCCGATTTGGTTATGGTAAGACCGATAAGTAATTCCGGGATCCTCAATTCATTATTCGCCAATAGACGATCGAGGATCCCGGAATAAGAGATCCTTTATTTCGGAGATATTTCTAGATTATTCGGTGGAAGACTCGAGAGATGGTTTACATGAGTTGCATTTATTTAGTATTGACCTTGCACCATTTGCAGAGTATGGACACAGATGATGTGCCTCTCACCTTACATGCAAACCTCTTTAAGGAGTAAGTATAATCAATGAAGGGTTAGCCCAGTGGAGTAAAGGATGGCAGAGTTGCTACTCCAGCTGCTTGATGCTAGCAAGGTATTGCCCATAGCTGCTTCCGCACTGCTGATTGGCAGCTTCTTGTAGCTGCTCTCTAGATATCCACCCTTGATGCAGAGCAATCTCTTCCAGACATGCGATGACCAGACCCTGCCTTTTTTGGATAGCGCTTACATAGTTGGTCGCTTCCATAAGAGCGTCATGAGTCCCCGTATCTAGCCATGCGAATCCCCGACCTAGAGAAATGACTGATAGTCGCTGAGCTTGTAGATAATAGTTATTGATGGAGGTAATCTCGAGCTCTCCTCGGGCAGATGGAGTGATACTTCGAGCTATTTGTACTACATCATTGGGATAAAAATACAGCCCTACGACGGCTAGATTGCTCTTGGGATTTGTGGGCTTCTCCTCAATATCTGTCGGAGTCCCATTAGGAGCTAAGCATACTACCCCATAGCGAGTGGGATCTGAAACAGGGTAACCAAAGATTGTCGCGAGGCGTCTCTGAGTCACATTTTCCCGGGCCTGAGCAAGTTGTGTCGCAAAGCTTGATCCATGGAAGAGGTTATCTCCCAGCACCATACAGACATCCTCCGATCCGATAAACTCATGCCCGATGATAAACGCCTGGGCTAGACCATCGGGATGCGGTTGCTCAGCGTAAGATAGCTTTACACCATAAGCTGACCCATCACCTAGAAGTCGCCCGAAGCTAGGAAGATCCTCTGGCGTACTAATGATCAGGATCTCTCTAATCCCAGCGAGCATGAGAGTGGAGAGTGGGTAGAAGATCATTGGTTTGTCGTAGATGGGTAGTAATTGCTTGCTGACAGACTTGGTCAATGGATAAAGTCTGCTCCCTGTACCACCTGCTAGTATGATACCCTTCATATAGAGTAATAGATTAAAGAGTCAAAATAAAGTGTCTTACTTCAGCTAAAGAGGCATCCTTGTACAGCACCTTATTATCAGGCGATACGATATATATGACAGGTGTGACAGATAAGTCATAGAGAGATTCATCTAAGAGGCGCATATCAGCATTAAAGGCTGGCGTCCCAAAAGTTGGAAGTTGAGATAGCCCCTCCTGCCATTCCTTGTAATCATACGTTAGACTGACGTAGAGTATTTGCACTTTGTCGCCTTGTGAAGCTACCCGTAGGATCTGATCTTTCGAAATTTGCTGTAGCAGTTGAGTGCAACGATCACACCCTGGAGTGTAGAAGATGATTACTTTAGGCTTGTCTTGTAGTGCATATAGAGTGGTATCTGTAAAGATATACCCCTCTTCAATAGGGTGTGCTAGAGTCAAGCTAAAGTCTGTAGCGGTGGTGCCGACCTGATTTTGTGAAACTAATGATAGCATATCCTTATAGACTACTTGGTCCACGTAGTCGACTTGTGGTGATGTTATCGCCCACTGCAATACTTGAAGGTAGAGCTTGTGGTCCTTTAGTGGGGACCCACTCTCATAGAGATACTTAGTGTATAAGCGTAATGCCTGAGTTAAAGCTTCACCATGCATTGCTTTTAGCGGTCGTAGTAGGTCTTCTTGAGATACACTCCCTATAGGCATACTGCTATATATAGACAAGTAGTCTACAAGACTTTGCTCCATGCTTAGCGCATCTACTACCTCCTCCAATGCAGAAGCCGGCCAAGATTCGAAAAAATGGGCTAGAGCATACTGACCTCGCCGTAGGGGCTCTCGTATGTTGTCCGGGATCTTTACCATGGGATAGGGTTGTGCTACGACTGTGCTGAGGTGGGTCGTATCCACGATCCCAAAGGACCCCTCGACACAGGTCGGGGTATGACTACGCCGCTTACCCGTAGCACTACATGAAAGGCATGCCAAGGTCAGCAGAGTAACTGTAGAGAACAGCTGTAGTGTATGGTACATATAGATTAGAAATGCTAAGGCAATCAGCAGAAGGGATTGTACTGCATGTAGAAATGATATCATTACGCTCCTACTACAGCAGAGCGTGATGTCTTATAAGTAATATATGACTACTTAAGCGTACCAGCCTTGGCTTCGTCAATCATCTGCTGGCTAGGTAGGATATAAACCTCTACACGGCGGTTCTTACGCTTCCCCTCGCTAGTCGCATTAGTAGCGACAGGCTCGTGACTACCGCGCCCCTCGTACTTCATACGTTCAGGAGAAACACCATGACCTTTAAGAAAGTCACAGACGCTTTTAGCCCGATTGAGGGATAGAGGATCATTGATACGGTCGTTACCGGTGCTGTCGGTATGACCGATAATCTCTAAAACAGTCCCATCATTTTTCTTGAGATTATCTGCAAACTTGCGAAGATCATCACGAGATGAGGAGCTTAGCGTGCTAGAGTTTGTATTAAAGAGTAGACCACTGTCAAAGACAACTTTGATGGCTTGACCGTCGTTGATTGTTTCAACCTGTGTCCCCTCGGGTAGTTGTTGCTCAAGCTCTTTCTTTTGCTTGTCCATACGGTTGCCTATGAGTGCTCCAGCCGCACCACCTAAGACGGCTCCGATAGCAGCTCCAGCACCAGTATCTCCCGCCACCTTACCGATGCCAGCACCTAGTCCTGCACCCACTGCAGTCCCAGCTCCAGCACCTAGTAGAGTGCGATTCAGCTCTCCGCAACTTGATAGGGATAGAGCAATTGTCACAAATCCCGCAGTGAAGGTTAGTCTCTTCATAAGGTATTTAATCTTGATATTAGTAAATGTCTAGAATTATAGAGTCGTCGAGGCTCATGTTGCCTAGGGGTCATTACCCAAAGTAACGCATAAACTGCGAGCGCATATAGAGCTCACAGTCCGATTGATTAGAAGCGTTAAGGCGCCCTCTGAACTCATCAATGGCATGGTACTCCCTTTGCTCCATCCACTGCTCCAGACCTTCTAACATCGTAGTGAGGTAGGGGACTCCATGTTGATAGAGAGCGGAAACCACTTGGACAGAGCTGGCTCCTACAAGGAGACTCTTGACAATACCCGCAGAGTCTATGATCCCGCCTGAAGCAGAGATAGGAAGTTGAGGCACTTTGCCTGATATTAATCCCGTATATTTGAGTGTATTGTAGAGCTCTTGCCCTGTTGATATGACAGGACCTTGTACGATTTCGAGCGTGTCTATGTTGATATCAGTCTTCCAAGACTTGTTAAAGCAAGTCAATCCCTTGACCCCGCTCTTAGCAAGCTCTTGAGCCAAATATAGGATGTTGGTAAAACGATCTGAGATCTTGAAAACGACCGGGATCCGCACTGTACGGGTAATTGAGATAGATAGGTCTATCAACTCTTGCTCTAGGATATCTCCATGCTGTGCTGGGTCAGTCTCAATGCGCATTACATTAAGCTCTAGAGCATCTGCACCGGTCTCTTGAATGCTCTTTGCGAATGATAGCCACTCGCCACCTCGGTAGCAGTTGATACTCGCTATTACGGGGATATCGACGGCCTGCTTGACCTCTCGGATCAGGTCTAAATAGTTTTGCACCTCATGCTGTCGTGTGTAGTGTAGCATGTAGTCTAGCCCTTCTGGATATGAGGAGCTTGCTCCAGCCTGTGCTTGTAGAGCCGTCGCTTCTATCTGCTCCTCAAAGAGAGATTTGAGGATAACTGCTCCGGCTCCTGCCTGGGCTAACGCCGTGACTTGCTGTGCGGATGCCGTTAATCCTGAGCTACCAGCGATGATCGGATTGCGGAGGGAGATGCCCCCATAGTGAGATGTCAAGTCTACCATACCGTTTCTACTATATTACTACTCGCAAAGATACGAAATAAGTAACAACGAGTGGCAAATACAATAAATAGGACTCTCGAGGATATCAGGGGAAGTAATTGCCAGATCATTCCCGAATGGGCTAACATTTATTCCGGAGTAGTCAAATGGTTATTCCGGAGTCCCCTACCTAGGATTCCGGAATAACCATTTGACTACTACAGACTAACCGTTTGGGGACTCTCAAAAGAGATAACCTCATTGTCGCATCAGCTTTTGAGCTGCCCCCAAGGGATCATAGCATTGTGACAGCACCAAAAAGGGCTGAGACCCAAGAGGTCCCAGCCCTTTTTGGTATAATGTCTAAAAGATTTACTGTGTCGAGGTAGCTTTAGGGAGACGAGTTTTTATAATTTGCGCCGTACCTCAATCTCTTCAAACGACTCAATGAGGTCTCCGACTTGTATGTTGTTGTAATTCTTGATATTGATACCACACTCAAGGCCTGAAGCAACTTCTTTGGCTTCGTCTTTAAATCGCTTGAGAGACTCTAGCTCACCCGTGTGAATGACAACCCCATCTCGGATAACACGTACCTTGTCAGTCCGCTTAATTTTACCATCTGTGACCATACAGCCCGCGATTGTGCCAATTTTGCTAACCTTAAAGGTCTGAAGGACCTCAAGATTGGCAGTAACTTGCTCCCGTATGTCTGGAGATAGCATGCCTTCCAGAGCATCATGCACATCTTCAATGGCATCGTAGATAATGGAGTAAGTGCGAATCTCTACCCCCTCTTGCTCGGCTAATTTACGAGCTTGGGCACTGGGGCGGACCTGGAATCCAATAATTACAGCGTCTGACGCTGTGGCAAGCTGTATGTCAGACTCTGAGATTTGACCGACTCCCTGGTGGATGACTCTCACCTGAATCTCCTTAGTCGAAAGTTCTATAAGTGAATTAGCCAGTGCCTGCACGGAGCCGTCCACGTCTCCCTTGATAATAAGATTGAACTGCTGAAAGTTGCCAACAGCAATGCGCCGTCCGATATCATCGAGCGTGAGCATCTTCTGTGTACGTAGCCCCTGCTCACGTTGCAGTTGCTCGCGCTTGACTGCTAGATCACGTGCCGCCTGCTCACTCTCCATAACGTTGAAGTCATCTCCAGCTGTCGGGGCTCCGTTAAAGCCAAGAACCGATACTGCCGTAGATAGCCCAGCAGTCTTAATACGCTGATTATACTCATTGTACATGGCTTTGACACGCCCATAGCAGCTGCCTGCGAGGATATAGTCTCCGATGTGAAGAGTACCTCGCTGGATGAGTACAGAGGCTAGATAACCTTTACCCTTGTCTAGAGAAGACTCAATGATGGACCCTGAAGCTCTCCGTTTAGGATTGGCTTTTAGTTCGAGCAACTCAGCCTCCAGAAAAACCTTGTCGAGCAAGTCGGGGATCCCAATACCCTTCTTGGCAGAAATTTCTTGTACTTGGTATTTACCTCCCCAATCCTCTACGAGATAGTTCATGGCTGCTAGTTGCTCTCGGATTTTATCTGGGTTAGCTCCGTTGACATCAATCTTATTGATCGCGAATATTATGGGTACTCCCGCAGCACTTGCATGGTTCAAGGCTTCAATTGTCTGCGGCATGACAGCATCATTGGCTGCAATGACAATGACAGCTATATCGGTAACCTGAGCTCCACGAGCACGCATAGCGGTAAAGGCTTCATGACCCGGAGTATCCAATACCGTCAAACGTCGTTTGTCTGACAGGGTGACATTGTATGCACCAATGTGTTGTGTGATACCCCCAGCCTCCCCAGCAATGACATCAGATCGACGGATGCAGTCGAGAAGAGACGTCTTACCATGGTCTACGTGTCCCATGATGGTGATGACGGGTGGACGAGACTCTAGATCCTCAGGCTTGTCGGGCTCTTCGTCTGCAGAGATAGCTTCGACGACATTCGCTGAGACGAATTCGGTCTCATAGCCAAACTCCTCAGCAACGATGTTGATCGTCTCAGCATCTAGACGCTGATTAATAGACACCATCATGTCGATGCTCATGCAGGTGGAGATGACATCGGTGACGGGGACATTCATCATGTTAGCTAGGTCACTGACCGTAACGAACTCTGTCAGCTTTAATACTTTTTCCTTTTGAGTCGATAGCTCTATCTCTTTTTCAAATTCTGCGCGACGGGCATCCCGCTTCTCGCGCCTAGATTTTGCAGCTCGCCCAAAGGCTGTCTGCTTATTATTAAGCCGAGCTAAGGTCTCTTTTACTTGTTTAGCTCTTAGTTCGTCTTGCTCTTCTGGGGTGAGAGCGGGTTCTAGACGCTTAGCCTTACGCCCGGTGTGACGTTCATTGCGATTGCTAGCAGGACGGTTGTTGCTTGTTTGAGACGAACGAGCCTTCTTTGTCCTATCTTCTTGTATTTTTGCCCCCTCGCTTCTTACATCTACGGCATTTGAAGAGATGCGCTTGCGCTTACGACGCCCAGTCTCCTCTTTGTCTGTACTTGCTTTTTTAGAGTGTGGAGATTTAAAAGAACTCAGATCGATCTTACCAACGACCTTGAGTTGAGGCTCAGCTTCCTTTTTAGTGATTCGATAAATCTCCGTGTTTTCTTTTAGAGATGAGGACCCCGAGTCATTTGTTTTTGTGTCTAGGGGAAGATCCTTGGCTGTAGACTCTGTGGGGGGCATTACCGTAGATGAGGGAGATACCTCATGAGATGCTAGACCTTTGCTACTTATTGTCTTGTGCTCCTTACCAGTTGTGCCTTTAGATTCCTTAGCCTTAGTCGTAGGGAGCTCTGTAACTTGAAAATGCGATTGCTCTTGCCCAGCATCTGTCCTTTCAGCTGGCGATGTGTTTTGGACCTCCTCTTTATGATCTAGAGGCTTAAGAGCCCTATGGGTATCATCGACTACTTTTGTTATCTTAGGGGGATCCGTCAACGTGCTTGTCTCTTCTACTCTTTGGAGTTTGGGGGTAACCTTAGGAGTGGATTCGGGAGCGATCTTAGTGGGTTGTTCTTTTGAGGGATCCTTAGATGTGGAGATATCAACGGGCTTAGCAAGAGTAGGGCATGTTCCCTTTGGCTCAGGAGTCTTTTTAGACCCTTTGCGCGCTTTTGTAGTGAGCGGATTATTGTGCTTATCGAGCTCAATCTTGCCGATCACATTCAGTTGAGAGGGAGTCCCAATTGCCGGGGAGGGCAGGGTTTCCCCAGTCATGGGTTGCTTACTTGCCTGTTTTTCGGAGCCTTGAGGAGCTAGAGGGGATTCGGAAATTTCTTGTTTAGTCTTAGAGGTATTCTTATTGCGGAGGAATTTCCTCTTGGCATTTTCTGCAATCTCCTCATCAAAGGCTGGAGTAAAGTCCTTAAGAATGAGGTCAAATTCGTCCTCCGAGATTCGGGCATTAGGATTATTGTCAACTTCTCTTCCTTTATTGTGAAGGAAAGCGACAAGTGAATTAACTCCAATATTGAGTTCTTTGGCTAGACTAAACAGTTTTATAGACATATATTTCTCTCTCTCGTTGCTCGACTACGGCTGTTTTTCCTATGATTGCTTCTGTTAGGAGTCTTCCCCACACTGGAATTAAATTGTAGAGCGACCCCCTGTAAGTCTATTTTGCATGGGTTATTTGTGAAATGGAGTCTTGGGGGACCATCTTATTAGTTTGACGTATGGGGTGTTTTGTTCTCTGTAAGAGACTCCGCTTGATGCTCTGTCTCATTGTGCTCTCCTACTATCGATTGCGCGATCTCGTCAGCTGTTTGGTTTGTTTTTTTGAGTAGGTCGATGTTTTCTTGTGGCAGCCCCATCTCTTCTAGCTCTTCGATATCGAACTCAGAGGAGAGTATACTCAACACATGGTCTATGGTTTCTTGCTCTAAGTCCGTCTTTTTGACTAGATCAAAGCGAGGGGTGGTTAGCACGGATCGTGCTGTGTTGAGACCAATGTCTAGGAGCATCTTGATAACCCAGTCTTCTATCTCATCGGAAAATTCGGTGAGGTAAATATCCTCTTCCGTAGCATCCGTTGCATCTCGGAAGACTTCTATCTCAAATCCCGTCAATACAGAAGCTAACTTGATGTTGCTAGCATTCTTGCCAATAGCCAGAGGTACGTCCTCCGGACGTAGATAGACGGCCGCTTTAGAGGTATCTACGTCTAGCTCTATTGAAGAGATCTTGGCTGGACTGAGAGCTCGCTGTATGAATAGACTGGGATTAGCAGTATAGGTGAGCACATCAATATTCTCGCCATGTAGCTCTCGTACGATACCACGTATACGACTACCATTCATCCCGACACAAGACCCTACGGGATCGATACGGTCATCGTATGACTCTACAGCAATCTTTGCCCGCACACCAGGTATGCGAGCTACGCGCTTGATTGTTATCAATCCATCTGATATCTCTGGGACATTGATTTCAAAGAGCCGTTTTAGAAACTCTGGACTAGTACGGGATAGTGTGACCCGAGGGTTGTTGTTTTCATTATCTACTTGAGCTATGACTGCATGTACACTCTCTCCTTTGCGAAAGTATTCATCGGGTATTTGTTCGCTCTTTGGCATGATTAGTTCGTTGCCGTCCTCATCAACGAGTAGTGTCTCTCGCTTCCAGACTTGATAAACCTCAGCTGTGATCAACTCACCTACACGCTCTACAAATGTTTGGTAGAAGTGCTCCTTCTGCAGATCCAAGATTTTGCTAGACAGTGTCTGCCTTAGGTTAACAATAGCTCGTCGACCGAAGGAAAGAAAATCTACAGAGTCTGTAACCTCATCTCCAATCTCAGCTTCGGGATCTATCGCTAGAGCCTCTGTGTAGGCAACCTGTTCATTGTCTTTTTCGACAGCATCATCAGGTACGACCTCACGTGTGCGCCAGATCTCAAAGTCTCCACTTTCGGCATTTATGATGACATCGAAGTTATCATCAGAGCCAAACATCTTGGCAAGGATGCTGCGAAAGGAATCCTCCAATACGTGGAGCATGGTCTCCTGATCTATGTTTTTTAGCTCTTTAAATTCTGTCAGTAGAGCTTTTAATCCCGTTGATTCATTTTTTCTAGCCATATATTCGTTTGGTCTCTTTCCTGGGACCTAGTTGCTAAGTTTGTATGCTTTCATATTGCCCTATCTAGGTCATATGCAATTCGCTTGAGCTGGTCGTGATCGATGCGGTGAGTCTCGGTGACGAGACACTTCTTCTTTTTCTTTCCGTCAGAGAGAGTTTCTGAACGTTGGACCTCAAGGGTGATGTACTCTGGCTGGTCATCCTCTAGAGGTGTTCCAATCTCAATGAGCTTACCGTACCACTTCAGCCCAGCTTTGTCGACGACCTGCACGGGTGCTTGCAGATGTTTGACGTACTGCTCATAGACTATCCATGGGTCAGATAGACTAGGGGATGATACCTCTAGAGCATAGTCGTCCTCGACATCCCGATTATGAAGCTCAGTGATAGCTCTTGATAACTCGACACATCGAGATATGGGGAGCCCCTTATGGTCGTCAACTACAATCCGAATGAGATCTCCAGGATGGCTAGATACCTCCACGATGTACTCATCGTCGTGAAGTATCCGTCTTATTTCTGTGCGGAGTGTCGTTAGATCTATCATAACTACTCTGGTCTCTTATGCAAAAAGGAGGGAACCGCTGTCGCATGGCTTCCTCCTCCATACCGAAGTTGAGATCACTCTCGAGAGCGATAACGCCTCAACTGGTTCACTGCGGTGCAAAGATAATAATATTTCTTTAGATAGAGAAATGGGTAAAACTGCCCCTACCTCTGCGAAGCAAAGAAATCCTAGAGTGAGGGTTCGCTCAACAAACGACCAAGCCTCCCCATCCCATCCCTAGATCGGGGTGTGAGATGGAGAGACTTGATCTCGTAATAAGTGTAGCTACACCAGCTACTCTTGTGTAGCTACAGAGACGAAGCTACGATCTCCTTTTGTTTGAGAGAAGACAACAGTCCCATCTGTCAGAGCATAGAGAGTATGATCTTTACCCATGCCTACATTCTTGCCTGGGTGATGTTGAGTCCCTCTCTGACGCACGATGATATTTCCAGCCTTGCAGGCTTCGCCTCCAAAGATCTTAACGCCTAGGCGTTTGCTTTCGGATTCGCGTCCGTTTTTGGAGCTCCCTACACCTTTCTTGTGAGCCATGATTCCTTAGAGTTTTTTATTATCCTACGATTTGCTTTACCAAAATCTCGGAGAACTGCTGACGATGCCCTCTGAGCTTGCGATAGCCCTTCCTCCGCTTTTTGTGAAAGATTAGCACCTTATCCCCCTTAACGAGTGGCGATACAACCTCACAAACTACATGTGCTCCCTCAATCGTGGGAGTGCCTACAGCTACAGCCCCGTCCTTATCTAGGAGCATAACCCGGTCAAAAGTAACCTCTGCACCTTGCTCCGCCTCGCGGATGTGGTGCACGAAGAGCTTGCGCCCCTCCTCAACTTTGAACTGCTGACCTTGGATTTCAACAATTGCGTACATTGCTTTACTACTATGTAATATATAGTCCCGTAGGGTGGCAATCAGCCTTGATCTGCGCTTAACGAACCCTACTTAAGAAAGAAGTCGGTTGCAAAGATACAAAAATATCTAGAGAGCGCAACAGTACCCCCGCCGAGAATCGAACTCGGATCTAAAGTTTAGGAAACTTCTATTCTATCCGTTGAACTACAGGGGCCTCAGGTAATACGATCTTTGCTTCCGTTGCAAAGGTACGGAATTTGGCGGTATCAAAGTGTAGGAAGCTCAGAAATGAGATTGCGACCTTTCTAATCCAGAGTCTCTCTGTAATATACGCCGTTATAGCATTATCGCATTATAGTACCCCCAACAGGCTTTAACGCTCCGATATATTGCAGAGAGGATTGCTGATCGCGATGTAACGTAAAAACGGTTATTACGGAGTAGCTGATCGATTATTCGCTAATAACCGATTGTCTATTCCGTAATAATCGCTTTCTTATTCCCAAATAAATATCCATTTATTTCGGGAATAACAGATCTATCACACCGTAGTAAGGGTGGATATCTACACGGGGACTACTGTCTTACATACACTTTGTAGCTCTTTTGCGAGGTTCGTATGAGGTAGCTCCCGGGAGCAAGAGGGATGAATTTCGGTACATCGGCAGGGAGCTTTAGGTTGGAGAGCAAGTTCCCTGAGATATTTAATAGAGAGATTAACACCTCAGAAGAGCTTTTTATGACAATCCCTCCTTCTTGCATACAGATAATCAGATGATCGGAATCTCCTGCTATAGACCCGTTAATGGCGTTGTCAGAGGGATTTTGGACTAACATAAAGCTTGAAATTTCGGAGGCATAGTTTCTGTAGATCCGTGTGCGGAGAGCCTGCACGTCGTACACGAAGCTTTGTCCCTTCATCTCATGACGCACCGTTTCCGTAGGTTCTGTGGGAAAAGTGGTCAGATAGGGGGCGTAGCAAGTCTCCCCCTCTCGGATGTTTTGCCGAATGGTAACCTCGTCGATGTAAAATGGTTTGCCACGAGCACTCATAAATCCAATACGAATTCGCTCTCTAGCATTAGGATCTTGCGAGGGTGCAAAATGGACAGAGGTGTAGACATCTCCGGCTTGTGCGGGGAATGGGATGCGCATATACTCCTCCACGGTTTTGTCTGTGTAGTCCTTCATAATCATAACGAAGAGAGTGTCTCTTGCTACACTACTCTGAGCTTTGACAGATACTTCAAAGGTTCCCTGGTCTGAACCTAAGAATAGGGTCGGGGAGACGACAAGTCCTGCCGTTGAGCTATAGGGAGCAGTCTCCTTGGCTCCTATCTTTCCTTTAATATAAGCAGGTAACTGTACGATCCAGTCACTCCTTGTCAGTCGCTCTTGTGCTAGCCTTACGACGGGTTCATCGGGTGTGATAGGATTGTCTATAGTGCCCTCAATCAGATTGTCAAAGGTCTCATGTAGGATTGTCTGAGTAGCTTGACTCTTTTGGTGTCTAAGTAGTTTGTAGCTATTGAATTGATAGTGCCCAGCACTGTATAGCCTCTCCCAGTGAGCCGTGTATTGGGTCTCGGTTACATTAGAAGGCTGGTCTACGCGGGGCGTAACACCTATGAGTCCATCCACCCACGTGGGGTAAGTGGGCTCTGATAGAGTTTCATCATCCTTTGCTTGGACATAGTAAAAGTGCTCCTTAGAGGGATCATATGAGGGGATTTCATATTCCAGATCCATCAATTCGTGGTTTTTTACTATATAATAAGGTACAGGTTTGCTCCCATAGGTGTAAGTGACGTCATCAATATAAAAGGATACGCTATTCTTCTGTATCAAAGTAAGACGCACCTGCTCGATCGTATAGCTTTGGAGCACCTCGGAGTTAAACTTGTAAAATCCCCCCTGCTCTTGCATCCAAGTGTTTGGGATATTTGCAATTGCGTGCCATTGATCACCTGAGAGTACTGCAACCTCCAGGAGTGTGAAATTGAAGTCTGTCTCTTGTGTGATCGAAGTTGGCTTAACCCAAAAGGAGAGCTCTATGATAGGAGCTTTAGTCCTGGGGGATACGATAGAGTCTCCTACGGCATCGAAGACTAGAGCTTGTGGCCCCGAGCTAAAGTTTCCCGAACCTTTCGTCACATCTTGAGAGCCATGGGAGGATAAATCTATGGTCCACCCGGTGGGATAATTGGGTTGCGCTGCATCAATCTTGCCACTAGCATCAGCCTTGATCTCATCAAACCCTTCGATGACTCTCGTCGGGGGGATTACATCTTGAGGCATATCTAGATAGTAGATAGAGCATAGATAGCTTCGGGCATCCGGAGAAGCCTCCCATCGAGCTTTAAAAGATGTTGACGAAGTGTTGAGTGGGGGTAAAGCTTTTGGGGGGATTAAAGTTGTCCTCTGGCGTTTGATGACAACGTCATCTATGAGCACATCACAGTCGAGAGGCTGTAGTTGGAACATGTTTTGCTCATTAAAGGTGCCCTGAGTCGTTACCATTTCATACTCTTGCCACTCGGTCGTCAAATCAATATCCTTATTGTCTATAGGCCCCTGAGTATTGTCACACAGAGCAATCCATAGTTGCCCTTTGGTTTGCTTACCCTCTAGGAGCTTAGCTCGGAAGGTTAGCTTTACAACTCCGTAGAGTGCCATCTCAGGAGTTTGTAGGTGACCGGCAATTCCTTCGTCCGTTAACTTGAGATAGGCAGATCCCCCAGCTTGGTAAACAAAGTTCCCTCGCCAACCTGACTGATGTGTCAAATCTGGATTGATGAGATAGTTGCTGCTTTTTCCCCCTTCGGTTTCGTTGTGTGGATTGGATTCACTGCCTTTTGCCCAAAGAGAAAAGTCCTCCCGGACGACGACGTTGAAGGGTGGTGTCGAGGATTGGGCGGGCGAGACTCTCCCAACTAAGAGCAGTAGGAGGGAGCATATGGTAATCCACATTGGTGGTCGATTCTTTTTCATCTTATGGAAAGCTGCTTGTTACTACTTCTCCCCCATGAAGAGGCGTACGCTACATTGTAGTTTACGCATATATCCGCCGACGTCAGAGGAGGAACCATCGAAAAACATCCCCCAGCCATTGAGACCTCCCTTATCCGTTACCGCCCAGAAGTATCCATCGGATCCTCTCAGTGCAACGCTGCCAGAGGATGTCTTTATACCAGATGCTGGGAATAACCGGACAACTTCGTTTTCCCCTGTCCAAAAGGAGTCTTTGCCTATATCTTCGATGGAGATCTGTGTCGTCTCATCTTTTAGTGAGCGTACTGTAATCCGCATCGTTCGCTCCTCATTATTTGTGAGGATTTCGTAGCGCCAGGCTGAGACGAAGTCCGTGCCTTTGTACCTTAGAGCATATACGATGCCATTGCCAGGAGCGTAGTAATCATTCTTGGAAGAGACATCCTGACCTGCTACAGAGACACTTTCTGAGATATCTTTGTGAGTGTAGGTCTGCGTGAAGTTAATGTAGTCAATCGGCGTCTTGTCTAGAGGAACGATTGATAGCCATTCTTTTTGGGTCGGTAAGTGGTACTTTACATCTTCCATTGTGATCTCGGTAAACTTAGTTACAGCCTCATCAAAGGTGAAGTAACCGCTGACGTCACACGCTTGAGTCTGAACGAAGTTGCTCCCCTCGGCGTCGATGTTGTACTCGGCTACATAGTCTAGAGGCAGTAAGATCGTAGGACTCGGTTTAGCCTCACGATGGATCGTAATCTCTTGAGGGGTTGCCCCAGTTGCCAAAGCTTTTGCCTCTAGCACAAAGGTAGCCTCATCTTTGCCTGCTTTCACGGTAAAAGTCTTCTCAGTTTCGTCGATTGTAAGTTCAGAAGTCTCTCCTTGCTTTAGGATTAGTGTAAACTGGTCTTTCGCAAGAGGCTCTTCAGTAATTACAGTCCCGGAACTGCCAATTACCTTGCATATGCCTGTCACTTGCCCCTCTCCGCCATCATGCGCAAAGGTGTGCGGGGAAGCTTCAAAGGTGTAGGAGAGTGTCCCCTTACGGTGTATTGTCAGAATCTGTACACCTCCTTTTGCTTTGCCTTTAGTGACTGTGACTTCGAGCTCGAAAGTCGCTGAACCACCCTTGCTAACGACGAACTCTTTGTTGTCAGGATTAAGTGTAATCTGAGAGGCATCTCCATTTTTGAGTGAGACAGTGTAATCTTCTTTTGCTAGGGGAGCCTTGTTGAGAATCTTCCCCCCAGACGACAATTCTTGTAATATTCCCGAAATAATTCCGACTCCTCCCTCAGCGGAGAAAACAGCTGGAGAGGCATTAAACTCAGCCTTGAATATACTTCCTTTACTTGGGTTACTAGCAAGCTCATCGGGGCAGCAGGAGACTACAAGTGCTATTAGAGTGATGATTGAGAGTAGCTTTTTCATAATATCATTATGTAGTTTAGGTTACACTTCCGGGATTTAAATGTTTTGCTGGCGGTATTGATGAATATGGAGCGACGGGGAGAGTGTTCCCTGGCAGAAAATACATTCGTATATCTTGGGTCCCTTGTCAAAATCTACCATAAGTGGGAACTTCAACACTTACAATGTACGATGCCGATGAGAGGGAGAGCTCCACTAATTTGTGTGTAGTATGTGCTAGCAATGTCTGTTGTCACGAAGATAGGATTTTCTCCTGACATAAGCAAGAGATTATATTAACAAAGTTTAGTTGTACATTCCACTTTTGTGGTATGGGAAGCTCTCGAATCTAAGGAAAGCTAGTTTGGGGGACCTAGATCTTTTTTCTGTCCTAGTCATTTTAATAAGCGATATGGGATGTGTTAGAAAGCCCGAAAATAGGATAATTCCCAAGGGACTACACCCAGAGGCTTGAGAATTTCCTGTCTCTATATGTCCCTGAGCTCGCATCTCGCATTAGTCGAATCACGAATATTGTCTACATTTGCATCCCAAAGAGCTATATATATTGAAGAAGTATGAATCAAGAAAGATTTTTGTCACTCCTTGGTTGGGTGGCTACAGCTACGGCGATGGCTATGTACATTTCTTATATTCCACAGATTGGGTCTAACCTGTCTGGTCATAAAGGGGATTGGTTACAACCATTGGTTGCTGGTATCAACTGTACCCTATGGGTAGGATATGGCTTCGTACGTAAAAAGAAAGATTGGCCCATCATCGTGGCTAACCTGCCTGGAATTATTTGCGGATTTTTAGCCGCTGTCACAGCTTTATTATAGGAGCCCTATGTAGAGGTGATAAAAGGACGTCTATTGTTTAGGCGTCCTTTGTCATTTATCCTGAGTAGGGATTTAGATTATTGGGTAAGAGCCCCGAGCCCTGAAAATATTGGGCTGGGGAGATTTGTATGGATACTGTCTACACGAATTAGGAGGCTACAAGGAAGGAATGCAAAGAGAGAAGGCTTGTGCTCCTAGTCTTATTGTATACTTTCAGCAAGCCTCAAGAGAGATACAAGTACAGACGAAGTACTCTGATATCGAGGTCTGACAGCGAGGATTCTCTCTCGATCTTGGAAAACTTTCATCAGTAAGTAGCATTCACAGATCGTAAAATGGAGACTTGTGGAATCTAGGACATTGCTAATCAGAAAATAATGTGTATATTCGCAAGCGAGAGAAGGGCTGGAAAGCATTAATCTCACTGTAATTAATCCTACACCAAAGACGTTATATAAGACTATTTCTTACCTCAGGGTCTTCATGATATTAAGTGTGTCTCTTCTAATAGTGGCACACGGGGTGGGTGTCTATCCCGATTACTCATTTTATCAAGGCGACCTGTACATACACGCAGGCTGATATCTTCATCCAAGTTAAGGAGGATGAATCTGTAGAAGCATTGTAAGATCACTTTTTTACCTACTTGATTAGGAATAGGCTCAGGAAAAACGAACGCACTCGACTTCATATCATATACCTAGGAATACTCCGCAGGGTTATTTTTGAGAATCAAAGACTCCTCACGAGGATTAGTTATGCCTATAACCTCGCATTGAACACTCGTTGGCGATGTTTGGATCTCATCTCAATTTCCATAGAGGGAATTGAAAATCCAATATACGATTGAAAAATCCTATCCCACAATAATTATGAAGAGAATTAGATTACTATTTGGATGTGTCGCTATAAGTTGCTTGCATCTGGTATACGGTATCGCTTTAATGGCTCAAGAAGATCTTGTGGCAGAGATGACGGGCTCTTATAACACGGGTACAGAGTTTAATCTATGGGTTGCGACTCGATCCGGGGCTGTTCGTGTAGACTATGGGAATGGTGTGCAAACGGAGTTAACGGTCTCCACGGACCCCAGCTTGCCTACAAAGATTAATAGCTATACCACGGAGGGTAAGTCAATCAAGGTATATGGACGAGACCTAACGGCCTTGAGGTGCTTTTGGAATAAACTCACGACTCTCACACTCCATGCTCCGGAGTTAGAGGTGCTACACTGTCACACCAATCAAATCGCCTCTCTAGACCTTACAGATAGCCCTAAGTTAAGGGTCTTGGATGCCACGGACGCCGGGTTGACCAATCTGCAGATTGGGGGGCTTTACCTTCTAGATACACTTGTATGTGATGGGAATAGATTAAGCCATCTAGACCTTAATGGGATGACCCGACTGAAGCTCTTGGAGTGTTACAATAATCAGTTGTCACAGTTGGATCTCACGTCTTGCTCAGCTCTGGTCAAAGTATCGACTCATAAGAATCAACTGACCAAGCTCTGTCTATCTGGGCTTACCCAACTCGAGAGTGTATCCTGCTGGAGAAATCAGATAGCCGAGTTAGATCTCTCTTCTGCAAATCTACTTAAAGTGCTAGATTGTAGTGAAAATCGTCTAACTAAGCTGGTTGTAAACTCCTCTGCCCCTATCAGAAAAATAGAGCTATACGACAATCAACTCACAGAGTCATCCTTTGGTCGTTTTGTGGAGAGTCTACCAGATCTCTCGGGTCAGGAGAGTGGTGTGCTCAAGGCAATCAAAACAAGTACCGGATCTCCTGAGGGGAATCAAGTAAGTCCAAAGACCCTTCGAGAGGCGCGCTCTAAAAACTGGCGTGTGTACAAGGGCTATGAAGAGATCCTTGCTCCAGCTCCTCGTGCGACCTTAACGACAGGCGGCAAGACTCAGTGGGCGATTACCGTGCAGCTAGTCGATGGGTGGCAGGAAGGTGAGCTGTGGATTGACTGGAATAATGATGGCGTGTGTCAGGACAATGAACGGGGACTTCCCCCAGTTAAACATCCTGTCGAGGCTAAGACAATTACTATATATGGTGATCTAGAGGGACTTTTTTGCCCGGAAAGTGTACTGACAGGCATTGATATTTCGGAGCTTTCTAGTCTGAAGCGCTTGAGTATAGGCGATAACAAGTTGACCCAAATTGATCTCTCTCAAAATCCGCTCATAGAGGATCTCTGGATACAAAACAATCAGCTTACAACTCTTAATCTATCAAGCCTGCCATCACTCAAGACTCTTAATGCTTCGGGAAATAAAATTACAGACGTGATCTTTGCTCCTCAGTCTCTCATCAACCGTCTAGATTTGGCGAGCAATAAGTTAAGGACAATAGACTTGTCAAACACTCCTGATCTGGTGTTACTAAACTGTAGTAATAACGAGCTAACCTCTTTTGACTGTACTCCAGTCTCAGGGTTGAGCTCCTTAAACTTAGCAAACAATCAAATCGAGACAATCAATCCAAACGAACTTCCGGAGCTCATAGACTTAAACCTCAATGACAATAGACTCTCCAGTATCAATCTTGAGGGGCTCGGCTGGATGACCAAACTACTGTTGGCTGGTAATCGTTTATCCTCCATTGACCTCACGGGTTGCCCTGCCATGGTGCAGTTAAATCTATCGGGGAATCCCTTGACTAGTCTAGATCTGACACCTTGCCCTAATCTGTCATGGCTTAATTTATCTTCTTGTGATTTGAATACGGTAGATCTGGCTTCGTTATCATCCCTATCTCAGCTATATCTTTCTTATAATGGACTGTCGCAACTAGTCTTGCCTAAAAAGTGTGAGGGTTTAGTTGCTCTAGACATAGAGGGTAATAAGATTCGAGGTGAGCATATGCAGGCCCTTATCCAACAGCTACCCGTCGCCAAGTCTGGTCAGGGAGAGTTTTATGTGGTAGCCAAAGACAGCCTTTGCGGCAATGCGATCTCGGTAGAACAAGTAGACCTCATTAAGCAAAAATCTTGGAGAGTATTCCAAAGAGTTCTGCCAGACTCAAAGTATTCGGAATTTGAAGGCTACACGATACACTCTCTATCGCTTAACGTAGGAGAGCATGGTACAGCCTCTATCGTGAATTATCAACCCTATAATCAAGTACCCAGGGGGATCAAACTACAACTCGCTGTGACTCCAGATGAAGGTTATGTAGTACAATCGATCACCGTCAATGGACAGCCTTTAGAGGGGAGGAGTTTCGAAGTCCTAAAAGATACTGAGGTGCAAATTCTCTTCCAAAAGGGGAATGCGCTTCTAGAGCCAGAGCGCCCTTCAGTCACATTTTATCCCAATCCAGTAGACGCTTATCTTTACATCAGGAGTCTCATCCCCTATGTGGAGATTGCTTTATACTCCTCCTCCGGGGCAGAGATTCTCTCGAACATAATAGACTCTACGGGGATTAGGCGACTAGAACTTGCTGATCTCCCTAGAGGTGTTTACTACCTTCAGGTTAACCATCAGGTGTTTCCAATTGTAGTTACCCACTGAGGCTCCTTTTCTACGCGTTATCCGAGCGTCATACAAGGGCCCCGAGTGCAGCTAATTTATAAGTCCCTGACGCTTAGTATGACGGGGATAGTAATTCCTTCCCACGCTTGTCTCTCTGTTTTAGTGGAAGTCATATGGGTAGAGGAGGGGGGTGTGAGGGCTACTTCGGGAGATATTGGATGGATATTTCGGGGATTATTGTAGGCTGATTCCGGAGATCCAGTTTGGTTATTCCGGTATTGGCTGGAAAGTATTCGGGAGTAAAGGATGTTTGATTCTGGGGATATTGGACGGTATCTTGAGGTATTATAGATGGGTACATTATGAGA
>CAUUAW010000021.1:0-15599 GCA_963543315.1 uncultured Porphyromonas sp.
TAGCTCTTAATTTCTCATTCCTCTTTTCTAATTTCTCATTGGATTAGTACTTATCTCTGATTCGTTGTTTGAGGTCATCTTTAGTCTCGAGGAGGTATGACAGGTCTATGAGAGGCTCTTCATTCACCTTCTCCACCACCTTCACTTCTACCTCGTCCCACGTACGGAGGCTATCCTTTTTGTAGGCTACCGCAGGCTCTATACCCCTAGGCTGTAATGCTCTTTTCTTTTGCTTGGTCGTGGATAAGGGGATAGCCGTGGGGATTGGCTCGGGTGTCGGGGTCGTGGGGATGCCTTTTGTTTCGTTACGCTGTAGCTTCTCTTGGGTAAGGAGGTCAACCCTTCTATCAAGGGCTTCTCGTTCTTTCGCACTGGTGCCTTTGGGGTCGGGAGCGAGGCTCGCTTTACCCACCTGCCACGTGGCGGTGATAGCTCTCTGCTCCGCCACAAGGGCGAGGCGTGCCTCTTTGTCCGCCTGCTGGATATAGCGGATGTACTCCGCATCGGATGAAGTTTGCTCTTGGATAGCTCGAGCGACAACCACCTTGCTGGTGACAATCCGTTCGAAGCGTAGTCCGTTGGCAGTCTCCTTATAGAGATAGAGCTTAGATAGGTCTTCGGGGTCGTATCGCACTACGAACTCTTGCCCGATATTTTTCAATCGCCACTCAAAGTCTACGAGGAGCTTCCCCTCTTGGGTCTCGGTGTAGGCATCGTAGGCGTACTCCTGCTTACCACTCTCTAGCACCAATCCACGCCCCTCAAAGCGTATCGTGCGAGGGCGAGTAAGGAGGAAGAGGGCTTCGTAATCCGCTTCAGAGAAGGGGGTGAGAGCCTCGTTGTGGCTCGTTTCGTACATCTCTATACGTGCTATCCCTATGCGGTGATGCTTACGCAGGTTCCACTCATTCCGAAGGACTACGTATTGCTCTTCTAGCTCCTCGAGGCTTCGGGGAAGGAGGTTGAGGTTTGCCTTTATCCACTCGAGGTCGGGGCGGTTTTCATCACTCTTAGCAGTGACGTTTGCCCCCGTGAACCACGGCATTCGTTTTAGCACCTCTTGCTGGAAGCGTCCGAAGAGGTTCTCAATGGTTTTACTTTGGGGTCTATTAGGTTGCGTGGTGCGATGTACTAAAGCGATGCGGTCGAACCACTCCTTAGCAACCTTGCTGGTCTGTCCACCCTGATTGTCGTGGACAAGTTCATAAGGGCGGTGTCCAGCCTTTTCAAGAGCCATCCGCACAGCTCTATACTGAGCTTGAAAATCTTCCGTCTCCGTAATCGCATACCCTAGGAGGCAGTCGCTATAGGCATCTATCACCTCTACGACCATTGCCGTGGCAAGTTTCCCCTCCTTATTATAGTATAGGTTGAGCTTCGTACCGTCAATGTACCAAAGGGCATCTCGCTTCTCAGGCATCGTGGTCTTATGCTTGTAGCCATAGACTTGATAGGCGGTGAGTTCTCCCACTCGACCTCCATACCACTTCGGCTTCACCGCTGGGCTATAGAGGTAGTTGCGGAGAGCCTGTATACTCTCGAGGGGTTTCCAGCCAGTCTCCTGACACTTATAGTTGTAGGCTTCCAATATATCTTCGTGGGAGAGGGTGGGGAGCTTCGATAGCTTCAGGGCTACGAGATACTCGCCAGCCTCTTCGGTAATCTTCGTGCTATTACTATTGCCCATTGCTCGGCTAATGAGGGTCGCATAGCCCTTCTTTTTATAGTCTCGGAGCTTCTCTCTGAGTCGTCTTTCACTAGCAGGCAAGTTGTGTCCGTATTCCCTCCGTAAGGCTTCCGAGAGAGATAAGAGGATGCCCCCTATATCGGTGCGGTTGTTATTGAGCTTATTACCCATAGCCCGAAGCCGTTTTTCCTCCTGAATGAGGACATTGAGGACGCTTGCATTGAGGGTGTACTCGAGGATAATATCGCTGGGCAAACTCTGCTCCTCTCCCTGTCCATTATAATAGCGGTACTGATTGAAGTAGTTGAGGGCTTTCACATCCCTCGCCACTTCCACCACTTCCGCCTTCAAGGTGGGCTTCTCGGGCAAGCCATACCTTCGGATAAGCTCCTTTTGCGTCTCCTTAGGTAGTGTCATCACATCTATTAACGCCTTCACCCCACGACCTTTTGCCCTCCGTGCATACTGCACCAAGCCCCGAGAGAGCCAAGACCGCAGGGTTCCCTCTTTGACAATAGGGGATTCCCCTCCTGAGCACTCCTTGTATGTGGTGCAGAGCTTATTGTCGTGGTATTCCATATCTATTTCGCTAGTGAGAGTTGCTATTAGCGAAGACTTGTCTTATTGCTCGGAGCTTAAGGCGATACGATTCGCACGCTCTTGGAGCTTCAGCAAATCCTTGATTTGGGTGTTCCGAACCACTTTCACCTCTTCTTCAGCCTTGCAGAGAGTAGATACTGCTGTATCAAGATTGATATGTAGCTCAACGTTCCCTCCATAGCGTTGTACTATACAGTTTTTGCTGTAGATAGTATCCACATCAAGTGCTGTAGCCTTGCCTCCATACTGCAAGGCTGTAGCACGTATCTTGCGAGCTAAATCGCTATGGCTTCGGTAGCAGAGGGCAAAGCTTATCGTCTTATTGCTTACACCAAACAAGCTCCGCAACTTGGCTCGCCCCTCCTTATCTATCAGTATTCTTCTCATCGTCTTATAGTCTAGAACATCGCATTTCCGTATCTTTGTGGCGAGGTAAAACAGTTACCCCACTGCAAAGATACAACTATAAGTGCAATAAGCAAGCGTTAATGACGAATAAAGTCGCTACATCGAAGAGTAGATTGGTGAAATATCTTGATTTCAAAGGTATTTCCAAGCTTGCGTTTTATAGACAGACAGGGCTAAATAGAGGTCTTGTAGACACCGATAAGCTACACCAGCAACTCACTAGCGATAAAATAGCAACTATAATCGCTACTTACAAAGACCTCAACCTTGATTGGCTAATCACAGGCGAAGGCGATATGCTCAAACAGTCTACACCTGTGGAGATAACCCCTATTCACACAAAATACACGGAGGCAACCATTGAAAAACAGTATATCCCCTACTACTCTTGGGAAGCTACCGCAGGTGTAGTTCAACTATTCGATGATGATCCCGAGTACGAAGTGGGCAAAATCATTATCCCAAGAATGCCAAAGTGTGATGGAGCAATGAGCGTGACAGGAGACTCTATGTACCCTCTCCTAAAGAATGGTGACATTGTAGCTTACTCTCTTATCCACGACCTCCACAACATACATTATGGAGATATGTATATCGTAAGCCTCAACGAAGATGGCGACATATACACCGCAGTAAAATGGGTTCAGCAACACCCCACTGATCCTAGCAAGGTATTGCTGGTGTCCAACAACGAAAACTATGCCCCACGTGAGGTAGAACTACGCCATATACGCCATATTGCACTCGTCAAGTTCTCCATACGGTACAATGCGATGTGCTAGATAACAGCGTTATTCAATGCGGTGTTATGTCGTACATAGAGCGATGGTATAGAGGCTCCACTAGACCAATATGTGGAGCCTCTTTTTATGTGCGGTCACACCATTTACCCCTATTCTCTCATAGCGAAATATCGTATCTAGCTAATAACTAGACAAATACACGAAGGTGATAAAGGTAAGCAGGTGTCCTTTACCCGTCATTTACCCCCCTTTTAGCGTCCAAAAAGTGCCATTATATACCCCTTTAAGTGCATTTACCCACTCCGTACTTGCCAAAAAAGTACGCTCTACTGCATACCCTAAACTCGTTTTGCATACCCTAAACGGACATTTCGTTTTTGGTTTAACATTTCCCGATGCATACCCTAAACTCGCATTTGCATACCCTAAAAGGACATTCCGTTTTTGCTCGACCCTTTTCAATGCATACCCTAAACTCCATTTTGCATACCCTAAGTGCATACCCTAAGCGTTTTTGTAATCTTATTACCCTCCGAGGAGCGTCCGAATGGCTCACTCCAAACACCCCAAATTAGCCCTCCTTTACCCCTTTTTGAACGCCACGTAAACGCTTCCAAAACACCTCCTATAAGGCTCCAGGCAAAATGCCCACAAGTCCGCTTATAGCGTACCTTGTGGGCTTCTTCTTAGTCCTTCGACTTACTACCTATCTACCTCCATTTAGTGTGTTATTCGCACCCCTTCCTATCCAATCAACATATCCTCTCGAACGCTCTCGGACGCTCACCCGAAAATCAACCTCAAATCAACCGAAATGCACATTCCGTTTCAACACCACCGCTGAGCTCCTTTTCCCCTCAAACCCTTTATTCATCGCACTTCCACGCCCTTTCTTTCGCATCCCCTAAAAAGACATTCCGTTTCTTCCCCCCTACGGGGATATGCCCCCATATCCCCGGGGATGTGAAAAGATTTTTACGGAGATCTACTTTTAGCTTTACGGAGATCCTACCTTGGCTCTCCGTAAGGGATTTTCCTTCTCTACAAGGGGGATGTATTTATTCCTCTCAGCACATTGTTATCCTCTCTCCAGGAGGATGTAGACTCTTAAGTTTAATTCTCTACAGCACCCCCTTACGGCATAAAGCAATACGACTTGAGAATGCCCCAAAGTGCTAAACCCTCGAGCCGAGGAGCCCCTATCCTAACCTCTTGAGGAGTGGTAAGCCAGACACGTCATCCTCCCATCGAATGAGCAACAAAAGGGAGACTTGTCTGGATACCAAAAGAGCACCCAAAGATAAGCCTCCCTTTCATTAGTTTACAATATCGCCCTTCGACCGACTCCTAATGAATAATGGATACCTTTCTTAGCGTAGTACCATTGACTCTCAATACATAGGGACCTTCGGGGAGGGTGGAGATATCTATCATTGACACATCTTGAGCTGTCAAGACGAGTACCCCATCATATGAGAATAGCTCTACAAATCCCGCGGTGCTACCTAGATATATTACATCATGGGCAGGATTTGGATAGCAGTAGGTAGAGGAGTCACCCGGATGAGTCTCCTCGATCCCTGTGGATAGGTCTACTGTATATCCCTTTTGAGTAGCGATAGAAGTATCGCATGCTATTGCCCCTGGGTTCCCCGCTATGCAGATTTTCCCACACTCTATATTAGAGGGAAAGGATTCATAACCCTTAATGGGGAATGGGTATTGAATCTCTCTAAGTATCCTCAGAGAGCTAAAAATCTGGTCGAGAGCCTCTCCGTTTAGTTTATTGTTACGAATATCTAGGTTAACAATGGAGTTGTTGGCTCCGAGTAAGAGCGAGGTAAGCTCATTGTCATGCAAGTCTATCAGGTAGGTTTGATCGTTATTTGGGAACTCTGCCTTGGTAAGCTTTTGATTCGGGCACCTTATCTCCATGAGACCCCTAGAGTAATATTGTATCTCCGGTTGTCTTACTGCATGGGTGATGACATGAGGTTTTGACTGGAGGAAACTACTCCACCACTGCCCCCAATCTACCCAAAACGGATCGTAATAGTTATCAACCGTCCAGGTTATCTCCTCATTGACAGGGATTGCAGTCGTTAGGATCATACAAGGATTGCGCGGTGTCATTGACCAAGCTTCGTCAAGGAGATCGATTTTCCACCCCTTACCCCGAGCCTCATCGAGGGCAAGTCGCTCCTTAACGACATCTACGTTTTCAGACAGCTCGAGCTGCTTCTTCCATACACGCTCATTTGCATAGACAAAAATGTCAGAGACATTAGGAAGATCGCTTATTAGCTTGTTGAGGACCTGCTCTCCTAAAGCACACTTAGATAGGTAACAGCTAAGCAATCTGGATAATGAACTATAGCATAGCTCCGATAGCTGCCTGTTACCATCAGCATATAATCTCACGAGAGATTGATTATGAGAGAGGTCAAGAGAGCTAATCGCAGTTCTTCCTATCGATAGATCCTCTAATGAAGTGAGAGTGGAAAGATCTATTGTTTCTAGCTCCTTGTTTTTAGATAGATCTAAGATCCTTAGCTTCGTGTTCTTCGACAGATCTATTGTTGAGATATCATTAGTGGCAATATATAGCTCCTCTAGATCCAGGAGTTTGTCGAGAGCTAGGTCCTTTATATAGAAGTTCTTTGATACAGAGAGGTACTGTAGTAATTTTGCAGGAGTGACATCTAGCTGTCGAATCCGGTTATTTACCACATTGAGCCGTTTTAAGTTAGTCAACCCCTTGAGAGATAGGTTCTCTAGCTTATTAAAACCGAGCTCTAGGATCTCTAGTTCCTCACAATTTGATAGGATGACCTCTGATAGGTTTTGGCTATTTGCTTTGAGTGATAATACGTGATTAGCATAAATAGAGAACTTACTACCGATTACGTTCCCGGACACTTTGCCTCCGACATCAGATAATACTACCTTGTGTCGTACTCCATCTCCCCAGTCAACTTCCACCTCACTAGGTCCTGTTATTTCGACTTCAATGGGTGCATCCAGTTTTGCTACACTCATTTGGCAAGTAGCATCTGTAGTGGGCTCTGGGATTACGGGGACTTTGTCCTTAAAGCATCGGACACTATACCCAGCTGTGTAGATCCATGAGTACACCATTACGAAATCCGCATCAAATCCAAAACCCCAGGCTCCGTTGATATCCTTGCTTGTGAGACTCCAGTATCGACCTTTCATATTTCGTCCCATCACAACTTCCTCGTCATTGTAGTTGGTATAACCCGCTGTAGGGAAGTAACGCACGACATCGTTTTGAGCATTAGACTCCCAGTATTCTGGCTTAGCGATATCCTCAACTTTAAGTCCGATCCCCTCAGCTCCTAGGAGACGACAGGTGACTTTGAGAGCCTTTGTCTTTACCTTCTGTGTATCACCTTCGAAAAAGATAGGCTCCCACTTATAAGCACTTAAGTAGCGATTGTCTCCTCCCTTGAATCTTAATGCATAGCAGACATACTCTCCCTTTCCATAGTAATGGGAGTTGAGCGTTTGCTTCTCACCAAAGAGTATGACCTCCTCGTCTGCACCTCGATCTATCTCCCACGAGAGATCCGGATATGGAGGATTAGGTTTCTCATCTGAGTTATACCTTCCAGATATAACCATTAGCTCTTCTTTAGTCGGTATATGGTAACCCTGAGGCACTTTTATCTGGGGTAGGCTGAGGAATCTGAATAAGCCCCCGTATGCTGTCTGGGGATCTCCCGTAGCAAAGCCTCCTTCGCTCTCAAGGTTGTACTCTGCTACGAGAGAGAGAGGATTTTGAGTCTCTTGACTGCTGAGTCTGCATAGATTTGCAAGGAGCAGGAATATGGCAATAAGTAACGTTCTCGTTTTCATAAGATAAGGGGGTTATAGTTGTATCTTATAGACCATTCCTCCAGTAGATAGTATATAAGCTCCTCCCGTGTAGGAGGATAAATCTATACGAGTGATTTCAAATAGAGCTGTATCCCTGTAGAGTAGTTCTCCCACGAGCGAGTATAGGGAGATGGGAGTGCCTGGTGCAATCCCTTTAATCCAAACGGCTCGTAGAGTGGAGTCAATACTGATAGATACCGCCCCATTCCTTTTATCTAATGAAACTATAGGAGTTCCCCCTCCGTAATCCTTGAAGCAGCGTAGACTGTACGCAGAGGTTTTAATCCAGTTGTATACGATGATAATGCTCCCGTCAAAGCCAAATCCCCAGGCCCCATTCTTTGAATCTTCACGAGTTGTACAGGACCAATACCTACCATACTCGTTGAGGTCTACGATTTTGTCTTCTCCAGTATAGTCTCCATAGCCAGCAGTCGGGAAGTAGCGTATCACATCATTTTCATTATTGTTGACCCAAAAATCCTCTGTAGCCAGGGATCTAATATCAGTGTCAACACCTGTAGCCCCCAGGAGGCGACAGGTTATCTTGAGAGCAAGAGATTTACCCGCCTCATCGGGTTTGGGGACCATCTCCCACTTATACGCACTAAAGAACTTATTATCACCTCCTTTGAAGCGCAGCGCATAGCATTTCCCATCATTGAGGGCATAATAGTGAGAGGATAGGGTGTATACCTTGCCAAAGAGGTTCACTTGCTCGTCGGCCTCCTGATCTATAGTCCAGATTAAGATTGGATAAGGAGGGCGAGGGTTTTCATCCATGGAAAAGCGACCTGCCAGTACCATCATCTCTTCCTTGGTCGGGATGTGGTAACCTTGAGGGAGGGATAGTGTCTCTAGCTTTTCCCACTTAAAGTGCCCTCCATAGGCCGTCTTTAGGTCGCCAGTCGCCATAGAGCCATCCGCCTCGATGTTGTACTCGGCGACTGCTAGGAGGGGGCTTTTCCCCTCTTGTCCATATACCACACAAATAGAGAGGAGTAGCAGCAAAGTTACCTCTAATAATCTGAATCGTTCCATAGTTATGATATACTTGATTGGTTAGTAGTACTTCTATGTTTATACTTCTTTAGAGGGAGGGAGAGATGTAAGTAGGATATCCAATCTCCCTTGGCGGTCAATGTGGGAATACTCTTACATGTTTAATGTCGTTGGGATAAGCATGCTGATTCCTCGCTAATGATCACACCATTAAGTCAGCACGGTGGGGGTTATCCGAGTGATCTCATAGTAAGCTTAGCGCATTGACTCGTGTCTGCAACATGGAGATGTGGCGGTCCCCGTACTTACATTAGAGATGCAACGCACATGCCATCTTTCTGTCGATAAATATATACATATATTTTTACCACCCATCGGTTTACACACTTATTAACTCTACAGTCTGCTACACATGGAGTGGATTTTATGTTCTAAACAATTACTTAACACTCCTGAGAGGATCTAAGGTGTTGGTTGCGTAATCCTCGAGCATTTACTCCGTAAAGACTAACGACTGATCCCGGAGTAGTCAACAGATTATTACGGGATAGTCATTCGCCTATTACGGAGTCTTTGATGTATGATTTCGGAGTTGTCGATAGGGTATCTATATGATAGCTGCCTGTCTGTGTCTAATTTCGATTTACGCATTCGGCGTTTATCATTGCCCCTTTACCTTGAAGTGGGAATATCTTTTTACTTCGTATCATGAATCTAGGAGCTGTGCAAAGAGTCGCAGTCTACAAGATATCTAATCACAGCAGAGTTTGAAAATGTGTACCCCCCCTTGAGCATCTACAATCCTAGCTATATATACCCCTGAGGTTAGCCCCTCTGTGTCAACAACTTTACCCAGAGCATCGTAGAGAGCTACACTCCGGATCTCTCCAGTTACGAAGAGCGTCCCATGGGCAATCGAGCAAGAGACCTCTGGATCGGTAGTGTGTGGCTGAGGGTTTACCGCATTGATCTTCTGGATATCCACCGTACTTGCTGTGCTATTTAACACCATATTGTTGATTTTTTCGTGTGGGCTATTCTTGTGAATGAATGCAACCACCTTACACTTATCGGGATTCATCCCTCGTAGTATGACATCAGGCGAGTCGTATTGATAGCTCAGATCGTCGGCTACAGTCAAGTGTTCGCCCTGAGGATTAGTAATAAAGGCTCGAACGGTGGGTGCATGGACAAAGCCCTCCTGCTCGACGACCTCATGTCGGAAGGGGTCGAAGATGGTTTGTGTCCCGACTAAATCTCCCTCAATGAGTAGTAGTGTAATGCTTAGATTACTCACATCATGTAGGTCTCTTGAGATGACCCCTGAGACATTAAAACGTGTGGCTTGGGGTGTGTCGGACATGCTTTGTATGATACTCAACTCTGCAAATCCGGGAGCCTCGATGGCATCCGAAATCAGCATCCGAGCTAGGCTGTTATTGTCTAGTATAGGTAGGAATGGAGACCCTTTATAGAGGTAGAGAGCATAGTTTGTCATGATATCTCTATCTACCATAATCGATGGGATGACAGTCTCCTGGTCTGAGGAATACCCTGGCTCACCGCTTAGGATCGCCAGCCTCCCAACAGCGTCATCAAAGATAGATTGGGGTAATTCGTAAGCATCTGATCGATCTCCTATACCTAGGTGGTAATCCATTCGGATGATGTTATGTCCTATCCAACTCTTACTCGCTAGGAGGGATGTCAGATTTTTCTCAGCATTTGCCGCAAAAGGATCCCCCTCTGACATAAGAGTCTCGATAAGCGGTGTACGAGGGTAGACCCTATCCTGATGATACCCTTGGGTCAGTTGCGTCCAAGACGCATTAGATATATGTCCATCGGCCCCATTGATGGAGGAAAGGGTAAGTGTGAGTAGATGACGCTCTGTATCACGATAGGGAATAGGCATACGCAGATAGTCACCATCGATCGTCTGCTGCTCATATGGCTCCAGATGGATCGGCAACTCTACAGTTATTGGAGTACCTCGGTCAAAACAATACTTGACAGCAACATGATCTATCTTATTTAGACCTCTATTTGCAAGTAAAATCGGGCATTCGCTCTCTCCTTGTACATTAATAGGAGCATAGAAAGGGGGATAAAATCCGATAACGGAGATCCTATTCTCAAAATGCGTAGGATCACTCCCCTTCAGTAGGAGCTGTACGGGTGCTGCAGGGAGATCTTTAGATGAGTTTATCCAAGTGGTCTCATAAAATGGGGCTAATGGATCGGGCGCCTCCTGTCTGTCCTGAATCATCTCCCACAGGTGGTTCGCATTAAAGATAGAACGGTCTCCAGCTAGTACAACATCACTCTTACTCTCTGTACGAATGAAGTAAGCCGCCAAGAGAGAGTCTTGGGGCATGTCTACTAAGTGATCAAAGAGGATCTCATTCCACCCAGTCTTTAGATCTACGAGTTGCTCAGCGAGATTCCCTTTCTTCTGATCTAAACCAGCACGGATAAAAACTTTAGATTGTGCGTAGTCTTGATGCAAGTAGACCCTGATGCCAGCTATTTTATCTCCAGAAAATGGTGCGAGATCTTGATTTATAAATAGAGGTCCCCCGGCATACCACAGCTTCCCTCCAGCCTTTTCGCTACCACGAGCAGAGGGAGCTCCGTAGCTATAGCCAAAACGATACAATGTACTTGGCTCCGCCTGAAGCTCTACAGGCTGTGTCTTGAACTCAACCTCTGGGAAGGCTGGAGTGCTATACACGCAGTGGATCGATGTCTCAGGTTGCTCAGCAAAAGTAAATACTCCTCCTCTCTCTTGGTACTTAGTGTGGTCTATTTCATTGCCATCGGCATCGTACCAGGTGAACTCGGTCTGCTGCTCCTCCTTTGTCACCCCGCGCCTGTTTGTATAGCTGGTCAGATCTACTCGGAGCCCTCGTACGAGTGTAGAAGCTATAGGGTGTGCTCGCTGCTCTCCAAATAGATAATCCTCCTTACTCATCCCTGTGTAAAGATCTGGAAGATCCGTAATCCCGAGAGCATTGTTGCTACAGTCCAGCAAGGAGAGCCCGTTAGGTAGTAAGAGTGAATTCAGCTGATTAGAGCTACATATCAGTTTCCTTAATGCCGAGCATGCAGAGGCATCTAGAGAGGTTAGGTTTGCTTCAGATGTAATAGACAGCTCCACCAGATCGGATGCTCGAGTGATATCTACAGATTTGAGCTTCTGCCCCTTTACCTTTAGGTATGAAATTTGTCCGAGTATGGTCACGGTGTGCTCGCTCTTTCCGTCCTGGAAGTGCCGACGATGCTTAGAGACACCCTCTTCGGGAGAAGTAACTTCTACTCTCGTTGTGTCTATTCGTCCATCTCCCCAATCGATAATTACATCTTGCGGTGAAGTAACACAAAGCTCGAGGTTGAATTTTTTCGTGTTACTATTCCCTTTCGTTTGCTTAGTCGTGGTTAACTTAATAGATTGCTGAGCCACTGTTGGCACCAGAGGGCAAAGGCTTATCAAGCATACGAGACAAGCCGTTAAGAGGAGTCTATGATTCATATACATTAGAGTTTGGATAATTGATTCTTACCATGATGTATAGGTAGTCCGATACTGGATTAGGATAAATGCGGTGTCGATCCTCCATGATTGTTGTATAGGTGTAGTCTTCTTCGTATTAGGGTCTCCATTGAGATCCTTTACGGACCAATGCTTGGCTAATGCCATTAGATTTGAGTTTGATTTCGAGTATGGGACAAAAGTCATTCCCTTATCATCACCTTATCTATAGTAGACCGTCCTGAAAGGTACTTTAGGACTATGATATAACACCCCGGAGTCCACCCAGACACATCTACATCCATACAGTCAGATGGATCTGTACGTGTGTAGACGAGGATACCGGAGGGATTATATATTGACAGCCGAGATGTATGTGTATTATCCAGCAAGATACTCAGAGTCGACTCATACTGATAAGCTCTCATCTTACCGTCACTCCGATCCACCGTAGGTAAGGCTTCGTACTTACCATCTGTAGTAACAGCGACATCGTCTAGGAACAGTGCGAGCTTGTTACTGTCAGCATGCTTTATTGCTATGTAGACATCTTTTCCGGCAAAGGAGGCAAGGGATATAGATCGCTCTGCCCACCCCCCAGCAGGGGCTGTGAGCTGGCTTGCCAATACATGTGTGAAGTCGGAGCGCTTATATCCTCGTTCGGAGAGGAAGATGGAGTAACGCTCTGCATCACTCCCTGACAAGCTCTTGACAGCATAGTGCAATGTGGGCGCTGGAGCATCTCCCGGTATAGAGATCTTAGGTAATACTAGCCAGTTAAAAGCATCTTGAGGTATCAGATCAAAGGAGAGCTCTCCCCCTTGCCACGAAGCTTTTATAGGGAAACTACTCCAAGAGACCATACAATTCGCACTCTGTTTATGACCTAAATGCACGACAGCGGAGGAGGGCATGCCAGGGATATCCTGTTGCTCTTGATATAAGCATCGCCAATTAATCCCATCTCCATCCTCATCAAATAGGTGCCAGCAGTCTGGGTAGGTCTTTAGATCTTGCTCGAAGTCCTCTACGTATGGCAAGGTTTCGATGCCCTTAGAGCAGTCTATGACATGTATTGAGGTCGACTGAGACACCTGTCCATGCTCGTTTGCTACTGTTAGAGTGATTGTGTAATCCCCTGACTGAGACCAACTAACCTTTGGCTCAGCATCGTTGCTATGGTGGGGATTTCCACCCTCCATGGTCCACTCGTATGAGGTAATAGGGCTATAGGTACGTACAAACAAGGATAGACGGCATGGAGACTCTACTTCACTCCGCTCGGGAGCAATAATTTTTATATCCCTAGGCGGGTCTGACTCGGTGAGACATAAAGCCGAGAGTTCGGAGATCCCCTCTACCGGGTGCTCACTCTCTAGAGCTGGATAACAGTCTATGTAGAAACCTGAAGGGCAGACTAAGTATGTAGTCGGTAGATAGTAAGTCTTAACTCCAATAGCCTCTGCAAGTTGCTTGTCACTGATGATCGTATAGGGGGCTTGCACTCCTCCATATGTTGTCCAATCCCCACGAGAGTTTGTATCCGAAGGATATGGAGCACGCCCCTCAATAGCCTCTCTAGGAGCACCTTGTATCTCAACAAGCCATACAGATATCGCTTGTCCATCCCCTATTTGAGTCAAATCTCTCAGTATCCCTTGCTGATGATAGTAGTAAGAGGCTTCATCCCATACGGTAAAGAAGTAGAGTAGGACCCGTTTGTGGGCGTGGAGGGTATCGACCATATTAACTGGCTGACCATAGATATCTGTCCCCTTATAAAAAGAAGATAGCTTGAGCCACTCATGTTTATCCTCCTGCTGTGCTCGAAGCTCTACTGAGTGCACCAAGAAATATCCTAACAAGAGCACCAATAAGGCTCCTCGACTTCTAGAACCATTCATATCACTAAGTCTAGAGCTCTCTCAATCATTCGTAAAGGGTCGCAGTTGCCACGCATAGTTGCTCCCACTGAAGTCATTAATAAAGACAGCACAGGTATTGAAGCCATAACTCACATTGCAAGTGCTCTCGGCACCCTTAGCAGGACGACATAAATAGCCTCCATACTCTCCTCTGTGTGTAAGAGCATCTGGGGCGCCTTGACCATAGTCGTCTGGGTAGGTACAGTAACCTGAGCATGGGAAGATTCGTATGATATCTCCCCCCACATTCTGCTGCCAGTACTCCGATGTGGCTATTTCATCAATGCCTCCTGTAAAGTCTGTCCCTAGATAACGCACCGTGACTCGAATTTGGGAAATGAGGTCGCCCTCATCAAACGATCCAATACCCTCATAGCGATAGGCAGTCAACAATCTATTGCCCTCTCCCTTAAAGCGTATAGCATACGTCAGGGCATCTCCCATATTGCGATAGTCTGCAGTGTAATTGCCTAATTGACCATGTACCTCTATTTCCTCTTTAATACCCAAATAATCCACTGCCCTAAAGAAGTCAATCAACCGAGTATTCGTATAAGCTGGGAAAATCCCCAGCCACTCTGCAGGTGTACCCATATGATAGTCCTTGAGAAAATCTTGCTGCATAATAGCCTCGACACGCCATAGAGCAAAGAGTCCCGAGGCATCGTTGCTGTGAGTAGTCGCAAAGCCTATTCCAGCTTGATCTATATCATAGGGAGCTAAGTACTCAATAGCCAATTTCGGTCGAGTCGGTTTGGGTTTTTCGGTCACACTCACTGAGACCATCGCCTTCTGATTTTCTACTAGTAGTGTGACTATTGCACTACCAGCAGCAAGGGCCGTAACTAACCCCTTACTATCAACTGTAGCCACATCATTGTTGTCACACGAAAACGCGATTGGCATATCGGCAGGCGTTACCGTATATTGGATCTGCTTAGTATCCCCCTCCTCAATCGTTAGTGACGTGGTTTGTACCTCTAGAGTGACCTTCGTCGGATTGGGGCCAGCAGAGACTGTGACAGAGCATTCCTTGTGTAACTTGCCTACGGAAGCCTTAACAATCGTCACTCCCGGTGTCAACGCCTTTACCAAGCCCCTTTTGTCGACAGAAGCCACGGCTGAGTTACTACTCTCAAATGTGACAGCAAAAGAGGTGTCTATGGGTGTTACTGTAGTCGTCAACAGATAAGTCTCGCCGACATCAAGTGATAGCTCTATAGGTGACAAGGTCAATGTCTCGGGCTCTACATGGGGCAGACTCCCCTCATGGCAAGCCATAAGCCCTAATAGGATAGCAAAAAGGATAGCCAACTGACGTAATGGTAGTTTCATAACTATATTTGTTTAGTTCGTTGTACTAGTGTGAGAAGAGGAGGGAAAGCCTATTGTTCACCCAGACCTAGCCAATGGGGATAAAAGATCACTAGCGTGTGCTTCAGCAGTGCACTGTCGGAAATCCTATCCTCCGGGACTAAGCAGAGAGCTCATCTGAGTGATCTCGTAGTGAAGTTACTCTACCAGCCCTTTGCCGCAATGCGGAGATGTGGCAGTCCCCGTACTTACATTAGAGATGCTACGCACATGCCATCTTTCTGCCGATAAATATATACATATATTTTTACCACCCATCGGTTTACACACTTATTAACTCTACAGTCTGCTACACATGGAGTGGATTTTATGTTCTAAACAATTACTTAACACTCCTGAGAGGATCTAGGGTGTTGGTTGCGTAATCCTCGAGCATTTACTTCGTAAAGGCCAATGAGTGATTCCGGAGTAGTCAACAGATTATCACG
>CAUUAW010000022.1:0-2500 GCA_963543315.1 uncultured Porphyromonas sp.
TCGTAACAAGGTAGCCGTACCGGAAGGTGCGGCTGGAACACCTCCTTTCTGGAGAGCACAGGGCTCGAGGCTAGTTTTTTCTGAGGGGGCATTTAAAGATGTTCCTCTTAAGGAGAGGGAGTCGTGTCGAGACCTATCTCTAAGATTGGTGCTATTTATTCAAAAACGAGCAGTGAGATTGAAGGAGAGGTGCTTTGGGGATAAAAATTACGCGATAAGATTTAGTAATTAGTTATGAAATCCATATAACGGCATGGAGAATCGATGAAGCGAGAGCGACCCCGAGGCAACGCTACAGATGGCTATTACTTATGAGAGGGATTATCAGAGGGATAGTTAGCTTGATATAGTATTAGGAGTATAGAGCGGTCTCGAGACGTCGTCCACGTGTAGAGCGATAAACCCATGAGAGGATATAAACGCTCTGGAGCAAGCCGATAGGTGTAGCGAAGAGAGAGTCCTATAGCTCAGTTGGTTAGAGCGCTACACTGATAATGTAGAGGTCGGCAGTTCAACTCTGCCTGGGACTACATCGGGCGTCTGAAGTGGATGGAGGTTATCTTCAGATGAATTGGACGGGGGATTAGCTCAGCTGGCTAGAGCACCTGCTTTGCAAGCAGGGGGTCATCGGTTCGAATCCGATATTCTCCACACCGGCGGGGTGTATGAAAGTGCACTTGTACGCCGAGTGATCTTTGACATACGTAGCAATAGAAACGATAGAAACGAGTAACGAGCGTACTTAGAAATAAGTATGACAACAATAGAATACAAAGCGAGTAACGATTTTAGATCGTGCGCTAAGTAGTATAACTCAACGAGTGTATTTTAGTTCTGTAGTGCAGGAGTCCGAAATTCGGATGAGTGTGTGAGAGGGACTATATACATCTCAAGGCGAAAAGTAGAAAGGGCAGACGGCGGATGCCTAGGCTCTTGGAGGCGAAGAAGGACGTGATAAGCTGCGAAAAGCTGCGGGGATTGGCACATACGAATTGATCCGCAGATATCCGAATGGGGCAACCCACTAGACAGGAGGTCTAGTATCTCGAAAGAGAGGTCAACGAGGGGAACTGAAACATCTCAGTACCTTCAGGAAAAGAAAACAAAAGTGATTCCCTTAGTAGTGGCGAGCGAACGGGGAATAGCCCAAACCGTTGATGTTTTGGCATCAGCGGGGTTGTAGGAGTAGCGTCAATGTACTAAAGACAGATAGAAGAACGATTTGGAAAGATCGACCATAGAGGGTGACAGTCCCGTATTCGAAATTTGTGTTTAGGCAGAGTTACCACCTGAGTAGCGCGGGACACGAGAAATCCTGTGTGAATTTGCGGGGCCCATCCCGTAAGGCTAAATACTTCCAAGAGACCGATAGTGAACAAGTACCGTGAGGGAAAGGTGAAAAGAACCTCGATAAGAGGAGTGCAATAGATCCTGAAACCGTCTGCTTACAAGCGGTAGGAGCTCCCCAAAGGAGTGACTGCGTGCCTTTTGCATAATGAACCTACGAGTTACCATTGCCGGCGAGGTTAAGTACAGAGAAGTATGGAATCGGAGCGAAAGCGAGTCTGAAGAGGGCGATTAGTCGGTAGAGGTAGACGCGAAACCAAGTGATCTACCCTTGGTCAGGTTGAAGGATAGGTAACACTATCTGGAGGACCCAACCGGTGAGCGTTGAAAAGCTTTCGGATGAACTGAGGGTAGGGGTGAAAGGCTAATCAAACTTGGAGATAGCTCGTACTCCCCGAAATGCATTTAGGTGCAGCCTCGGGTGTTTTTGATGAGAGGTAGAGCGACTGATTGGATGCGAGGGCTTCACCGCCTATCAAGTCCAGACAAACTCCGAATGCTCATCATATGGATCCCGGGAGTGAGGGCATGGGTGCTAAGGTCCATGTCCGAAAGGAGAAGAATCCAGACCATCAGCTAAGGTCCCGAAATAGCCGCTCAGTTGCATTTAACGAAGTCAGACCGCATAGACAGCTAGGATGTTGGCTTGGAAGCAGCCATTCATTTAAAGAGTGCGTAACAGCTCACTAGTCGAGGATTTTGGCGTGGATAATAATCGGGCATAAGTGGTGTACCGAAGCTGTGGGATGATAAACATCGGTAGGGGAGCATTCCTATTGAGGAGAAGATATGAGGGCGACTTGTGTTGGATTGATAGGAAAAGCAAATGTAGGTATAAGTAACGATAAAGGGGGCGAGAAACCTCCTCGCCGAAAGACTAAGGTTTCCTGATCAACGTTAATCGGATCAGGGTTAGTCGGGACCTAAGGATAAGCCTAATGGTGAGTTCGATGGAAGAGCTGGTTAATATTCCAGCACTAATATATTGAGTGATGTGGAGACGGAGAAGTGACACTACGGCCAACTGACGGAATAGTTGGTTAAAGGGTGTAGATGTAGAGGTCAGTAGGCAAATCCGCTGACTGAGTCGAACCTGATAGTACACGGCGTGCGTGCACAAAGTGATAAGTAGGTAAGCCTGCTCCCAAGAAAA